>JAJEBE010000058.1 GCA_022822545.1 Anaerolineae bacterium
TAGCCCTGTGGATATCAGGCCAGACCACCTCGAAATTGTGCAGGACATCCTGATCAAGAATCTGCCTGCGGGCGTCAAAGTCTGGGTCTTCGGGAGCCGCGCCAACTGGACCACCAAGGACTCCTCAGATTTGGACTTGGCCTTGGAGGATGAAGGCAAGCTTAGCCACTCAGTGCTGGGCGCCCTGAAAGACGCTTTCGAAGACTCATCTCTCCCGTACACGGTCGACGTTGTGGATTTCAACCGGATTGGAGATGCCTTCAAGCAGATCGTGGAGTTGCAGCGGACGCCATTGCCGACAATCTCAAGGAGCTTGGATATGGTGGATGAGTGGCGCGTATCTGCTTATGGTCCTTTTTCAATCGACTATTATGAAGACCGACTAGAAGACTTATGTGTGGCTAAGGACGGAATCCAAACCGGACCATTTGGTAGTCAGCTCCATCAACGCGACTATGTTGAACGTGGTACGCCAATTATCACTGTCAAGCATTTAGGGGACAACAGAATCATTCATCAAGACCTACCGCTCGTATCAGATGCAGATAAGACACGCCTCGCAAAATACACTTTGAATGCCGGTGACATTGTCTTTAGTCGTGTTGGATCTGTTGATCGCAGAGCCTATGTTACAGATTCAGAAAACGGCTGGCTTTTTTCGGGCCGCTGTCTTCGCGTTAGAGTTGACCCAGACAAAATGGACTCGCGGTTTCTTTCATATTTCTTTGGATTACCATCCTTTCAAGAACATATTAGGTCAATCGCTGTTGGTGCAACGATGCCGTCGTTGAACACGCAGATTCTCAGCAATATCAAAATACATTATCCACCCCTACCAGAACAACGCGCCATCGCCCGTATCCTCGGTACGCTGGACGACAAGATCGAGCTCAACCGGCGCATGAACGAGACGCTGGAAGCGATAGCCCGCGCCCTCTTCAAGTCCTGGTTCGTCGACTTCGACCCCGTCCGCGCCAAGATGGCGGGTCGCGATACTGGCCTGCCGCCGCATATCGCCGCGCTCTTTCCGGATCGCCTTGTGCCCTCGGAGTTGGGGGAGATTCCCGAGGGGTGGGAAGTGAAGGAGTTGGGGGAGCTTGGTGAACTGGCCTACGGCAAAGCTCTGAGGGCAGTAGACCGAAAGGATGGTCCCATTCCCGTGTATGGCTCTAACGGACAAATTGGCTGGCACGACGCAAATCTCGTGGCGGGGCCAGGCATAGTTGTGGGCAGGAAGGGCAATCCCGGAGTCGTTACTTGGACGCATGGTGACTTCTTCCCAATCGACACGACGTTTTATGTTGTCCCAAAAGACCCCGGCTTGGGATTGCCCTTCCTGTTCTTCGCCTTGACAGGCCAAGACCTCCCATCCCTTTCGGCTGACTCGGCAGTGCCAGGCCTGAACCGAAATTTGGCGTACATGAACAAGCAGCTAGTACCCGACAAGCAAGTCTTGGCCGAGTTCAACCACCACGCCAGCGCTATCTTCTCTCGCCAGCATCAACTGGAAAAAGAATGCCGTTTGCTCGCGGCCCAGCGGGACGCATTGCTGCCAGAGTTGGTGTCGGGTGAAGTGCGGGTGAAGGAGGGATAACTAGTGGACATAGAATCGTTTGTTCCAGCATTTGGTAAACTGGTCGATTATGCTGCTAGTGGAATCGGCAGCGTTGCCGGCCACATGTTGGCACCTTGGAAAGCCCGACAAGAAGCAAAAGCCAAGGTGATAGCTGCTGAGGGAGAGACGGAGGCGCAAAGAATCGCGGCCGAAGGGCACGCAACTACCATGCAGATCTTAGCCAATGCACAAGCGAATGCCCGGTCAATGCTAGTATCACCTGACTCAATTATCCAAGGACAGCTTGAATTCGGAGCGGCGATCACTCAGCGGATTCAGTTTCAGGAGGAAAAGAGACAAAGTAACATCGGGCAGGTCTTAACAAAAGCGGCCTTGGAGCTTGAAGGAAAAGAGGTAGCAGATCACGAGCCGGACCACGACTGGACAGCGCGTTTCTTCAACGATGTACAGGACGTATCCTCTGAAGAGATGCAGCAGCTTTGGGGCAAGATCCTTGCAGGTGAGGTAGAGAGACCTGGAAGTACATCGCTGCGAACATTGAGCATATTGAAGAACCTTGATCAGCCCACTGCCAACACTTTTCAGAGACTTTGTTCTGCGTGTGTATTGCTAAAGCCCGATGATGCCTCCTTCTTTGACGCGAGAGTCCCTTCGCTGGGAGGCAATGCGGGCGAAAACGTACTCGGAAAGTATGGATTTTCCTTCGATGTTCTTAATGCTCTCAACGAGTATGGGTTGATAATCTCTGAATACAACTCTTGGTGTGACCTTAAAATGAGCATAGGGATTCCGATATCTGCGCCTTACCCAGGACAGGTAATGCGCTTTCCATTCACATTTCAGGGCCGATATTGGGTTTTGGTACCGACAACGCAACGGGAAACGAGCCCAGAGTTTAAGTTATACGGTGTTGCCCTGACTCGATCAGGTCGAGAGATGTCGCGGATTGTGGAATTGGAACCTATGGAGGAGTACATGCAGGACTTGATGACGTTTTTCGAGTCTAGCGGTTTTCAGATGACTGAGGTGACCAGCAATCAACCGGGAGTATTCCAGGTCGGTAATGGTCCAGAGTAGCACATTCATAACCGCTATCACTGAGGCTGAAGTCGAGCAGGTCGCCCTGGCCTGGCTGGAGAGTCTCGGCTGGCGCACCGCCTACGGACCCGACATCGCATTTGGCGGTCTCTTCGCCGAACGCCGCAGCTATAAAGACGTCGTGCTTGCACTGCGCTTGCGCGACGCCCTCGGCCGGCTCAACCCCGATCTGCCGGCGGAAGCGCTGGATGATGCTTTTCGCAAGTTGACGCGACCGGAAGGCGCGACTTTGGAAGCGCGCAATCGCCAATTTCATGCGCTGCTGGTGGATGGCGTCACGGTGGAATACCGCGCTGAAGCCGGCGGCATCCGCGGGGCGCAGGCGCAGGTGATCGATTATGAGGACGCCGACAACAACGACTGGCTGGCGGTCAACCAGTTCACTGTGGAAGAATATGACCAGCGCCGCCGCCTGGATGTGGCGCTTTTCGTCAATGGCTTGCCGCTGGGACTGATCGAGCTCAAAAACGCGGCTGACCCTAACGCGACGATTTGGAGCGCCTGGCGGCAGTTGCAAACTTACAAGTCCGAATTGCCGACTCTTTTCGCCATGAATGCGGCTTTGATCGTTTCTGATGGCTTGCAGGCGCGGGTTGGCACGCTGACGGCTGGGCGGGAATGGGTCAAAACCTGGCGTTCGCTATCTAATGAGGCGCGGCCCGGGCTGCAAGTCATGTTGGAAGGTCTCTGCGAGCCGGCGCGTTGGTTGTCGCTCTTGCGCGATTTTATCGTCTTCGAGGACGATGGCGGCGCGCTGGAGAAGAAGATGGCTGGCTACCATCAGGTGGTCGCGGTTGAGATGGCGCTGCGCGAGACCTTGCGAGCTGCCGGTCAGCGCGAGGCGCAGGAGGGAGAGCGGGCCGGCGGTAAAACGGGCGATGGTCGCATCGGCGTCGTCTGGCACACCCAGGGCTCGGGCAAGAGTTTGACCATGGCTTTCTACGCCGGGCGCATCATCCGCGAGCCAGCCATGCGCAATCCAACGCTGGTGCTGCTGACCGACCGCAACGATCTTGACGATCAACTCTTCGGTACATTTTCGCGCTGCCAGGACATTCTGCGCCAACCGCCGATGCAAGCTGAAAGCCGAGCCGACCTGCAAGCGAAGCTGGCGGTGGAAGCGGGCGGCGTGGTCTTCACCACCATTCAGAAATTCTTTCCCGAGCGCAAGGGCGGCAAGTATCCCCGTCTTTCGGAGCGAAGCAATATCGTGGTCATCGCCGACGAAGCCCACCGCAGCCAGTACGATTTCATCGATGGCTTCGCGCGGCACATGCGCGATGCCCTGCCCAATGCCTCCTTTATCGGCTTTACCGGCACGCCCATCGAGAAGCAGGACGCCAACACGCAGGCAGTATTCGGCGACATGATCAGCGTCTACGATATCCAGCGCGCGGTCGATGACGGCGCCACTGTCCCCATTTATTATGAAAGTCGGTTGGCCAAACTTGATCTCGACGAGCAAGAGCGTCCCAATATCGATCCCGATTTCGAGGAAGCGACCGAGGGCGAGGAGCTCGAGCGCAAGGAAAAGCTAAAGACGAAATGGGCGCAGCTTGAGGCGCTGGCGGGCGCGGAAAAACGTCTGAAGCAAGTCGCGCAAGATATTGTTTGCCATTATGAAGAGCGGCTGCAAACCCTTGAAGGCAAGGCGATGATCGTCTGCATGAGCCGCCGCATTTGCGTCGACCTGTACCGCGAGTTGGTCCGTCTGCGGCCTGCCTGGAAGCGCAATGGCGAAATCAAGATCGTGATGACTGGCAACGCCAACGATCCGGACGACTGGCAGAAGCACGTCCGCAACAAGACGCGGCGCGAGACGCTGGCAAAACGCTTTCGCGATCCGGCGGATTCATTCCGCATCGTGCTGGTGCGCGATATGTGGCTCACCGGCTTTGACGCGCCCAATCTGCACACCATGTATGTCGACAAGCCCATGCGCGGCCACGGCTTGATGCAGGCCATCGCACGGGTGAACCGGGTTTTCCGAGACAAGCCGGGTGGCCTAGTTGTGGACTATCTGGGGCTCGCGCCGGAACTAAAGCGTGCGCTGGCTACTTATACTGAAAGCGGCGGCATGGGCAAGACGGCCTTGGATCAGGAAGAAGCAGTCAAGGTCATGCTGGAGAAGTATGAAATCTGTTGTGCTCTCTTCCATGACTTCGACCGGTCTCGTTGGTCACTAGACATGTCCTCCGATGAACACGATGGCATTTTGGCGGCTGCGCAGGAGCATATTCTAGCGCAGAAAAATGGGAAAGATCGCTGTCTTAAGTCCGTACGAGAGCTTTCCCAGGCTTTCGCCCTTTCTGTACCGCATGAAGAGACCATGCGCATCCGCGACGACGTCGGCTTCTTTCAACGTGTCCGCGCCCGGCTTGCCCAGCCTGCGCCAGGAAGCCCCAAGCCTGATGATGAAATGGACCATGCGATACGCCAGATTATTTCACGCGCAGTCGCGCCCGAAGGCGTCGTCGACATATTTGCCGCGGCTGGTCTGAACAAACCTGACGTCTCCATCCTTTCTGAAGAATTCCTGGCTGAAGTACAGGGCATGCCGCATCGAAATCTTGCCGTCGAATTGCTGCAAAAGCTCTTGAAAGGCGAACTGGCGACTCGGCGCCGCAAGAACCTGGTAGAGGCGCGATCCTTTCTGGAAATGCTGGAAAATACGCTGCTTCGCTACCAGAACCGCGCCATTGAAGCCGCGCAGGTAATCGAGGAGTTGATCGAGCTGGCTCGCGAGATGCGCGAAGCCGACAGTCGTGGAGAAAAACTAGGACTGACTGAAGATGAGCTTGCCTTTTACGATGCGCTGGAAACCAACGACAGCGCGGTCAAGGTGCTTGGCAATGAAACCCTGCGTGAGATTGCGCGTGAACTGGTAAACACTGTCCACAACAATGTCACCATCGATTGGACCTTGCGTGAAAACGTGCGCGCGAATCTGCGAAGGCTGGTTAAGCGCATATTGCGCAAATATGGCTACCCGCCCGACAAACAGAAAAAAGCGACTGAGACGGTGCTTGAGCAGGCGGAAACCCTTTCCGAAGGTTGGACGATAGCGTAAGCGCCTGTAGCGTGCGCTTTCCCCCACCCCCATGCTATACTCCCCTCATGTCCTGGCTCAACTCCCACTTCCACACCCACAAACCCATCATCGCCATGTGCCACCTGCGCGCGTTGCCCGGCGACCCCGGCTACGACCCTGACGGCGGCCTCGAAAGCATCATCCAAGCCGCCCGCGCCGACCTGCTCGCCCTGCAAGCCGGCGGCGTCGACGCGGTCATGTTCTCCAACGAAGCCAGCTTGCCCTACCTCACCAAAGTCGAGGCCATCACCAGCGTCTGCATGGCCCGCGTCATCGCCGAACTGCGCCCCGATATCGACCGGCCCTACGGCGTCAACGTGCTCTGGGACCCAAAAGCCTCCCTCGATGTCGCCATGGCTACCGGCGCGGGTTTCGTCCGCGAGATCTTCAGCGGCGTCTACGCCAGCGACTACGGCCTTTGGAACACCAACTGCGGCGAGATCATCCGCCATCAGCAGGCTATCGGCGCGGCCCATATCAAGCTGCTTTTTAATATCGTGCCGGAATCGGCCGTCTATCTCTCGAATCGCAACGTGGTCGATATCGCGAAGTCCACTGTCTTCGTGGCCCAGCCCGATGCCCTCTGCGTCTCCGGCTTGACCGCCGGCGCCGAGACCTCGAGCGAGACGCTCAAGCGGGTCAAAGACGCCGTCCCCGAGACGCCCGTCTTCGCCAATACCGGCGTCAACAGCGCCAACCTGGCCGACACGCTCGCCATCGCCGATGGCACAGTCACCGGCACCGCTTTCAAGCGCGAGGGCTATATCTGGAACGAGGTGGATAGCGAGCGCGTCCGCGACTTCATGCGCATCGCCCGCTCCGTCCGCGGCGGCTGATCCGATGGACCCGCGCTGGTCGCAAGTCGCCGAAGTTCTGGTGCATTATTCGACCGAAGTGCAGCCGGGCCAGCGCGTCATGATTGCCATGGGCGGCCTCGAGACCTATCCTTTAACACAAGCGATCTACGAAAGCTGCGTCAAAGCGGGCGGGTTTCCGCAAGTGCAGTTTTTGTCCGAGCAACTGCGGCATTCCCTGCTGAAACACGGCGACCCCGCCCAGCGCGCTTGGCTGCCCGAGATCGAGGCTTACGGCATGGACTGGGCCGATGTCTACTTCGGTTTGCGCGGCGCGAGTCCGCTGGGATTCTTTGACGACATCCCGGCGTCGGCGCTAGCGGCCAATCAAGCGGCCCAAGGGGCAATCTCGACTTTGCGCTGGCGGAAGACGCGCTGGTGCCTGGTTCGCCTGCCCACCCAAGCGCTGGCCGAAAACGCCGCTACCGATCTGCCGACGCTGGAAGACATGTTCTTCGCCGCCTGCCTGATGGACTATGAGTCGGCTTCCGCCAAATGGCGCAGTCAAGCGCAGCGCTTGGATGGCGCGGAAAGGGTACGCATCAGCGACGGCGCGGAAACCGATCTGGAGTTCTCCGTCGCCGGGCGCCGGTGGCTGGTCTTTGATGGCAAGATCAACCTGCCCGATGGCGAAATCTACACCGCGCCCGTCAATGACAGCCTCAACGGCCGCATCCACTTTGACCTCCCGGCTGTCTTCGGCGGGAAGCTCATCCGCGATATCCGCCTGGAATGGCGCGATGGCGATCTCATTCACGCCAGCGCCGCGACCAATGAAGACTACCTGCGGCGCATTCTGAAGACCGACGCCGGCGCCAGCCGCCTCGGCGAGTTCGCATTTGGCATGAATCCGCAGCTCAATCTTTATTGCATGGATATACTCTACGACGAGAAAATCAGCGGCACGGTTCATCTGGCCTTGGGCCGAGCCTACCCGGAATGTGGCGGAGTCAATCAATCCAGCATACACTGGGACTTGGTGAAAGACCTGCGCGCTGAAGGCGCCGTGCACATCGACGGCGCGCCCGTGCTGGGCGAGGGCAGGTTGCTGATTTGAAGGCATTTTGAGGAGGCGCTTATCGACAAAATCCGGATCGCCTAATGCTCGTTTACCGCTAGCAAGAAGGAGTTCATAATGTCGAAAAATGGAATTAGCCGCCGTGACTTTCTCAAAGTTGGCGGCGCGGCTGGCGCGGCGCTGGCGGGCGCATCGCCCCTGGGCAATCTCGCTCGCGTCGCCGCACAGACCGACGCCACCGTCAACGTGCTGACGGTCGGCGACCCCTGGGATCTGGCGCTGCAAAGCGTGGTCGATCAGTTCACCGAAGCCACTGGCATCGGCGTGAACATCGAGTCACTGGGCTACACCGCCCTGCAGGCGCGCCTGATCAACGCTTTTCTCACCCAAAGCGCGGATGCTGATGTCATCGCCGTCGACCAGATGTGGATCAGCCAGTATGCCGACAACGGCTGGATTCGCTCGCTGGACGACTTCATCGCCATGGATTCGGACGCGCACTTCGATGACTTCTTGCCCGAGTGCCTCTATTCGCTTAGCACCTGGCGCAATCACGTCTGGACGCTTCCCATCGCTTCTTACGCCCAGGGCATCATGTACCGCACCGACCTCTTCGAAGCGGCCGGCTTGGATCCGCTGCCTGCGTCCGTGGCTGACGCCGGCGATTGGACCTGGGAAGATTACTTCGGCATCCTCGAGCAGATCAATGGCATGGACCTGGACGGCACCAGCATGTACGGCACCACCGTCATCGGCGCGCAGCCGGTCCCGGTTGTGCACATGTTCACGGGGCTCTCGGCCAGTTATGGCGCGCGCTGGTTCACGCAATTCCCGGAGGCGCCCTGGGACTTCACGCCGACCATCAACAGCGAGCCGAACCTGGCTGCGCTTCACGATTGGAATCGCCTTTACGGCTGGTCGCCGCCGGAATCGATCAACTACCTCTGGTTTGATGCCGGCACGCGCTACTCGCAGGGCGATATCGGCATGTTCTATCACTGGACGCCTTACTTCTACCTGGTCAACAATGAAGGCTATTTGACCGGTACGCCGTCGCCGGTGGTCGATAAGACCGCGACCGCGGTGCTGCCGACGCGGACAGCCGGCGGCGACCAAGTGGTCAGCCTCGGCGGTTGGTCGCTGGGCATGCCCTCGACCTCGGCGAATCAAGACGCGGCCTGGCAGTTCATCAAGTGGGCGACCGGCGCCGAAGCGCAGAAGGCGATGGGCGAGGTCAACGTCAAGGGTTATCAATTCGCTGACTTCAGCCGCCAGTCGAATTACGATGATGCCGGCTTGAACGAGATCTACCCCTTCCTGGGGACGCAGCTCGAGATGATGAAGCTCGGCGATGGCAAGGTGGCTCGTCCGCCGGCGCCGATCTACACCTCGCTGGAAGGCGTCTACGGCTTGCAGATCAACCAGGCGATGAGCGGCGCGGTCAGCCCCGAGCAGGCGCTGGAGACGACCGAGATCCTCTTCCAGAACATTCTGAGCGGCAACCAAATGATCCCGTACGGCGTCGCCAGCTTCGATGACACGCTGGATAACACCAAAGCCCTGCAAGCCAGCCTTTCGGGAATGTAAACGCTCTGCGCATCGTGGGGTCTATTTGTAGGGGCGGCCAGCGGTCAGTGTCTACGCGACCTGCCAGGTCGCCCGCTTCAATACAAGTCCACAAACGGGCGATCCGCCGGACCGCCCCTACAAGTTCAATTGCTAAAGGGGACGGGGGCTTTCGGGGCTAATAATGAGATTCCGCAAACGCCTCCCATACCTCCTCCTCGCGCCGTCAATCCTCATTCTGCTGGCGTTGATTCTCTATCCGCTTGGCTTCGCGCTGCGCAACAGCTTCTGGTTCTGGAACTTGCAGACCAGCCCGGCGCCGCTCTATCACTCAGGCCTGGATAACTACCGCATGGTCTTCCAGGTCACGCCTTTCGCCGAGGCGCTGAAGAATACCCTCTTGCTCGCCGGCCTCGGCACCTTCGCGCAATTCTGGTTTGGCATGGGCATCGCCCTCCTGCTCTACACGCACCTGCGCGGCATGGGGCTTTTCCGCGCTCTGCTCATCATGCCGACCACGCTGGCGCCGGTCGTGGCCGGTTTCCTCTTCCGCTACCTGCTGGAGCCCAAAGGCGGCCTCCTGCCTTGGCTGCTTGAGGGGGTCGGCTTCCCCGTCCCGCCGCAGGGCTTCCTCGGCAACGCCGGCACCGCCCTGTTCAGCATCGGCGTCGTCGATACCTGGCAGTGGACGCCTTTCTTCGCTATCGTGCTTTACGCCGGTTTGCTCTCCATCTCGGAAGAAGTGCTGGAAGCCGCGCTGGTGGACGGCGCATCGCGTTGGCGGTTGTTCTGGTCGATCTCCTTGCCGCTGCTGCGGCCGATCGCCGCCTTCCTCGTCATGATTCGCTTCATGCAGCTCTTCAACAGCTTTGATCTCGTCTATGTGCTTACGAGCGGCGGGCCGGGCACCTCGTCGCGCACGCTCAGCTTTAATCTCTATCGCGAGGGGCTGGTCAGTTACAACATCGGTTTGACCGCCGCCATGACCTGGCTGGTTGTCATCATCGTCTCGGTCATCATCAATCTCTATCTCTTTTTCATCTACCGCAAGCGGGAGTGGTGATTTCATGCGCGCGCCGACGACCCGTCAGAAAATCATCATCTACGCCCTCATGGCCCTGGTCATGATCTTCTTCGTCGGTCCCATCCTCTGGTTCATCCTGCTCGCCTTCCGCCACCCCAGCGATGCCTACAACCTGCCGCCGGAAATCATCTTTCAGCCCGACCTCGGCAACTTCATCACCACCTTCGTCGAGCCCGGCAACAACGCCATCCAACTCGTGAACAGCCTGATCGTCAGCACGGGCGCGACCCTGCTCAGCCTGCCGTTCGCCCTTGCCGCCGCCTACGCCCTCTCGCGTTTCGCCATGCGCGGCAAAGAGTTCATCATGAACTGGTATATCAGCCTGCTCATCGCCCCGCCCATCGTCTTCGTCATTCCCTACTTCATCCTCATGTCCTGGATTGGCTGGGCCGGCAGCTACCAGGCGATGATCCTCACCCTGCAAACGCTGGCGATTCCCTTCTCCGTCTGGCTGCTCAAAAGTTTCATGGACGAAGTGCCGATCGATCTGGAAGAAGCCGCCTGGGTTGATGGCGCCAATCGCTTCGCCGCCTTCTTCCGCATCATCATCCCGCTGGCCTTGCCCGGCATCATTGTCACCTCCATGTTCACATTCGTCTTCAGTTGGAATAATGTACTCTTCCCGCTTGTCCTCAGCAAACAGAGCACGACCACGCTCCCCGTCGGCACAATCAGTTTCTTCGCCTCGACCGGCATTTACTGGGGCTATCTCGCCTCGACCGCCGTCGTCGCCATGCTGCCGCCCATGATCATTTTTTTGCTTCTGGGCCGCTATGTCGTCCGCGGCTTGACCTTCGGCGCAGTGAAAGGATAAAGGCTCATCATGAATAAAACCGGATTCGGCGTCATCGGCACTGGCATCGTCGGCGGCGCCTGGCATGCCCACGTCTATCACCACCTGCCGGCTGCGGAGTTGGTGGCCGTTTGCGATCTTAACGAAGCGCGGGCCCGCGAGATCGCCGGCCGCTACGGCGCGCCGCAGGTCTATACCGATTACCGCGATCTGCTCGCCCGCCCCGATATCGCCGCCGTCTCCATCGCCACGCCCGATTTCGCTCATCGAGAGATCGCTGTCGCCGCCGCAAAAGCGGGCAAGCACATCCTGGTTGAGAAGCCGCTCGCCACCACTGTCGAAGACGCCGACGCCATCCTGCGCGCCGTCGACGAAGCCGGTGTCAAGCTCATGGTCGATTTCCACAATCGCGTCAATCCCGCCTTCGTGACGACGCGTCAGGCCGTGCTCGATGGCGAGCTGGGCGAACTCAAATACATCTACGCCCGCCTCAGCAATACCACCTGGGTGCCGACGCAAATGCTGTCCTGGGCCGGCCAAAGCTCCGCCCTCTGGTTCCTGGCCAGCCACATGCTGGATATGTCCTGCTGGCTGCTGGCTGACAAGCCCGTCCGCGTCTATGCCGTCAGCCGCTCGGGGCTGCTGGAAGCCAAGGGCATCAACACCGCCGACTTCCACATCGCCATCGTCGAGTTCGAGCGCGGCGCCGTCGTCACGCTGGAGAACAGTTGGATCCTGCCCGAGACCGAGCCTAACGTCTTCAACCTCAAGATGGAACTCCTGGGCAGCGACGGCGCCATGTACATCAACACCTCCGACAACCGCACGGTCGAGAAATATACGCGCGCCGCCGTCAGCCTGCCCGATACGCTCGGCTTCACCCTCGACGCCAACTCCGCCCGCCTGAGCGGCTTTGTACTCGAGGCCATCGCCCGCTTCGTCGATGCCGTCGTCGATGACCAAGCGCTGCTGGCCACCGGCGCTGAAGCCGCCCTGGTCACGACTGTGCTCTGCGCCATCGAAGATTCGGCGCGGACGGGTCAGCCAGTCGAGCTCGCCTGATGCAAGACGATCGCCTGCTGCTGGGCATCGACATCGGCACCTCCAGCTCAAAAGGAGTGCTGGCCGCGCTTGACGGGCGGATCATCGCCGAACACACCGTGCCCCACGACTTTGACATGCCTCAACCCGGCTGGGCGGAGCAAGATGCTGACGCCGTCTGGTGGCATGACTTCTGCCTCATTTCCCGCGCCCTTTTGCAGAAGGCCGATATCGCTCCCGCCCGCATCGCCGGCGTCGCCCCCAGCGCCATCGCCCCTACGATGCTGCCGCTCGACCAGAACTTCCGCCCGCTGCGCCCTGCCATCCTCTACGGCATCGACGCGCGCGCCGGCAGCGAAATCGCCGATCTGACCGAGCAACTCGGCGAAGACGCCATCTTCCAGCGGACGGGGCACACATTGTCGGCGCAATCCGTCGGCCCCAAGGCGCTCTGGTATCGCCGCCATCAACCGGCCCTATTCGACCGCACGCGCAAGATCGTCACCGCCGCGACCTATCTCGTCTTCCGCTTGACCGACCGCTTCGTCGTCGATAATTATGTCGCGCCCTATTTCACGCCCTTCTTTGATGTGGGCCGGCTTGCCTGGCACAGGGACTGGGTCGAGCGGGTCTGTCCGCTCGAATGGCTGCCGGAGACCGCTTGGTCAAACGAGCAGGCGGGCGCGATCACCGCCAAAGCCGCTGCCGAAACCGGCATCCCCGCCGGCACGCCGGTCGCCGTCGGCACGGCTGACGCGCTGGCCGAAGCGGTCGCCGCCGGCGCAGTTTCAAACGGCGACCTCATGGTCATGTATGGCACGACCCTCTTCCTCATCCAAAGCACCGCGCGATTCCGCCCCCATCGCGACCTCTGGGCATCCGCCCATCTGCAGCCCGGCCCGGCCATCCTGGCGGCGGGCATGTCCACATCGGGCGCGCTGCTCCGCTGGTTCCGCGACCAACTCGGCGCGGACGAACGCGCTGCCGCGGAAGCCGCCGGCGCAAACGCTTTTACAATCCTGGCTCAGCGCGCCGCCGAGACCGCCCCCGGCGCCGACGGGCTCATCACGCTGCCCTACTTCAGCGGCGAGCGCAGTCCCATCAACGATGTGCATGCCAAAGGACTCTTCTTCGGCTTGACGCTCAGCCATAGCCGCGCCCAGCTCTACCGCAGTTGTCTCGAAGGCATCGCCTATGGCCTGCGCCACAACATCGAGACCATGGCGGAAATAGATGCCCAACCGCGGCGTCTTATCGCCATCGGCGGCGGCGCGCAGGACCCGCTCTGGCCGCAAATCTGCAGCGATGTGGCAGGCCTGCCGCAAGACATTCCGCAGCAGACCATCGGCGCCGCTTACGGCGATGCCTATATCGCCGGCATGGCCGCCGGATTGTTCAGCGATTGGCGCGATCTGCAAGACAACTGGGTCAAAATTGATCGCCGCGTACAACCCAACCACGATGCGAAAGCGATCTACGAGCGACTCTACCCGGTCTATCGCGATCTCTACCGCGACAATCGCCAACACATGCGCCGCCTTTCGCGGCTGACTTGAAAGGCAAAACATCGTCTTCTGGGCGTCGGCGCAGCGTGAATTTTCACATGACTAACTTGATATTATTTGCGCCTATCCCGGTTGAAGAACCCAGCGCTCTTCCGGGCGTTGCTTTGAGCAGGGCGGCGGCGATGCTTTAGCCAAGCAAGAAGTCAAGCGGATCATCGCGCTTGAGGGCAATGGCGCCGCGCTGTATCAGCGCCTGATTGCCGCTGGCGGGCAGATCAAAGGTATAAACCGGGCGGCCTTGCTCGCCCGCGAAGCGCGCCGTGTACATGGCGCCGCCGTCAACGTGAGATTCGACGAGGATCACCGCCTGGCTTAACCCGCTGATGATGCGATTGCGCGCGACCAGCCGCTGGGCATTGGCGCTCCAAAGCGGGTGCAGCTGGCCAAGCAGCGCGCCGCATTCCTGGACGCGTTCTGCAAGCTGTCGGTTCGCTTCGGGATAGATATTCAGGATGCCGCTGCCGAGCACGGCGATCGTTCGGCCCGGTCCGGCAAGGGCGCCGGTGTGGGCGGCGGCATCAATGCCGAGCGCCAAGCCGCTGACGACGCTGTAATCATGGCGGGCCAGTTTTGCCGCCAACTGCAGGGTGATGAAGCGGGCTTCCTTGGTCGGATGGCGGGTGCCGACGATGGCGATAGTCTTCGTCCATAACTCGTCAAAGAGCCGGCCGCTGACGAAGAGAATCGGCGGCGCGCCTTCAAGCCCTCGTAGCAGAGGCGGATAGTCACGGTCTTCCGTTGAGAGTATGGCGACGCCGCGCGCTCGCCAGGCGGCGATTTCTTGCGCGATGCGCTGAAGATCGATGGCTTTGATGTCACGCGCGATCGCGGGGCCGACGCCGCGGACTTTTAACAGTTCGGCGCGCGGGGCGGCGAAGACGGCGGCCGGATCTTGATCGAAATGGCTTAACAAGTTGTCGAGCGTTACCGCGCCGATATGAGGAGACAGGCTCAACGCAATTTTCACGGTTTCCGGACTAGCTTCAATCCTCTTCATAGTATTCGACGATGGAGAGCTGCATGGCGTGCATGAAGGTATTGACCTGGCGCAAGAGAGTTGACCATTCCGACGAGTTGTTGGGCTGCCGCAATTCGGACCAGTTCAGTATCGAATTCAAGACGAAGTCGCTGAAGAAATAGAAACCGCGCATGGCCTGCGGCAGGGACAAGCCGTCGGCGATCAAGCGCCTGGCGTAGTCTTTGCCGAGATTGATGGCGCTGGCCAAGCTTTCGTCGGGCGCGCCGGCGGCGACGAACAGGCGCAAGGCTTCCAGGACGCGCCGGCCCTGCTCGCGCAGGTGCTGTTTGCTATCGTCGCTCATGGCGGCGTACCAGGGCGCCGATTCGAGCCGCTCGCTGCCCACTTGCATGCGTGTATGCCCGAGGGCATTCTGCATGATGATCTGCAACTCCAGCGGTTCGAGATCGGCTTTGGCGCGGGTGTAATTGCGCAAGTCATTGATGTTAAATCGGCGATGGTTGCCGGCGGTGCGGCGAAAAGGCAGCTTGCCGCTATCGGCCCAGTTGCGAACTGTGGCCGGATGCACGCCGAGGATTTCGGCAGCATGGCGCAGGCTGACCCACTCGCTTCCCTCGTTTCTTTTGGCCATTTATCAGTACATATCAACTAGTATTTACACAGTAGTATACTTCAATGACAGTCGCCTATCAACGCGGAGTGGCGGCTCAATCGGCGCGCCAGGATGGCGGACGATGCCTGAGACGCCAGCGCCAGCCAATTGGATAGCCGATCATCTTGGCCAGATCGCCCAGGACGCGGAGCCAGGGTATGGCGATGATGGCATAGAGCCAGAGCCCCAAAGACCCCCCGCCGGCGCGCCGGATAAGGGGCCCCAAGCGGCGATATGGTCCCCGCAGATAGATGGCGGCGCCGACCAGACAAAGAGACCACAGCAGCGGATGAATCCATGCGCCGGCAATCAGGATAGAGGGAAGGAGAACCAGGTAAGCGAGGTAGCGGATGAGGTGGCGCTTAAACCAGAGGTTGGCTTTGCCATCGCCGCGGGCGTAAAGATAGTATTGCCGGAAGTATTTGCGCGGGGTGGTCCGCGGCCGGAAATAGACCAGCGCCTCCGGCACAAAGGCGAAGGGACCGGCAACGCGGCGCAAGCGCAGATCAAAGATCAGATCCTCGCAAAAATCCAGCCATTCAGGATACAAGCCGACCGGCAGAGCGGCCCCTTTGCGAAAGGCGATACTGCGGCTGCTGGGCAAGAAGTTTTCCGCCTTGATTTCCGCTGCCAGCGGCAGGGTGGTTGCGCCCAAGGCGATCTCGAAGGAGGTCTGGGGATCGGCGCGAAAGAAGCCGCCGACCACATTTAGCCCCGGCTGCGCCAGAAGCGGGTCGGTGATTTTCTCCAGCCAGTCATCGCTGAGGCGGACGCCGGCATCGGTCACAGCGATGATGTCGCCGGCGGCGGCCATGATGGCGTGGTTGCGCCCTTGGCTGATGTTGCAGCCCGCCTGGACCAGCAGGCGCAATGGCAGCATGTCTTGATAGCCGCGGATGATGGCGGCCGTGTCGTCGGTGCTGCCGCCATCCACAATGACGATTTCAGCGGGCGGCCGCGTCTGCCGTTTTATGGATTCCAGCAGGGGGCGGATATTATCGCCTTCGTTGAGCACAGTGGCGATCAAGCTAATCATGCGGCGGTCTCGCTTAATTGCGGCATGGTTTCATGCTAGTGGCAAAGTGGATGATGCCAAAGGGGGGATTTCCCCCCGGGCGCCGCGCCGGGCAGCTATCCGGAGAGGTCGGGCATGTTATGCGCCTCGAGCATGGTCTTGCGGAAGGCGTGGACCTGCCGGTCTCCCCGTTCGGTCAAGACAGCGTTGCCGGCAAGGATCCGAACGTAGCCCAGCGCGCGCAGTCGTGTTAAAACGCGGGACATTTTCTGTTTTGACCAGCGGAAATGCTCATGCAGGCCGGCCACGTTCAACTCGATCTCGTGTGTGGCGGTATGCTGGTGGTTGTGGATATGCGCCAGTACGACCTGGTTTTCAAAGACGCGCCGGCGTTTTGCGCGGCGGATCACCGTCGATAGCAAGCCATAACGCGGCGAGAGCAGCCAGGTCAGCAGGAAGAGAATGAACATCATCAGCACCATCGACGCGCTGATGGAGGAATCCCATTTTTCTGGCAGCGCAAGATCAAAGAGGCGGTTCAGGGCAGCGATGCCATCGGCGATGGCGATGAGGCCGAAGAGTTGACCGCGGGCCAGGTCATAGCCGAATATGGCGCCGGCCGCGCCGATAAATGGGCTGAGCAAGAGCATCAGCGACAGGCGATCGGTCAAGAGATAGGCGGCGGCGGGCGGGATGATGAAGAAGGCGATCACGAGTATCGAGCCGACGGCGTCGAATGCGCCAACCGCGACCAGGCTGACGAGGATCATCAAGACGTAGTGGAGCGCGCCCGGCCGTAAGCCTAGCGCCTGCGCCAAGCCCGCGTCAAAGGTTGACAGCTTCAATTCCTTGTAGAAGGCAAGGACAAACACAAGTGTCAATAACGTCAGCACGAGCATGACTGTGATCGACTTGGGGAAGAATACCAGGGCCGGCTCCCGCTCCAGCAAGCCGGCGCTCCAGGCTTGCGCGGGCGTGTACTCGCGGCAGTTGCTGCAGATTTCGGTGAAGCGCGCGCGCTCGTCTCGCGGGCTGATGCCAAGCTCGCGGCAGTTGCTGCATCGCCGCGCGAATTTGGCCGCGTCATGATCGGGACTGATCGTCACTGACTCGCAGTTGGAGAAACAGTGGCTATTGGTATTGGCCCAGGCGAGGCCGATCTCGCCGACGAGGACGGCGTCTTCATCCAGATGCGCATCTTCGACATAGCGGGAAACGAGGATGACGGCGATGGCGAATAGCAGCGGAAAAGCCAGGCCCAGGGCTGCGTCCTGCCTGACCAGCCCGGAACGGTAAAGCATCTCAGTCAGCAGGACGGTGGCCACGCCGGCCAGTGACGCGCCCAGAATGAGCCAAGGCGACGAGGTATCTCCCGGCAGGCGGAAGACTTCGGTCATCAGCAGGAAGGCGATCACGATGCCCAGCAGGACGGTGTGGCTGATGGCGTCGCTGGTGAGCGACAGCCCGCGCAGGAGCAGAAAAGCGCCCAGCAGCGCGCCGCTGACCGCGATCAGACCGCCGACCAGCGCGGCGCTGTTTTGGGGCGAGCGCAGGAAGGCGTTGAGTTCGTCGCGCGTGACGATGTTCAGCAGAAGTTCGATCAGCCAGCGTTCCAGCGGCATCATAAGCTTTCGTTCGGCTTCAGCTTGCTTTCCAGCAGTTCAAGCGCGGCAGCGGGCAAAACGGCGGCGATATCCAGTTGCCGATCTTCTTGTATCGCCGGCAAGCTCAATTCGTCGCCGTGCAGGCGGTACAGGTCCCACAGGCTTTGATTGCGCCGGTCTCTGCGCGCTTGAGCGATGCCGCTTTCGGTCAGTCGCCAGCCGGCGCCAGCCTCCATGATATGCCCGGCCGCCCGCAATTGGCGCAAGCCGGATTCGATGCTGCTGGCGCGCACGCCGCGGATGAAGTCGTCGGGCGCCGGATAATCCTCGGCCCCGTGCGACAGGGCGTAGCGGTAGAGATCGCGCAGCGTGTTAATGGCGGCGAAACGCCGGCGATTCGCTCGTTGACGCAAGCGGCTCCAGAGCAAGCCGCGGCCGGGCGCCAGCGTGATGGAAAACAGGACCAGCAAGAAGGATACGACGATGATCATGGGACCGGTGGGTATATCGCTATCCAGCGCGCTGACAACGGCGCCGACGGCGCCAGCGAAAGCGCCAAAAACAGCGGCCAGTATGACCATCTGGTCGAGCGATTGCGTCCACTGCCGGGCGGCGATGCCGGGCGCGATCAACATGCCGGCCATCAGAATCACGCCGGCCAACTGCAAGCCAAGCACGACCGCGACCACGATCAGCGTCGACAGCAGCGCGTTAATCAGGCCGATGCGGTAGCCATTGGCGCCGGCGAATTCCGGATCGAAGGCGACGAGCTTAAATTCCTTCCAAAGCAGCGCGACCGTAAGCAGGACAAAAATGCCGACCGCGCTGACCAGGGTCACATCGCTTTCGATGATGGCGGCGGCTTGCCCGAATATGAAGTGATCCAGCCCGGCCTGGCTGGCGTCGGGGATGGACTGGATATAGGTCAGCAAAGCGATGCCGGCGGCGAACCAGGCGACCAGAACGATACCCATGGCGGTATGCTGCTTGAGGCGGGTGGTATGCAAGATGGCGGACAAGAAGCGCAAGCCAAGCCAACTGGCGATGCCAGCGCCGATGAGCAGCCAGCTCAGCTCCCGACCCGCGAGAAGGAAGGCGATCGCCACGCCGGGCAGGGCCGCGTGGGAAAGCGCGTCGCCCAGCAAGCTCTCTTGACGCAGCACGGCGAAGCTGCCCAAAACCCCGCTGAGCAAGCCTAGGACAGCGCCGCCCAGCGCGACTACGCGCACGGTGTAGGTGAAGCGCATATCGAACAATAGCTGGCTTAGAGGAATGAATAGCGCGCCCAGCAGAACGATCCCGCCGATGATGGACCAGACGCGCTTGTCAGCCGCGCTCAGCGTCAGGCGCGCCACCATCAGCCTCCGGCCGCGCCCGCCAGCAGACCGCCGTTCAGGTTGGTCACGCGGCCGCCATAGGTCCGGCGCAGGTTCTCGGCCGTGAAGACGGCGGCGGTCGGTCCCGCGGCGATGACTTCGACATTCAGCAGCGTCAGCCAATCGAAGTAATGCGCGACCGTCTGCAAGTCATGGTGAACGACAAGCACCGTTTTGCCGCGCTTGTTCAAGGCCTGCAAAATATAGACGATGGCGTTTTCCGTGACGGCGTCTACCGCGGCGAAGGGTTCATCCATGAAGTAGATCTGCGCGTCTTGCACCAGGGCGCGGGCGAGAAATGTTCGTTGCTGCTGCCCGCCGGAAAGCTGGCTGATCTGCCGATCAAGAAAATCGACCAAGCCCACCTGCTCCAGAGCGTGGAGTGCCAGCTCCCGTTCGCGTTTGCCCGGGCGGCGAAACCATCCCAGTTTGCCGTATAGTCCCATGGTGACCACATCAAGCACGGTTGTCGGGAAGTCCCAGTCGACGCTGCCGCGCTGGGGCACATAACCGACCAGGGAGCGCGCTTGTTCGTAGGGTGCGCCATAAAACATGACCGTGCCAGCCGCCCGCGGTATCAAGTTGAGGGCAGCTTTGATCAAGGTGCTTTTGCCGGCGCCATTGGGTCCGACTATGCCCATGAGCACGCCTTCGGGCACATCCAGGTCAATATCCCAAATAGCGGGTTTTTCCTGATAGGCGACCGTCAGATCATCGACGGAGAGCGCGATCGGCGGCGACTCTTGCGGGTCGCTTCGGTCAGCTTGATCAGGCATCGCAGTCCACATTCCAAATGTCGTCTGGCGGCTGCGGCGCAAGCGATTCGGGCCAATCTTTGATCTCAACATCAACACCCATGCAGCGATAAGATTGCATGATGGTCAGCGCGTTTTGCGCCAGCATGCCGATGTAAGCGCCGCCGAAGCTGCCTGGATCGTCCATGGCATCGCCGTAGAGTTCGCGCAGGCCTATGCGCGCTTGGCCGCCTTGGGCGCGAACGGCTTCAATGACCGCTTCGATGGTATCGGGCGGGATGCTGCTTTCGACGAATAAGACGGGAATCTCGTTGGCGATGACAAAATCGACGGTCTCCTGAATATCGCCGACGCCGGCTTCGTCTTCGGTGCTCAAGCCTTGAATCGCTTGCATCCGCCAGCCAAAGGCGGCGCCGAAATACTGAAAGGCGTCGTGAGATGTCACCAGGTAGCGCTGCCCCTCGGCGATAGAGCGCAAGCCGGCGTCAGCCCAGGCGTAGAGCAGATGCAGCTGTTCGATATAGGCGGCGGCGTTGGCCTGATAGGTCGCCGCGTTAGCCGGATCAAATTCGGCCAGGGCATCGGCCAGGTCCGCCGCGGTGAGTTGCCAGTTGAGCGGATCAAACCAGAAATGCGGGTCGTCTACGTTCATCAGCGTATCCGACAAGTCGAATCCGCCGATGATAAAACCGGCGTCCCTGACCGGCGCGCTCAAGGCGTAGGTCTGTATGCCCTGCTCCGCCAGCGCGGCGAAAACCGTGTCAAACTGTCCTTCGAGGTGCAAGCCGCTGTAGACGACCATTTCGGCCTGGTTCATGGCGACGATATCGGACTCGGTGGGCTGATAAAGATGGGGGTCGACGCCGGCGCCCATCAACGCAGTAAGCTCAATGTTATCCAGCCCGTCAGTCAGTATCCGCATCAAATCAGCCGCCTGCGTAGTGGTGGCGACTATACTGCGCCGATCTTCATCGCCGAAGGTGGACGATGTGACAAGCAGCAGGCAGGCAAATGCCAACAATTTTAGTGTGTGCAAAAGCAAGGCTAGGTCTCCTGTACTGGTATTTTAGCGACATTAACTATATTTTTAGACTAACTTAAAAATCTTGTCAAGGGGTTGAAGCAAATTGGATCAGATCGCTCCTTTTCAAGTGTATAATTCCGTCAACTCTGTCACAAGAAACTTGCTCGGCAGGATGATCGAGCTCCGAAGTCGAAGAACGCGGGGAGAGCCAGGTGTGGATTATTACGATAACGAGGAGAATGTAGAACAATATATTCGAATGGCAACTGGCTACGATGGCGAAATGCTTATTGATGCGCTTAGGAAGTATCTGCCGGATGGGTCCAAGCTGCTGGAATTAGGAAGTGGACCGGGTAAAGATCTGCTACTGCTGAGTGAGCACTATCAAGCAACCGGTTCTGATTCATCGGCGATATTCGTCGAGCGGCTAAGGAAACTCAATCCAGGTATCAAGGTCAGGCAGCTAGACGCCATTATGATGAACACGGACGAGCGCTATGATGGCATCTACTCCAACAAAGTGCTTATTCATTTATCGCGGGATGAGTTGCCAGGCTCGTTCGAGCGTCAAGCGCGAGTTCTCAAAACGGGCGGGATCGCGCTGCATTCATTCTGGTACGGTGATGGAGAAGTTGAACATCAAGGACTGCGCTTTGTGTACTACCGCGAAGACAGTTTAAGGGCTTTGATCGGGCGAGGTTATGAGATTTTGGAATGCAATCGCTATACCGAGATAGAGCCCGATGATTCAATGTATATGGTATTGCGGAAGCGCTGAATCAGCGCCTAGGCAGGCAGACCGCTTTACCACAAAAGCCAGCGTCGCTTCTTGGGCGGCGCTAATCCATGTGTCAGCGTCGTCAAGCCGCCGCCAAGGGCGGAGAACATCGGCCGTTGCTCGGCGAACAACTGCTCGATGCCGCGCATCGAAACGCGTCGGTTCACCATTTCGAAGAAAGCGCCTTCCCGACGCATGAGCGCCATCGTTGCCTCGCGCGTCAGGTCGCTTTCCCATTTCCAGCCTTCGGGGAAGAAATAGTAGTAGTAGGTGTAGGTCGCGGCGGTATTGACGCTGACCGCGCGATTGTTATAACTCCAGAGGTCTTCGCCCGTCTGCCCCGCCATCTCCGCCATCAGGACCAGGGCGGAAGTGGCGGAAAACTGCGCGGCGTATGTCTCCTTTGCGCCATCAATATCAACGATGCCTTTGAAGTAGCCCTCGGGATGGATATGCGCGTCCACCAGGCGACGAAAGATATCAGCCGCGGGCTGAAAGCTCGCTTCCTCTTCGCGCAGGATGCCAGCCGCCATGGATACAGCCGCCAGCCAGCTCAAGCGCAGAGGACAGGCGGCGTCGCCCGATTGCAGAATGCCCGGCGCCCGGCGCCCGATCATGCTTAGGTTCGCTTCCGTCGCCGATTGCCAACGCGGATGCTTGCGCAGCATGGCCATGACTGACAGCCAGCCGAGTTGGCGTTTCATCGACGGCAGATCCAGGCTTGGGAGGTCGCCGAAGTCTTGTGCTTCTAAGGCCGCTACGGCGGCGGCGCCGGCGCGGGCATCGTGGTGAAACAGGTAGTTCAAGGCGAGTAGCTGCGCCGCTTCCAGCGGGTCCGGCGGCCGGCTGTCGAGCAGGGGCAAAGCATCGCGCAGGGGCTCGCGATCAAGATTGTCACGCGCCAATTGCAGGTCACTCTCGGCGAAATACAGGCCGGCGCTTCGCGTCATCATCGGCATCGACAAGCTCGTTTTCAGGCTTTCAACAGTCTACCACTGCTCATCATGATCAGTGAAGACAGGCGGCGAGCCTTGCCCGGGCTCTTTTGTCAGCCGGGGCGACAGCGATTCGTCTTGAGCGCGCGCTGCCGGGGAAATGCCGCTCATCTCGGTGCCTGGTGGCGCGGATGCCTTCGCCCGCCGGCGCCGGCGAAGCAAAAGCGCGACCACCAGAGAGCCGAGCAGCGACATCACTATGATCAGGGCCGCGGTGAAGCCGCCGGCGACAAGCAAGGTCTGGACCGCGTCGGCGTCCAGCGTCGCCAGACCCGTCAAGATGTTTGGCGCTGCCGCCACCGTCAGAGGCTTGGCGCCGAAATCAATCCGCGCCGGGGCGGCCCCGGGCTGAACGCTGGCCGCGGCCACTGTCGGGGAGGTCGCATTGTACTCACTGCTACTAATAATAAGGCCATAGTCGCCGGCGAGCAATTGGTCGAAACAGAGCAGGCCGTCAGAGGCGTAGGGCGAATCTTCCAGCAACTGCGAACGGATGGTGACGTCACGCTCGTCAAGCAAGCTGGCCGCGATGCCGCGCGCGATCGGCGTTTCTGTCCCGGCGCGCCGACCATCTTCGTCCTGGTCGACGTATGCCAGCAGGCAGATCTGGCCGGTGTCCTGGGCGCCCGCGGTAAGAAATGCAAGCGCCAGAAAAGCCAAAGCTAGCGCGCGCCTGAAAGGCCGGGCCCGGCGCATCAGCGGCCCCGCAGGAAGAGCGAGACAACCATGCCGCTGGCGAAGACAAGGCCGGCAATAACCATGACAACCAGCCCGCTTAATTCGCGCAGCAGCCCGGCCGATCCGTCGGACGGCGCCGTTTCGATGCCCGCCTCGGGGTCAAGCGCGGGGGCGGCCGCCCTTGCCAGCCCGGGCCTGGCGCTAAACTCCAGCGACAAATTGCCGCCAGAGCGCAAGTCCAGCCACAAGCTGGCGGCGCCGCTGATGCCGTAACCTGCCGGCGGCAGCGCCTCCAGCCGATACAGTCGCCGTCCCAGATCGCGCAGGCAATAAGGCTCCGATTCGCCATCGGTCGTATAGTGCAGTTGCTCGATACCGGCGGCATCAAAAAGGATAATTTCGCCCGCTCCCAGTTTGGTCTCGTCCGGTTCCCTCATGCCATTTTGATTCTGGTCGGCGAACATGACAAAGCAAATTTGCGGGCTAAGGTTGGCCGGGTCCATCATCGGCACGGAGGCCTCGACAACCGGCGCCGCGGAATGCCCATCGGCGGCGATTGTTCTTGGCATCACCTCTTCGCTTTCCGCCGCGCTCTCCGCCTCTTCCTGGTCTAGGTCTTCCTCATCGACTGGGGCCGCGTCCGGAATCACGAGCAGGAGTTGACCGATTTGCAAATAGGCGTCCGGGTCCAGGTTGTTCAGGGTCAACAGTTGGTCCAGAGTGACGCCATAGGCATTGGCGATGGAGATCAAGGTTTCGCCGGCGGCTACGGTGTGGATGAGGTCGTCGGTCTCTTGAGCGCGCAGCGGCATCAGCGCCGAGAGACAGATTAACATGAGGCTTAGGCGACGCAAATGCTGTCTCCATTAGGGTATGCTCGGGCGCATAGTAACTCGGATTATATCACCACAAAGGGCACAAAGGACACAAAGATTGGGAGTGGTGAACTTCAAGGATACAGGACATATTCTAAATTCCATGCCGGGGGATTCACTACTCCCGTTGTTATTGGCATTATGGCAGTCTTTGCGGGCGGCCTTGGGATCTGTCGGCGGTTGAATGGAGGGATTAGGAGTAAGTGCGAGATTATCAAGTAGTTTATGATTGGTTAGGAGTTTGGCCGACATTGTCCGTTTGTCGGACATGGGAAAACTCTTTTCGGACAAAGTCGCGATTTGTCGGCCGGGCAGATTTCTGCGCCAGCGGGGAAGGGTACGTTGGTTGATGCCTGTCAGCAGGGGGACGGCGATGATGTCGTCATGGATATTGGGCAGGTTCATGGCGCGGCGTTTTCACAGTCTGAGAAGTATCTGGTACTGGGCATGGCGGTTCTCGGTTGTTTGGGATTGGAGTTGTTATAGCACAAATGTTCTGAAATGCAAGGGCTGAAGGCGGCGATTTTGAGGCGCGGCGAAAATCGTGGATATGCCGCTCGTTTCCCCCGCCCCCTGCTGCTATCTTAGTAAGTTTAAGAAAGTCATGCGACAATCCGAGGAATCGTGTAGAGGAGACTCTTGAGCCGCCCGGACGCAAAATGGCGATGTTGCGGGCGATCCAAGGATCGCCCCTACAGATTTCGCATAATGAAGATCACCGAACTTTTTCGCATGACTTACTTGCGCTTGCTTCTATGGCGAGCAGCCCCAAAATGAGGGACGGGGAGATTTCGTCGTTTTGAGGTCTCTCCCTCTCGGGGAGGGATTTAGCGTGGAGGGAGGCTCCAGGCAATTCACCACTCCCAAAAGATTTAATATTAAGAATCACCACGCCTTAGCATAAGCCAGCGCGGACAATGTCGGCTAGAATTGGGGGCATGAGACTTGCCTGCTTCTGTTTGCTCCTGCAGTTGTTCTTTGCCTCTGCCGCCGGGGCGCAACCACGAGAGATCAACACCGACGACGCGCGTATTGAGCACGACGGCTTAATCAGCGGGCGGCTTGATGACGATAATCCGCGCGATGTCTATTATGTCGATGGGCTGCGCGGAGAGGTGATACGCTTCGAGCTGAGCGCGGCAGATGGGGACCTGGACCCGGTCCTCAGCGTCTTTGACGACAGCGGGCAGTTGGCGCTTTATCGAGATGACAGCGCCGGCACGACGGGCGTCACTCAAGACCTGACCATGGAAAGGACCGGGCGCTATTTTGTCGTGGTCGGGCGCTTCGGCTACAGCCTGGGCCTTACAGCCGGCGCGTACAACTTAAATATGACGCGCAAGGGCGTCTTATCCGAGCGGGGCAGCACGCTGCGCTACGGCGATTCTGTCATCGGGACGATCAGCGATACCAACGCCGAGGTCTATTACACCTTTCAAGCGGAACAAGGCGACATCCTGACGATCTCCATGGTGCGCTCGTCCGGCACGCTCGATCCCTTTTTGCGCGTCGTCGATGGGGACCGCTTCGTAGTCGCCGAGAACGATGACCGGCACAGCGAAACCCGCAATGCGCGCATTGACGCGCTTGTCATCGAACGCGGCGGCACCTATATCGTGATGGCAACGCGCTATGACGACAGCTCGGGCAGCTTCGTGCTGAGCATTGAAGAAGCGGAACACAGCGGCACCGGCAGCAGCCGCCAAGCGCCCCTGCCTATCGGTTATGGAGAAACGCGGACCTCGACGCTGAATCACGAGCAATATGAGCGCTTCTACGCCTTCGAGGCTTCGGCCGATGATCTGATCACGATCGATATGGAGCGCGGCGGCGGCGGCGATCTGGACAGCTATCTCATTTTAGCGGACGACGCCTTCAGGCCTATCGCCGAGGATGATGACGGCGGCGAAGGGCAAAACGCCAGGATCGTCGATTACCGCATCCCGAACGATGGCAAGTATCACATCATCGCCACGAGATATGATGGCGGAGGCGGCACGACAATTGGCGAATTTCAGATCCGCCTGGAAATCCTTGACGATCCCTTAATCGACATCCCGCCCGGCACGGTAAGCCTGGAATTCGGCACAAGCGTCAACGGCAAGATCAACGAAGAGAACCAGCAGGACATCTATGCTTTCTATGGCCGGCGCGGCGAGGTCGTCTCCATATCCATGACCCGCGTGGACGGCAATCTGGACGCGCTGCTTGAATTGCTGAACGGGGCGCAGGAAGTCGTCACGCGCAATGACGACCGTGCTGGCAACGACCAGAACGCGCTGATCGACCATTTCGCGCTGCCCGCGACCGGCACGTATTACATCCGCGCCCGGCGCTATGCAGGCAGTGATGGCGACCCGAATACAGCTGGCAGTTATGTGTTGGTCTTGGCGGAGCGGGCCGGTTGATGCCGGCGGGTGGTTTTCAAGCGCGGCTTTCCTGTTCGTCTTCTTCGCCTTGATAGGCCAGCAGGTCGTCGAGCGACATCTTGGGCAGGCGGTTCTCGGCCATGACGGCGCGCATCTCGGTGTTGATCTCGCCATCTTCGCCGATATGCCGGCGGATGTTGGCGCCGGTGGCTTCGGCGTATTCAAAGCGATGGTCCGCGATGGTGACGCCATCGGCGATGACGCGCATTGACCATTTGCCATCCAACTCCATCTGATCGTGCAGGGGCATACGGGTGTTTGGCGTGAGGAAATTGCGCCCGCGCGTCAAATGAAAGTCGTCCTCATGGACGTAGACCAGGTCGCCAACCGCGTCGACAATCTCGAAGCGGATATTGCCGTTGGCTTCCATCGGCACGCGCAGCTGCACAAAGGGCTGAATGTAGTCGATATCGTCGGGCAGGGACCAGGTGCGGTATATCTGCGGTTCGCTATCTTCTTTGGTGGTCAGCAAGCCGATATCCACTGCGAGCACTTGCACATCATCGGGGTCGAGGCCGGCACGGGTCACTGATTCCAGGGCATGGCGGTAGACTCGCTGTTCGGCGCTGGCCGGCTGCTGGTGGAAGATCTCGTAATCGTCGTATTCTTCTTCGTCGGCTTGCTCGTAATCGTAGTGACTGTAGTCATAGGATTGGGCCGTGCTGTTGATATTGCTGCCGGCATTGTCGTTATCGAATTGGCGCACGAGGAAAAGCAAGCCGAGCAGCACCAGGATCACCGGGAAACTGTTCCCCAGGAGGGCTACCGCCCCTAGAGCCAGGAGGATAAAGGCGAGAAACCAGGTATTGCGGTTGTCCGGCATGTCTTCGTCCCCGTCTATTGCCGGCCGCGCGAGCGGCTCGACGAGTTGGTCTGCTGCAGCAGGTCTTTGAGCTGAGTCGTCTGCGGCTGCTCCGCTTCGTCGACGATGACGGCATCTTCCAGGTTGCGGCTGCGGCTGCGGCGGGCCGGCTCGGTCTCGGCTTCACCGCTCAATCGGCGGCGGCGTTCATTCACCGAGGGCGAAAGCATCAGGTTGTGCATGCCGATGAGGTTGTTATCCACATAGACGCGCAGGTCCCAATCGCCATTGCCATCGACGCCGCGATTGCCCGCCAGCGGCAAGTGATGATCGGCCAGCAAGCTCAACTCGCCTTCGCGCAGGTAGGTCTTCATCTCGTGCACGTATTGCTCTTCGCCGAGATGATTGTAGATTTCATAGCGGATCAGCGCCTGGCGCTCCGCCTCTTCCGGCATCACATAGAGCGTGATGAAGGGGCGGGCGCCGTCGTCATCTTTCGAGATATTTCTTGTCCGGCGCATCGCCAAGCCTTCGACGCCGGTCTGCATCGCGATCAAGCCGATATCCAGCATGACAATGCCGTTGCGATTGAAATAGCCGGCGCGGGCGGCGGCCCGTTCCGAGGCTTCGCGCGCTTGCGGCGTAATCCGGCGTTGCAGGGGCGCGCGATGCAGCGCATCAAGCAGGCTCGCCCGTTCCGGACCCAGCTCGATCATCGAGGCGATGATAGCGACAGCCAGAACACCAATGAGGGAAAGCTGCACCGCAGCCGACACCGGCGCCGCCAACAGGGCAAAACCAATCAACAAGGTCATGGCGAGCAGCCAAGCCGTATTGCGACGTTTCAAGCGGATCATGAACTCACCGTTTCACGCGGCGCACTTTGCTACCACTCCATTTTAACACTATCTTTGTCCCGCTTCACATTGTCAGTCTGCGCCGGCCCGCCGCCCACGGGCTTAGCGCTGGCTCTGAAGCAAAGGGTCATCTTCTTCATCCGGGCCGAGGTATGCCAGTTCGCCGTCATCGCTCAGCCGCAAGCCGCGTCCCTTGTAATTGTCCAGTTCATAGACATCCGCGTCTTCAATCTCATCATCTTCGTACAGGCGTTGGCGCCGCAATGCCTCGTGCGCTCTCGCTATTTGCAACTGCCGCGTGACCTCGGCTTCAATTGCCGCTTCATGTTTACGAGCGCCGAAGCCATGTTGGTAGTTGTAGGTGACGAAATGCATCACCATGCCAATGCCCCAACCGGCCGTAACAAATACAGGCCAAGCAAACCCTCTGGATGTGAGGAACCATATCAACCAGAGAAAGATGTTGGTGGCCAGAAATGCGACGGCGTGAGAGATCAGTTCGTTACGCGCCTCGAAGCGCTTCTCTACCTTGTCGCGGATATTGTCTTCCATGGCGGCGCTGTTCTTGCGTTTCATCGAATCTCCTATCGGCAAAAGTCTTCTATCGGCTCATACGCTGTTGAACGGCTTCCAAGTCTTCCAACGACCATGCCTCCGTTGACGCGTTAATATCCTGCGAATCTATGACTTGGGCTGGTCCGTTTGTCCCTGCGGCTTGTCTTGCTCCACGCCGCTGTTCACGCTCGAGTTCCCGCGCCACCTGCGCCTCGATTTTCGCCTCCCGAGCAGCCGCAGACCTGCCATAAGCGAAGATGTAGCGCAGGATATGCGCCGCCAAGCCGATGCCCCAGACGCCGAAGAACGATACGACATCGCGCCATGCGGTCAAATCCATGATTCGGCTTGGGGTTAAGCTGTGCGAATGCAAAAGGAAAGCCATGCTCGCGACGCCGGCGAATAAGGCCAGGTGCTGCCAAACAAGCCGCAGATTCTTGAGCTTGTCGTCCAGCTGCAATCGGACCAGTTCCTCCTGCTCCTCGGCTTCTTCGTCATCCGCCTGGCGCAATTGTTCTTGGATGCGCGCTTCTGTTTCCGCTTCATGTCGGTCGCGTCCGCGCCCGTGCCGGAAATAGTAGCGGATGAAATGCAGCGCGCCGGACATGCCGAAGATGCCATAAAGCAAGACTTGATCCTGAAAAGCGCTGCTGAACCGCAAGCCCCAAAGATCGGGCAAGTTGTAAAGCAAGAGAATGCCGGCGCCCAGAATTAGCAAAAGATGAAAGGCGAGGGCGCCCTTTGCCCGGAACTTCTGCTCCATGCGCTCGCGAATATCGGCTCGGGCGACCGGTTTGGACTTCTGCTTCATTAGTCTTACCCTCGCTAGTCTTACCCTCGCTCAGCCCATACCGGCTGTTCGTCCCGCCGCGGCCGAACTGGCATCGATGGCGTCATCGAATTCTCCCTCGGCGGTCAAGCGCAAACGTCGTCCACGCAATTCGCCGAGATCCAGCGCAGTCGCTTCTTCCCTGCGCTCATGCCGTTCTCGTCGCGCTCGAGAGCGCTCGCGTGACCGATGCCACTCCTGTTCGACGGCCGCGTCGATCTTTCGCGCGCGTCCGCTCGGAGTCCGGCCGTGCACAAAAAAGAAGCGAATTGCGTGTAGCCCGAAAGCCAGGCCAAACCAACTCATCACCTCAATCAAGTGTTGCATCCCAAAACTCACAGGAGGGCTCATTACGGCAGGAATATAGAAGGCAAGAAACATCATCAATGTCAAGGCATGGGCCGCCAGCAGTCGCCGCGCTGTGATGCGCTTGGCGACGCGCTCCTCTATGAGGAGTTCTTCGTCTTCATCCAGCGCCGTCCGTTCAAGTTGCTCGTCGATGACGCGTTCAATTTCGTCAGCGCGCGCAACCGCGCCCGGTCCGGAGCGATAGTAATAACGCAAGCCATGCAGTGCGAGCGGAATCGTCCAAAAGCCGCCAAGAAAGATGTACTCCCGCAGATCCCACCAAGTGACATTCAAACTGAAGACGATGGCGACGCCGAGGTAGACGAGCAGGTGAAGCAGCAGATCGCGGCGCCCGGCCATCCGCTTTTTGATGCGGTAACGAATCAATTCCGCGTCTATATTCCGCTGCCTGACTGACATCTCGCCCCCGGTTTGCCTTTTCCGGCTTAGCCGCTATCGCTCGCCAAAAGCAAGCGATGTAACAAAGAATGCCGTCCCAATCATAATACCGATTGCGGCGGGCAAATGACCAGTGATTTTCATCATTCCCTACTGGGAGTACGCAAAGCGGGGACTGGCGGTTGTAAGGCTGCCCAAAGCGTCAACTCGTGCCGAAGGTCAAGCCGAGGTCATTGAGCCAGCGGCGATAGGCGATCGCGGTCTTATCGCTGCGCAGGTGCAGCTCCGCCTGCAGATCCAGCGGCAGCAGTTCTGGGCGCTGCGACTGCACGATGGGCAAGTCCTGCATGGCGATCTCGTCTTGAAAGGCGCGCAAGGTCTCATCCGTGCCATCGCCGTGCGTTATCACCATCCACATCCACATCAGCGACTTGACTTCTTCGATCGGCGTGACCATCAGTAGAATCGCGAATTTCTCTTGCGCTTCCTTGCGGAAGTAAGCCACCAGCGGCCGGTAGACTTTATAGGTGTAGGTCACCCAATTGGGGATATGCGAGCCATCGGGATTGGGCTGAAAGACTCGGATATCGGAGGCGGTGATGCCGCGCTCGTCCGTGACGACATCGTAATCGGGTATCTCCGGACGCTCTTGCGTGCCCAGGATGTTCTCGTGCACAAAAGGAAAATGCGCCACGTCGAGAAAGTTCTCCACCATGCGCGGGCCGGCCGCCTGAAATTCGTAGGCGCCGCAGAGTATCTTGCGATAAGAATCGTCTTCCCATTCTTCGAAGTTGGGAATGTCATTGGCCGGCTGGCCCAGGCAAACCCAAACCATGTCGTAAGCGACGGCCGCGTGATAGGCGAAGGCGCGCGCTTTGGTCGGCGGCCGCTGCTCCGGATGCGCCGGGATATTGACGCATTGCCCGGCGGCGTCATAGGTCCAGCCATGATAGGGGCATTGCAGGGTGTCATCGGGCAGAACCTCGCCCAGCGACAAGCGCGTGCCGCGATGCACGCAGAGGTCTTTCCAGGCGCGGATTTCCGAGCCGGCGCGCCAGATGACAATGTCCTCGCCCAGGACGCGAGCGCCGATCACATTGTTGGCCGCTTCCAGTTGCGCCACCGGCAGCACCGCGTGCCAGTCGTTGAGCAGAATCGGATCCTGAATCATGAGGCTAGCTCCCGCAAACAACCTGCGCCTGAAATTATAGCACAGGTCAATAACCCGCTCCGCCCTGCCAGCGTCGCTAAATCCAAGGCATATAGGCGCGACCCGCCGGGTCCCGGCCCCCACTTATGACTTCCCATGCGCAGCCGCTAATGTACCATAGCGTCCGTGGCATAGGGATCAAGACGAGGAGCGGGACATGTCAAAACTTGAAGGCAAGGTCGCTTTGGTGACAGGCGCCGCGGCGGGCATCGGACGAGCGAGCGCGCTGGCATTGGCGCGAGAGGGGGCCGCGGTCTGTGTCTCGGATATCAACAGCGAAGGCGCGCAGGCAACGGCCCGGCGCATCATTGACGAAGGCGGCCGCGCCATCTCCGTGACTTGCGATGTGACACGGGTGGAAGATGTATCAGCGCTGGTGGAGGCGACGGTCGACGCTTTCGGCGGGCTGGACGCGGCGGTCAACAACGCCGGCATCTCCGGCTATTTCTTCCAACGCCTGCACGAAGCCGATGACGAGATGTTCGAACGCGTGCTGGATGTCAACCTGCGCGGCGTCTGGCGCTGCATGAAAGCCGAGCTCAATCAGATGCTGCCGGGTGGCGGCGCCATCGTCAATATCGCGTCGGTCGCCGGTTTGATCGGCGCGCCGAAAGCAGCCGATTATACCGCCAGCAAACACGCGGTGATCGGCATTACCAAGTCGGCGGCGCTGGATTACGCCAAGAGCGGCATCCGCGTCAACGCCGTCTGCCCCGCTTACATCGATACTGCGATGGTGCAAGGCGCGATTCAAGGCAATCCGGCGATGGCGTCGATCATGACCCGGGCGATCCCGATGGGTCGGTTGGGCCAGCCGGAGGAGATTGCCGAGGCGGTGGTCTGGCTCTGCTCCGATGCTGCGTCTTTCGTCACGGGTCATGCGCTGGTGTTGGATGGCGGCTTGGCGGCGATGTGAGATTCGAGTTAGGTTTTGACAACGTAAAATCTGACGGTCTATACTAGAGTTGCGCGAAGCTATGGTTACGATTCTGCATCGACAGCGGTACGGATACGATGTTGTCATTCATACGAACGAGCACGGACCAGCGCATGTCCACGTCTTTCGTGGAGGGAAACAGCTGAAAGCGGAGTTGCTTCCCATTCGCATTGTTGACAACGGCGGTTTCAATAATCGCGAGACACGACGGATACGGACGCTACTAGAAGAGCATCACGCGCTATTGCTGCGCGAGTGGACAAGGCTTCATGGTGAATGAAAGGCTGCAAAGCGCATGAAGAAGAGTACTAGCTACATAGATGAGTGGCCCATCATTCACGACGAACGTTGTCATGCGCGCGCAGTTCGTTTCACCAAGGAGCACGTCATGGTCAACTTGGCTGACGGCCGCATGATGGGCGTCCCTCTTAACTGGTTCCCACCTATTCAAAGCGCCGCTGACCAACAGCGGCAGAACTACATCAGCTACAGCTCAAGCGTTTATTGGCATGATGTCGACGATGGTATTGACATGATCGCCATGCTAACTGGCATGTACATCGTGCCAGTTTACGAACGGGAGTTTCGCCCCAAACCCCATGTGCCCAGAACCTGCGTATACCTGGATGGTGGCGAGAAGCGCACGAGCGGCGGCATGGAGGGTGTTCCCTTCGTGCATGATACACGCAACATTCCACGAGCCCTACGCTTCACAGATGACCACCTCATAGTCGACCTGGCAGACGATCGCCTCCTTTTCCTGCCAATGCGCTTTTCTCCTAGGTTGGCTCAAGCCACCGACAAACAGCGACAGAATTACAAATGCGAGGGACTGGAATTGCGCTGGGACGAATTGGACGAAAACATAGACCTTATCGCCATGCTCACCGGCTTTTATGACCTGGATGCGCCGTATCCCCAAGACACAATCAAGCCCGCCAGCGCCGCCGCTACTTGACCAAACCCGCTCGCCGCATATCCGACAGGATGAGCCGCTCCCAGGGCGCATCCGTCTCCAGCGGGAAATAGTGCGCGCCACGGCGCAGGCATTCCTCGCGTATATCCGCGCGCCAGGCCGCCAGCCGCTGCTGATATAGGCCCAACATCGCCCCGTCTACGGTCACCTCTTGCTGCAATTCCGTTTCGACGTCGACCAGGCTGAGATCGCCCGCCACCGGCGGCCGCACTTCTTCCGGCGCCAGCACATGCGCGAAGGCCACCTCATGCCCGCGGCTCAGCAAGGCGTTTAAGCCATCGAGATAAGCGCCCTCAAGCGAAAACATATCGCTGACGATAATGGTCAAGCCGGGGCGGCGCGCCCTGATGGCGTAGTCGCTTAAGGCGCTGTCCAGATCGGTGATGCCGTCGGCGGCGATATCGCTGACGAAGCGCAGCATAGGGATGATCTGCGCCCGGCCACGCGCCGGACCAAAAGTCGCCAGGCGCCGGTCGTTGATCGCCGTCAGCGTGAGGCGATCGCCGCTCGTCAGCGAGACATAAGCCAGCCCGGCGATGATGCGCTTGGCATAGAGCAGCTTGTGCTGCTCCGGCTCGCCCTCGGGCGGGAAGTCCATACTGGCCGAGGCATCGAAGATCAGATGTGCCGCCAGGTCTTCTTCATCTTCCAGCAGCTTGATATATGGGCGCTCGAGGCGGGCGTAGATATTCCAGTCCAGTTGGCGCAGGTCATCACCGGCGACGTAGTTGCGGTAATCGGCGAATTCGATGCTCGTCCCGCGTTTGATTGAGCGGCGATCGCCTTTGATCGCGCCGACGCGGACTTTCTTGGCGACCAGCATTAAAGGCTCGAGGCGGCGGCGAATCCCTTCGGGCAGGAGGGGCGGCGTCTCAACTTGCTGCGACAAGGTCACTCGCTCCTGTCGCTGTCGTCTTCATCTTCGGGCGCGTCCGAGTCCAACTCAATTTCATCCTCGTCGCCCGGCTCGTCCACAGCGTCCTCGTCTTCTTCGAACTCAAATTCCAGCAGTGCGACATGGCGGCCGCGGAACATCTCCTCGCGCTGCACGAACCCAAGTTTCTCGAAGAGCTTGCGCCCGGCGATATTTTCCGGCGCGTAACGCGCGATCACCATTTCGCTGTTCTCAAATTCATGGATCATGTCAATGAGACGATCGCAGACCGCGTAGCCATGCCCTTGACGCTGATAATCGCGATCAATCGTAAGCCGCTCGATAATCCACTGCGTGGGATTCTCCGCGTGGATCAACATCACGTAGCCGATCAACTGCCCATCGTGGTAGATGGAGTAGGTGGTTACGGCCGGATGCCGCGTTTGCATCCACGTGAGGACTACGTTTCTGGTGAAGCGCCGCTGTCTTGGCTTGACCCGGATTGCTCTCAGCGCCAGAAACTCGCTTATGGATGTCAATTCGACGAGTTTGATATCAGGCATTTACAGACAAGATCCATTCAATGCTATTTGAGACCAGGATTAGTGTGCCACAAACAGAAAGATAGTCCAGTGATTTTCCAATAGCAAAGAGTCGATTCGCGATTGCCGCGTCGCTGGACACGGCAATCCAACTTCTGTAGACTATTTGTAGAGATTGGTTTTGATACGTCAATTTGCAAAGGGGATAAGAATGACTGAACGCAAGCAATTGACAACCGCTCATGGCGCTCCTATAGGGGACAATCAAAACTCGCTGACGGCTGGGCGTCGCGGTCCGCTCCTCATGCAGGATTATCAGTTGCTGGAGAAGATGGCGACCTTCAACCGAGAGCGCGTGCCGGAAAGAGTTGTCCACGCGAAAGGCTCCGGCGCCTATGGTACATTCACCGTGACCAATGACATCACACGATACAGCAAAGCGGCTGTCTTCTCGGAAATTGGCAAGCAAACGGACTGCCTCCTCCGCTTTTCAACCGTCGCGGGCGAGCGCGGCGCGGCCGATGCCGAACGCGATGTCCGCGGATTCGCCGTGAAGTTCTACACTGACGAAGGCAACTGGGACATGGTCGGCAATAACACGCCGGTTTTCTTCGTGCGCGATCCTTATAAATTCGGCGACTTTATTCATACGCAGAAGCGCGATCCCAAAACCAACATGCGCTCCAGCACCGCCATGTGGGATTTCTGGTCGCTCTCGCCCGAGAGCCTGCATCAAGTCACTATCCTAATGAGCGATCGCGGTCTGCCGCAAGGCTATCGCTTCGTAAACGGCTACAGCAGCCACACCTACAGTTTCATCAATGCGGATGATGAGCGTTTTTGGATCAAGTTTCACTTCAAGACCATGCAGGGCATCAAGACCTGGACGAACGCGCAAGCGGCCGACATCGTCGGGGCAGACCGCGAAAGTTCCCAGCGCGATCTGTTTGAAGCCATCGAAAAAGGCGATTATCCCAAGTGGCGCGTCTGCGTTCAGATTATGCCGGAACAAGAAGCGGAAACCTACCACATCAATCCTTTCGATCTCACCAAAGTCTGGCCGCACGGCGATTATCCCTTGATCGAAATCGGCATCATGGAACTCAATCGCAATCCGGAAAATTACTTCGCTGACATTGAGCAAGCCGCCTTCGAGCCATCCAACATTGTGCCCGGCATCAGCTTCTCGCCGGACAAGATGCTACAGGCGCGGATCATGTCTTACGCCGACGCGCACCGCTATCGCATTGGCGTCAATTATGCGGCGTTGCCAGCTAACAAACCCCAATGTCCGGTGCATACTTATCACCGAGATGGCAAACTGCGCTTTGACGGCAACAATGGCGGCGCTGTCAATTACGAGCCGAACAGCATGGGCGGTCCTGCCGAAGACCAGCGTTACAACGAGCCGCCGCTCAAGGTTTCCGGCGACGCCGACCGATATGACCACCGCGAAGGCAATGACGATTATACCCAGCCGGGCAATCTGTTCCGCCTGATGAGCGCGGGGCAAAAGGCGCAGCTTTTCCGCAATATCGCCGAGGCGATGGCTGGCGTGCCAGATCGCATCAAAGCGCGGCAACTAGCGCATTTCTACCGCGCCGACCCGGCCTACGGGCGCGGCGTGGCGGAACTTGTGGAAATGGATATCGAAGAGATGGCCGCTTTGGCGGATCTTTCACTGGCAGACTTGTTCCATAAGACCTGTGAAGAAAACTATCAAAGTTTGACCACCGGGTCGCCCTTGCCGGCTCCCGGCGCCTGAGTGCGTCAGTCATTAAATTAGCGCGTCAAGCAGGATCTCGATGGGATGCCGCGCGGCGTAACCCGCGTCGTGGATTTGCGCCCGACACGAGGTGCCCGGCGCGGCAATGATGGCGTCGGCATTCTCACGAATTGCCGGCAGCAAGCGGTCTTCGGCGATCTTCATGCTCAGCTCGTAGTGCTCATAGCCGAAGCTGCCCGCCACGCCGCAGCAGCCGGTATTCAACTCCTGCACATCAGCGCCCGGGATCGCCCGCAGCATACGCAGCGTAGCCGCCGTGCCCCAAAGCGCCTTCTGATGGCAATGTCCATGCAATAATATCCGCGGCGAATCCAACTGCCAAGCGAGTGTTTGCCCCCGCGCCGCCAGCGGATCAGCAAAAAAAGCTTCAGCGCTCACGCAACGTTCCGCCAGCAAGCGCGCCGCTTCTCGCGCGCCTGAGTCCACCAGCGTGAGATAATCATCGACGAAGGCGCTGAGGCAGCTTGGCTCGAGGAAAAGCAGGGGCGTATCGCCGCCGGCGCGAGACAAAGCCTGTACATTTTCGGTCGCCATCAACTTTGCGCTATCGAGCAAGCCCTTGCTTATGGCGGGCCGGCCGCAGCAGCCGCCGGGCAAGCGCCGCGCATTGACGCGCAGACCAAGCCGCGCCGCCAAAGCCATTGCCGCTCGCCCCAGCTCGGGATGATTCCATTCGGTGAAGGTATCGACGATCAAGATGGCGTCCGGCTGCGCGTGAACGGGATAAGAATCGGAGGAGAAGCGCCGCTCGGCAAACTTGGGCAAGGGGCGATCGGTCGGGATGCCAAGCTGCGCCGCGCCCCATTTGCCCAGCGAATGATTCATCACAAGATTGCTGAGCCGGGGCGCCCTCCCCGCCAACTGATTCAGCCGGTGGATATTGCCGAAGACGCGCGTCGCCAGGTCGACCCCATGGCGGTCATGCCAGGTCGCCAGAAATTCGCTCTTGAGCTTGGCGACATCCACCGCGGAGGGGCATTCCCCCGCGCAAGCCTTGCAGCCGAGGCAAAGATCGAGCACGGCCTTGACCGCCGGATCACCCAAGTCATCGGGCAGCGCGCCGCTAATGGCCGCCCGCAAGGCATTCGCCCGCCCGCGAGTCGAGTGCGCCTCGTCCAGCGTCGCCTGATAGGAAGGACACATCGTGCCGACGCCCTCTTTGCGGCAGACGCCCGCGCCGTTGCACATCTCCACCGCGCCGGCAAAGCCGTTATCCGCCGTCCAATCGTAGCGCGTCCTCAAGTCGATCACCTCGTAGCCGGGCGAATAGCGCAGCAAGTCGGCGCTGTCCATTGGCGGCGAGTCGATGATCTTGCCCGGATTCATCATATTATCCGGATCAAAGGCGCGCTTGACTGCCCGAAAAGCATCCATCAGTTCCGCGCCGAAGAGCGCCTCGGTGAATTCGCCGCGCACCAGACCCTGACCATGCTCGCCGGTGATCGTGCCGCGATATTTGAGCACCGTCTGCGCCACGCCATCGGCAATCGCGCGATACTGCCCGCGCCCTTTCAGCGTCTTGAGATTGATCAGCGGACGGATGTGCAGGCAGCCGGCGCTGGCGTGCGCATAAATCGCGTAGGTTGTGTCATTGTCATAGATGATACGCTCGACATCGGATATGTAATCCGCCAGATGCTCAACCGGCACGGCGCCGTCCTCGATGAAGGAGACCGGCTTGGCTTCGCTGCGTTCGCTCATCATCAAGCCCAGCCCGGCTTTGCGCACGGTCCAGACATCGTCTTGCTGTCGCGCCGTCTCGGCTACGGTGACCGCCCCGCGGAATCCCAGCCGTCCCAGATGCGTTTTCAGGTCGGCGACCTTCGCGTCTAGCTCCCGCTCCGAGCCGACGAATTCCACCACCAGAATCGCCTCGGGATCGCCGTCGACGAAGGTCAGGCGATCGCGATAACCGGCGGCGGCGCGGGTCTTATCCAGCAGAAACTTGTCCATCAACTCGATCGCGGCCGGCGCCAGTTCCAGAATGCGCGGCGTCGCTTCCAGCGAAGCGCGCAGGGTATCGAAATGTACCAGCGCCAGCCGCTTGCGCTCGACCTTCGGGCGTTCGACCAGTTGCAACTCGGCCCGCACCACCGTCGCCAGCGTGCCTTCCGAGCCGCAAAGCAGCCAGTTCAGATTCACGTCCTCGGGGTTGATTTTGTCCAGCGCGTAACCGGCGACCGTGCGCCAGGTTTTGGGATAACGAGCTTGGATCTGCGTAGCATGCTCTGCGGCCAGATCGCCGACAATGCCGCGGATGCGATCCAGCTCGACAGTCGATTGATCCAGCCAGACCAGTTCGCCATTCGCCAGCACGACTTGCAAGCGCGCGACGTGGTCGGCCGTCATGCCGTAACGAATGCTGTGCGCGCCGGTGGCGTTATTGCCGATGACTCCGCCGATGGCAGCTCGCTCGGCGCTGGCCGGATCGGGACCGAACATCAAGTCCAGGCCCGCCAGTTGCGCGTTCAGCGCGCCCAGGACCAAGCCCGGTTCGACATCGACACTGCGCGCCTCGGCATTCACCGCCCGGACGCGGCGCATGTGCCGGGTGAAATCCATGATGATCGCTTCGCCAACAGCTTGACCCGCCAGCGCGCTGCCGCCGCCACGCGGCAAGACCGGTACGCCAAATTTGCGCGCCACCTCGTGCACTGCGACCACGTCATCGGCGTCGCGCGGGTAGGTCACCGCCAGCGGCATGATCTGATAATTGCTGGCGTCGGTGCTGTAGAGCACCCGCGTCATGCGGTCGGCCGCGGCTTGTTCGCGCCCGATAGTGGCCTGCAAGTCGCGCAGCATCTCGTCAATTTGCATGGACTGGCCTTCGCACTGCCTTCAAAACAACTCGGTAGATTGTAACGGCATTGGCGCGGGAATCATACGGGGCAGAATAACCCATCCACTTAAAATGCGTGTACGAGTGGCTCCTACAAGTCTTATATGTCTTATATGACTGCGGAGATGAAAGCGGGGATCCAGTGGGCGGCGGAGACGATGTCGGACAGGGCAGCGGTCTCTTCGGTCGTGTGCGCGTTTGCGACGATGACGCCGGTCAAGCCGAGGGGACGCGACCAAACCGCGAGCAGCATGTCGTCGCTGCGGGAGACGTAACTGTGGTTGAGGCGGACGGTGCCCGGGCGGGCTTGGTTGACGGTTTCCGCGAGGGATTCCGCGAGAGCTTGATAATCCATCGGCACGACCGAGCCGCGTCCAGCGCCGGAAACGAAGGCATGTGACGCGCCGACGCCGAGTACATGACTGGTGGCGTCGTTGTTGTTGTGGCCGTCAATGTTGATGAAGCCGAGGCGCGGCGGCGGCAGGGACTGGGCCAGGCGTGCCGCGCCTTGACCGAAGAGGCCGATTGGCGGTCCCTCTTCCTGGTCAGTGAAAGCGAAGATGATTTTACGGCCAGCGAGCCCGCCGCGGGCGTATTGCTTGAGCGTGTGGGCGGTGAGGAGGGCGAGCAGGACGCCGATGGCATTGTCCAGGCCCGTGCCGATGATCAGGCCGTCGCTGACTTTTGGCGTGGCGCGCATCATGATAGTGTCGCCCCATTGCAGGTTGCCGGAGTCGGCGTGGAAGCTGATACGATGGTCTGTGCCGTCTTCAGTGAAGCGCAGCTTTCCGCGGGCGGCGATGGCGACGCGGTCGTCGATGTAGCGCAGGGCGATGCCATCGCAGCCATAGATCGGGTTTGATTCCGAGGTCGGCACGCGGATGGCGCAGAGGGGATAGAGGGTCGCTTCGGGCAGGTTGAGGACGCGGAAGCAGGGGCGGTCCATGTGGGCGGTTATGAGCAGGTCGAGTGGCGCGGCCGGGTCGCCGAGTTCAATGCCGAGGTTGCCGGTTGAGCCGATGGGCGCGCAGGGCAGGTTCAGTTCGGCGGCGAGGTCGCGGATGATATCGCCGACTGTGCCGGGCAGGAGGCAACTGTTGGCGGGGGCGGGGGCGGCGAGGAGGCGCGACAGGCGGGCGGTGATGGAGGAGGGGGCGGTGGCCGGGTCGGCTCTGATTTGGGATAGCAGGTTTTGGATTCGCGCGGTTGTCACGGGTTAATTCACCACAGAGGCACAGAGAGCACAGAGAATTAGGTCAAGATTGCGAGAGGGCATTGGTGAAGAGGTCGTAGACGCCGTCGGTGTCAAGGCTTTGGACGATGTTGACGTTGGGCGCCTCGCCGCTGATGCCGCTGTAGTCGATGACGGTCTGGCCGCGGGTGCGGTTGCCGTTGAGTTCGATGGTGACGAAGTATTTGCCGGATTGTTGGATGAGGTCAGGTTGCAGGGTGATGGCCATGGCCAGCGGATCAGGCAGCAGGTAGGCGGGGCGGAAGTAGGTGTCTCGCAGGCGCTTGGCGGTTCCTTGTGAGATCTGTGTGAAGAAGCGTCCGTTGACCGTCTCTATCTGGCAGAGGCGGTTGAACTTGCCCCAGGAGAAGCCGTGGGCCAAGGTGGTCTCCCAACTGAGCATGGTGGCATCGGGGAAGGCGGCGAGCGTGATAAAGGCCGCTTCAGGATCGGTGTAGATATTGTATTCGGCGGTGACGATGGGCGTGTTGCCCTGTGCGGCGATGGTCCCGCCCATGAAGACGAATTGCTTGATGCGGCCGGGGAAGCCTGGATCGAGACGGACAGCGGCGGCGATATTTGTCAGGGGACCGAGGGCGATGAGGGTCAGTTCGCCGTCGTATTCGCGGGAGAGGCGGAGCAAGGCGGGGACGGCGTGCTCGTCTGCGAGGGCGCGGGTCAAAGGGGGGCGGTCGCGGAAATTCCCCAAGCCGTCGCCGCCATGGAACTCGGCGGCATCTTCCCATGGCTGGATCAGCGGACGGTCGATGCCGGCGTAGACGGGCACATCGCGGTTCATGATTTCGAGGATGGTCAGGACGTTGGGATTGACTTGCCGGATGTGCACGTTGCCGGTCAAGGTGGTGATGGCGAGGACATCGACGGCCGGGTCGCTGAGGGCGAGCATGATGGCTTGGGCGTCATCGACGCCGGCGTCCGTATCAATAATGAGTTTCATAGGAAAAGCGCTTTCGTTTGAGGCGAGAACTGCAAATACTATAACCGCAAAGACAGGAAGAACACAAAGATTGCCACCACAGAGGCACTGAGGGCACAGAGGTTTGCCGTGCTAGAATGACAGTCGGCATTGACGAAGCGAGAGATCACCATTTTGCGTCAACGTATTGCGCTTGAGCGTGTTCCGCTGCAATGGCTCTTGCCGGCCGCGTTTTTCTTGGTCGGCTTGCTTTATTGGTACGCCGCGCCGAACTTCGAGGCATCGGATACTGTCCAGCATGTGGGCATGGTCAAGTGGATCGCGGAGCGGGGCGAGTTGCCGCTACAATCGGCGGAGCACGAGAATTTGTACGGCCAGGAAGCGAGTCAGCCGCCGCTCTATTACCTGCTGATGGCGGCGGTCTGGAAGGCTTTCGACACATCTGACTTTGAGGCGCGCTACTTGCCGAGTCCCTTCATCGTGGTCGGTGATCCATTGCGCTTGGGCAACAAGAATCTGGTCATCTACGAGCAGGTATATCCACCCGATTTAAGAGGCTCATCGCTGGCGCTGTATGTAATTCGCCTGCTGGGATTGGGCATGGGCGCGGTCACTGTGGGGGCGGTGGCGCAGTCGGCGCGAACAGTGGCGCCGGGCCAGCCGGGAATTTGGCTGCTGGCGGGGGCGCTGACGGCTTTTAATCCGCAGTTTCTTTTTATCAGCGCGTCGGTGAGCAATGACAACCTGGTCAACATGTTGGCGGCGCTGATGGCTTGGCAGATGCTGGCGATGCTGCGGGATGGCTTCCGGAGGCGGCGCAGTTTGTCGCTGGCGCTGCTGATTGCGCTGGCGGCGTTGACGAAGCTGAGCGGATTGGTGGTCGGCGCGGTCCTGGGGTTGGCGGCCCTTTGGGTTCTCTATCGCGGACGCGATTGGCGCGGCTTTGGGATTCTGTGCGGCGCAGCCATCGGCTTCACGCTGGTCATCGCGGGCTGGTGGTATGTCCGCAACTTGCAGCTTTACGGCGATCTCCTGGGCACGGCGACCATGCTGGATAATTTCGGGCGGCGCTCGATCTCGCCCGGGCGGCTTTTCCTGGAGGAGTTCGAGGGTTTGCGGGTCAGTTATTGGGCGGTCTTCGGCGCTTTTAATATCGTCGCTGATGAAGTTTTTTATCGCGTCATGGATGGGCTGACATTGATTGCCGGGGGCGGGTTGGCGGTCTTCATCGCGAAGACTGTACGGGGGGATTCAGCACAGAGGCGCAGAGGGGGCTTATTAGAGGGGTTCGGCTTTCTCTTTATCATGCTGGCGTTGGGGGCGGGGATGCTGGTGTGGTGGAGCATGCAGACCTGGGCGAGCACGGGGCGGCTGCTCTTCCCGTATATTACTTCGGCGAGCCTGTTGTTGGCGCTGGGCTTGAGAGCGCTGCGCATTCCGCCACTGGCGGTGGCTTTGCCGCTATTGACTTTCAGTTTGTTGGCGCCGTTTCTGTACATCATTCCGAATTACGATCATCCGCCGGTGGTGGAGGCCTTGCCCGAGTCGGCGACGGTCGCCGATGTGCAATGGAAGGATATGCGCCTGAGCGGTTATGAGTTGCCTGAGCGACGGCGCTGGAAGGCGGGCGAGGGGATCCCGGTCACATTTTACTGGCGCTCGCGGGCTCATTCGCCGCTGGCTTACGCGCTGGTATTGAGCTTGCTGGATGAGGCCGGCCAAGCAGTCACGAGTTTCGAGACCTGGCCCGGCTGGGGCACGATGCCGCACCCCTGGATGGATCTGAATGTGGATTACCGGGATGACTATGTCTTGCAGTTACCGGCGGACGCGGCGGGGACGGCAGACTTGCAGTTGGAGATTCGCTGGTATGTCTTCCCGGATGGGCCGGCGCTGGAGGCGGCGCTGGCGACGGGGGAGGCGCTGGCGGGTTTGCGGTTGGGGTTGGGCACTGTCAAAAGCTAGCCACCAAGTTCATTGTGTTTATTTCACCGCAGAGGGCACAGAGGAAGGTTTTGCCGAATCGTTGCGGCGTGGGTATACTATCGCCATCGGAATTGCATCTGATTCGACTCAATTTAAGCGGAGGATTCAAATGAATAAGCTAGGTTTTGTACTCGCAGTGATGCTCGTCTTCTTGCTGGCGTTTACTGCTGTCGCCCAGGATGAGGCGCTGAAGGTGGTATCCGTGATCAACGGGACGCTGGGCGACAAGTCCTTCTTTGATAGCGCTCAGCGCGGCATGGACGCGATCGCCGATGAATACGATATTGATATCGACACGGTCGAGTTGGGCATCGACCCGGCCAATTGGGAACCGGGTTTGCTGGATGTGATGGCGGATACAGATTCTTACGACATCTTGATCGCCGGCACTTTCCAGATGATTGACTTCCTGGCGGCCAACGCACATAACTATCCGGACAAGTTGTTCATGTTCTATGACGCGCCGATGCCCTATGACAATCCGGATGTCTGCGTGGATGCTTGCTCCAACGTCTATTCGATGACTTACGCGCAGAACCAGGGCAGTTTCCTGGCGGGGGTATATGCGGCGGCGGTCACCACGAGCATGATGGAAGGCACCAATGACGACCCGATCATAGGCTCGGTCGGCGGGCAGCAGATTCCGGTCATCGACGACTTCATCGTCGGTTATGAGCAGGGCGCTTGCCTGGTTAACCCGGAGTCGGTGAGCATCGTGCAATATGCCGGCAGTTGGAATGATCCGGCGCGCGGCAAAGAGATCACGCTGGCGATGTATGAGCAGGGCGCGGATATCGTCTTCCAGGTCGCTGGCGGCACGGGCGTTGGCGTCTTTGAAGCGGCGCAGGAACAGGGTCATTTCGCCATCGGCGTCGACTCGGATCAGGCGGTCATCGTGGCTGAGACGGATCCGGACCAAGCCGAGCGCATTTTGACCAGCATGATGAAGAATGTCGATAATTCGATCTTCCGCGCGGTGACGCTGCACCTCGAAGGCGAGTTGCCCTACGGCTCGTCCGAGAGCCTGGGCATCCCCGAAGGCGGGGTCGGTCTGGCCAAGAACGAGTTCTACGATGCGGCGACATCGGATGACATCAAGGCGATGGTAGAGGCGGCGGAAGCGGCTGTGGTTAATGGCGACATTGAAGTTCAAACCGTCTTCACCAGCGAGGATATGATGGCGGCGGTGGGCACGGCTTGCGCCGATATGCCGACGGCGGGCATGACGATCGACGACTTGATGATGGACGATATGTAGGTCTGCTTAAACTGCGGTTGCGGGCGACTTGATAAGTCGCCCCTACATCATAAGGTCGTGTGTGATTTGACTAGTGTGTACGGGCGGCTCATCGTAGTCGCCCCTACGTATTTTGTTGTGGCATGGTCGATGTTAGGAAGGGCGCATAGGATGTTGGATATGTGTTAAAGTCAAAGGTGTATGGGCAGCGCAGAGGGTGTTCTGATGAAGAAGCCGTTAATGAAGGAATACAGGTATTTCCTCAGTATCCAGCGGGAACTGGCGCAGGAGCACGATGGCAAACTCGTTGCCATTAAGGGAAAAGAAGTGCTCGGGATATTCGCCGATTACAGGCAAGCCGCAAACGCTCTGTACGCGGACCATGAATATGGCACGGTGCTTATGCAACCACTGAGTAAAGATCCCGAGGCTCTTGCCGCTATTATAAGTACGCCCGGCATAGTGCCGGTATCGTGCAAATGAATACAGCGCGATACAGCTTCACAGTAAAGTCTAGCGCGACGCAAAACAGGCTTGTTTCTCCCTGTGCGGTTTATGAGGCCTGGGCGCCGGAAAGCGAGACGGCGCAACCACCGCGCCGGCAGTTCAACGCACTATGGGACACGGGGCTACTAACAGCATGATAACCAGCCGAGTTGTCGCTGAGCTCGGCCTCAAAACTGGCGGATACACGAATGTACATCATGTCCAAGGAACTACAGCTGAGGTACCGTTCTATTTCGTGAATCTGGTGTTGTTCAGCAATTTCCACTTTCCAGATGTAGCAGTAGTATTGGGCGAACTTATGGACACCGACGTCTTAGCTGGCATGGACATTATCAATCGCGGCGATTTCGCAGTATCGAACAGACAAGGCGCGACAAGTTTTTCTTTTCGTATCCCGTCGGTTGAGGAATTCGATTTTGTCAAAGACGATGAGCAATACAGTCTTTAGCAGACAAGCGCAAGGCGGTCGAGCTGTGGTGAGATAACTATGCCAATAATCGAAACGCAGGCAATTCACAAGATTTATCCCAACGGCGTACATGCCAATGACGATATCGACTTCTCGGTGGATCAGGGCGAGATTCACGCGCTGGTCGGCGAGAACGGCGCCGGCAAGTCCACCTTGATGAAGATCCTGTACGGCCTGGAGCAGCCGACTTCCGGCACGGTTGCGATCCGCGGCGACGAGGTCGAGATCGGCAATCCGCAAGACGCCATTGAGCTGGGCATCGGCATGGTGCATCAGAATTTCATGCTGGTGGATTCTTTCACGGTGGCGCAGAACATCATCCTCAACCGCGAGACGAAGCAGGGCGTCCGCATTGACTTCGCGCAGGCGGTCGCAGATACCGAAGCGCTCTCAAAAGAATACGGTTTGTCGGTGAACCCCAACGCGCGGATCGCCGATATCCCGGTGGGCATGCGGCAGCGGGTGGAGATCCTGAAGGCGCTGTATCGCGGGGCGGAGATTCTCATCCTCGATGAGCCGACGGCGGTGCTGACGCCGAGCGAGACGCAAGATCTCTTCGCGGCGATCCGCAGCTTGGTGGATGGCGGCAAGACTGTCGTCTTCATCACGCACAAGCTCAAGGAAGTGATCGAGATTTCCGACCGGGTGACGGTGATGCGGGATGCGCGCAAGATCGGCACGGTGAATACAGCCGAGACGGACGAGCGGGAATTGGCGCGCATGATGGTCGGGCGCGAAGTTTTTATGCAGGTGGACCGCCCGGCGGTGCAGCGCGGCAATTCCGTGCTGGATGTACTGGGCTTGACCTACGCCGACGACAGCGGCCATCAACTGCTGAAGCACGTCAGCTTCCGCGTTTACGAGCATGAAATCCTGGGCATCGCCGGCGTTGAAGGCAACGGCCAAACCGAGCTGGCCGAGGTGCTGACCGGCTTGCGCCCGCCCACCACCGGCGAGGCCTTTATCAACGACGAGCAGATTTTGGGACGCGGGCCGCGCTCGGTGCGGGAGCATCAAGTGGCGCATATCCCGGAAGACCGCTTGACCAACGGGGTGGCCGTATGGTCGTCCATCGACGACAACCTGATCATTGATCGCTATTATCGCGAGCCTTTTACGCGGCGCGGTCTGCTGGATATCAACGCGATTGTGGAGAATGGGCAGAACCTCATCCGCGAGTTCAATATCATCGCGCCGGATGGCGCCATCCCGGTCAGCGCGCTTTCGGGCGGCAATATGCAGAAGGTGGTGGTGGCGCGGGAATTGTCATCATCGCCGAAGCTGTTGATCGCGGCGCAGCCGACGCGGGGCGTCGACATCGGCGCTATCGAATTTATTCATCAGGAATTGGTCGATCAACGGACGCGGGGTTTGGCGATCCTGCTGATCTCGGCGGATTTGCAGGAAGTGATGAAGCTTTCCGACCGCATCATGGTGATGTATGAGGGCGAGATCGTGGGTATCTTCCCGAATGACGAGAGCCTGACCGAAGAGCGGATCGGTTATTATATGCTGGGCGCCGAGCGTCAAGCGGCGGAAGAAATGGAGCAGTACGCATGACAGCCAAGCAGAAGTCTGGTCCCGGGGCGCCGGCCGCGAGTGCCTCGTTCTGGCGCAAGCACTTGCTCTTGATCATAGGCGCCCTCGCCGGTATCGTTGTGACGCTTTTCGTCACCAACACCCTCTTTGACGGCTCAATGGAGAAGATGACCGGCACGGCGACCTGGCAGAATATCCTGCTGGTGAATGTGCTGGTGGGCGGCTGCATCTTGCTGTTTGTGGTGGAGCTGAAGCGGCAGGCGATTCGCGTTTTGCTGACGGTGATCGTGGCGCTGCTGCTCGGCTTTCTGGTGACCTTCATCTTCAATCTGGATTCGGCCGATCGTTTCACCCGCGGCGAGTTCCGCGCGCAGGTGGTATCGGAAGCCGAGCCGGTTGAGAACGACGATGTCGATCTCGAATACAACAAACGGCGCGGCGGCGAGTTCAACAAGCCGAATGTGGTGGCGCCGGTAAGCGAGGTCGCCTGGACCTTCGCCGGCAGCGAGGGCGATGTGGTGTCCCTGCTGGCTTATGCCAAGAACCGCCGTTCGGATGTGAATGTGCTGGTGGAGTTGCGCGATGAGGCGGGCGCGGTTTTGGCGGCGGCGACTTCGGCGACTGAATTGCAGGTCGAGGAGACCTTTGATGATTTGGTCAGCGTGCGGGACGCGGTGATCGAAGGCTTCGCGCTGCCGGCCGATGGCGTGTATACGCTTTACACACGGCCGGAAGAAGTCGAGACGGGCACTGCCCTGGCGGAGGCGATGAGCCAATCGCAACTGGCTTTCGAGGCGCTGCTGCTGGGTCCGATTGAGCGCGTCAACCGTTGGGGCGTCTGGATCCAGGACGCGATCACGTTGATCTTGCTCGGCATGTCCTTCGCGATCGTTTTCCGGGCGCAGCAATTCAGCTTGGGCGCGGAGGGGCAGTTGTATTTCGGGGCGCTGGTCAGCGGCATTATCGCGCTGAACTCGCCGCATGTGCCCGGCGTGATTCTTATTCCTTTCATTATCCTGGCTTCGGCCACGGCTGGCTTCGTCTACGGGTTGATACCCGGCGCCTTAAAGGCTTATCTGGGCGCGAACGAACTGGTCTCGACGCTGATGCTCAACGTCATCGCCACGCGCTTTTTTGAGATGGTGCTGAACTTTCAGCTCAAGCCGCCGGACGCCGGCTACGTGGCGTCGTCGAAATTCACGGACAATGCCGTCTTGCCGGTCATTGTGGAGAGCACGCAAGTCACTATCGCCGTCTTCATCCTGGCGGTCGTCGTCTTCATCTCCTGGCTGCTGATCCGCCGCACGCCGCTGGGTTATGAGATTCGCATCATCGGCTCGAACTTGCGCTTCGCCGATTATGGCGGCGTCAACTCGAAGCGGACGATCATGCTCGTGATGGCCATCGGCGGCATCGTGGCCGGTTTGGCGGGCATGCACCTGGCGAATGGCATCCACCGGCAGTTGATTCTGAACATTTCTTTCGCACTGGCGTTTGAAGGGGTGGTGGTCGCTTTGCTGGCGCGTTTGAATGTGCTGGTCGTGCCGTTTACCGGCCTGCTCTACGCATATTTGCGGGCGGGCGCGCAGTTCATGGAGCGCGATGCCAACGTCAGCTTTGAGGTCGTGCGCATGATTCAGGCGATTATCATTTTGCTCATCACGGCGGAGGCGCTGGTGACCTTCTTCCAGGCGCGGCAGAAACGGGCGGATATCGACGAGACCGGGCACACGGTGGAATCACTGGAGGGCGCTGATGTTTGAGAATGTCATTGACGGCATCTTCAGCGCGGTCTTTCTGGCGGCGATCCTGCGGGTGACGACGCCGATTCTGCTGCCCTCGCTGGGCGCGTTGATCTCGGAAAAAGCCGGTGTGCTCAATATCGGTTTGGAAGGCATGATGCTGTCTTCCGCGTTTACCGGCGTGGTGGTCAGCGCTTATTCGCAGGATTGGTTCGGCTACGAGGCGGGCGTGAGCGTGGGGCCCTGGCTGGGCTTGCTGCTGGGCGTCTGTGTGTCGCTGCTGCTGTCTTTTGTTTTGGCGCTCTTCCATCTGGACCTGAAAGGCGATCTATTCCTCTCCGGCATCGCGCTGAACATTTTCGGCTCGTCGGCGACAGTGGCAATCATGTTCGAATTGACGGGGGACCGGGGCAACACGAGCACCTTGGCGAGCTTGCAGATGCCCTTCATTCGCCTGCCCGAGTTCATCAATCAGATTCCGCTCATCGGACCTTTCTTTTTTGATGTGTTTGACAACCAAAGCGTCATGACCTGGATCGCTTTCATCGGCGTTTTCGTGGTCTCATTCTTTTTGTATCGGATGCCATTTGGCATGCACCTGCGCGCGGTGGGGGAAAATCCGGAAGCGGCGGCATCGGTGGGGATCAACGTCAAGCGGATCCGCTATTACGCGCTGCTGATCAGCGGCTTCTTCGCCGGCTTGGGCGGCATCCACATGGGCATGGGCTACTTGCAGCTTTTCCAGCGCGATATGACGGCTGGCCGCGGCTTCATCGCCCTGGTCACGCCTTCGCTCGGCGGCGGGACACCGGCGGGCACGATGGTGGCATCGCTGGTTTTTGGTTTCTTCGATGCGCTGGGCATCCGCATCGGCTCGCTGGAAATACCGTCGCAACTGCCGCAATCGATACCCTACTTCGCGACGGTGCTGGCCTTGGTGATTTATGCCTTGCAGCGGCGGATATCGCAGCGGGTCAGCGAGATGCGCACGGCCTCGGGGGCGGCCTTCGATGCCGCTTTCTGGAGTTCGATCCAGCGCATCAGCATCTTGCATATGCTGCTGATGATGTTCGCGGTGATCGGCGTGGTGACGGGCGGGGCGATCTTGTCGGCGCCGAATGGTTTCGGCGGGGCGGAGACTGCCGTTCCGGCCGGCCTGGTTATCGGCGCGGCGTCAATTGCGCTCTTCGTGGTTGGCTTGCCCTTCGTCACCGATATCTTTCGCATTCAGGAGCGTTGGCAGGCGAGCGCGGCGGTGACGATTGTGTCGCTGGGGATTTATCTGACGCTCTTCCTGGCGCTCTTCTTCACGCCGCTGCCGGCGCTGGTTATCGCGTTGGCGGCGAGCGCGTTGGTTTGGTACATGATTGGCGGGCGAGTGTTGATGCGGGGTGGGAGAATAACCACAGAGAGCACAGAGAAAAGCAAATGAACATAGTCTTGTATGCCGACGGCTGCTTGAATGTGCTGCACAATCCGGACAATCCGTCTGACCCACCAATACAAGGCACTCGCTGACACGAATCTAAAATGACCAAACTGCAAAACAAAATCCTCGGCTGCCTCTATGGACAAGCGCTGGGCGATGCCTTCGCCATGCCGGCGCAGGTGCATCCGGAAGATACGGAGCGCTGCTTCGGCTGGCTGGATAGCTGGCAGGACGCGCCGGAGGACCACATCGTGCATGCCGGATTGCCGGCCGGGCGCATCACTGATGATTCCGAGCAAGCCTTCTCGATCGCGCGGACGGTCATTGAAGCCGGCGGTGTCACACTGGCGGCGGCGGTTAGCGGGCTGGTGACCTGGTACGACCGGGTTGATGGCGACAACTCGCCGTATGTCGGTCCCAGCACACGGCGTGGCGTCAACGCGCTGAAAGCGGGCGAGGACCCGCGCAGGACCGGTCTCTGGGGCGATACCAACGGCGCGCCCATGCGCATCGCGCCGATCGGCGTCTTGCATCCAGGCGATATCGCCGGGGCGGTGGCGGATACGGTGACAGTCTGCATGCCGACGCATTTCACGGGGCCGGCGGTCTCGGGCGCGGCGGCGGTCTCAGCGGCGGTGGCGGTGGCGATGGTCGATGGCGTCGGGCTGGCGGATGTGATTGCAGCGGGCCGGCGCGGCGCGGAAATGGGGCGCGAGCACGGGCGGCGCTGGTTCGGCTGTTCGGTGTCATTCAAGATTGATCAGGCGCTGGACATCGCTCGCGGCCGGGGTGACAGGCGGAGTCGCTTGCGGCGAATCTACGATGAAGTGGGCGCGACGTTGAATGTGCCGGAGACGGTAGGCGCGGCTTTTGGCATCCTGGCGATGGCGAATGGCGACCCCAAGGAGACGGCGATTTTGGCGGCGAACCTCTCGGGCGATGCTGATACCATCGGCGCGATCGCCTGCGCAATGGCGGGCGCGTACGCCGGCTATGAGGCGATACCGGCTGAGGATATCGCTATGCTGGAAGCGGATGAGGTCTTCCGCGAATATGATGTGCGGGGGATTGCGGACGGCTTGGAAGCGCTGCTCTTGAAATCCCGTGGCGATGCCTAAACGTCTTGTCACCGTTGGCGACCTGGTCGTCGATCTGCTGCTGGAAGTGCGGCTGCCAGTCGTGTCGGAGGCGCATCAAACGTCGCCGGGCTTGCTGATTGAGCCGGGCGGCGCTTGCACGACGCTGCTGACCGCGCGGGGGCTGGGCCTGGAGGCGGCCGCGCTAGGCACGGTCGGCGATGATCTTCAGGGTCGTATGCTGCTGGATATCCTGGCTGAAGCCGACATTGATATATCGGCGCTGCTCGTCCTAGCGGGGGGCACGACCACGACTGTTATTTCGCTTAGCGATCGGCAGGGGCCGGCGCATGTCTTCCTGGGGCATTATGGCGAGAGCCCGCCGATCGAGTTCACGGCGGCTGCCGCGGGTCAACTCGATGGGGCAAACGCGGTCTTCATCCCCGGTTATACGCTGGTTGAGGAACGCTTGAAACCGCTCGTGGCGGCTGTGTTGCGCTATATGGAGTCGAACGCGGCGCCGCTCTACGTTGATGTGGGGCCCTTCCTGGGTCAATTGGAGCAGGCGGGTGTGGAGGAGGTGCTGCGCGCCGCCGATGTCTTGATTCTCACCGACGACGAGATCCGCTTTGTGACTGCCGGCGAGAGCGATATAGACGCTTGTCGGCGTTTGCTGGAGGTTTATCCCGATCTGCGCATCGTGCTGAAACGGGGCGCGGCCGGCTGTCATTTGCTCGGGCGGGAGCTGGACCTGGCTTGTCCCGGATTCCGCGCTGACGTAGTGGATACGATTGGCGCGGGCGATGCCTTCGCCGCCGCTTTTATCTGGGCGGAATTGCAGGGGTATTCTCCGGCGGAATGTGGCACAATCGGCAACGCGATGGGGGCGGCCAGCGTGGCGAAAGCGGGGGCGGGCCGGAATGCGCCGACGCGGGCCGAGGCGCAGCGAGTACTCGATACATACCGAACAGGAATCAAGTTGACATGATGACATTGATAGAATTTGACAGTCCGGCGGGGGAGGCCTTGGTGGATATCAGCGAGCAAGTGCGGACGGCGGTGGCGGAGAGCGGCGTGGAGGCCGGTATCTGCGTTGTGATCGCGCCGCATACCACCGCCGGCGTCACACTCAATTCCGGCTTGGATCCGGCGACGCCGGCCGATCTGGTCTCGGAATTCAAGCGCTTGGTGCCGAAGCGGGTGGACTTCGTTCATCAATACGATACGCCGGCGGATGCGGCCGGGCATATCAAAGCGGCGCTGGTCGGGCAGAGCGTCACGCTGGCGATTGATGGCGGCGAGTTGCTGCTGGGCTGGTCGCAGAGCGTCATGTTCTTCGAATTTGACGGACCGCGAAAGCGGCAGGCGCAGGTCAAGATCATCGCAGGTTAGTTTAACCGCAGAGGACACAGAGGCGAAAAGGGAGGAAGGCAAACATGCCACGAAAGATCATCATTGATACTGATCCGGGCGTCGACGACACGATGGCGATCTTCTTTGCGCTTTGTTCGCCGGAACTGGAGGTGGTCGGGCTGACCACGATCTTCGGCAATGTACATACCGAGCTGGCGACGAAGAACGCGCTGCGTTTGCTGGAGATCGCCGGGCGGAGTGATATCCCGGTGGCGGCGGGCGCGGTTGACGCTTTGACGGGTCCCTTCGAGGGACCGGTGCCCTTCGTGCATGGCGCGGATGGGCAGGGCGATATCAACTTGCCGGACCCGGCCGGCAAAGCGCTGGGCATTAACGCGGCACAGTTCATCATTGAGCAGCTGCGCGCGCATCCGGGCGAAATTACGCTGGCGCCAGTGGGCCCGCTGACGAATATCGCGCTGGCCTTGCGGTTGGAGCCGCGCATCACCGAATGGGTCGATGAGGTGGTGCTGATGGGCGGCAATGCCTTGGCGCCTGGCAATGCCAGCCCGGCCGGCGAAGCCAATATCCGCAACGATCCGGAAGCGGCTGATATCGTCTTCGGCGCCGACTGGCAAGTGACGATGGTCGGTTTGGATGTCACGCTTCGAGTGCACATGACGCCCGAGGATATTGCCGAATACGCGACGCATGGCAACCCGATGTCCGATCATATCGTGCGCATCCTGCCGCATTATCGGCGCTATTTCGAATCGAATTACGAGGCGGAGGGCATCTTCGTGCACGATTCTAGCGCCATCGCCTACCTCCTCGATCCGACGCTATTCAAGGTGCGGCGCTGGCCCATTCGCGTGGGGACGCAGGGTTTGGGGCGGGGCAAGACTTGGCCGGCGACCGGCGGGCATATTCTGCCGGCCTGGGCGAATCGGCCGCTGGCGAACGTCTGCGTCGATGTCGATGGCGAGCGCGTGGTCGAGTTGGAGGCGGAGCGTTTGCGAGGGGCTTGAGCACATTTAGCTCATGCGCAGCCCGTTTTTTAATCGCGATAAATCTGCTGCATGACGGCGAATTCGTTGAAGAGCATCCACTCCTTGGTGATGAGGCCGCCGCTGATTTCCTGCTGCGTGATGCCCCACATGTTGACGCGCCGGCCGCTGGGCGCGCCATAGATGCCGTTGCCGCGGTGCGTCCCGACCAGGCTCCAGCGCACCGAGACCAGGTAGCCATCGGCGTCATTGCCCATCCAGTAGATATCGTCAATCTGCAGCATGAGATCGGGGAACATCGCCATGATGCTGAGGATGAATGATTGGTACTCGCCGCGGCCGTAGAAGGCGCGTCCGGTGGCGCCGCGGAAATGCAGGGTCTGGTCGTAGGCGCGCGCCACTTCGCGCAGGCTGCGGCGATTCCAGATATTGTGCCAGGTGCGGCGGATGAACTCTTCGACATCAAAGCCGCTGGGCTCAGTCGGCGCTTCCAGGTAATCTGGCTTGTCTTGCCCGGGCAGGCGTTCCGCCTCGCCGAAGCGCGGGTCCATGATGCTGCTGTCTTCGAGTTCATTGCCCAGTTTCCGCGCCATCTCGCGCAGGTCGAAGCCGAGTTGATAGACCAGATTGGCGGTGTCGTAAGTGACCCATTCGGCGAATATCTCGTTCTCCAGCGAGACGCAATTGGCGATGCACCAAAGCGTGACTTTTCTGCCGGTGGGCGCTCCATAGCGGCTGTAGCCGGTGTTGTGGCCGGTGATGAGCGTGCGGTGTGAGGTGTGGTAGCCGACCTCGTCATCCCCCGCCCAGATGATTTCATCCGCGAAGAGACGGATATCGGGGAAGGCGTTGATGGTATGGACGGTATCGGCCACGATTTTGTCATTGCCGTATTGCAAGCCGTAATCATCGTAGACGTGTGAATTATGGCGGTAGATATCGTAGATGTAGCCGATGTCTTTCTCTTCCCAGATGCGATGGGTGATGCGGACGATGTAGTCGATGATGTCGATGTATGTCGCTTCAAAGCCGCGCATGCTCTGAACGCGCTCCACGCCCGGGTGGCGCAGCAGCGTATCAGCGCCGCCTTTCGCCGCCAGCGAAATCGAATAATCCGGCGGCATAATGCCGGGACCGTTGGTGATGGCGATCGGTTCGGATGCCTGGCTGTTTGGTGGCGTGGTCGGTTTGTCCTTGTCCATATTGCTAATGCGCTCCGGCGGACGGTCTGATAAGTCGCCCCTACATTCTAATGCTTGCGCTGCTGATGTTGGCGCAGGCGCTCGAATACGTCAATGTCGATCTGGGATTTACGGCTATTTTCGGATGACTCGCCGAGTCGCCTTTACATGTTTATCGTATTGCGGGTTGGTGATTTTCTGTGAGCCAAGTTGTGACGCGCGAGCGGTGATGGATTCAGCCTTTCACCGCGCCGGCGGACAGCCCTTTGACGAGGTGCTTCTGGAAGTAGAGGATGACGACGATGATGGGCAAGGTAGCCGAGACCGACGCGGCCGCAGCCAGCGTTATTTCATCGGCCGATTCGTTGCCGGTATAGCGCGAGATGGCCACCGGCAGCGTCCAATTCGACTGCGTCAACACGCGCACCAGCAGGAATTCATTATACGCCAGCAGCAGCGTAAACAAGGCGGTGGAGATGATGCCGGGCCAGGCAACTGGCACGATCACGCGCAGGAAGGATTGCAAGCGGTTCGCGCCGTCGACCATGGCCGACTCCTCCAGGTCTTTTGGCACTTCCATGAAGAAGCTGCGCAGCATCCAAATAGTGAATGGCTGGTTGACCGCCACGAGGGAAACTACCACCAGCAGCCCGGTGTCCAACAGGTTCAGCAGCGAGCCGATCCAGTAATAGGGCAGCACAAATGCCAGGCGGGGCAGGGCGCGGAAAGCCAGCGCGGCGATGAGAATCACCACAGCCGCCAAGCCCGCATAGCGCGCCAGCGAATAGCCCGCCAAACAGCCGATTGATATGGAGATCGTAATCGTGAAGGCGGTGACGATCAGGGTATTGATGAAGTAGTCATAGAACTTCTGCATATAGATCAGCTGCGGGATCGCCCACAACAACAATCCAAAACCCGCCAGGCAAAAGCCATACACCAGGCGATCGTTGATAGGCAAACTGCGCGCGGTCAACAGCAGCCCGACCAGCACCACCGCCGCCAGCAAAATCCCGAGTCCAATTGCTTCGGCATTTTCTGGCACGCGGCGTATCCACACATCCTGGTAATTCTGCAGCGTCGGCTCGAAGAGCAGCAGGGGCGTTCGGGAAAAGGCGTCTTTGACGGTCTTGAAAGATTGCATGCCCGTCCAGATGAATGGCACCAGGCTGTAGACAGTGAAGCTTAGCAGCACAAAGTGCACGAAGCGGCGTCCGGCGCGGCTCGTTATCCTGTCCATATCAACGCTCCGCAATCTGTTCTTTGTACATGAGGCGCAAGAAGGGCACCAGCACGACCATAATGCCGATGACGGTCAGGATCGCCATAGCGTTGGCTTTGCCCAGCCGCTGCACCTGCACCGCTGTCGCAAAAGTATAGGTCATGACGGTATCGGCTTTGAACTGCGGGTTCAGCCCCGACAAGACATAGACGCTGTCGAAGACTCGGTAGGAGTCCATGATTGAGAATAGCAAAATGAAAACCGTCAGCGAGCTGACATAAGGGATGACGATGTGGCGGATCTTCTGCAAGCGTCCCGCGCCATCGATCGAGGCGGCTTCGATCATCTCTTGCGGCAGAGTCTGCAAGCCCGCGAAGTAGACGACAATCGTAAAAGGCGTCACATACCAGATGCCAAAAAAGACGATCAAAGTCTTCACCGAAGTCTCGTTCATGCGGAAGCGCGTGCTCGTGAACTGCTGATACAGCCAGGTGAGCAGCCCCGACGGTTCCCACAGCTGCTTGAACATGATGGTGGCGATGATGGGCACGGTGATGAAAGGCAGCAGGAAAATGGACATATAGACGCCGCGCACAAACCCAGAAACTTGATCCAAGAAAAGCGCGATGATGAAGCCAATGACGACCCAACTGGGCACGACGATGGCGGTGTAGAGCGCGGTGAAATTAAAGGAGCGCCAGAACCGCGGATCGGAAAGGACGTCGCTGTAATTGCGCAAGCCGACGAATTCGGGCGCGGCGATGTTGCGGAAGGTCATGTAGTGGAAGCCGAGCCAGATGGCAATGGCGAGAGGCACAACCATCAGCAGCAGCATGATGGCGACGCTGGGCGAGGCGAATGCAAAAAAGGTGTCGCGTTTCATGGACTGTGCCTTTCCGCTAGCCTGCTTTTTGGGATAAGCCCCTCCCCGGCAGGCTGCTGGAGAGGGGCTACGGGCAAGTGGTACTAGCCCCCGATGAAGCCTTGTGCTGTGGCTTCGGCGACATAGTCGGCAGCGGCGGCATCCAGCGCTTCAGCCCCGGTCATATCGTCGATATAGACCAAAGGCAGGTATTCGACCAGCTTGGCGATGGCGATATTGTTGGCGAATGTCTTCTGGTAGTTGCCGATGCCTTCGGCGATTGTCTGGCTGGCGGCGGGCAAGTAAGCGCCCCCGAATTCGGCAGCGGACAAGCGCGTCGTCATGCCCACAGCGGCGGCGGCTTGCTGGCTGGCGACATCAACGGCTTCCATGATGACCTGGAAGATCAAATCCGGGTCGTTGGTGGTGGTGGCGGGGATGAAGTAGAAGTCGTTCCAACCGGAGGCAGCGCGCGGACCATCGGCTGTTACGCGCGGGGCTGGCGCAAAGGCGATCGCCTCGCCCAGGTCGGACAGATCGGGGTCGCGCATGCCAGCGGCGCGGCTCGCCCAGATCTTGGTGATCGGCAGCGTGCCGCCACCCAGCGATTGCTGGATTTCGTTCAAGCTATAGCCGATGCCGTCTGCGCCAACGCAACGATCGACTGTCTCAATCATGACATCGACAGCTTCGACCCCTATATCGTTGTTGAAGGTGGGCATCAGGTCGTCACCTAGATAATCGCCGCCCAGGGCGCGCAAGAGCATGAAGAACTCCAGCTCCCAGGCGCGGGCGCGCGATACATCCAAGGCGAAAGGCAGCTCCCAGTCCATATTGTCGAAACCGATGGTGTCGCAAAGCGCCCACAGCTCTTCGTAGGTATCGGGCACAGCCCAGTCGTTGGCTTCAAAGACATCGGCGCGGTAGACCAGGTGCAGCGTATTGCCAACGGCGGGCACCCCGAGGATATTGCCGTCCAGTGTGGCGTCGTCCCAGGCGCTCTGGGGAATATCGTCCAGGTTATATTGGTCGCGGTACTTGTCGACCAAGTCATTCAAGGGCATGACCCAGCCCGGCGCGCCCCATTCGGAGACTTGGCCATTGGCGCCATGCAGGATGTCGTAGGGCGAATCGCCGCCAGTGGACAGCGCCAGACGCACTTGCTCCTGCAAGCTGGTGGAGTCAATCAAGTTGACGTTGATGGTGAGATTGTCTACTTCACTGCAGGCTTCCATTTCAGCGGCATAGAACTCGGTGATGGCGAAGGGCCAGCTGATAAGCTGTAGCTCCACGGGTTCGGCGGGCGCCTCGATATTGCAGGCGTCGCCGCTTTGGGCGAATGCCGGGATGCCAACGAGCAAACCCAGCAAGGACAGAATGATCAGGTACTTGCGCATAATATGCTCCTCTACCTTAGAAATTGACACTGCTTGCGAAACAAAAAGGCGCGCTTGGAACAAGCGACTGCCACCTTTTCCCAATTTGCGTTGCGGCGACGAGTGTTGATCATGTTCATGTCCTGATGTGTAGACCGGTCGAGCGGCGGATGATCAACTCCACCGGCAGGGTATGCTGCTGGGGTTCGACGGTTTCGTCGGCGATAAGCCGCAGCAAGCTTTCGACCGCCAGCCGGCCCATCTGTGGCAGGGGCTGCCGCACGGTTGTCAGCGCCGGCTCGGTGACGCCGGAGGAGAGCACGCCGTCGAAGCCGGTGATGGACAGGTCGTCGGGGACACGGATGCCTCGCGCTTTGGCCAGCGAGAGCACTTTGATGGCAACCGGGTCGGTGAAGAAGAGAATAGCGGTGGGCGGCTGCGGCAGGTCCATCAGGGTGTTGAAGGTCCGCGCTTCGTAGTCGTCCGCGCTGGAATCGGCCGCGATGACCAAGGCGGGATCGTAGTTGATACCGCCTTGGCGCAGGGCGGTCGCGTAACCGGCGTGTCGGTCGTGATCGGTCTCGAAGACCTCGGGCAAACGCTCGAAGCCGATCCGCCGATGCCCGAGGCTGATGAGATGGGCGGTCAAGAGGCGGGCGCCTTCCTTGTGGTCGGCGGCGACGTAGGAGACATCATCATGCGGGACGCGGCGGGGCAGCACGATATGGGGCATACGCTCATCGCTCATGAGGCGGTACAAGGCGGCGGTCTCGCTGAGGCGCGGGGGCCAGGCGACGATGATGCCGTCGACTTCGCGCGAGCGGCAGAGGTTTGTAATGCGCGTTTCGTTGCCAGCCATTGAGGTGTAGAGGATGAGATTGTAGGCGGCCTCTTCGGCGCTGGTCGCCAGGCCCGGGATGAGCTCGGCGAGGAAGTCGGAGACCTGGTGTATCGGGTAGTTGACAACCAGGCCGATTTTGTCGCTGCGTTGACGGCGCAGGTTGCGGGCGGCGGCGGAGGGCTGATAGCCGAGTTCATGGGCCGCTTTCAGGACGCGCTCTCTGGTGCGCGAGGAGACATCGCCGCGGTCGTTCAGGGCTTTGGATATGGTCGAGCGGGAGAGGCCCAGGGTTTTCGACAAATCTTCGATCGTAACAGGCATTCAGATTCGAGTGTCTCAATTGTAAAATCGGCAAGCGCCGAAATCGATTTCGGTGAGAATAACACGAAAGTCAGCGCGGGGCAAGGGAGTGGCGGAGATTGCGGAGCGATCGCAGTGGATTTTTTACCGCCGAGTACACCGAAATTGTGGAGAGCGGCGCATGAAATCAAGAAACAGTTTGCAAGGCTAGCGGGTGGAAGGGGCAGAAGCGATGAAAGCAAGCGTTCACAACGCCAACAAGAAGCGAATCGACGTATTGCGCGCGGCGCTTTACGACATTGAGCCGGCGCGGCTGCGGCAGCAATTGAACGAGGTATTCGCGCCCGATTGCGAGATTCATCTGGCGACGCCCTTTGAAGATCTGGCGGGGCCGGCGGAATTGATCGAGCGGGTCTACCAACCGCTGATAGGCGCGATCCCGGATTTGGAGCGGCGCGATTTTATCGTGATGGCGGGTCATTCGCCCGGTCAATGGAGCGGTGATTGGGTCGGTTGCGGCGGCCATTACATGGGAGTCTTCGAGCGCCCCTGGCTGGATATCCCGCCGACCAAGCACCTGGTCTCCATGCGCTATCACGAGTTCTTCCGCTTCGTTGACGGCGCCGTGGTCGAGATGCAGGCGCTTTGGGATATCCCGGCTTTGATGATGCAGGCGGATGCTTGGCCGCTGTCGCCGAGCCTGGCGCCGTGCTGGCCGGTGATACCCGGTCCGGCTTCCAATGACGGAATCATCAGCGCCCCTTACGATCAGAGAAGAGCGGCGGCCAGCGTACAACTGGTCATGGATATGTTGAAGGCGCTGCGCAATTCGCCGCGGGGTGTGGAAGCCATGGAGTTGGATCGCTATTGGCACCCCAAGCTGATGTGGTACGGGCCCGATGGCATCGGCTCAATGCGGCGAGTGATGGGCTTCCGCAATTGGCATCAAACACCCTTTCTCAAGGCGATGCCCGATCGCTTCGCCTTTTTGGAAAAAGGCGTCATGTTCGGCGATATGGATTATGTCGGCTTCACCGCTTGGCCGGGCGGGCAATCGACCTTGGTCGGGGATGGCTGGCTGGGGATAGCGCCATCGGGGCAGGCGCTGACTCGGCGCAGTCTGGATTTCTGGCGCTGTGAAAATGGCATGATCCGCGAGAATTGGGTGCTGGTTGACCTGTTGCATATTTACGATCAACTGGGCGTCGATGTCTTTGAACGAATGCGTGAGTTGACGGTGGCGCGGCAGGCGCGTCCGCTGAGGGTGTGAGGGATGTTTAACCACAGAGGGCACAGAGGCGGGCGACTTGATAAGTCGCCCCTACGGATTGCTGGATGGTGGAAGCTGAGCGTCTAGGGCCGCGGGTAGCTGATGGCGAGCATGCCCTCAATATCGAGCGGGTCGACGCCGTAGCGCTGTTTCTCCTGGGCGCGGATCGCCGCTTCGGATTCCAAATCGCCTTCCAGCGGCAGGGATAGACGCCGGCCGTCTTGCATTGCCGATTCGCGCGCCGCTACTTCCATCATCATCGCCATCAGCGCGTCCTCATCGCTGTATTCCGATTCGCGCTCCCCGCGGATGGTCTCAGCGAAGTCGACGATATGGCTGATGACGGCGGCGCTGTAATAGTTGCGCCGGTGATATGCGCTGGCGCCCAGGCGGTAGGGATTGACATATTCGAGGCGCCCGGTCGGCAAGTCGACATGGGAGGAGAGCCAATCGCGCCCGTCGCCCAGATGCACGATGGGATAGTTCAGGTCGTGGCGGCCGCCTTTTGCCAGGGCCTCGTCGGTGCAGTAGCGGACCTCGCCCTCGCCATGCCAGCCGGCTGCCGCTTGCTGCACGATGGCGCCGCGCGCGCCGGCCAGCTCGGTATAGCCGGGTCGTGGATAGCGCCCGAGCATGCTCTTGATGTTGCCGGCGTGATCGATGACGAGGGCATCATCGGGGAACCAGAAGAAGTGCGCCCGGTATCGTTCCGATTCGTGATAGCGGTGCGCCAGTTGATAATGCCCGACGGTGGGCATGGTATGCGCAATCGCCTGAACCGCCAGTGGATGCGCGCCGAAGAAGCGAATCCAGCGCGAGTTGTTGTGGTAGCCGGTGTGGTCGTGCCAGCAGGTCAGGCGTTTGACGGGGCCGACGAAGCCGTCTTCAGCGATGAGTTTCATCATGCGGTCGAAGGGGAAGCGGAAGAAATTCTCGGCGATGCGCAGGATGGCCCGGCTGTCTCGCGCTGTACCCACCATCTCTCGCGCTTGAATCAGGAGGCTGCACATGCTCGTCTCCACGTTGACATGGATGCCATGCGAGAGCAGCGTGCAGCAGATGGAATGGTGCGAGGGAATGGGGCTGACGACGAAGGCCGCTTCCATCGGACGAGCCGCGATGAGCGCCTTGAGATCGTAGAAGGCGGGCACGCCAATCGACTCGGCGAATTCATCGGCCGATGCCTTGACCGGGTCGCAAACGGCGACGATCTTGGCCCAGGGTTTGAGGCTGTCAAAGAGCGGTCGGTAGGTGGTTTTGGAGCGGTTGCCCGTGCCGATCAGAGCGACGGAGAGCGGTTCAGCTAGTCCCATTTTGCAGCCTTTCCAGCAGGTTTTCCGGTATTTCAACTTCATATATTTGCGCTATGCCACTGCGGTCGCTGGTGAAGACGACGCGGCGGCTATCGGGCGAGAAGGAGGGGTGAGGGTGGGTATGTTGGGGCGCGTTCACCTTAATCGGGCCATCTTCATAGGGGAAGGGTCCGCCCCAGTGCGCGCCGGCATTGCTCGCCTGCGGTTGGCAGAGCGTATGCGGCCGGCCGATGCCGTCCAGCGGATTAAAAAGCTGAAGGCCGATATCGGGGAAATTGGTATCGGCGATCATTATGCTGCCTTGCGAATTGCAGATGGCGTGCCAGGCGTTAAAAGACGTCACGCGCCGCTCGACCCCGCTATCGACATTGATGCAGCGGATGCCCTTGGGCCAATCGACGAATGCCAGTTCGCGCGTCCCCGGGATCCAGACCTCGTGCGTGATCCATTCACCTGGCTGGCGCTGATACAGTCGCCGATTGTCGCCCCCATCGCGCTTGATTATCCAGACGCGGTCTTTCAGCGGGCCGGCGTAGTAGAGCAGGTTGTTGTCATCGGGGCAGAACATCAGATGCGCGATGGTGTCGCGTTGCAAGATGATGTCGCAGGCGCCGCTATCGGCGTCGATGACGGCGAGATTGGCGCAGCCGCTCCGGCTGAAGCGCAGCGCCCAGTAGCGGTCGTCGAAGCTCAGCGCGGTTGTGCCCATGGCATCGGCGACCATGCCGGCTTCGCGAAGACGAGCTTCCCCGAGGTCGCTCAGGTCGACCAGTTGCTCTTCCAGCTGCGTCTCCGTGTGGACGCGGAAGGCGCCCGTGCCGGCGGTGAAATAAACATAGCGCCCGTCATGCGACGGGTAAATCGAGTACTCGGCGATGCCCTCGCGCTCGCTGAGTTGCAGCAGCTTGCCGCTGGCCCGTTCTTCGGCGAAGATCTCGGGCCGGCCGCTGCGATGCGAGATGAAGACCAGCCGCGCCATGGCGTCATCGTAGGCGGGCACGAAGAAGAAAGGATGATGGTGAATCGACGCCTGGTCGGTGACTTGCCGGATGCGCGCGCCGGTCGCCGGGTCGATGAGGGTTCGCGCTTCGGCCGGATAGACGCTGCCGCGGCTCATCTAGGCGAGCGCCTCTTGCATGACCGGGAAGCCGGCGGCGGTGAGTTCCGAGGCGATGCGTTCGACTTCGCGCGATGGCAGGGGGCGGATGGGACGGCGCATGCGCATGGACGGGAACTTGCCCATCAGCGTCATGGCGCATTTCATGCGTTGATGCGCATCGCTTGAGGGCTCGCCGAAGCGGTAGACGATCTGCGAGAGGGGGCGCACCTTGTTTTGAATGCGGTTGGCTTCCGCCAGGTCGCCGCTCAAAGCCGCCCGCACCAGTGCCGTGATGAGCTCCGGTACAAAGCCGGCGAAGCCCACTAGCGCGCCATCGGCGCCATCAAGCAGCGTCACCAGCAGGTATTCATCCAGGCAGCTGATGATGCTGACATCGGGCGCGGCCGCCTTGAGATTGCGGTAATCATAAGCCCAGCGGGACATCTCGCGCGTGCCCATCTTGATGCTGACGACGCGATCAAGCTTGACCATCTCCAGCATCTCGGCCAGGCTGTAACCGGCTTTGGTCCAAGCCGGGTATTGATGAACGATGATATCGATATCGGCGCCCTCGGCGACATCCTGGAAGAAGCCGACGGCCGTTTCGCTGGTGCGGCCGAAGCGCAGCCAGTGATGCGGGGGCATGAGCAAGATGCCATCGGCGCCGACTTTTTTAGCGGCGCGGGCCTGCGCGATCGCCTCATCACTGCCCTCGGCGCAGACGCCGGAGACCACCTTGACCTTGTGACCAACTTCATCGGCGATGATCTCGGTGACGCGGGCGCGCTCGTGGTTGCGCAGGGACATGACCTCGCCGGTATGTCCGTTGCAGACCAGGCCGGTGATGCCATCGACCGAGGCGAGGTAGCTCGCATATTCGCGCAAGCCGATTTCGTCAATGGAGTTGTCTTCGTTGAAGGGGCATAGCGTCGCCGGCAAAACACCCGTCCAAGGTTTGTCAAACATAGCGCTTCCTTTCTCTAACGCAAGCCACTCAATGGATTTGATATCGTCGCAAAAAGTCGTAATTCGGCGTGACGCCAAGGCCGGGGCGATCGGGCACGGTCAGGCAGCCGTCGGCATCCAGCCGCATCGTCTCGTTAAAAATCCGTCCGCGATTGGCCTCAACTGTCTCGCGGTAGAACTCGACGATCAGCCCGTTGGGGATCGCCGCCACCAGATGCAGGTGAATCTCCTGATCGCCATGAGGCGCGATTTGCAGGTCATGGGCCGAGGCCAGTGCCGCCACATTCATGAATTCGGTGATGCCGCCGAGGATCTGCGCATCGGCATTGTAAATGGCGGCGGCTTCGTTGGCGATGAGATCGAGGAAGCCGTAGCGAGTGTATTCGTTTTCGCCGGTGGCGATCGGGATGGACGTCGAGCGCGCCAGGCGGCCATGCCCGCGGTAATCGTCCGGCGGCAACGGCTCCTCGAACCAGGTGATGTCGTAGCGCTCCATGGCGGCGGCGATCTTGATGGCGTCGCGCAGGCTGTAGGCGCAGTTGGCGTCCACCATGAGCTTGATCTCATCCCCGACAGTCTCCCGCGCGATGCGGACGCGTTCGACATCCTCTTTGATCCGCGCGCCGCCGATTTTCATCTTGACCGCTTTGGCGCCGAGCGCGAGGTTCTCCTCCATCTCGGCCGCCAGGCCAGCCAGGCCCTTGCCCTCTTCGTAATAACCGCCGGCGATATAGGCCGGGACGCGCTCGCGGAAACCGCCCAGCAGCTTGTGGATTGATTTGCCGGTCGCTTTGCCCATCAGGTCCCAGAGGGCGATATCAATGCCGCTGATGAAGCGCGTCGCGAGTCCGCGCCGGCCTACCAGCTTTGGCACCCAAAGCGCCTCCCAGATGCGGCGGTAATGGAAAGGGTCTTGACCGATGAGCAGGGGTTTGAAGTGCTCCAGCAGTCCTTGGGATACTTTTGCCATGCCGGGCGTCTGCGTCCCCCCCGTCCAGCCGATGCCGGTAAGGCCTTCGTCAGTGTGGAGGCGGAGAAAGTTCAAGCCGCTATGGGTGTAGACATGTTTGCCGTTGCGGATGGGTTTGCCGCGTTCCCAGCGGTACTGACACAGGTCGATGTCTGTGATTTTCATGCGCTCGCTCGCTTAGGGCGTGAATACGGTGGCGGCGATATGCCGCACGCCGCCGCGCAGTTGGGTCCTGTCATCGGCGCGGTTGAAATAGTAGGCGGTTATCACCTTTCCCCCGCCCAGCAAAACCGTGCGGGGATAGCCCAGATCCCAGGAGCCGGCGTCATCACGCAGGATGAGTTCCGGTCCCCATGTGCGTCCGTCGTCCTCGGAAACGCGCGCGCGTATGCCATAGGGCACGACGCGATAGCCGTAGACGGCCAGCAGCCGCCCGTCTTCCAGCAGGGTCAGTTCGGTGGGCCCGCCCCAGTCGCTCGGCCGCGAGACATACTGCCAGCTGCGCCCGCCATCGGCTGACTCAAAGATTTCGGGCCAGGCGTTGCGCGCGTCAATTTGGCAGCGGAGCGCGACCAGCATGCGGCCGTCCGCGAGCAAGACCGGGCTGGCGTAATAGCGATTGACGAAATGCCTATCGGGCGATTGCGCCATGATCGGCGCCAGGTAATTCCAAGTCAGCCCGCCATCAGGCGAGGCATAAACCGCCACGAAGCGATTGCCCGGCGCGCCGCCGTCAATGCCGACGGTCACGAAGAGCAGAACCAGGCCATCGGGTCGCAGGATATAATCCGGCTTCACCTGCACCCAACTGAAACCGAAAGACGGTATACGGTAGGGCCCTTCCCAGCTATGACCGCGGTCGCGGGAATACTGAACGTAGCCGATGCTTTGATCGCGCTCGGGCGGGATGCCGAAGCCGGCGGTCAGAAAGAAATCGTGCGAGGACCAGTCGTAGGGCGCCGAGGGCGCGTCATCCGGGTGCAAATGCAGCGGCCGCTCAATATCTTGCCGCGAGCCAAGCGAACGCAGCGAATCGGCTGGCCAAGTCTCCCCGCCATCGGTCGAGCGCATCGTCACATATTCGCCGCCGCGGGCATCAACAACGTGATGCGCCAGGTCAAATGGCGTGGCGTAATTGCAGGGGCCGCGGGAAAAACTGATCAGCAGTTCGGTCTCGGAAAAGGCTTTGAAGCCGTGATTGAAGGGCCAGGCGGCGAAATAGCCGGGCTCGTAATAAACGGTAATATGTTCGGCATCTTTTGGGTATCGCGCGGCGGGATAATTCATGGGCGCAGTCCTCGGTCGCTCAACTGTTGCGGCGCGGGTCGAGGGCGTCGTTCAAGCCATCGCCGAGGAAGACGAAAGCGACCGTGATAATGCCGATGGTGACGGCCGGACTAAGCACAAGATGAGGGAAGACTTGCCACAAGCGCAAGGCTTCATTCAGCATGGAACCCCAACTGGCGTTCGGCGGCTGGACACCGATGCCGAGGAAGCTCAAGGTCGCTTCAAAGGTCACTGCGCCGCCCATGCTGGCGGTGACAGCCACGACCAGCGGTCCCAGCGCATTGGGTATGACATGGCGCAGCATGATATGCCATTCGGAAGCGCCGAGCGCCCGCGCCGCCAAAACATAATCTTCTTCGTTGATGCTCAAGACCTGCCCGCGGATTAGCCGCGCCAAGCCGGGCCAGGCGATCAAAGCCAGCGCGCTGAAGACCAGCACGTAGTCCAACCAAAGCGTATTCAGGTAGAAGGGATTTTTTGTCTGTTCATAAAGCTGATCGAACCAGTTGATGATCGGACGCCGCAGGGTTGTATTGATCAGAATGACCAAAAGCAGGCCAGGCATGGCTTGAATCAAGTCGCTGATCCACATCAAAAACTGATCGGTTCGTCCGCCGCGAATGCCCGACCAGGTACCGAGCAAGACGCCAATGACGAGGCTTATGGCGGTGGTCGAGAAGGCGACCAAAGCGGCTGTGCGCGCGCCGTGCAGCATACGGCTGAGCACATCGCGACCCAGGTCATCGGTGCCCAGAGGATGCTCGACAGTGAAGCCGCCAAAGGCATTCATGATATTCTGTTCGAGGAAGTCATAAGGCGCGATATGCGGTCCTATCAGCGCCAGGACGAGGAAGGCGACCACGATGAACAAGCCGCCCACCGCCAGCCAGTTCTTGCGGAAGCGCCGGGCCGCGTCTTGCCACAAGCTGCGATGATATTCCAGCGACAGGCTCTTGTCATCAATGACGCGCGAGCGTTTTGCTGTGCTTGCCTCTGCGCTCATTGCGCCCTCACTCGCGGGTCCAGAATCGGATAGATGATATCGACCAGGAAATTGCTGATGAAGATGATCAAGGTGCCGACGACCGCCACCGCCATGATGATGGGATAATCGACCTTCTTGATGCCCTCGATAGTCAGCAGGCCAAAGCCGGGGATATTAAAAATGAGCTCGACAATTAATGAGCCGTTGATCAGACCAATCATCACCAGGCCGAGGGTGGTGACGACCGGCGTCAACATCGGGCGCATCATGTGCCGCATGATGATCCAAAACTCGGGAACGCCCTTGGCGCGGGCGGTGCGCACATAAAGTTGGCTTTTGATTTCCAGCATGGCGGACCGGGTCTGGCGCACGATGATGGGCAGGATGCTTATTGATATGACCGCGACGGGCAGCGCCGCATCGATATGAAACAGCCCGCTCCAGCCGTAAGGCACATTAATTAGTTTGAGTTGCAGCACCAATAAAAGTAATAGCATCGGACCGACGACGAATATGGGTATGCCGTTGATGAACAAGACGGTGCTGATAATGAGCCGATCCAGCCAGCGATTGTGATAGAGCGCCGCGATCACGCCAAGACTGATACCGACCACGGCGCCGATGACCGTGGCGGCGAAACCCAACTGCATGGAGATCGGCAGGCGAAACTTGACGATATCCAGCACGGGTCGATCGACTTGCAAGCGTATGGAGCGTCCCCAATCGCCGCGAAAGAGGTTGTTGAGATAATTGCCGAATTGCACCAGGAAGGGCTCGTCCAGGCCGTACTTCTTGCGCAAGGCCAGCATGACGACTTCGTCTTCGCTGTCGAAGTCCTCGCCCTGGATGAACATCATGCGGATCGGATCGCCTGCGCCATAAAACATCATGCCGTAAGTGACGAACAGGATCAGGAAGAGCCCGGCGGTCCAGCGCAGGAGACGAATTATCAGGAAGCTTGCCATGATATGAGTTTCCTGTCCCCCGCTGACCAGCAGTCAAGCGTATGTATATAGGGGCGATCCACAGGATCGCCCGAATTACAGATAGCGGGGCAGAGCGGGCGACTCGCCGAGTCGCCCCTATAGACTTGCCAGTGAATGGGATTTATCCCCTTACATCCGCTCGATATAGATCTTCCAGGGTTCGATCACGCTGACGTCCGGACCACTGTAGTATTCCTTGACATGGTCGCGGGCGTTAGCGGTGCGCAGCGGCTTGCCGAAGTGCATGATCACGTAGTCGCCTTCGTATTGCGCCTGGGCTTCAAGCGCCAGTTCACAACGCCGCGGATCGTCGGGCGCCAGGGTCAGCGCTTCGTCGATGGCCGCTTCCAGCGCCTCGTTATGGTAACCGCTCAGCATGGAACTGCTGGGCACGGGACCGGCCGAGTGGCCCGCCGCCCACATATAGGTGGCGGCATCGGGGAAGCGAATGACCACATCATCGCGGCTCAGGTTGATCTTGTCGTAGTCATCGCCGAAGCTGTTAGGATCCTGCTGGAATTCGACATTTTCGATGCCCAGGTTCTGGCGCCAGAATTCGATGACGGCTTGCAGGGCGCGGTTGTTGAACTCGTTGCTGCCGCGCGGCGTGACGCGCAGCTTGGGCAAGTTCTCGGCGCTGCCATAGCTGGATTCGGCCAGCGCGGCTTGGGCGGCTTCAATATCGTAAGGATAGCCGGTGGCGTCAGGGTTTTGGCAGGTGACGATATCGTCCAGGGTCTGCGTGGTCATGACGCCGCTGCCTTCGATTGGGAAAGCAGCCTGGAAGACGGCATTCCAATCGACGGACTTGATCAGCGCCTCGCGCACTTTCGGGTCATTGGTCGGTTCGCGGGTCGGCTGCATCCAGAAGGTGTTGAAGCCGATGGCGTCGAACTGACGGAAGTAATCCGGCATTTGCGCGCGCAGGATTGAGGGAGCGGCCGCCAGGCTGGCGTCGATCTGGTCGTTGAGCGCCATCGTGCCGACAATCGTCTGATCGGTAACGAATTGGAAGGTGACCTTCTCGAGGATGGGACCATCTTTCCACCATTCCGGATTCGGCGTCATTTCAGCTGTCTGCCCGTCGGCGTCAAAGCTGGTGAGGATGAAGGGACCGTTGACGATTGGGTTGTTCTCCGGCTTCCAGAATTCGTTGAAGCCATGCTCGAGCACGTCCTCGGCGCGGGCGATGGCCATGTGAGCGGTGGCGATGCGCCAGAAGAAGATGGGGTCGGGCAAGACGAGCTCAACCTGAACGGTGGAATCATCCAGCGCCGACAAGCCGCTGACATCGACGGTCATGGCATCTTCCGCCGCCATCTCGCGCGCGTCAGCGAAGCCGACCACATTGCCCAGATAAGTGCGGATGCGGCCGACGCTGTTGAGCGGCGCCGCTTGCACCTGCCAGGAATCGATGACTTGCTGCGCCGTGATGGAGCTGCCATCGGACCAACGTGCCTCGGGGTCGACCGAGAAGGTCCAGACGGTGCTGTCGTCGTTCTGGGACCAGTCGTTGAAATAGCCGGTGTTCAAGTTGAAGTCCACATCGAAGTAGAGCGGCGGCACGGATTGGAAGGTGATCCAGTTTTGCTGGTCACCGCCGGCGGAAAGGATCTGGAAGCTGAAGTTGGCCACGCCGGATGAGCCGGTCGCGATCCGCAGCACCTGATCCTGCGCCATCACGCTGGTCGCGCTGAGCAGCAGGAGCGCGACGATAAGTAAGGTGAATAGTTTTTTAGACATCATTTCCTCCTCGATTGATCGTTTGTCTCACCACAAGTCATTGAGCGCGTAAAGGACGCACCCTAACTGTAGCCAAAATGAAACTCAATTCAAAATTGTTCCGTTTGCACGCTCCTTTCCGGCCGCAGGGGCGCTACGCGGCAATGCCCGCGCGTACTGAGTAGATTCTCGCAAGACAAGCTTCGTCGGCAGCTTGATGATGCGTTCAATCTCGCTGTGTTCGGCCTGCATGCCCCGCAGGAGCAGGCGCGCCGCTGTCACGCCGAGCAGTTTCAGGTCCCGGCGGATGGCGGTGATCGGCGGTCGATACAGGCGGGTCAAATTGATATCGTCGCAGGCGACCAAAGCGATATCGCGCCCGACGACCAAGCCGAGGTCTTGCAGGGCCATCAAGGCGCCGGCGAGGATGATGTTGCCCGCCACGATCAAGGCGGAAGGCAAAGGCCGACTCTGCAATAGCAGCAGGGCCTCGGCATAAGCGGCGCGCTCATTAAAGGATGTGAAGCGGATGAGCTCGGGGCGTTGCGGCAGGTCGGCATCCAGCAAAGCGGCTTGATAAGCCAGGAAGCGCTGCCGCGTCGGATAGAAGTCTTCCGGCCCGCCGATGAAGGCGATCTCCCGATCTCCCCGGCGGATGAGATGCGCAACCGCCTCGCGCATGCTGCTTTCATGATCCGATTGCACGGCGAAAACCAACTCATCGCTCGTCGCTTCCCGGTCCAGCATCACGGTGGGAATGCCCAGTTCTCCCAGGTAGCGCCGCGCCGGCTCAGGCGATTCGGCCGCCGACGAGACGATCAAACCGCTGACTTGACGCCGGGCCAGCAGCCGAAGGCAAGCCACATCAAGCTCCGCCTGATTGCGGGAAGACACCAGCGTGACGGCGTAACCCTTGGCCGAAAGCGCTTCCGACGCCGCTTCAAAGATCGTCGATATGACCGGGTTGGCAATCGTCCCGACCAGGAAACCGACCGAGTTCGTCTGCCCTCGCCGCAAGCCATGCGCCAGGAAGGCCGGCTGATAATCCAACTCCAGCGCCGCTGCCATAACCCGGCTCTTCAACTCCTCCGAGACGTGGGGGTAATTGTTCAAGGCGCGCGAAACCGAGCCCACCGACACCTGAGCCTGCTGCGCGACATCGTGAATCGTGACCTTTTGCGTCAAAATCTGACCTGAATGCAAAAGCTGAAAACGATTTCCGACAGCTTAGCGCCTCCGCCGCGCTTTGTCAAATTTTGCCCAATCAAGCTGATAGATTGCTGGCGAACACACTTGATTTTGACAAAATTTGGGTAGCGGTTATACTCTGGCGCGGAAAACGATTTCAGGCTGACGGGGCCAGTTTATGAGCGATCTTAAGATGCGCGGCGGATCCTATCCCATTTTGCTGACCGCCTTTGACGAAGACGACCGACTTGACTTGCCCGCCATCGGCGCGCTGCTCGACTTCTATCGAGAGCTTGGCTTGCCCGGCGTCCTGGCGCTGGGGCAGGCCAGCGAGATGCTGTGGCTGAACGACGACGAGCGCTTCCGCGTCGCTGAATATGTGGCGCGGCATCCGCGCGGCAATCTGCTGGCGGCGACAGTCGGTAACTTCGGCATCAGCCTCGCCGAGCAAGCCCGCAGCCTTCAGCGCATCCACGACATGGGCGCGGAGGTTGTGGTGGTCGCGCTGGCGCTGCTGCCTTCGGCGGCAGGGCTGGCCGAGCAGTTGCTTGAGCTTGCCGGCCTGGTCAAGCCGGAGCTGCGCCTGGGCGTCTACGAAATCCCCCAGCCGGAGCATCGCTTGCTCAACCCGGCGGAAGTGGGCGCGATCGCGCGCAGCGGACGCTACCATTTCATGAAAGACACCTGCCGCCAGCTTGAGCCTTTCAGCGCGAAAGTCAAAGCGGCGGAAGGCAGTAATCTCAAGATCTATCAAGCCAACCTGGCTGTGCTGCCGCCGTCGATGGAAGCGGGCGGCGCTGGCTTCTGCGGCTGGCTGCCCATCGTCGCGCCCGAGTTATGCGAACAGGTCTGCGACTTGTCGCTGCCGGCGGAGTTGCGGCGGCGCGCCCATGACAAGCTGGTGGCCTTCAACGAGGTGATGATCGCGCAGGGCTTCCCCGCTTCGGCGAAATATATCCTGGCCCGGCGCGGCATAGCGATCCAGCCTTTCAGCCGCGAGCCGGCGGCGCGGAAGTTCTTTGCGGGGGATAGGGCAGCGCTGGATGCCTTCATCGACGCGGAACAGCCCTTCCGCCCCATCACGCTGGCCGAGAGAGCCTGAAGCTCTTATGCCGCCAAATATCATCGTATTCTTCAGCGATGACCACGCGCAGTGGGCGCTGCCACCCTACGGCAACAGCGAGATCAACGCCCCAAATATCACGCATCTGGCGGAGACGGGCGCCCTCATGCGAAACGCGTTCACGCCCTGCCCGGTTTGCTCGCCGGCGCGCGCTTCTTTCTGGACCGGGCTTTACCCGTCGCAGCACGGCGTACACGATCACCTGGCCGAGGACGATGACGCGGTGGGCGCCACCGATTGGCTGGCGGGCATTCCCACGCTTGCCGAGCGCCTGCATGAGGCCGGCTACAGGACCGCGCTGAGCGGCAAGTGGCATTGCGGCGCGGGTGAACTGCCCAAACCCGGCTTTGACTTCTGGCACAGCGCCTGGCGCAAGACGCCCAAGTATTTCACTCTGACCAACAAGTACAGTGAGCAGGGCCGGGTGGTGGAACGAAGCGGTTACGACAGTCAAATCATCACCGACGCCGCCATCGACTTCCTGCGGACCCGCGACCGCGATATGCCATTCTTCCTCTTTATCGGCTACGCCACGACGCACAATCCCTGGATCAACCGCCCCGAGCGCCTGGTCTCGCATTATCGCAAGGCGAGTTTCCGCGACATGCCTGAGGACATTCCCTTCCCGTTTGGGGATGCGGGTACGCATCCGATCGCGCCGGCTGACCCGCAGGAAGCGCGGGCGCAGTATTATGCCTCAGTGACGATGATTGACGAGGGGGTCGGGCGGGTGTTGGATGAGTTGGTCGCGCAGCGGCAAGGCGAGCGCACGCTCATCGTCTATACTTCCGATCACGGCTCGAATCTGGGGCATCATGGCATCTGGGGCAAGGGCAACGGCAGTGAGCCGCTGAATATGCTGGAGGAGTCGATACGCGTGCCGCTGATTTTGAATTGTCCGGACATCATCGACGCGGGGCAGCGCCGCGCCGAGTTTGTCAACCACTGCGATCTCTTCATGACCTTGCTTGATTTCGCCGAGTGCAAGCCCGCTGACACATCGCATTACCCTGGACGCAGCTTTGCGCCGCAACTCACCGGCGCGGAAGACAGCCCTTGGCGCAATATCGCCATCTGTGAATACGGTCCCACCCGCGCCATCCGCGACGAGCGCTACAAGCTGGTCCTCCGTTACGCTGGCGGCGGGAATCTGCTGCATGATTTACAAGCCGACCCGCGCGAGACTGTCAACCTTTATCAAGACGCCGACCAGCGCGGGCGTGTCGAATCCATGACGGCGGCCTTGGAACGTTTCTTCGCTGAATACGAGGTTCCGCAAAACAGCGGCTTGCGTGGGGACGCCCTGCCCGTTCACAATCGGCGCGAGGCCTGGCGCAGGAGGCGCGCAATATAATGAGAATCACCGCCATTCACGATCTGGTCGTACCCATCAAGTCATCTATTCGCAATGCCTTCATCGATTTCTCGCAGATGACCGTCTCCATCGTCGGCATTCGCAGCGATGTCATCCGCGACGGGGAGCCGGTAATCGGCTACGGCTTCAATTCCAACGGGCGTTATTCGCAGAGCGGCATCTTGCGCGATCGCTTCATCCCGCGTCTGCTCAAAGCTGATCCGGAGGCGCTGCTGAGCGAGGAGGGGAATAACTTCGACCCCGCCAAGGCCTGGAACATTATGATGGCGAATGAGAAACCCGGCGGCCACGGCGAGCGTTCGGTCGCGGTCGGCGTGCTGGATATGGCGCTCTGGGACTTGGCCGCCAAGATCGAGGGCTTGCCGCTCTATCAACTTCTCGGGCGGCGTTATCGCGGCGGCGCGGTCGATGAGCGAGTCTTCATCTACGCCGCCGGTGGTTACTATTATCCCGGCAAGGGAGTCGTGGCCCTGCAAGATGAAATCAAGACCTACCTCGATATGGGCTATAAAAATGTCAAAATCAAGATCGGCGGCGCATCGCTGGATGAAGATCGGCGGCGGATCGAGGCGGTCCTGGATGTGGTCGGCGAGGGATCTGCGTTAGCGGTTGACGCCAACGGTCGCTTTGATCTCAAACGCGCCCTGCAATATGCCGAGGCGCTGGAGCCTTATGACCTCTTCTGGTACGAAGAAGCCGGCGATCCGCTGGATTACCTGTTGAATGCCGCCCTGGCGCGCGCGACGAGCTTGCCACTGGCCACCGGCGAAAACCTCTTCTCGACGATCGATGCGGCCAATCTCATCCGCTACGGCGGAATGCGCCCGCAGTTGGACTTCCTGCAATTCGACCCGGCGCTGAGCTACGGGCTGGTCGAATACCTGCGCACGCTGGACATGCTGGCCGAGTACGGTTGGTCGCCGCGGCGCTGCATCCCCCACGGGGGACATCAGTTCGCCCTGCATATCGCGGCGGGCTTGGGCCTCTTCGGCAACGAATCCTACCCGCATGTCTTCCAGCCCTTCGGCGGCTTCGGCGATAATATCCCGGTCAGCGACGGGCGCATCCAACCGCCGCAAGTTCCGGGCATCGGCTTCGAGCTCAAAGCGGATTTGATGGCTGAACTGAACAGGCTTTTCAATTAGGATATGTCCTCGGTGCTTAAAATAATGGAACGGAATCCCTCGTGTCTGATAGCGGCTTGAAGTTTACCGTGCCCATCAACTTCGTCACCTTCTACATGGATGTGACCGATCGGACGATGGCGGATATCCACCGGACCACCTCGACCATCACCGTCACCGAGCCGCATCGTTACATCCGGACCATGTTCGCTTCGGCGCGGCGCTTTCATCCCGGCTGCCGCAGCATCATCCTCAGCGACCGCGCCACCCCCTTCCCGCCTGGGGACGATATCGAGGTCATCCGCAACGACCTCGACCGGCAGCAGCCGATGCTTTCGCGCTCGATCGCCTGGTTGGATTACCTCCGCGGCGCCGACGGGCATACGATCTTTCTCGATAGCGATCTGCTCATCAATGGCGACCTGGCCCATGTCTTCGCGGCGGACTTCGCCGTCGCGTTGACCTACCGCGATGGCGACAAGAAGTGGCCCATCAACGCCGGCGTCAACTTCGCGCATGGCGCCCGCCTGGATGAAGCGGCGGCATTCCACGAGACCTGGCTGAATGAATTTCGCCGCGGCCATGGCGAGCGAAGCGTCTGGGGCGGCGATCAGGACACCTTGCGCGAGCTATTCGCCGCGGTCGATTTCGCCCGCGAAGACAGCTTCAACTGGCGCTTGGGCGGGCTGGACATCTGCTTCCTGCCTTGCGCGCGCTACAATTTCTCGACGGCGCGCGCGCATGAAATGGACGGCTATTATCCGGACGCCAAAGTGCTGCATTTCAAAGGCAAACGCAAACCTTTCATGCTGCCGTATTGGCGCAACTATCTCATGCGAGAGAAGGCGGAAGGATAAGCGATGGAAGCAATTCCCCACATCGACATCAGCGAGCCGGCGCGTATTCAAGCGCTGCTGGACGATCCGCGGAACTTCAGTTGGCGCGCTATCGATAGCGAGACGCTCGATACCTGGAGTCCCGATCTCGGCTTGACCGCCTACCCGCAGCCTAGCGTCTACCGCGCCGGCGCGGTGGCAAGCTCAGGCATCTCGTCCACCTTGCGCCATCGCTTCTGGCAGACGATTGAGGACCAAGCCGACCACACCGGTACGCGCTACATCGGCATCGTAATTTACCTGGCGGCGGGAGAAAATACGTCGATGGAGTTGCAGTTGGCGAGCCATGTGATTGGCCGCGTCGAGCCGGGTAAGGGCGATAATCGCGTACATCTCATCGTTGTCGACAAGCCGGTGGAATTCATCGGCGAGATGGAGATCTTCCAGTTGACCGCGCCGGGTCCGGGCACGTATCGCATCGAGCATTTTGTGCTTCTGCATGAGCGGCCGGAGGCGAGCCGGGTCCCGCCGGAAATCCGTAACTTGAGCGTCGCGCCTATGCCGGGCACTGGTCCAAGCTGGCAAGCCGGACTGCAATTTGTCACCTCATCAGCTGCGCGCGCCGAGTTGCGCGTCAAGGCCGTCGCAGGCCCCGATTGCCTCCGGCAGACGGGCGAAGCGGCTCGCTTGCACAATTTCCGCGTCAGTGACTTGACCGCCAACCGCGAGTTCGAAGCGACAATCGTCGCTACAGACCCCGCTGGCGAAAGCGCTGAGCGCAGGATCCGCTTTGCCACAGCGATGCAATCCCCGCCTCCTCCCCAAGCGTTGACCGTACCGCTTGAACTCTTTAATCCATTGTGCGTCGAGCTTGCTGGCTTGCCGCTCTTATTTGGATTGCCCTTTGCCCGAGGCGCAATGCCGCGGATCGAGCGCTGTGAATTGCGCGTCGGTGAAGAGAGGCTGGCGGCAATCGCAAAACCCATAAGCCGCTGGCAGGACGGGTCGCTGCGCTGGGCGCTGATCGAGACGCGCATGCCAGCGGCGCTGAACGGGGCGCAATCTGTAATTGTCAACGGTCATATAAACGCCCTCGGCGAAAACGTGTTTCAAGCCGAGCAGCACGCTGGCAATACAGCCCGGCTGATCTTGGAGGACGGCAAGCCGGTTCTAGTGACGCGCGCTGGCGAGCGCTTGTCTCCGGCGGGCTTGCGCTTCACTGCCGTTTTGGCAAATGGCATGGAGTTGCGCGCCAGCGAAATCCGCCGCGTCTTACGCGAGTCGACTAGCGCGCTGTCTTTTGAAATCGACCACGAAGACGAAAATGGCGTCGCCCATCTGCGCAGCAAAATCCGTTTGCGAACATTTCCCGGTCAGTCCTTCTTCAAACTCCACCACCGCCTCGAAGTCATCAGCCCGGCGTTGGCGCCCGCGGCCGCCGGCGGCGACTTGCCCGCTGAGTGCAGCGACGCGATGCGCGAGAACATCGTCGGCGTTAGCGGCGAAGAAAGTACCCTGCTCAAGCTGCGCTCCTTCTCGCTCAACATCCCCTATGAAGGCGTCAGGGTTGTGCGACACAGGGGCGAAACCTGGCAACTGGACGGCAACGATTGGCAGCTCCTCCACGACCACGATCTGGCGCACGAGATCAACGGCGACATCCGCGAAGATCGCGCGCCCGGTCACATCTGCGTCGACGGCGACTCGGGCCTGCTCGGCATCGGCGTCCGCAACTTCTGGCAGACCTATCCCAAAGCGCTCACGGTCGGCAGCGGCAGCATCGACATCGGCCTCTTCCCCCAGCGCGGCGGACGCGACCTGCCCGGCGATGAAGACGCATGGCACCGCCTCTACTTCTGGCTCGATGAAGACGGCTACAAACTCAAGGCGGGCATGGCGCTGAGCAGCGAAATCCTCATCGACTTCGGCGGCGAGAATCCGGCCGTTTTCGACTGGCTGGAGAATCCCGCCCTGGCCCGCCCCCACATCGACTACCTAAACAGCACCGGCGCGCTCAATCCCATCGGCGCTCGGGCGGGCTCGCCGCTGCCGGATTACGACGCGCTGACAGACCGCGCTATCGACTCCTTCTATAAAGACCGCGAGCATTTCCGCGCCTACGGGCAGGTCAACCTCGGCGACTGGTACGGCGAAAGCGCCTGGTCCTGGGGCAACAATGAATACGATCCGAGCTACTGCGCTTATACCGAGTTTCTCCGCGGTGGGGATCCGCGCTGGGCGCGCTGGGCGGCGGAAGCGGCGCGTCACCTCGCCGATATCGACACGGTTAACTTCTCTTCCGATGCAAGCGAGATCGGCGGGCAGTCCATGCACATGCCCGGGCACCTCGGCGGCTACCTCCCCCCTTACTTCCGCAGCAAGATGGGCGGCACCAAATCTATCCCCTCGCATACCTGGGTCGAGGGACCGCTGCTGCACTTCCTGCTCACCGGCGACCAGGCGGTCTACGACTCCCTGCGGAAGACCAAGGACTGGCTCTTGCAGCGCCGGTTCTTCGATTATTACGACTTCAGCAACGCCCGCGAAGCCGGCTGGCATCTGATTCACCTCTGCGCTTTGGCCGACTCGCTGGACGACGCCGACTGCCTCAACGCGGCGAGCATCATCGTCGAGCGCGTCCTGGAGCGGCAGGAGCCCGAAGGCGGCTGGATGCGCAACCTGGGCGAACCGCATTGCGGCTGCGGCTATCCACGCTGCCGCGGCGAAGCCGGTTTCATGGTCGGCGTTTTGCTCTCCGGCTTGAAGCGCTATCATCATCTGACCGGCGATGACGCGGTTGCGGAGGCCATCATCGGCGGCGCGCGCTGGCTGATACGGCATACTTTCGATGAGGCCAGCGGCCACTTCCGCTACACTTCCTGCCCGAACCGCACGCTCGGCGGCACCTTCCAGCATACGCAGTACGTGCTGGAGGCGCTGGCATCAGCTTGGGAGCTCGGCGGCGATGCCGAGATCGGGGCTTACCTGCGTGCCGGTTTGCCGACCATCGGCATGTTCCCGGGCGGCCTCGACCACCTGGGCTTGGGCAAGGCGCTGTCCCAACAGATGCGCTACGTGCCCACCATCATCGCTGCGCTTGAAAGACGGCCCTTAGACTCTGTGGAGGCGACAAATGACTGACTGGACCAGCAGACTGGCCATCATCAGCGACGAAGCCGATGATTCCTTCGCCGAGGCGGTTGACTTTTGCCTGCCCCTCGGCATCCGCGCTTACGAGTTGCGCAAGCTCGAAGGCGGGCGCTTCCCCCAGGTCAGCGAGCGCGCGGTGCAAGAAGTGGCGGATACCGTCGCCGCTCATGAGCTGGAACTCATCGGCGTCAGCCCCGGCTTCTTCAAGGGCCCGCTCGATGCCGATGTCATCGCGCATACCTTTGATCAAGACCTGCCCAAAGCCTTCCGTTTGATGGAGCGCCTGGGCATCCGCCGCATGACCCTCTTCACCTTCCGCCGAAGCGGTCCGGATGATCCGATCCCATCGGAGATCTACGACCACCTCGGCCGGGCAATCGAGCTTTGCGCGCGCGAAGGCATTGAAGTCCTGCTGGAGAATGCCGCCAGCATCTACAGCAACACCGGCGCCAACCTGGCGAGGATCGCGCGGACACTGGGCGTCAGCGTCGTTTGGGACCCGGCCAACGGCGCCGCCTCGGGCGAGCAATCCTGGCGCGACGGCTACGACGCGGTCCGTCAGCGTCTCGCCCATGTCCATTTCAAGAATTGGATGCCGGATGCTGGCTTCGTCGCCATCGACGCCGGCCTGGTCGATCTGACGGGGCAGGTGGCCGCGCTCAAAGCCGATGGCTACCCCGGCTATTATTGCCTCGAGCCGCATCAATGGCAGGACCGCAAGAACGCCGTGCGCCAAAATTATGCGCAGTTGCTGGCGCTGCTGGAATCGGATTAGGAGGTCAAAGTGCCCGAAAAGATACGCTCCATCATCGTCGGCATGGGTGGCATCAGCCGCTCGATGCTGCGCGTCCTGGACGAGAAAAGCTGGCACGAAGTCGTCGCCGTCGTCGATGTGAACGAGGCGGCGCTGGCGGCAGCGCCCGTGCCGGAATCGGCCAAATTCACCGATCTGGAGCGCGCCCTGCAAGAAACGGAGGCCGATGCCGCGCTGATCAACACACCCTCAGAATGGCATTATGCCGGGACTGAGGCGGCCCTGCGCGCCGGTCTCTCGCCGCTGGTCGCCAAACCCCTCACCAACAACTTCGCCGACTCGCAAGCCTTGGTCGCGCTGGCGGAACAGCGCGGGATCAAGCTGGCGGCGGGCCAGCAGATGCGCTACTTTCGCCACTATCTGACCGTCGCCGAATTCGTCGCCTCCGGCGCCCTCGGCCATATCGAGCAGATCTTCTTCTTCAACGCCAAGCCGCGCCATCAAGCCAGGAACCTGGCCGGCTTCGCGCAGCCCGTCCTCTGGGAAATGACCTGCCATCATCTCGATTGCCTCTTCGCCATCCTGCCCGATCTCGTGCCGGGCTCGGTCGTCTGCGATGGCTTCCGGCCCAGTTGGACGGTCTACGACAGCGCTTGCATGATTAATGGTCTGTTTCGCTTCGCCGGCGGCGAGCACATGATCTACCACGCCGGCTACTCCTCGCAATCCGATTGTTACGAACTGCGCCTGGAAGGCAGCAAAGGCGTCCTGCGTTGCCGCGGCTTGCATATGTCCAAAAATGAAATGACCTATGAATTCGCCGAGCGCGGCGCAAATTTCGAAGTGGTCGACCTCGACCGCGGCCGTCCGCCGACGATACCCTGGTCACTCTTCTTCGAGCGCTGGTACGCCTGGCTCAATGGCGGCGCTGAACCGCACTTCAGCGGGCGGGAGAATCTCAAAGTCCTCGCAGCCATCGACGCCGCCATTGAATCCCTGAGCGCCGGCGCCTTTCTGCCTATCGCGAGCGGCGAGCGCTATCAATCTGTTTTCGGGAGCGCCTGATGTCCTTCATCGTCGATTGCCAAAGCCATATCTTCCCCCGCGCCTACGCCGAGCTCCTGACGCGCAACAGCAAAAGCCCTCGAGCGACCGGCGGCGATGGCGTCTACCTCATCGACTACGATGGCGTTCAGCGTTTCCGCCTCGACCTCGACGATTACAGCCCGGCGCGCAAACTTGCCGACATGGATGCCAACGGCGTCGATATCAGCGTCATCAGCGTCAACATTCCCACGCCCGATATGCTCGATCCCGAGTTGGCGCTGGCCGGGGCGCGCATCTGCAATGACGCCATTGCCGAACTTTGTCATCAGCAACCCGAGCGCTTCATCGGCATCGCCTCGCTGCCGCTTAATGACGCGGCGGCCGCCATCAGCGAGCTGGAGCGCGCCGCCCATGAGCTTGATCTGCGCGCTGTCTTCCTGCCCTCGCATATCAACGGCTCCCCGGTTGATGACGGGCGCTTCGAGTCCGTTTACGCGCGGGCCGCCGCCCTCGGCTTGCCCCTCGTCTTGCATCCCGCGGTCCCGACCTGGGGCGCCGCCATCAGCGACCATAGCATGATCCCCATGCTCGGCTTCATGGTTGATACCTCCATCGCCATGCTGCGCCTGATTCTCAGCGGCATCATGGAACGGCATCCGGCGCTGACCGTTGTGCATCCGCATTGCGGTGGCGTGCTGCCTTATGTGATGGGCCGCGTGGTCGAACAGACCGAGGTCAAGCGGCGCGGTCGCGACCACATCAGACAATCCCCGCGCGAAACCTATCGGCGCGTCTACTTCGACCTGGTCTCGCCCGATGATCTGGCGGTGGATTTCGCCTATCGCTTCGCCGGCGCCGATAAGCTGCTCTTCGGCAGCGACCATCCTTGGGTGTCGATTGACGCCATCATACGACACGTCCGCGCCCTCGATTGCAGTGAGGCGGAGATGGCGCAAATCCTGGGCGGAAATGCGCGGCGGCTCTTCCGTATCAATTAGCTGTCTTCCGTCCCAATGCAAACTACAATGTAGCCACTTTTACTATGTGATTCAGGAGACTCCCATGAAACTATTCGACTATCCCGACTCCCTGCCCGATTGGGCGCAGACCATCAATCGTTACGCCATGATGAAAACGGAATACGGCGCTGAGGGCGTCGCCGACAAAGTGGCCGAGATCGAAGCGACCCTGAAACAAAAACTCGCCGAACTCATCGCCCTGCCCGATGACGCGGCGCTGACCCAAGCCGAGCCGGACGATCTGCCCGCCATTCAAGCCTTGCGCCCGGTCGGAAAGCGGCGGATCTGGTCCGCCATTCCCGCTGATTTTCGCGAGCGCCTCGAAGGCGCGCTGATCGGGCGCTGCGCCGGCTGCACCCTCGGCTCCATCGTCGAGGGCTGGGATGTGGAACGCATGGAGCGCTGGGCGGATTATCTCGGCGATGAATACCCGCTGATGGATTATTGGAGCGAAGCCGAGCAGCCGCACGAACTCAAATACCAGACCAGCCCGCGCGAGGATTTCACCCCGGCGAAGATGGACGGCGTGCCCACCGATGATGACATCTGCTACACCCAGCTCGGTTTGATGATCCTGGAAGAATACGGTCCCGATTTCACCACCGATGATCTTGGCGAAGCCTGGGTCAAGTACCTGCCTTTCGCCTTCACCGCCGAAGGCATCGCGTTGGACAACCTGCGCAAGGGTGTGCCGGCCCTGCAAGCGGCCGATGTCGATAACCCGTGTGTGCAATACATCGGCGCGGATATCCGCTCCGACCCCTGGGGCTATGCCGCCCCCGGCTATCCGGAAAAAGCGGCCGAATTCGCCCATCGCGATGCCGCCGTCAGCCACCGGCGCAATGGCATCTACGGCGCGATGTATTTCTCCGCCGCTATCTCTGCCGCCTTCGCCGTGGACGATCCGGTTCAGGCGCTGCGCATCGGCCTGGAAGAAATCCCGGCCGATAGCTATATGGCGCGCGAAGTGCGCTGGGCGCTGGAAGAAGCGCCGTCCATTAAGAATTACCGCGAGGCCCGCGCCGCTGTCGATGCGCGCTACCCGGGCATGCACAAGGTCCACGCCATCAACAACGCCGTCTTGACCGTCTGGGGTTTGACCATCGGCGGCGATGACTACAGCAAAGTCATCGGCGAGACGGTCGCCATGGGCTTGGATAACGATTGCACCGCCGCCACCGCCGGCAGCATCTGGGGCGCGGTCTACGGCAAGGCGGCCATCCCCAAGCACTGGCACAAAAACTTCAACAACAAGGTGCATACCTTCCTCATCGGCCAAGAGACCTTCGCCCTCGATGACATGATCGTTCGCTTCATCGCGCAGGCGGAAAAGATCCTGGCGGGCGCTTAAGAGGACTATGTCCTCCTCGCTCCTGCTGCTTGACCCGCGTAATATAGACGCGGCGGATAATGCCCGCCTGGCGTTGGGTATGGTTGAGAAATGCCAGGCCAATCCGCTCTTCGTCGAGGAGTTCTTTGCCGAGTACATACCTTCTATTGAACGGGACACAGCAACGACGATGACTGCACTTCATATAGTAAACCGATTGCGCAACCGATTTTTTATGTTATACTTTGATTCGTTGGCGCATTTTTGTATCTCAGGCGGGTAAAGGAGGTAAACGGAAATTAAATCCCGTGACTCAGCAAATCCCTATGTGAAGCCAGAGAATAACGGAGAGAAGAATCATGAAATTCGTCGCCAGATTTCTTATAGTCCTGCTGCTTTTGGTAGCGTTGGCTAGCAGCGCGGCTCTGTCCCTAGGACAAGAGACCGAGACTTACGGTATGGTTGTCTTCTTGAAAGGTTCGGAATTCTTCAACTGGGCATACGCCGGAATGGTGGACGCCGCGGCGCGCATTGGCGACCATATTGAAGTGCAATTGCTAGGCCCCGCGGAATGGGACGCCTCGCTCGAAGCGCGTGAAATCGAGCAACTGACGGCGCGTGGCGTTGATGGCATCCTGGCCACGGCCGGTGATGCCGAGACCATGAACGCGTCCATCGACGGCGCAATCGCAGCGGGTATTCCAGTCGTCCTCTTTGATTCCGATGCCCCAGGCAGCAACCGACTCGCCTTCGCCGGAACTAACAATTACAACGCCGGCTGCAGCGCTGGCGAAGCTGTCGCCGATTGGCATGGCGATGCCGCCCGCGTAGGTATCTCTACCTTCCCCGGTCCAGATCACCTCGCGCGTCGCGTCGAAGGCTTTGAGGACTGCCTCGCCGCCGCCGCGCCTGGCGCGGAAATCGTTCAGATCGTCAATGACGAAGGGCGTGTTGATGGCGCCGAAACCGCTATTACAGCGATGTTGCAAGCCAACCCGACCATCAACGTCATCTTCGCTTCACATGGCAACCCAGGTCCTGGCGCTGCTGCCGCCGTCCGTAACCTCGGCATCGTCGGCGAGGTGGACATTATGGCTTTCGACTTCGGCCTGCCCGTGCTTGAACTGATTGAAAACGGCGAAATTCGCGCCACTGTCGGTCAGAATCCCTACCTTATGGGATACATGGGTATGCTGCTTGCCTTCGGCGCGCGCCATGAAACGGGCGTCACCGCTGGCAGCGGCTTTGGTCCCTACGCGACGCTTATCGACACTGGCGTCCAGATTCTTGGTCCGGATGATATTGACCCCTTCAAGAATCCGCCGACATTTGAGTAGCTTGAATCGCTAGCGGCAGCACGACAGCCCGTTGCCGCCCGACAACCTGCTTCACCCGCAAACAGGGCGAATCGTCAAGTTTGCGGGTGACAGGCAATATCGGCTACCATATACCGTCAGTAGCAATCAGAGTTTGCAGTATGCGCCGAAGTATTTCGTTATTTGATAGCTCTCGAAGACTGCGTTCAAGCCTAGCGCCGGCCCGCCTGTTGCAAAATCGCTCCGTTATTCTGGCGCTTCTTATCCTGGTTATCTCCATCGCCTTAAGTATCTTGACGCCTGCCTTCCTTTCCAGCCGCAATCTGACCTTCGTCATCACCGGCATGACCTACGACCTGCTCCTGGCGCTGGGCATGACCATTGTCCTGTTGCTTTGGGGAATAGACCTTTCCGTCGGTTCTGTGCTTGGTTTGACAGCGGTTGTTACGACGATGCTCTTGCAAGACGGTGTCAGCATTCCCCTGGCGATCGGCGCGGGCTTGGGCGTCTCGGCGCTATGTGGCGCAACTAACGGTTTCTTCGTCGCCTATCTGAAGATCGCGCCTTTTATTGTCACACTCGGTATGATGTCTGTGGCGCGGGGCATCGCCACCGTCTTGACCTCCGGCTATTTTGTCTCTGGCTTGCCCGACGCTTATAAGGCAATCGGTCAGGGGCGGCTGTTCAACGTGCCATATATGGTATATTTCGCGCTCGTGGTCGTCGTTATTCTCGCTTTTCTCTTGCGCAATTGGCGCCCTCTGCGGGAAGCCTTCTACATCGGCACGAACCCAGAAGCGGCGCGTTTGGCCGGCATCCGCGTCGCGCTTATCACACTTGGCGGCTATGTTTTCTGCAGCATGATGGCGGGCACAGCAGCCATCTTCATGACGTCGCGCTTGTCGATGGGTTTCTTTCAATTTGGTTTGGGCGCCGAGCTTAAGGCGATTGCCGCAGCTGTCATTGGCGGCGCCAGCCTGCGCGGCGGCACAGGCAGCATCTTCGGCGCAACGCTTGCCGTTTTCCTGCTGGCGCTAATCAATAATGGATTCGTACTTTTGCAGGGCTCGCCTAATGCGCAAAACGTCATTATGGGCGGCATTCTCGTCATCGCTATTATGATTGACGCTTATCGTCGGCGTGATCTTGCGGAGGATTAAAGCCCAATGACGCCGGTCCTCGAAATAAGGCGTGCTAGCAAGTCCTTCGGTAGTCATCGCGTCCTGCATGATGTTTCCTTCGCCGTTTATGCCGGCGAAGTCCATGCGTTGGTCGGCGAGAATGGCGCGGGCAAGTCTACGCTCATGAATATCATCGGCGGCATCCACAGACGCGATGCTGGCGAAATCATGCTCAATGCCGAGCCGATCGACCCGCTTGATCCTTGGCAGGCGCGCCAATTGGGCATCAGCGTTGTCTTCCAAGAACTGAGCTTGACCCCAAATATGACGGTGGCGCAGAACATCTTCGTGCGCCGTGAACCCACGTCAGCTCTTGGCTTGATTCACTGGCGGCAGCTCAACGATGATGCCCGCGCCCTCTTTGAGCGCATCGGCATTGACATTTCGCCAACTGAACTGGTGGGAAATTACAGCGTAGGCATCCAGCAGATCATTGAGATTGCCAAGGCGATCTCCTTCGACGCCAAAGTTCTTATTATGGATGAGCCAACGTCCGCCCTTTCGGAAAGCGAGGTTGACCGGCTCTTCAGCATCATTGCCGAATTGAAGCAGCAGGGCGTCGCCATCGTCTTCATCTCGCACAAACTTGGCGAAGTCTTGCGCATCGCCGATCGCGTTTCCGTTCTCCGCGATGGCGAAATGGTCGGTGTGGTCAATCCATCAGATAGCAACCAGGATGAAATCATCCATATGATGGTGGGGCGCAGTCTTGGCGACCTGTATCCAGCAAAAGGGGTCGTCAGCGATGAGGTCCTTCTCGAAGTCGAGGGTTTGAGCCATCCGCCGCTTTTTCACGACATTTCATTTAGCTTGCGCCGGGGCGAGATCCTCGGTATCGCTGGTCTGATTGGCGCTGGGCGCACCGAAGTCGCTCGCGCCATCTTTGGCGCGGACCGCTACAGCCGCGGCTCGGTCAAGCTGGCTGGGATAAAGCTCGATCTTAAATCCCCACGACAGGCGATCGCGCATGGCATTGTATACTTAACCGAAGACCGCAAGGTGATGGGGCTCTTCTTGTCAATGACCATGCGGGATAATATCGTCTCTTCCTCTTTGGCTCGTTTCACCGACGCGCTAGGCCTGCTCAAGCACCGGGCAATCGCGGACGAATCGCTCCGCGCCATCAAGCAAAACGACATCCGTCCGCGCGATGATTTGCTTTCTATGACTAGCTTAAGCGGCGGCAACCAGCAGAAGTCCTTGCTGGCAAAATGCCTCAGCGCCAACCCCAAAGTACTCATCGCCGATGAACCAACGCGCGGTGTGGATGTCGGCGCCAAAGTCAAAATTCACCAAGCCCTGCGCGATCTGGCAAATCGTGGCATCGGCGTCATCGTCATCTCGTCCGAATTGCCGGAAGTCCTCGGTTTGAGCGACCGCGTCGTCGTCTTCCGCGAGGGGCATGTCTCTGCTGTCTTGGACGGCGACAACATCGCTCAAGCGGATGTCATGCGCTACGCAGTACAGTAGCAACAGCATTGAGGGGGTACAGCGATGCATGACATGCAGATCTTAAAATCAAAACAGAGCGATGGCGCTGGTCTGCTGCAGCGCTTTTCGCTCGAAACGTTGCAAATAGGCGGGCTCGCGCTCGCCATCGTCGTTTTTGCCATTATTGTGCAAATGAACTTCCCCGTCTTTCTGTCCCTGCCCAATATCAATGTCATGATCGTTAACTTCCTGCCGGAAGCGATCATCGCCCTCGGCATGACCATTGTTATCATCACCGCCGGCATCGACCTGTCTGTCGCCGGTATCTATCCTTTTTCCGCTATCATAGTCGGCTTGCTCTTGCTGGCTGGCGCGCCCATCCCGCTGGCCATCATCATTACATTGGCGGCCGGTGCATTCATCGGCGCTATCAACGCTTTTATCAGCAATACCTTCCGCGTCCATCCGTTCATCGCGACGCTCGCCATCCTGCTCATTCTGCGCGGCGTGAATATCATTATCACGGGTGGCTCGCCAGTGTCAGGCTTCCCAGAGACATTCGCGATCGTCGGGCAGAGAGGCATCGACTTCGGCACATTCTTGCTTCGTTATTCGGTCTTTATCTGGTTAGCCCTAGCCTTGCTGATCGGTTACCTTTTGCGCAACCATCGCTTTTGGCGCCTCTCCTATTTCATCGGTGGCAATCGCCGCTCCGCGCGCATGTCCGGGGTGAACGTCGAGCGTTATCTCTATTTTGTCTATATGCTAAGCGGGGCGCTGGCTGCGGTGGCTGGTGTCATCGTCGCCTCGCAATTCAACGCCGCCAGCAACAGTTACGGGCAGAATCTGGAATTGCGCGTCATTACGGCAGTAGTTATTGGTGGCGCGGACCTTAACGGTGGCGCCGGATCCGTCCTGGGCTCAATGCTCGGCGTACTATTCATCGCAATGATCTATAACGCTTTTGCCATGTCTGGCATCTCGACATACTGGCAGGATGTCGTGGTCGGCGCAATGCTGCTCGCATCAATCCTCATGGGGGAAGTCTTAAAGCGCCGCCGCGCCAATTGAGCCGACGTCATTTATGCTTGAATAATCCGGAATACCTGAGCGATTTGCCTGGGTTGGCAGTTAAACCTTGTGTTCATCGTTCTCTGATACCCCGACCTCCCAGTGTTGATAAATCAAGCAGGGCTATAGTAAATGCTCACGGATGACTTGATCCAGCGGCTCCAGCGCATGGGGCAACCCCCGCCGGCCCAGGCCCAGCCGGAAGAAGTTCCCCTCGAATTTCATGACGCTGGCGGGCAAGACCATCAGGCCTTGCTCCTGGATCGCCGCCGCCGCGAAGTCGTCCACCGCCATCTCCGCCCGCAACTCCACCAGGGTGATCGTGCCCGCCCGCGGATAACGCGCCCAGAAGAGCCCGTCGTAGCGCCCGAAAAATTCGCGGCAAGCGGCGATATTCTCCCGCACGATGTCGACCGTCCGCTGGGTCAAGACGCGCCAGTTCTCCAAGCCGATCAGCGCCAGAATCTCGCTCGGCCCGCCCCCGCAGATAGTGGTGTAACTCTTCAGTTCTTGAATCTCATGCGCGAGGCCGCCGTCCCGCGTGATCAGCCAGCCGACGCGCAGACCGGGCAAGCCGAAACATTTCGACAAGCCGCCGAGCACAATCGCCCGCTCGTATAGCTCGCAAGCCGAGGGCAGGCGCAAGCCCGGCTCATGCTCGCTGAAGCGATAGATTTCGTCGGAAAACAGGATGATATCGCGCGCTCGCGCCAACTCAACGATGCGCTCGAAATCGGCGCGGGATGGCAGGCAGCCGCTGGGATTGTGCGGGAAGTTGACGATGAGCATTTTCGTATCGGGGCGCAGCAGCGCCTCCAACTTGTCAATATCGAATTGCCAGCCGTTTTCGGTCTGTCGCTGCTGCCAGAAGCTGAGCCGACAGCCCTTCGCCCGCGCGATCTCCCACAGCGACTGAAAACTCGGGGCGATCGCCACCACATGATCGCCTGCCTCAAGTAGCGCATTTAGCGTCAGGAAGATGCCTTCTTCCGGCACGACCTCGGTGACATGCCCGGCGTCGATGCCCGTGTGCATAGCAGCTATCCGAGCGCGCAGTTCAGGATGCCCCTGCGCCTCGGTATAACCCAGCCACATCGTCTCGAATTGCTGGCGGCGCTGCGGGCTGGCATAGGACAGGAGTTCATCCAGTGTCAGCGGCTCGCAATCGGAGGAGCTGATGCCGTAGGGCGCGCTGAATTCGTGCTGACGGAAGAAGCGTTCGATTTCGAAGGGTGCGTATTTCATGGCGGCCGTCCTTACTATTGCAGGTTCTGACAGGGAATTTAACCACAGAGAACACAGAGGGCACAGAGAAAGTCTGCCGGATACGCTGAATGGGCAGGTTAGCGCAGATCGTCGATTTCCAGATCGATGCAGACGCCGTTGTGATCAGTAAGGGGTTTACCATCGGATGCGTATTTGCTCACGAACTGCATCGATTCAACCCGCAAATCAGTCGACATGGCGACGTGGTCGATGAAGTGGCGGCGTATACCGGACGTCGGAATCAGCCAGCCTGAGAATGTCAGCCCCCGCTGCTGATTTACATCGCTCTTTGCCGCCGGATAGCCTCTGGCAGGAATCTGCAAATTGAAGTCACCGGCGAGAATGGTGCGCTGTCGTTCGCTTTGCTTCGGCAGAATGCCCTTGCGCAACGCGGCGAGGTATCGGCAAGCGCCTTGCCATATATCAAGCGAGTCATCGCCCCACTTAGACTTACTTGTGCGATAGCCATGCCAAGGTATGCACATACCGACGATAGCCCACGCCACGCCCTCGATTTCTGTAGCAGCGCTGACGAATCGCCCCTCGGGAAGTTGCGAATCGATCTGCTTGTCCACACACGACCAGCCGACACGGCTATACAACACAACTTTTCGCGCGCCCCGACTCTCATGTGGTTCCCAAATTGACAACTCACTGGTAATCGTTTGTCCATCCCCAGGCATCAACTCGGCATACGCTTCCGTCAAGCAGATGATGTCCGCGTCAAATTGCGCGATATGATCTCGGACCCTTTTGAATCTTTCCGAACCGGGCCTCAGTTTGTCCGCCTGCGTATTCCAATTCAATATCCGCATCGCTCACCACTCCAACGGCTGCTCGTCGCGGAAGAAGCCGCCGGTCGGTCCATCATCATCCAGCAGCGCCGCCCAGACGATGCCGGCCGCGCCTTCGGGAATCGGCCGTCCACCGGGATTGTTCGGGTCGGTCGCCACCCAGCCGGGGCAGACCGCGTTTACCAGCAGGCCGTCTTCCTTTAGCTCCGCCGTCAGCATAAGCGTCAAAGCATGAAGCCCCGCTTTGCTCGCGATGTAAGCCGGCGGACCGGCGCCCAGACTGCTGACCGCGGCGGCGCCACTGCCCACGTTGACGATGCGCGGGTGGTCGCTCCGCTTCAGTAGCGGGACAAAAGCTTGCGTCACCCGCCAGGGTCCGTAAAGGTTGGTCTCGGCGGCGGCCCGTACTGTGTCAATGTCGGCGTCCAGCGCTGTCTGCCAGTAGTCATAATGTCCGCCGGCGTTATTCACCAGCAGATCCAGCCGCCCATAGCGCCGCTCCACTTCGTCGCGCAGGCGCGCGATGCTGTCTTCGTCGGTGACATCCAGTTGCGCTGGCGTGATATTCGCCAGGCCGATATCGACCGCGGCCGCCTGCGCTTTGTCCAGGTCGCGCCCACTGAGCAGCACGGTTAAGCCGCGCCCCGCCAATTGTCGACAGACTTCTTTGCCGATGCCACGATTTGCGCCCGTCACCAGCGCGATCTTCGTCATGCGAATGCCTCCTAATTGCGGATTGGCGGGTGGCTCACAGGGTCGCGTAGACACCCGCTCGGCTGTCAGTCGCCCCTACAAGTGTCATCTCGGCTGAGATTCGCCAGCATCTTGATTAGAGCCGCTCGCGCAGCATGGCCGCCATGATGGCCGCCCGCTCGGGCAGGGATGAAATCTCGCCGTACTCCGTCACCGCATGCCCGCCATCGCCGACGATGCCCATGCCATCCAGCGTGGGCACACCTAGCGCGGCTGTCTTGTTGCCATCGGAGCCGCCGCCGGTGCTGCCTTCTTCCAGCGCGATGCCCATCTCCGCCGCCAGCGTCTGCGCTCGCTTGAAAAGAGCCGCGATCGCCGGCGTTCGCTCCATCGGCGGCACGCCAACCCCGCCTTCAACCATCAGCTTCGCCTCCGGATGCCGCGCTTTTAATGCCATGATTTGCTCGTGAATCGCTTGCTGATTTACCTTGCTTGTCGCCCGCACGTTGATCTCGACACGCGCTTCCGCCGGCACCACATTCGGGCGCGTCCCGCCGCTGATGACGCCGACGTTGGCGGTCGTGCCGATGTCGTAATTCGTCAGCGCCTGCACCGCCAGAATCTGATGCGCCATCTCTTCAATCGCGTTGATCCCGCGGGCATGGTCGGCGCCGGAATGGGCCGCCCGTCCTTTGGCGGTGATCGTGTAATGGCTGACGCCCTTGCGCTCCGTCTTGTAGGCGCCATCCTGCGGCGGCTCGGTGACGAAGACAACCTTGTGCGCAAGCGCCTCCGCCTCGATCTCCGCGGCCGAGTGCCGGCTGCCGGTCTCTTCGTCCGAGTTGAGCAGGTAGGTGATCGGCCGCTGCGGGAAGCAACCCAACTCGCGCAAGGCTCGCAGCGCCCAAAGCGCGATTACAATCCCGCCCTTCATATCCATCGCGCCAACGCCATAGATGCGATCGCCCTCGATGCGCGTCGGCCGGCCCGCCACCGTGCCGACATCCCAGACCGTGTCCATGTGGCTGAGGATAGCGACGCCGCCCGCGCCCGGGTTCCAGCGCGCGCGTATGACATCGCCGACTTCCGCTTTGGGAATCACCTCGACCGCGCCGCCCAAGCCGCGCAGTTCCGCCGCCAGGGCTGCCCCGAAAGCGTCCACCGCCGGTTTGCAGGAAGTAGGCGATTCCAGTTCGATAAAGCGTCTCAAATCCCTGACCATATCGTCGATGTGATCGCTTAAGAAAGTCAGTACGCGTTGGTTGCCGGCTGCGGTCATTGTCCTTGTCCTCATCTCAAAATTGCATCGGCAGAGTATACCACGTCCGACCGCGCGCAGGCGCCTCGCCACCGTGACGTTCAGCGCTTGCGGGCGCAAATGCGGGCGACCCGCCGAGTGGCCCCTACAGACCGTCACTTTCATGCGATCGCCCTGATTGGGGAGTGGTGAATTGCGTGGAGTTCCCCCCACCCTAAATCTCTTCCCTCATTTTAGGGCTGCTCGCCATATGAAGTAGAACCAACAAAGTAATGAGAAATTATTGCCTAGTAAAAAGAATGGCAAATCACCGAGATCATTGTAGGGGCGACTGACGGGCTGTGTCTACGCGCCCCTGTGAGTCGCCCGCTTGCAACATCCGCTACCTGTCATTCTTCGCATGACTAACTTGGAATGACTGCGATAGTGGCAGGGGGCGGCTGAAACGAGCGGCAGGCCCGCGATATTCGTCGCGCCTCAAAATCGCCGCACTCAATCCTTGCATTTCAGAACACCCGTGCTATAATAGCGTCAATCCAAAGCAACTGAGGATCGCCATGCCCAATACCAGATACTTCTCAGACCGGGAAAACGCTAGGCCATGGACCTGCTCCATATCACGACGACTTCAATCCCGCCCGCTTGCAAGCCTGCCCGCCGCCGCCACAAAAATCTGCCCGGCCGACAAATCGCGACTTTGTCCGAAAAAAGTTTTTCTTTGTCCGACAAACGGACAATGTCAGATATACTCCTAATAAACATCAACAATCCGATACCCCCGCGCTTGCTCCCGCCGCCTCCATTCAACCGCCGACAAACCCCAGCGCCGCCCGCAAAGATGCCCATAATGCCAATAACGACGGCAGTGGCGCAGGCCATGGATATGACAACTTCGACCTTGCCATCCAAAAACCTCTGTGTCTCTGTGGTGAATCCCCAGCATGGAATTCAGGATATGTCCTGTATCCTTGAGATTCACCACTCCCCTGATTGTGGGCGTTCGCCTGCCGACAGCAAAAGCGAGTATACTTGCCGGACGGGTCTGAACCCAGGCAGGCGATAAGGGCTTGCGGCATTCGGAGGGAGCGACATCATGAAAGCGCTGATTACGGGCATAAGCGGTCGCGTGGGCGCCAACCTCGCTCATGTGATGAAGGGGCGGGGTTATGAAATCCGCGGGCTGGTCATGCCGGGCGACCCGCAAGCGGGCAAGGCGGCGCGGCTGGGCGTGGAGATCGTGGAAGCGGATATCGCTGACGCCGAGCGGGTTCGGGCGGCCGCTGATGGCGTCGACATCGTCATCCACCAGGCGGCGCAGATCCCGCAGGGGAAGGACCTGTCGGAGCGCATGCTCGATGTCAACACGCGCGCCACCCTCAGCTTGCTGGAAGGGGCGCTGGCGTCAAGCGTGCCACTCAAGCGCTTCGTCTTCGCCAGCACCTACCAGACCTACAATCCCTTCGTCACGACGCAAGTCACGTTTGATGAGGACAGTCCGCAAGAGCCGATCGATATCTACGCGCTGACCAAGCTGCTGTCCGAGGAAATCTGCCTTTCATACATGCGCGAATACGGCTTGCCGGTGACGATCCTGCGCTATAGTTCAATCAAAGCCGCCAACGAAGTGCTGAGTATGCTCAACCCGGCGTCGCTGAATTATTTCATCGAATTGACGCTGGCCAAGAACCGCATCCCCTGGTTCGGCGCGGAACATATCGGCGAGACCAAGGCGATCATGAGCCAAGTGCTGGAAACGCCCGACGCCGTCTGCGCGGTGAGCGATCCCGAGGGCAAGCCCTGGCAACTGCTTGTGCAGGATGTGCGCGATACGGTGGCGGGCACGATGCTGGCGCTGGATAGCGACCAAGCTGTCGGCGAAGCTTTCAACATGACCGGGCCGCCGGCGATCTCCTACGTTGATGCCGCGCGCATCCTGGCTGACGCCACCGGGCGGCCCACCCGGGAGGTGACGCTGCCCTTCTTCCGCGGCGCCAAAGCCTCGAATGAAAAGGCGCGCCTCATGTTGGGCTACAATCCGCAATACAGTTTTGACAAGATGGTCGAGACGGCGCTGGCCTACGAGCGCGGGGAGGCGATCGATCAGATTCCGAACTAGGGGCTGTGCCCCCCGTAGTTAATCCGAAAACTGCGGCAGCACATCGCGCGCCAACAATTCTAGGTTCTCGATATCATCCAGCTCGACCCACTGCAGCATGAAGCGCTCGACGCCGGCTTCGATCAGCGCGCCCAGCTGATCCACCACTTCAGCCGCCGTGCCGACGATCAAGCCGCGTTCCCGCAAGTTCGCTCCATCCATGCCTTGCGCCGCCAGGAAGCTATCGAGTTGCGCTTGCGTGGACCGATAGATGACGCGCGTCATCAGCGAGTATTTGATCGCGTCCGCCGCCCGACCCTGCTCCCGCATATAGCCTTCCATCAGCGCGCGCCGCTCGCGATAAGCGGCCAGGTTCAGATAGACCGCATTCCATTCGTCGGCGTATTTGGCCGCCAGGGGCAGCGTCTTCTTGGGTCCATTGCCGCCGATGAGGATTGGCGGCCCGCCCGCCCGCGCCGGCCGCGGCAGCAGGATTGCGTCCGCAAGCTGGTAATGCGCGCCCTGGAAATCGCTCGGCGCATCGCTGCGGAGCAAGAGCCGCGTCAGTTCCAGCGCCTCTTCCAGCATCTCATAGCGCCTGGAGAAGTCATAAAAGGCGATGCCGAACTTCTCGTGCTCGCGCCCTTGCCAGCCGGCGCCCATGCCCAGCACCAAGCGTCCGCCGCTGAGGTCATCAACCGCCGCCGCGTAACGCGCGTTCATGCTGGGATGCCGAAAAGTCACCGGCGCCACCAGCGGTCCGAACTCGATGCGGCTCGTGTGCGACGCCGCGTAAGCCAGTGATATCCACAACTCCAGCGAATCCTTGTCCTCGCCCTCGGGGTTGGTGAAATGGTCGCTGCGGAAAACGCACTGATAGCCGCAGTCCTCCGCCGTCCGCAGCAGGCGTTGCCAGCGCTGCCAGTTCAAGCCGTCCTGCCCCTCAATCATGATGCCGATGTCAACCATGACACTCCCTCCATTTTCTCATTCGTACCGCATGTACACGCTGCAGGGGTCGCTATTCTTGTCCCTGGCGGATGATTCTGGACGACTTGCCGAGTCGCCTCTACGAGTTTGCAGTGGAAGCGTTCTGATGCCGCCGCCAGCTGCCATCAGCCAGAATCTCGCCGATAGACATTAGCGCCGCCCGCACTTCTGCCTCGGAATTATAGAAATGCGGCGCGATGCGGATGCCCGCCTGCGGCCGAAAGTCGATCATGATGTCCCGCGCCAGCAACTCTTGTGACACTTCCCAGGCCTGCGGCGGTTTGACCGTCACCGTGCCCGCCCGCACCTCGGCCTCACGCGGCGAACTCACCTCCAAGCCCAGCTCGTCCGCCAGTTGGATGATCAGTGCCGTCAAGCGCATTGACTTTTCGCGGATGGCAGCCACGCCGACCTCGGCGATGATGTCGACGCCGGGCTGGATGGCGTGCAGCGAAGCGATGCCGGGCGTGCCGTTCATCAAGCGGTAGGCGTCCTCGCGCAGGTCCAGCTTCTCCACGTCAAAGGCGAAGGGCTCGCGGCTGGCGAACCAACCGGTCACTTTCGGCCGCAGGCTTTTCAGCAAGTCCGGGCGCACGTACATGAAGACGCCGCCCGGTCCCCCGCAAAGCCATTTGAGGACACCGCCGATGTAGAAATCGACATTCCAGGCGTTTACGTCCACCGGGATCACGCCGACGCTGTGATAGCCGTTGAAGAGCACCTGCGCCCCGACGCTGTGCGCCTTGGCTGTGATGGCCTCGGCCGGCATGATGAAGGCGCTGCGGAAAAGCACATGCGAGGTGCTGACGAGGCGCGTCCGCTCATCGATGGCGTCGAGCAGTTCGTCGATGTCGATACTGACGCCATCGCGGGAGCGGATCGTGTGCACTCGCACGTGATCGGGCAGCCAACTGCGCAAGGCATAGACATCGCTGGGGAAGTCCAGCTCGGTGATGACGACTTTGTCTCGTTTGGGGTCGTTAAAGTCCAGCGCGCCGAGGAGGATGCTGTTGGCGATGCTGGCGTTCTGATGGACGAGCACGGTGCTGGGCGCGGCGCCCATCAGCGGGGCGATCTTGTCTCCGACGGTCCCCGGCAGCTCGAACCAGCCGCTGCCCCAGGCGGCGACGCCTTGCTCGGCCCAGGTATCGGCGTAGTCATTGAGGCTGTCGTAAACGCCGCGGGGCATGGCGCCGAGGGAGTTGCTGATGAGATAGTTGCAGCGGCTGAGAATGGGGAATTCTTCGCGCCATTTCAAGAGCTTGTTATGGGACATGGTTTTGCTTTCTGATGTATCTGCGGATATCATGTGACCGATTTAACCACAGAGAACACTGAGAGCACAGAGAAAAGCTTGAGTGTAGTAAAAGGCGTCGCCCTCAAAAGCCCAGGCGATGCCGCCGCCAATGACAGAACTTCTGCCAGAGGCGGGGCGTAGTCGACTCAAGCAACCTGGCAAATTCAGCTTCCAAGACTGACCTATCGACTTCATCGACATAGTTGGCGGCGATCAGAGCGTTAGTTGCCTTTTTCACCTCGCGCCGCAGCCGCAGCCCTTCCAGCAAAGCTAACTTTTCTTTTTTGCCGAGCCGCGCAAATCGTTCATCCCTCGCCGCCGCATCCGGCGCTTCGCCCAATAATTGATGGAACCAGCCCATTCTGTATTCCCGCCACTCATCCCAAAGCTCCGAATTTAGAACTTTGGTGATACTGTGATCATGCCGGCGGTACAAATAGAGCCGCTCAGGCAAATTGACAAAGCGCGTTCGCGGAGCCAGGCGCACGAACAATTCCCAATCATTCACTCGGTACCTTGAGTCAAATCCCCCGACCGATTTCAGCGTGTCATGTCGAATCATCATTGAGCCACCGCTCAGACTGAAACCGGAAAGCAACAGATTTAAGACGATGACAGCATGATCCTTTGGCCGGTCGCGTTGAACGAGCGGCTCCAGATTTTGGTCGACGATCAGATGGCCCACGCCGACCACGCCAATATCAGGGTTGGCATCCAGGAAGTTCACCTGTCGCTCCAGGCGCTGCGGAAGGCTCACATCATCGGCATCCATTCTGGCGATGTATTTCCCGCTCGCTTCTTTGATCCCGCGGTTCTGGGCTGCTGTTTGGCCCTGATTGCGTTCGTGCTGGAGGAAGCGGATGCGTTTGTCACGGTTGGCGTAGTGCTTAACAATCTCCGCCGTGCCATCTGTGGAGCCATCATCGATGATGAAGAACTCGAAATCGGTGAAGGTCTGCGTCAAGATGCTCTCGACCGCGTCGGCGAGGTATTTTTCGCCATTGTACACCGGCATGATAACCGACACACGGGGCGATAGAACAGATTTTCGGAGGGAGGGGGGTGATTCATTTTGCTTGTTCTCGACATTCCGCATAGTTTAGTTGGCTCCTATGGATACATTTGGAACGTATCCGGAAACAAGCGCGGGAAACGATGCCGCCGCCAATGACAGAATTGCTGCCAAAGGCGGGGGCTGGCTTGTTCCAGACGGCGGTTCATGTCGGCGATTAGCAGCGGTCTGTCAGCCGGCTCGACCAGTTGGCGCTCAATCAAGGATTTGATTAAGCGCCTCATGTCTTTCTTTGCCGCTCGTCGGTCAGACCAATTTAGCTTCTTCACATCACGCAGTCGCTGAAAGCGTGTCAGCGTATCATCGGTCACTTCGTCCCAAAGCAAACTCAACCTTCTCCGCAGGTAAACGCCTTGTTCACGATTTGCGACCGGTATATTGTGCAATGATTTGTTGCCGTCATGCCTTCTTTGGAGGTAAAGGATTTCGGATACATTAGCGAATCGGATTGAAGTCTGGAAAAGCATTCGAACAATGAGTTCATCTTCTCCATAGCGGAGGCTTTCATCCCATCCGCCAACAGTTTGCATCGGCTGACGGCGCGCCATTATAGCGCCCTCCATCAGAAAGACTGCGCCGGTGAAAATAGCCAGGACAATAAGGGGGTGCGCAGGCGGCCCAATGCGCGACCCGAGGTAATCAGTCAAATCGCTGCTTACCTTCATCGAGCAGATCCCGACAACTCCGATTTCGGGATTCTCCTGCAACAATTGCAATTGTTTCTCCAAGCGGGTTGGCAAGCTGACATCATCAGAATCCATGAAGGCGATGTACTCGCCGCCGGCGGCATCAAAGCCTCGATTGCGGGCGGCGGAGACTCCCTTGTTGCGATCCAGCCGAATTGACCTAACGCGGGCGTCGCGCCTTTCGTACTCCTGAATGATCTCAAGGGACCGGTCTTGCGAGGCGTCATCGATAATCAGCAATTCAAAGTCCGTAAAGGTCTGCGTCAAGATGCTCTCGATCGCTTCGGCGAGGTAATTTTCGCCATTGTACACCGGCATGATAACCGACACCTGGGGCGATGAAACAGATTTTCGGCGGGCGGATAGATTCATTTTGCGTATTCTCGACATTCCACGCAGTTTAGTCGGTCCTATAGATACCTTTGGAACGTATCCGGAAACAAGCGTGGGAAACGATGCCGCCGCCAATGACAGAATTGCTGCCAGAGGCGGGGGCTGGCTTGTTCCAGGCGGCGGTCCATGGTGGCCAGGAGGAGGGGTCTGTCTTCGGCGTCGACCCATTTATGGGCGATCAAGGACTCGATGAGGCGTTTTAGGTCCTGCTTGGTCGCCCGCCGCTGCGCCCAATTAAGGCCTTTGCCCAGCAGCAGGTCCTGCATTCTTTTTAAGGCGCTTGAGGGCGCTTCGTTCCAAAGGATATGCAGCATGCGCTCCCGCAATTGCCAATTGCCGCGCCACTCCACTGCTTTTCGCTCGCTTCGCTGCTGTGAGGCAACCCGACGGTATAGATACAGATCTTCTTTCAAATTAGCGAATTTTATCTGTGTCTGCCATATCAAGCGAAATTGCAGCTCAGAATCTGCCGCCCGGCGCCAGCTGGGCTCATAACCTCCCACAGCTTGCAGGAATTCTCGTCGAATCATCACGGAGGCGTTGATGAAGGCATAATCATGAAACATATCCAGCACAATTAGCGCATGATGACTTGGCTGATTTCGATGATAGTATTTGGTCAAATCCTGATGGACCATCCATCCGCATGTGCCAACTGCGCCAATATCGGGATTGGTTTGCAAGAAGCGCGTCTGTTTTTCGAGGCGCGTTGGCAAGCTGATATCGTCGCAGTCCATCCTCGTTATATACTCGCCGCTTGCGGCAGCGGCCCCGGTATTGCAAGCGGCGCCTATACCCATGTTCGCCTTGTGTTGCAGGAAGCGGATGCGCCTGTCCCGCTTTGCGCGGTCTTGGATGATCGGGACGGAGCCATCTTCCGAACCGTCGTCAACGATGATGAATTCAAAGTCCGCGAAGGTCTGCGTCAAGATGCTCTCGATCGCTTCGGCGAGGAATTGCTCGCCGTTGTAAACGGGCATGATGACCGAAACGAGAGGCATGCTCAAGCGCTTTCCCCGGTGGACAATAACATAGTCAAGTGCTGTCTGTTTGGCTTGCCGGAAGGCCGAAGCGATGCCGCCGCCAATGACAGAACTGCTGCCAGAGGCGGGGGCTGGCTTGTTCCAGGCGGTGGTCCGCGGCGGCCAGGAGCAGCGGTCTGTCAGCTGATTCGACCAGGCTGTGATCTATCAAGGACTCGATCAAGCGCCTCAGGTCTTTCTTTGCTGCTCGGCGGTCGAACCAATTAAGCTTCTCGGCATAACGCAGTCGCTGGAAGCGCATCATCGTATCATCAGTCACTTCATTCCAGGGCCTGTTTAAGGATCTCCGCGCGTAGAGGTTTTTCTTGCTTCCGCTGGCGGGCTCCTTGTCAGATGACTTGTTGGAACCGTGCTGGCGATAGAGATAAAGAACCTGGGGCAGATTGGCAATTCTAATTCGAGTCTGGAAGAGCAGGCGGATAACGAGATCGGTCTCCGCCTTGTAGTACAGATTTGGCGCAAAACCGCCGACAGATTGCAGCGGCTGAAGGCGAAACATGCAGCTGGCAGTCAATAAGCTGGGGGCGCCATAGAACAGATTCAAGACAATAGGGGCATGTTGAAGCGGCACAATTCGAGTGCTGATCTCAGCCGTCATATCTTGATTGACGAGCTTGCTGTAGACGCCCACGACTCCGATCTCGGGATTCGCCTGCAAGAAGCGGCCCTGTTGTTCCAAGCGGGTTGGCAAGCTGACATCGTCGCAATCCATCAGCGCGATGTACTCGCCGTCCGCGGCGGCGATGCCGGTATTCTGCGCCTGCGGCTGCCCCAGATTATGGTCATGCTGAAGGAAAGTGATACGGCTGTCCGCTTCTTCGTATGAGCGGATGATTCGCGCGGAAGCATCTTGCGAGCCGTCGTCAACGATGATGAGTTCAAAGTCGGTAAAGGTTTGCGCCAAGATGCTCTCGATCGCTTCGGCGAGAAATTGCTCACCGTTGTAAACGGGCATGACGACTGATACGCGGGGCATGGTTAGGCGCTTTCCCAGATGAACAATAACATGATCACGCGCTGTCTGGCTGGCTTGCCGGACGGCCGAAGTGATGCCGCCGCCAATGACAGAATTGTTGCCAGCGGCGGGGGCTGGCTTGTTCCAGGCGGCGGTTCAGGGCGTCGTAAAGCAACTTGCTGTCACTTGGATCGACCCAGTTATGCTTCAGGATCGACTCAATGAGACGTGTAATATCCTGTCTGGCCGCTTTACGATCGGCCCAACTTAGCTTCCGCCCGGCGCGCAGGCGAAAGAAACGATCGGAAAGCGCGGGTTTGGGCGGCTCGCCCCAGAGGTATTCAAGGGCATTATCTCGATGTGCGACACAATCGTCATCCTTGCTTACCTTGAAGTTATCCGTGGCGAAATAGCTTTTCTGCGAATCATGAAGGCGGTAGAAATACAATTCATCCGGCAAGTTGGCGAACCGAATCTGCGTCTTTTCCAGCAAGCGCAAAAAAAGATCCATGTCCTGGCAGCGACGGACTTCGGGGCGAAATCCACCGGCCTTCGTCAGGAACCCGCGCCGAATCATTATGGTGGGACCATGAAGCGAAGCGCCAATGAACAGATTTAAGACAATGATGGCATGACTGCAGGATAGTTTGTAGCTCGTCAGAGGATTCAGGTCTTTATCGACAAAGCGCTGGTGGGCGCCGACCAGGCCGATTTCGGGATTGGATTTTAGGAAGGCAACTTGTTTCTCCAAGCGCTGCGGCAAGCTGATATCATCTGAATCCATAGCCGCCAGGAAGGCGCCTTCGGCCGCGGCGATACCCGTATTCTGGGCAGCGGCTTGCCCCAAGTTACCCTCGTGCCGAAATAAGCGGATGCGGCTGTCGCGTTTCTGATAAGACCGAATAATCTCGGCCGAATTGTCCCGCGAGCCATCGTCTACGATCAACAACTCAAAGTCCGTCAGCGTCTGCGCGAGCATGCTGTCGATAGCCTCGGCGAGGTAGTCTTCGCCATCGTAAACAGGCATGACAACGGATACAAGCGGCATCAAATTTACTTCTTCTCTGTAATCGGCACGAACAATAGTATATCATAGCCTGCCCCGCGCAAACCGGCGCTCGGAATGGGATTTGCTGACGCGGGACTTACAATCTTAAAGGCACAGGAAATCATGGATCAGCCCAAGATCAAAACCGTTGGCGGCAACGGCAGTTTTGAAGAAGTGATCGCTAAGGCATCGCCGGAGATTCAGATGCTGGCGCGGGCCGCGCGCGAGTTGCTGGCGGAGGTCATGCCGGGCATCACTGAAGTGCCCTGGGCGCGGCAGCGAATCGCCGGTTACGGCGTCGGCCCCAAGAAGATGTCGGAGCATTTCTGTTACCTGGCGCCGTTCAAGAATCACCTGAACTTTGGCTTCATGTACGGCGCGCATTTGCCGGATCCGGAGAACTTGCTGGAAGGCCGAGGCGCTGACCTGCGGCATGTGAAGATCCGCAAGTTAGCAGATTTAGAGCAGCCCGCTTTACGGCAACTGGTCGAGGAAGCGGCGCGCACCCTGCCCAAGCTGCAATGACCGCGCCCCGGACCGACGCGTTGTCGCAGGCGCTTTTCGATTTCGATGGCAAGAGCACCGGCCCCTTGGAACGGTTTGCCGCGGCGCACAGCGCTGATGCCGATTTGGTGGCGGAGTTGTGTGATTTTGCCGCCAGCAATGATCGCAACCTGCAAGCGGCCGCCACCTGGCTGCTCAAGCGTTTCGGCGTGACAGGGGCGCAGTTGTCTCCAAGCCAATGTGAAACGCTCTTAAGTCTGCTGACCCAGGAAACTAGTTGGCTTCCCCGCATACATGTCCTGCAAATGATGGATACACTGATTGTGCCATCGTCGCTGGCTGCGCCATTGCTGGATGCGTTGGCAGCGCAGGCGGCTGGCGCCAACACCTTCATCCGCGCTTGGAGCGTGCACGGCGCTGTTGTGCTGGCCGATCAGCATCCAGCGTACCGCGATAGCGCCTTGGACCTGCTCGCCGCGGCCGAGCAAGATGAAGCGGCTTCGGTGCGCGCGCGTATCCGGCGTTTGCGCAAGGCCTATGACTGGCTATAAACCGGGAACGGCTGAACTAGCTGGCTCGCTCGCGTATCTTGTTGAACATATCACGAAAGACGGGATCGCGGTGGACGAAATTGGCGACCCGCACCAGATGACGGGAACGATCGACGCTCCAGGTGACTTGGTCGGTGAGGATGGGGCTGGGCACAAGATCGCTGGGCGCCCAGTCCGGGTTGATCAACCAGGCGATAGTTGAAATATCCCAGATAACGCTGGAAGCGGCGAAGGAATCGGGCCGGTATTCGCTGAAGATCTGGCAGAGATAATCGCCGACGCGGCTCGTGCCGCCGATGCAGGCTTGCAGTTCGGGCAAGGTTGTCAGCAGGTGAGAGGTCACGCCGAGGCAAGGCACGATGACAAAAGGCACGCCGCTATCCAGTACGATTTGGGCGGCGGGCACATCTTGTTTCAGATTGAATTCGCTGGCGTGCGGCCAGTTCAGATTGTGACCGCCGAGCCAGACGACCACGATATTGCGAATGATCTCCGGCGCCAGCAGCAGGGCTGAGGCCACATTGCTTATCGCGCCGATAGCGACGACATAGAGCGGATCTTCATCATCGCTCGCCAGCGCCTTCTCGATGAGGTCGCGGACGGCGGCGTTGTCTTGCGCTTGTCGCTTGGGGCCGATGTAGTCCGTCGAGCCGCGGAAGGCGAAGCCCTCGGCCGGCACGCCAAGAAACTCGAGCAGGCGCAGAATCTCATCGTAGCTTTTTTCCATGCCATCGCCGGGTCCGCTGGAGCGGCTGTTGTGAAATGGCGCGGCGTACACAGCTTCGACCTGCATTTGTTCCGGCGAAAGCAGGGCGTAGGTCAAGGCGAACTGGTCATCAATTTCGTTATAGGTATCAGTATCAAGCACCAGGCGCATTTTGCGGCCAGGATGCTGCAAGCGGCTGATGCGAAAGGCTTCGCTCAATTCGGGAAAGGTCATCGCCGATCGTCCTTAAATTTCAGAATTTTCACAAATGAAAACGAGCGGGCTTGCAACCCGCCCGTCACTCTGAGCGATTATAGCGCCTTTACGACGCCTGGGGCAAAATCAGGGTGATGTGCCCGGTTCTATGTAAGACGTGCCGTGCGTCTGATAGGTTGGCGGAAATATGACGGCGGCATCTAGCGCGTCCTGCCCCTGCTCGAAGTATTGCATGACGGCCACGATCGGGTCAGGCCATTGATGCCACATGAAGGCCGGGGCGCCTTCGGGCAGTTCAGGATTATGGCTGCCATACTCGAAGTAGTAGCGTCCCTGAGAGAATTCGACATCAATCGTTTCCAGCGCCGCCACGATCGCATCGGGATCAGTGAATGTATCGGCGAGATCCATCGCATGCGCCATCAAGCGTACGCTGTCGTAAGGCTCCATGACAAAACTGGGCGCGACGCCGCCAAAGGCTTCAGCGTATCGCGCGTTCAATTCCTTGGCCAAATCGCCAAAGAGCGCCGGAGTGATGCCCACACGATCAAAAACGCAGTAATTGCCATCGGGGACATTGTCCCAGAATTGCTCGGAATCGACAGCGATGTAACCGGCGATACAGATGGTGTCTTCCGTGGGGGCGACCCCCAATTCCGCCATCTGCTGTACGAGGTTGAAGGAGGTTTCGCCCGTGACCAGCAGCCGAATGACATCGGGCGGTTCGGGCCGGGCAAGGATTCGGCTGATTATGGGAACGAAGTCCTCAGTGCCCAATTCCACATCGTACTGCTCGACAGTGAAACCGGCCGGCTCCAGGCGTGCTCTCAAGTCTGCGGCCGCCGGTCGGCCGTAGTCCGTATTCTCGGCGATCAAAACCGCATTGTCGAGGCCTTGCGAGATCAGCCACTCGGCGATAATAGCGCCGACCATGGCATTGGCCGGAGATATCCGGAATACATAATCGACGCCGTCGTCAATTCGCGGTGGCCGCCCTTCAAACTCGATGATGCCGTTGGCGGTGATGTTATCGTTCCAGGGACCGGCGAACAAAGTGGGGATGCGGTTCTCTTGCGTCACGCTCATGATCGCCAGCGCGACGGCGCTATGGTAGCCCCCGACAACCGCATGGATGCCATCATCGAGTATCCAGCGCTCGGCTAAGGCTTGTCCGCGTTCCGATATGCCTTCGGAATCGCCGGTGAGGACCTCTATGCGGTGATTCACTCCGCCGATCTCGACACCGCAGGCGGCATTGATATCCGCCTCCGCCTGTTGGTAAGACCAGTCGATGACAACCCCGGCTCCAGTCGCGCCAGGCGCTGATAGCGGCGCGATACCCCCAAACTTGATAGTCTCATCGGCGAAGTCGCAGTGGCTATCGGCGATCGCCACACTTGAGCCTAAAAGTAAAAGCAAGGACAGCGCCGCTATTATCCGCAAAAGAAATAACTTGACTAACATACCGACCTCCATGGCACGGACTAGCGTCTGCGAAAATATATACCTATATCTTTAGTGTATCATACAAATTAGCGCTGGGCGCTTCATCTCGCGCCATCCCGACAATACTGGCTCGATTGCGCATGAATGTGCTAATTACATCGCTATTGACCTGGCTTGAAGTAGGATGTGCCGTGAGTCTGATAGATCTCGGGATAAACGACGGCGGCATCCAGGGAACTTTGCCCAAATTCAAAGTACTGCATGACGGTTATGATGGGGGCGGGCCATTGATGCCACAAGAATGCGGGCGTACCCGGCGGCAACTCGGGATTGTGTCCCCCATAATTGAAATAATAGCGCCCCTGTGTCAATTCCACATCCGATGTTTCCAGCGCGGCGACGATGGCGTCTGGGTCGGTGAAGCTGCCGGCGCGTTCGATGGCATTCGCCAGCAGCAGCACACTGTCATAAGGCTCCATGGCGAAGCTGGGCGCGGTGTCGTTCCAATACGCTTCATATTTGCGGTTCAGTTCGGCGGCCCGCTCGCTGAATAGCGATGGAATGACGCCGGTGCGATTGAAGGCGCAATAATTACCGTCTTCCACGCTTTCCCAGAATTGCGTCGATTGCTCGGCATCGTAGCCGGCGATGCATATCGTGTCCGGGCTGGGCGCTATGCCCAGTTCCGCCATTTGCTGGTTGAGATTGAGGGCGGTATCGCCGGTGATAATGATATGGACGGCGTCGGCCGGTTCGGGGCGCAGTTCGATGCGGCTGAGTATGGGAACGAAATCTTCCGTGCCCAACTCAATATTGTATTGCTCGACGCGCATGCCAGCCGCTTCCAGCCGGGCTTTTTCGTCGGCCGCAGCCGGCTGCCCGAAATCGGTGTTTTCGGCCAGAATGATCACATCGTCGACGCCCAGCGAGATGAGCCAGTCGGCGATCACCGAGCCCACCATCGTCCAGGACGGCGAGATGCGGAAAATATAATCCACCCCGTCATTGACGCGCGGGGGCCTGCCTTCGTATTCGGTGATGCCGTTGGCGGTGATATTGTCGTTCCAAGGACCGCCCCACACGGTCGGTATCTGGTTTTCCTGCAAGATGCCCATCGCCGCCAAAGCCACCGCGCTGTGAAAGCCGGCGACAGCGCCGTGAATCTCTTCCTCAAATATGAAGCGCTCCGCCACCGTCTGCCCCCGCTCGGAGATGCCTTCGGTATCGCCAGTGATGACTTCCAGTCGATGATTCACGCCCTTGATGTCGATGCCGCATTCAGCGTTGATGTCCGCGGCAGCCTGCTGCACGGCCCAGTCGATGACAACGCCGGCTACAACAGCGCCAGGCGCGGACAGCGGCGCGAAGGCGCCAAACTTGATGACTTCATCGGCGAAGGCGCAATCGGATTCCGCTATGACCGCGCTCCATGGCAGCAGCAGCGCCGCCAGCAGCAAAATTACCGTGGCTTTCTTCATCGTTATCTCCGGCTCTGGGGCGAGCGCTCTAGTTGGACTCATCGGGCTTGAAGTAGGACGTGCCGTGCGTCTGGTAAATCTCCGGATAAACAACAGCCGCATCCAGCCCGCTCTGCCCGACTTCGAAATACTGCATGACCGTCACCACCGGCGCCGGCCATTGATGCCACATGTAAGCCGGAACATCGTCCGGCACGACTGGATTGTGGCTGCCGTATTCAAAATAATAGCGCCCTTGCGAAAGATCAATATCGGCCGTTTCCAGCGCCCGGACGATGGCGTCGGGATCGGTGAAGCTGCCAGCGCGCTCAATGGCGTCGGCCATCAGCCAGACGCTGTCGTAAGCTTCCATGGCGAAGCTCACGAGAATATCGCCGAAGTCCTCCTGGTAGCGCCGGTCCAGGTCAGCGGCCAGATCGTTGTACAAGCTGGGGATGGTGCCGACGCGGTCGAAAGCGCAGAAGTTGCCATCGGGCACGGTATTCCAATATTGCTCCGATTGAAAGGCGAGATGATTGGTGACGCAGATGGTATCGGCGGTCGGGGCGATGCCGAGCTCGGCCATTTGCTGGGTGAGGTTGTAGGAGGTTTCGCCACTGACGAGGATGCGGATGGCGTCGGGCAGTTTTGGCCTCGCCCAAAGGCGGCTGAGGATGGGCACGAAGTCTTCCGTGCCCAGCTCAACTTCCAGCTGATCGACCTGGACGCCGGCGCGTTCGAGATGGGCGCGTTCCGCCGCCGCCGCTGGATGACCGTAGTCGGTATTCTCCAGGATGAGCACGACCTCTTCTACGTCCTGCTCCACCAGCCAGTCGGTGACGATCTTGCCCACGATGGAACTGGGCGGCGAAGTGCGGAAGACGTAATCGATGCCCTGGCTGCTGCGAGGTGGCTCGCCTTCGTATTCGATATAGCCGCTGGCGCTGATGTAGTCGTTGCGCGGATGAGCGTAGATCGTCGGGATCCGGTAGCGCTGCACCATGCCCATGGTGGCCAAGCCGACCGCGCTATGATAGACGCCGACGATGCCGCTGACCTGATCTTGAAATACCAGACGCTCCACCGCGGCCTGGCCAAATTCGGAGATGCCTTCAGAATCCACCGTGATGACGCGGACACGGTGATTGGCGCCGTCGATCTCAAGGCCGCAGCCGGCGTTGATATCGGCGACCGCCTGCTGGAAGCCCCAATCCATGCCGATGCCGCCGGCAACCGAGCCGGGCGCGGAAAACGGCACGACGCCGCCGATAGCGATGGTCTCGTCAGCGAAGTTGCAGTGCTCATCAGCGTGAGCGACGCCGAATGGAAGCAGTAATGATAGCAGGAGCATCAAGCAGATAAGTGGACCGCGATTGGACATGTTCTTATACCTGACACGGGTTAAATTAAAAAGCTGTAGCGCAGCTTTCAGTATTTACTGTATCAGTAACAGTGAGGTTTATCAAGCGGGCGGGGGGCATCGGCTCGGGCTCGGTGCGACGCCCTCGACCCCAACGTCCGCGCTTGACACCTGCAAGGCTCGTCGCGGCTCTTTGCAACACACATTACAGACTCCGGCATTTGCCCCCCGTTTTTGATAAACGGGCTGCCAAATCCCATTCTACAACCACGTCCAAAATGTAAGGGCGACTGACGGTCAGTGTCTACGCGACCCTGGGAGTCGCCCGACACAGTGTAAGAAATGTATCGGGCGTTTCGCCGAAAAGCCCCTACAGAATACGACTATTGACGGGTCGTCATTGTATGAGCCAAGTCATGACTTGTTCGGCGCTGTGGTGAAAACCAACTACAACAAATCCACCGCTTCCAAGCCCAGCGTCCGCACGGTCGCGTTGAAGTCGGCGACGGTTTCGCCCAGGTCTGTGCGCAGGTAAGCCAAGTGACCGTCCAGCTCGTCGCTCAGCTTCGCGAATACCTCGCGCGCTTGCCGCGGCGGCGCGTAATCGGCGCTATCGACTGACTCGAAGAGGGCGTTGAACTTCTCGTGCAAGCCGCTCGGATATAGCTGCGACTCGGTGTAACCTACGTTGATCAGCGCGGGCAGCAACCCATCGACTTCGGCGATGATGGCGGCTGCGTCAGCGCCCAGCGCCTCGTCATCGCTTCTCGCCGCCCAGGCCGCGACCTGCGCCTTGAGCGTGACCAGCTTGTTGATCAGTTCATTGTTTTGCGTCAAGCGATCGCGGATCGCCAGCAGCATATCCAGTTGCGCCTGATAATCCTCCGCCGTCGCCTCAACCCGCGGATCAGCGCGCAACTCAAAGCGCTGAACGCCCCGCTCGCCAGCGGCGACCAACTCCGCCAGGTACTCGCCCGGCAGGATCATGGGACCGTCGGGCCTGTCCCAAGCGCCATCGACGCCCGCCACCGATGCCGCGCCCGGATAACGCAGGTTCCAGTGGAAGCGATGGACGCCCGCCTCACCCGAAAGGCCGGCGCCCTCGTCGCTGCTGAAGCGCCGTATCAAGTCGCCGTCAAGTGTGCGGATGTTGAACTCGACCGAGGCTTCAGCCGCCAACTGATACCAAAAGACAATGCCCGCGGGCGGGTTATTTCCCGCGTTGAGATAATGTGGCTGATCGCCTTCGCCGCTGGTGAAAGCGGTAACGCTGGTGCCGGCGCCCCCGTAGTTGACCGTGTCCGCGGGGTAGTTCTCATCCCAGCCGCCGAAACCGCTATAGGTCCGCAGGCGTGTTTTTGGCGCCGGGGCGAAGAGCCGCGCGCCCGCCCCGGTGAGATCATCCTGCGCTTGCCGCAGCGGCGACAGATCATCCAGGATCCAGAAGGAGCGCCCATGCGTCGCCACGACCAGATCGCAATCCTTAATGACAAAATCGTGAATCGGGCAGACGGGCAGATTGCCGCCCATCGGCTGCCAATTTGCGCCATCATCAAAGGAGATATAGATGCCCGTCTCTGTGCCAGCGTAGAGCAAGCCGCGCCGCTTCGGGTCCTCGCGGATGACGCGCGTGAACTCGCGCTCGGGGATGCCATTGGTGATGGCGGTCCAGCTCTCGCCGTAATCGGTCGTCTTGTAAAGATAGGGACGGGTGTCGTCGAGCTTATAGCGCGTCGCCGCCAGATAGGCTGCGCCCGCTTGATGCTCCGACAGATCAATGATGCTGATCAGCGCCCACTCCGGCAGATCGGGCGGTGTGATCTCCCGCCATTCGCGCCCCCCATCGTGCGAGATATGGACGAGGCCGTCATCACTGCCTGCCCAAAGCAGACCCGGCTCCTGTGGCGACTCGGCCAGGGCGAAGATCGTGCAATAGACTTCCGCGCCGGTATTATCCCGCGTGATCGGACCTCCCGATGGTTTGAGCTTGTCGGGGTCGTTCCGCGTCAGATCGGGGCTGAGCGCTTCAAAGCTGGCGCCCAGGTCGGTCGAGCGGTGCAAGTGCTGGCTGCAGACGTAAAGCACATCCGGATCATGTCGCGAAAACATGATGGGGAAGGTCCACTGGAAGCGGTACTTCAGCGACTCCGCGCCGGCGCCCCAGCCATACAACTCGGGCCAGACGGTGTTGATCCATTTCTGCCCCGTCCGATGGTTGTATAGCGTCATCAGGTCGTTGTAGGCGCGCTGGCCGATAGGGCCGGAGGCCACCACGATATCGGGGTCATCCGGCTTGATGGCGATGTAGCCGCTTTCGCCGCCGCCCGGCGCGTACCAGTCGCGCTCGTGTATCGCGCCGTCGATAGATGCGCTGGGCAGGGTAATGGCCGTGTTGTCCTGCTGCGAGCCGTAGACGCGGTAGGGAAACCGGTCATCGGTACAGACGTGGTAAAGCTGCGCGGTCGGCTGATTGTAAATCGACGACCAACTGCGCCCGCCGTTGAAGGAGACGCAAGCGCCGCCATCATCGCCTTTGACCATGCGCTGATTGTCTTGCGGGTCGATCCAAAGCGCATGCTCATCGCCATGCGCCGTCGGCATGGTTGCGAAGCTCGCCCCGCCGTCAATCGACTTCCACAAGCCGTAGTTCTGGATGTAGACGGTATCGGGGTCCTGCGTGTCCGCGGTGATGTGCATGTAATACCAGGGGCGCGTACGCAGCAGCGATTGCTCGCTGAGGCGGATCCAGGTCGCGCCGTAGTCGTCAGAGCGGAAGACGGCGCCATCCTCGGCTTCAATCACGGCCCAGACGCGCCCGGCTTGCACGGGAGAGATGGTCACGCCAATCTTGCCCAGCAGGCCGCGCGGCAAGCCCGGATTGCGCGTGATGTCCTGCCAGTTGTCGCCGCCATCCATGCTCCGCCACAAGCCGCACTCGGGACCGCCGTTCTCCAGCTTGTGCGGATAGCGCTGCGCTTGCCAGACGGCGGCGAACAGGATCCGCGGATTGTTCAAGTCGAGGGCGACGTCATGCGAGCCGGCGCGCTCGCTCTTGTACAGCGCTTTCTGCCAGGTATCGCCGCCATCGGTCGATCGGAAGACGCCGCGCTGCTCGTTCGGGCCGAAGGCGTGGCCAAGCGCCGCCAGATAAACGATATCCGGATCGCGCGGATGAATCACGATCTTGCCGATATGGCGCGTGTCGCTCAAGCCGATATGCCGCCAGCTCGCGCCGGCATTGACCGACTTGTAGACGCCATCGCCGTGGGAGACGTTGCCGCGGATGGTGCTTTCGCCCGTGCCGGCGTAGATCACGTTGGGGTCGGAGGTCGAGACCGCCAGCGCGCCAACCGCCGCGGTGTTGAAGTAGCCGTCCGAGATATTGCGCCAGTAAAGGCCGCCGTCGGTCGTCTTCCACAGTCCGCCAGCGCAAGCGCCCATGTAAAAGGTCATCTTCTGTTGGGCATCGCCGGCGACCGCGACCACGCGCCCGCCGCGATGGGGACCGATGCAGCGCCATTGCAGCTTGTCCAGCAACTGCCGGCGGATTTCGATTGTGGTCGCGTCGCTCATGAGATTACGCTTTCTCTTTTTGTTATTATTATGCTGCGCGCTTGGTTTGCGCGGTTCAGAGAATCTACCCCAATCTGGCGGATTCGCAAACGACGCGCATCTTAAGGGGCGTGGACGGGGGACTTTGGATCGCAAAGGCGCGAAGAGCGCAAAGGGATAATTGCGGGAGCGTGCTCGCGGTTAAGGTTCTGTTTCAACCAGCATCGAGATGTGTAGGAGTAGGGGCGACTACGTGAGTCGCCCGCAAATAAGATTTACTGATCAGTCAGAATGGTCGGCTGGCATCGGCAAGGCGCTGATCACGATCGAGCGGCGCGGACGGCGACAAAGGTGAAGACCAGCAGGACGCCGAAATAGATCAGTACGCCAATCCAGGTCAGCGTCCCGCCCCTGCCGGCGTACATCATGAAGGCAGCAGCGACCGTGAGGATGCCGATAAGCAGCATCACCGGCTGGTTTACCGACGACTTCAGTTTACCATCGGGCGCTTCTTCGCCATCCACGATATAGCCTTGCTCTTCCAGCCGCTGGCGTGATTCCGGATCGACGGCGGCGTAACCACCGCTGACGTAGTTGACCGCCTGCCGCAAGCCGAATTCGACGCCGCTGGTCTCGGGGTGCAGCAGCATGACTGGCGTCGAGGTGCGCTCGGCGATGGCGATGGGGGTATTGCCGAAGAGTCGCTGCTTCACGCGGGTATCGCGCGTCTCGCCGATGACGACATAATCGTAATTGCCGGCGGCGTCGACGATGGCATCGACGCGCTGCGGGTTGATCTGGGTGTGCAGAGTAACCTGCTTGCCTTCTACCTTGACCGCGTCAATCTGACGCTGCAGGGCGCGGGTCATGCGCTCGCGCTCGGCTGATGAGGTATCGGGCGAGAAGACATGCAGCAAGTCCAACTGCAAGTCGGACTCGGAGAATAGCTGGATCAGTTGCAGGGAGTAACCGACTTGGCGCGGTTCGGCGATGGGCATGAGAACACGCTGCGCGGCGGCGGTCTCGCCCGGTTGCAGCATCATGACATCACAGTTCACCTCGCTCAAGACCTGGTCGATATTGGAGCCGAGCACGGAGCGGCCTTCGGGCGTGATGATGCCATGCCAGCCGATGACCAGCAGGTCGGCTTGCTGTTCGTGGGCGGTGTCGATGATGGCCGGCGCCACCCGCCGCGCCAAACGCACGATGTATTCCAGGGCGACCTCGTCATCGTCCACCATCGAGATTGCCTTCTCGCGCAGGGCATCGCCGCCGGAGAGATAACGATGACCGGAGGACAGGGGCGTGGGCGAGGGCACCGTGACCACATGCAGCAAGGTCACCTTGCCGCCGTTCATCTTGGCCGCATGCACCGCCGGCGGCAGCAGGGTGGCCAGCGAATCCGGATTGGCGACCGGCACGAGGACGCGATAAGGCGCTTCCTGCGTGGGCGTCATCAGCGCGGTCTGCTGCACCACGGGCGTGCGATGCGCTTTCTCTTGTCGCGGTCGGGCGTAGAGGAAGTAGATCAGGAAGCCGCCGCCGATCCAAATCGCCGCGTATATCCAGGCGAAGATCGAGATTTCGAACAGAGAGAGCACGAGCAGGAATTGCATGCCGATGGCGATCATGGGCAGGATGGGGAAAAAGGGCAGCAAGAAGCCGTATTTCAGGTTCTTGCCATATTTGCCGCGTATCGTCAGCACGGCCAGATTCACTTGCAGGAAAAGCAGGATGAACATGATATCGGCGGAGGCGGCGACATCTTTGATGGGCAAGGTCAGCGCGACAAAAATGATCAAGACGCCGGACCAGCCTAACGCGACATGCGGCGTGCGGGTCTTCTGGCTGACGCTTGAGAAGCTATCCGGTAGCGCGCGGTCCCGCCCCATAGCGAAGGAGACGCGCGTTGAGGAGAAGGTGGTCGCGTTCAAGGCGCTCATGGTGGAAAGGATGGCGCCCAGCATGATCAAGAAGGTGCCGAAAGGCATGAACTGTTCGGCGGCGCGGGCGATGCCGATCTCGCCGAGCTCGCCCAGCCATTCGTAGATGACTGTGCCTTCCGGCGGTGTTACTGCGCCAATGATGACAAAAGCAACCAGCATGTATATCGGCACGACGATTGCCAGCGAGAGGAAGACAGCGCGCGGGATATTCCGCCGCGGGTCGCGCACTTCCTCGCCCGCCTGCACGATGATCTCGTAGCCTTCAAAGGCGATGAAGGTCAAGCCCATCGCGCTGACGATGCCGATGATGCCTTCGGGCGCGAAGTTGTTGAACTTCTCGAAGTGGATCGGCTCGCCGAAGATGACGAACAAGCCGCTGATGATGAAGATCATGATGATGATGACTTTGAGCACTGTGACGATATTGCCAACCGCCCCCGTCTCCGATGTGCCGCGATAGTTGATGTAGAGGAAGAGCAAGATGATGAGCACGGCGAAGAGCTTCGTGACCAGTTCGGCTTCGGTCAATTCAATGCCAAAGGGCAGGAGAATCGGACCGGAGAAGAAGAGGTTCGCGTGCTGGCCATGGCCGGCATCGGGATTGCCAAAGAGGATACGCAGCAATTCGTAGATGAAGCTGCCGAAGCCGACGCCGTAGAGGCTGCCCGCCACCGCATGGGCGAACCAGCTCATCCAGCCAGCCAGGAAGCCGTTGGGTCCCGGCAAGCCTTCCTTCACCCACAGGTAACCGCCCCCCGCTTCCGGTATCGCCGAGCCGAGTTCCGCGTAGACCATGGCGGTGAGAACGGTGATGACGCCGTTGAGGGCGAAAGCGAGGATGAGGGCGGGACCGGCGACACCGGCGGCGATGCCGGTCAAGACGAAGATGCCAGCGCCGATCATCGCGCCGACGCCGATCATGGTAATGTCGAATAAACCTAAATTGCGAACCAGCCCGACGTGCTGTGATGAGTCCGTCGCCGATGCCATAGCCAGCTTCCTTTATCTGATTTTCAGGGTCCGATGCCGGTACAGTCGCTTCATCCCGGTCTTCGCATCCGCCACGCTTCCGCTCAAACGAGCGCTTACGGACGAAACTTAAGAACAGATTCTACTACTCACTTTAGCCCAGTTGCCTGACTTTTGACAAGTACCCTCCGCCGAGAATCGAAATGCAGGGGCGACTCTGCCGGTCGCCCGCAAATCGTGTCAATTGAGGCATACAAAGAGTTTTGCCCAGGCCTATTACCAGCTTCACCCGCCCAGCTTGTAAGCCAGATCATTCCAGCGCAACTCGTTCTTGAAGCGGCGCAACTCGGTCGACTCGTCGATCTGCACGTATTCGATGCCCGCCATCTCGCTGAAGTCGTAGATGTGCTCGGCGCTCAGCGCCTGGCTGAATATGGTATGATGCGCCCCGCCGGCGTAGATCCAGGCGGCCGCGCCAACGGCGAGATTGGGATGCGGACGCCACAAGGCGCGCGCCACCGGCAGCTTGGGCAAGGGCTGCTCCGGCTTGATGACATCGACGGTGTTGACGACCATGCGGAAGCGCTCGCCCATATCCACCAGCGAGGCATTCAGCGCCGCGCCGGCAGCTGTATCGAAGACCAGCCGCGCCGGATCGGCCTTGCCGCCGATGCCGAGGGGATGCGCCTCCAAGCTTGGCTGAGCGGCAGCGATGCTGGGGCAGACCTCAAGCATGTGCGCGCCCAGCACGGCCATATTGTCGGGCTGGAAGTGGTAAGTGTAATCCTCCATGAAAGACGTGCCGCCGGCCAGGCCCTCGGCCATCACCTTCAGCGAGCGCAGCAGAGCCGCCGTTTTCCAGTCGCCCTCGGCGCCGAAGCCGTAACCAGCCGCCATCAGCCGCTGCACCGCCAAGCCGGGCAATTGCGCCAGGCCGTGCAAGTCTTCAAATGTGGTCGTGAAAGCGGCGAAGTCGCCATCGCGCAAAAATTGTGTCAAGCCTAGCTCGATCCGCGCCGCTTCGCGTATGGACGAATGACGCTCGCCGCCTTTTCTCAGATCCGCGCTCAAGCGATAGGCCATCTCGTATTCCGCGACCAGCGCGTCGATCTCGCCGTCGCTCACCTGATTCACGACCTCCGCCAGATCGCCGACGCCGTAGCCATTAACCTGGTAGCCGAATTGCGCCTGCGCCGCCACTTTGTCGCCTTCGGTCACCGCCACATTGCGCATATTGTCGCCGAAGCGCGCCACCTTCATGCTTCGGGTCTCATGCCAGGCGGCCGCCGCTCGCGCCCAAACCGCGATCTGCCCTTGCAGGCGGGCATCGCGCCAATGTCCGACGACGACCTTGCGCCGCAAGCGCAGCCGGCTCATCATGAAGCCGAACTCGCGATCGCCGTGCGCTGCTTGATTGAGGTTCATGAAGTCCATGTCGATACTTGACCAGGGGATGTCGCGGTTGTATTGACTGTGCAGGTGCAGCAGCGGCTTTTGCAGCGCGGTCAAACCGGCGATCCAGTTCTTCGCCGGCGAGAAGGTGTGCATCCAGGCGACCACGCCCACACATCGCGCGTCGGTGTTGGCGTCGCTGCAAGCGCCGAGTATCTCTTCCGGCGTGGTCAGCACCGGCTTGTAGACGACTTGGGGCGGAATCTCCGCCAGGTCGTCCAGATAGGCGGCGATCTCGCGCGAGTGCGCGCCGACCTGCTCAATGGCTTCCGGTCCGTAGAGGTGCTGACTGCCGGTCAAGAACCAGATTTGGTAATCGCTAAGTGGCATGTTTTATATCCTTACGCTTTGTGTCTACAATAAAGTTAAAATTCGTAGATTCGTAGAGGCGCCCGAGGGTCGCCCGCAATATCCTTGTATTGCGGCGTGAACAGTGCGTTAGCAGCAGGACGCGTGTTTCCGCCAAAACCTCTGTGCTCTCTTTGATCTTTGCGGTTAGCCGTTTACCGTTGCCCATACACATTCTGATAGCGATCGTGCAGTTTGTCGATCTCTGCCTGCGGGATCGGAATGACCTCGCCCAATTGCCGCGCGGTCCAGACGATGGCGGCGTTGTCCTCCGTCATCACCGCCGCCTTGACCGCGTCCTCCGCGCTCCCGCCGATGGTGAAAACGCCGTGATTCTGCAGCAGCGCGGCCGGGCTGCGATGCCCCGTCAGCTTGTCGACCACCAGCTTGCCGATCTCCTCGCCGCCGATCAAGCTGAAACCGCAGCAGGGGATCTCCCCGCCGAATTCGTCGGCCATCGCTGTTGTGACGCAGGGAATCGGCTCGCCGATGACGGCGAAGGCGGTGGCGTAACGGGAGTGCGTATGCGCGATGCCCTTGACCGCTGGCATGTGGCGATAGATGTAACAATGCGAAGCGGTATCGGAGGAGGGGGCCAACTCGCCGTCAACGACGCGCCCGTCCATATCAATGATGACCATGCTGGCCGGCGTCAAGTCTTCAAAGCGCAGTCCGCTCGGTTTGATGACGACCAGCCCACTGGCCGGATCGCGCGCGCTGATATTGCCGCTGGTCCAGGCGACCAGCCTGTTCTTCGGCAATTCCGCGTGCAACTGGCAGACTTCCTCGCGCAATTGTTTCAGGCGCAAGAACCTCTCTCCCTTACCCAAGGCCTATCACTGTTGAGACCTGCGAGAAAATAACAGATTACCGGTCAACGATCAAGAATCTGCGCTTAGATAATCACTTCGGCAAGTTCCAGTTCCTCCGATACCCGGCCAGCGTCGCCCAACCAGGGAACAGTCCTTCCCGATTCCGCATCATACACAATTGCAATCAGTCGGTACTCGCCAGGCGGGACCCCGACAATATCAAGGGCGAAGTGTCGAAGCTCTCTTTCGTTTATGAACGGCAAATCAAGCCCCTTCACGCGTTCCCGGTTGGCATCCCAGAGCTGCCAGGACATCTTATAGCGCGCGTGCGATCCCGTTTCCTGCGGGCGCCACTGGTCGACAAAAAGCAGCTTGGAGCCATCGTCATTGACCTCCGCGCCGAAGAATTGATATGTAAACCACTCGCTTTCACCCGACTGTAGTTGAACGGGCGGATATTCACAGTCAAGTGTTTCCCAGCGATATTGCAACAATACTGTAGCGTTTAACATCTTCTCTGTATGACACAACTGGTAATGCCGCTCGCGCATTGCGGCGAATACACTCGTCATGTCCGGCGCGGCGCTCGAGGTCTGATAGGTTATCCATACCGACGGGGACCTGACAGCGTCGAATCCCGGCGACTCGAAATCCTGGAAAAGAGGCTTGGCCGAAATGCCGTGACGCTCGAAATAGTATTCGCCCGCGCGGTGGCCAAAATGGAAATCATCTAGCCAATAGCGGTGATTGGCATCGGAGTAAACCATGACCTGCGGTCTGAGTTGCTCGGCCCTGGCCATTCGAGATATCGCCGGGGCGGGTATTCTGCCCAGACTCGCGGCTCGACCTTGAGTGAGATACTGTTTCCACTCGCCGCTCTGTTGAAATGCCACTGCGGCAATCAGCCAAAGCGGAATAATCAGCAGCGTCCAGCGACGCCAGCGAAAAAGCGCCAGCCAACTCGCCGCCATGAACAGTATCAAGGGAAACATTAGCGACAAACTATAGCGAACGTGCTTTATACCGAAGCGCTGAACCAGCGAAAAGCAAACGGTCAAAACGAACAAGCCTATTAGCCAGATGATAAAAAACCTCATCGTCCAACCTGGCTGGCGACGCCGGCTGGCGATTACAAGCCCGCCAATAGCCGGGAGCAGCAACCAGGGCTGACCGTTGAGCATTACCCTCAAATGGGTTCCAGCATAAACCGCGCCATCGATTATCTCATGTGGCGTGCCCCGATTCTCCCAGCGATTGAGCCCGCCGCCCGCCACCGTAACAATCAATGGCGACAGGCAAAGGATCACTGCGCCGGTGACTACGGGGAATACCAGCCAGTTTCTTGTTCTTTTGGCGAAAAGCAAATGAAACAGGCTCAAAGCCCCTAATAAAAATAGCGCGTTGAGTATGTGAAGGCTCACTAAGGCTGCAACAGCGGCGGCCAACGCAAGCGCAAGTCTTGCCGAGGTCCGCTTTTGTCGCTCGCTTATGCGCCAATAGAGCCACAATAGGCAGCCGGAGCAAAAAACGATAAAGCTGTACATGCGCACAATATCGTAGTAGAAGTTGTAGAATGTGTTGGCGGAAATAATGATGAGCGCGATAAGTCCCGCTGCCGGCGCGAAAATATCCCGCGCGCATCGATACGCGACGGCCAGCGACAATAGCGCGCAGTAAATTGCCGGCACGCGCGCCATGACAATATTGTCAGCGACGAGATGTCCCCAAGCGCTCAATAATAGAAAATATCCCGGCATGTGATCGGGGCCATTGCTCCAAAGTCGAGCAACGATCGACATCGGCGCAAGATCGCTCTCAAATACGATACCGGCGACCAGCGCTGAGTAGAATTCGTCGCCGCTAAGTGTGTATTGCGTGAAATTGTGGATAGCAAGAGCGCTTGCGACAAGAATTACCGGCAAAACGATGCCCCAATGGTTCAGGGCAAAGTTTAGCTTTCTGGCAAGCGTCGTGGACATCGCGCGGTTTTCATTTCCGTCTCGCAGATGCATCGCCAAAGATGCGAATAGCGAGACGGTTGGCGAGGGGTATCGTCCGCTCCTCGCCGCGCAGCGCCCGCAGGAAGCTGATGAGCCAATTCACGACCAGGAAGACGGCCACCGCGATAACCAGCGAAAACAAGGAAATCGTGACGACCGGCCCAACCAGGGGAACCAGCCCGATGATATAGCCGACAACTGCCCAAACGATCAAGCTCAGGACCAGCGTGAAAACCGCGGCGATGCTCTGCTGGGCGTGAACGCGCGTCAGTTGGTTGCGCCCGTCCGCGATAAGTGCGATGATGCCGCCGAGCAGCGGCACGATATACGCCAGCGCGGCAAACGCGCGGCCGTCGCTATCAGGCTTCGTTTGCGACATCCGCAACTCCCTGCAACTCCAGTTCATCAGCGAAGTGGCAACGCGCGACATGATTCGGCGCGATATTCACCAATGGCGGTACTTCCTCCTGGCAGATCTCTTTGGCATAGCGACAGCGCGGATGGAAAATGCAGCCCGATGGCGGATTGGCCGGGCTGGGCACATCGCCTTCCAGGATGATCCGCTCCATCTTGATTAGAGGATCGGCCGGCGGCACCGCCGATACCAGCGCCTCGGTATAAGGATGCTTCGGGTTGCGCAGCAACTCATCAGTCGGCGCCAACTCCACCAGCTTGCCCACATACATCACCGCGATCTTGTCGCAGATATGCTCAACGACCGAAAGGTCATGCGAGATGAAAATGAAGGTCAAGCGCAACTCGTCTTTTAAGGTTTGCAGCAAGTTCAACACCTGCGCCTGCACCGAAACATCCAGCGCCGAGACCGGCTCGTCAGCGACGATCAAGCGCGGATTCAACGCCAGCGTCCGCGCCACGCCGATCCGCTGCCGCTGCCCGCCGGAGAATTCGTGGGGATAGCGCCCCATATATGCTGGCTTCAAGCCGACCGCTTGCATCAATTCCGCCACGCGCTCCGTGGTGGCGCTGCCCGTGGCCTCGCCGTGTATCACCAGCGGTTCGGCTATGATGTCCCTTACTGTCAGACGCGGGTTCAATGAGCTAAACGGATCCTGAAAGATCATCCGCATTTCTTTGCGCAAGTCCTTCATCTCCTTGCGGCTGATCTTGGCGACATCCACCCAACTGCCATCGGAGCGATGGAAGAGCACTTCGCCGCCGGTCGGGTCATAGAGGCGCAGTAGCGTACGGCCGACGGTCGTCTTGCCGCAACCGCTCTCGCCGACTAAGCCCATCACTTCCTGCTCGCCCAATTCAAAGCTGACGCCGTCAACCGCCTTGATCGTGCCGACGCGCCGCTGCAGCATCCCTTGCCGCAGGGGAAAGTGCATCTTCAAGTCCTTGACCTTGAGGATGATATCGCGCTTGCCGTTATCCGCGGGCCTGTCAGCCATGCCGAACTCGCTCCAATTACAGATTCGAATAGGGATCGGCCGCGTCTCTTAAGCCGTCTCCCAGGAAGTTGAGGCCGAGGACCGCCACCACAATGAAGATCACCGGCGTCAGAATCCAGGTGTTTTGCCCCAGGGTCTCCAGGCTCTGCGCGCTTTTCATCAGGAAGCCCCAACTCGTCAGCGGCTCGTTGATGCCGATGCCCAGGAAGCTCAGGAAGGCCTCAGCCAGGATGATATCGGGGATCATCAGCGTCAGGATCACGATCACATGACTGAGCACGTTGGGATAAAGATGCTTGAAGATTATGCGGAAGTCGCCCGCGCCCTGCTCCTTCGCCGCCAGGATGAAGTCCGTCTCCCGCAGGGAGAGCACCTTGCCGCGTACCTCGCGCGCCAGAACCGCCCAACGCAAGAAGGGGAAGATGAACGCCATCACCAAAAACTTCTGCTCACCCGACCAGGTCGTCGGGATCACCGCCGCCAGCGCCATCCATAAGGGCAGCTCGGGGAAAGACATAACGACTTCCACAAAGCGTTGAATTACATTGTCGATAGCGCCGCCGTAATAGCCCGAGATCACCCCGACTGACGAGCCGACCACGATCGCGATCAGCGCCGCCAATATACTCAGTGACAGCGACACGCGCCCAGCCAGGCAAATGCGCCCCCATAAGTCGCGCCCGAAACGATCCGTTCCCAGCAGGTGCAAACGCACTTCATCGGTATCCAGCCCGAAGAGGTGCAAATCCGTCGTGATCAGACCAAAGAGTTCGTACTCCCAGCTGCGCACGAAGAATTGCACATTGTAGCGGCTGTCGGGATCGATCTTGGGCCGCGCTTGATAGGTAACCGGGTCGATCTCCAATTCTTGCTTGTACACGAATGGCCGCAAACTGAAGTTTCCATCCAGGTCAAAAAAACGAATCTGCGTCGGCGGCGTATAAGAATCGCCCAGTGCTGTCGCGTACAGGTTGTATGGCGAGAAGAACTCGGGGAAGATGGCCAGCACGATCAACATTACGATCATCAGCCCGCCGACGATGGCGGCCTTGCTGCGGCTGAAGCGCTGCCAGACCAACTGCGAATAAGAATCGCTGCTTTCTTCTGACTCTTCCTCAGTCATCAGTGCGTCTTCGTAAACGTCTTGCACCTAGATCTTATCCTGCCGCTAACTGTAAGAAATCCGCGGGTCAAGTATGCCCAGCGCCATATCAGCGATGAAGTTGCCCGCTATGAGTAATATGCCGTAAAGCAGCATGATGCTGCCCGAAAGAAAGACATCCTGCTTCAGCAGCGCTTCGGCGAACATCGGCGCGATGGTCGGCAGACCAAAAACTATCGCCGCCTCCAACTCGCCCTGCAGCATATAGGGCAGCACCGTGCCTTGATAGGCGATGATGGGGTGCAACGCGTTCGGTACGGCATGACGATTCAGCACCCGCCGTTCATGCAAGCCTTTGGAACGGGCCGTCGTCACATATTGCTGATTCAGCACATCCAGCAAATTGCCGCGCATTACGCGCAGATTCCGCGCTACACCGCCCAGGCCGGCGATCAGAATCACCGGACCGACGTGCTTCAGCAGATCAATCGCCTTGGGGATCGACCAGGGCGCATAACGAAACTCCGGCGAGTGCATGGCGCTGACGTGCTCCCAGCCCAGCACAAACGCCAGGAAATACATGATGATAAGGGCGATGGAAAAACGCGGAAATGACGTCGCGAAAAAAGCGAAGGCCGCCGCCGTATTATCCGCCAGGCTATATTGCCGGTTGGCGACATAAATGCCCAGAATAATGCCGACTAAAGAAGATATTGCGTGCGCCGATAGCGCAATCCAGAGCGTACGCGGCAAGCGCTGCGCCAGCAATGAACTGACATCGACGCGCTGCGAAAACGACCAGCCGAAATCGCCCTGCAGCACTATCGCGCCCATCCATTTGAGGTATTGAATCGGTATCGGGTCAAGCAAGCCGTATTTGTCGCGCAGCTTGTTGGCCGCGTCTTCCGCTTCTTCTTCCGAGGTGCCGCCGAGCGCGATCAACTCTTGCTTGTAAACATCGGCAAAATCGCCCGGCGGAATCTGAATAATCGTAAACGCCACAATCGTAATGACGACCAGGATAAAGAGTGATGATAATAGGCGCTGAACGATGTAGCGTGCCATAAGCGAATTAGCCGATTATCGTATACGGGTCAGGCCGTTTGACGACGTCAAGTATAAATCATTTTGCTAAAAAGAGACAACAGAGGCGCGACGACGCGCGCCCCTGTAACTTCTGCAAGCAACAGGACGAGACTGAGCCCGCCCTGCCAAAACCAACTACATGTCGTCCATGCCGTAAACCGGCGCCGTACCGGGGAAGATCTCGGCGATCTGCTCATCCGGGTTGACCCAAACGGCTTCCGGAATCACATTGCCCCAGGTCCACTGATAGAAGAATGGAGGCGCGCCAACCGGGATGTTGTTGAAACGCTGCGCCAATGCCAAACCGTAACGACCGACGATGCCGCCGACCTTGTAGACATTCTCGGTGAAGAGCTGGTTGTAACGCGACATCAGTTCCTTGCGCGCGTCAAAGTCCGGCTCCAGGCAGAAGGCGTTGACGATCTCAACGATCTCAGCCTCGAAGTCCAGCAGGTCGCGCTCGCCGCCATCAGCGCGATGGAAGTCAGGCGTGATGTCCGTTACCGGACCCAGATCCTGACAGCGAGTGAAGGAAGTGGTGTACTCTTGACCGATACGGTCAACGCGCATTTCCCAGGTGCCGGTGGTGATCGCGTCGTTCGAGGCGGGACCCTGCAGCGGTTGCAGGTTGACCTGTACGCCCACATCCTGCATCAGCAGCACAAAGGCGTCGCCGATCTGTCCGGTCGCCTCGGCGGCTACGCTGGTGTTCAAAACAACAACCAGGTTGTCGCCGGCCAGCGGACCATCAGTCCAGTTCACGATCCCGTCGCCATCGGTATCTTCAAAACCAAGCTCAGCGAGCAGAGCGCGCGCGGAGTCGGGCGAGTACGGATAGTAAACCACGCTGTCGATATCGAAGTAGGGCGAGCCGGGCGTCAAGCCGCTGGCGAAAGCGCGCATGAAGGGACCGCGGATGACCGCTTGCCCAATGCCGTCGCCGTCAACCGCGTGTTGAACCGCGCGGCGGAAACGAACATCGCGGAAGAGATCGCGCAGCGCTTGGTCGCGCTCATTTTGTACACCGAGTGACGATGACAAGTTGAACTCGATATCGAAAGCCAGAGTCTCCGGACCCCACTCGATATAGAAGTGCGCATCATCCTCTTGCGAACGGGTGATGGCTTCAACATAGGTGCTCGGGTTCTCGAGGTTGGTGTGGTCGATCGAGCCGGCCAGCGTACCCAGCGTACGGCCGATACCGCTGGGACCCTTCTCAAAGGTCACTTCTTCAAGGTACGGCAATTGGTTGCCGGCCTCATCGACCTTCCAGTAATAGGGGTTCCGGCGATGTACCATGAACTCGTCAATCTGATAGTCGACAGCTACCCAGGGACCCATCGTCGGAACAGGCAGCGCGTCCTGTACCTGGAAAGTCTCGAAAGTGTCATAGTCGGACTCAGCATTGACCGCCGGGTGCATCGGCGCGTAAATGTGCTCGGCGCAAATGTTGAAGTCCAGGAAGTCCATCTTGAACAGCAACTGAACCGGGAAGGCAACCGGGAAGGTCCAGGTGATCTGGTTGTCGCCCGTCTGCTCAAGGTTGACGTCCTCGCCATTGATCTGCCAGGTCGAGCGGTTCGTCCAGGAATTCACGTTCTCATCCAGAATGATGTGATTCCAGGTGAACATGATGTCATGAACGCCAAAGGCATGGCCGTCGGACCACTTCGCGCCCTCGATGATATTCATCACGAGCTGCATGCCGTCGTCGCTCCAAGCCCAATCCGTCGCCAAATTCGGCAGCGGCTCCAGATTGTCCTTGCGCAGGAACATGGGACCAGACTTGACCAGCGACTCGCCATAGATGTAGTTGATGCCGAACCAACCCTGCGTTTGACGGGCGCAGAGATTCCAACCGGCAGTCGGCACAGCCGAGAAGTCGCGCCATTGGCCGCCGTAAACGCCCGGACCCGTCGACATACCCGAATTCAAGATAACCTGCGGGTTATCCGGCAGGCGTTCCTCAACCGGCGGCAATTCGCCAGCCTCAACCAAGGCGGTAACCCAGGCCGGCTCGCTGTAAGAATCGAGCCCCTTGTAAACCAGCATCTCATCCAGATTGAACCTGACAATCGGGTTGTCGCCGATCATTACGCCTTCTGGATAAGGCACGGGATCAGCGACCTCGCCCATCTGGGCGAAACCGGCGCCGACCGCCGCAAAAAGCGCTGCCGTCACCAGCAGCATACGAAGAAAACTTGAACGCTTCATTGGAACTCCTCCAAATTTGATTGACAAAATTAACCCGTCCGCGCTTGACGCCGACAGGATAATTCACTTAAGACATACAAATCGCGCGGCAAGCGCATCACGCGACCTCCGCTTCCGCCGCGTCGCCCTCATGCAGCCAGCAAGCCACTTGATGCTGCCCTTCCACCGTGGTCACCGGCGGCAGATGACTCCGGCATTTCGCCATCACATGAGGGCAGCGGTCGGCGAAGGCGCAACCCGGTATCTCTGCCGTCGCGTTGGGCACGATGCCTTCGATCGGCACCAGAATATCCTTGCGCCGCCCCAATACCGGTATCGACTGCAGCAAGCCGACGGTGTAGGGATGCTGCGGATTGCGGAAGATGTCAATGGTGCTGCCGTATTCGACGATCCGCCCGAAATACATCACCGCCACAAAATCGGCCATCTGCGAGACGACGCCCAGGTTATGCGTGATGATGATGATGGAAGAGCCGAAATCGTCTTGCAACTGTTCCATCAAGCTGATGATCTGCGCCTGAATCGTGACATCCAGCGCGGTCGTCGGCTCATCGGCGATCAGTATCGACGGATTGCAGGACAACGCCAAAGCGATCATCACGCGCTGGCGCATGCCGCCGCTGAGCTGATGCGGGTATTGATTGACCCGATCTTGCGGGTCGGCGATGCGAACGCGGTCCAACATATCGATAGCGACCTTCATCGCTTCCTTGCGGCTGAGCTGCTGGTGCAATTCCACCACTTCGGCGATCTGCCGGCCGACGGTATGCAGCGGGTTCAGCGACGTCATCGGCTCCTGGAAAATCATCGAGATTTCGCCGCCGCGTATGCTGCGCATCTCGACGCCTTTGGGGTCCAACTGCACGATGTCGATGGTTTCGGCGCGGCGCTTCTGCCGGCGGAAGATGATCTCGCCATCGACGATCTTGCCCGGCGGCGACTTTATCAATTGCATGATCGAGCTGGCGGTCACGCTCTTGCCGCAGCCGCTCTCGCCGACGATGCCCAGCGTCTGGCCATTGGCCAGCGAAAAGCTCACGCCCTTCACCGCCTGCACGACGCCCTTGTCCGTGAAGAAATGCGTCTTGAGATTTTTGACTTCTAAAATTGGCTCGGCGCCGTTTGCTGTACTCATAAGAATTGGTCTGTCGATCTTATATCAGTTTTCTCTCGATAATAGCTCCCCGTCCTCCTTGTGGGGGAAGGGGCCGGGGGTGGGGGGCAAACTCCCAGCATCCCTTGTCGCTCGTCCGCGCTGTGTCCTGCGCCAGCTTGTCCGCTGCCAATTCCTCGACGCTGCGGGTATGCAGGCGGGCCGCGCCGGCCGTCTCCCGCAGCATCACTCTCGTCCCGCGCCGCTCATGCTCGGCCAGGCGGTCCCGCGCCGCTTCAATGTCCTCGGTCGCATAATTCGGCAGCCACTCGGCTTGGGCCGCCAGCATCTCATCGGTCATCTGCCAGACCTCTTCCGGATTGCAGACGGCCCCAACGAGCGGGTCATGCAGCATCGCCTGCTTCAGCAGCGTCACATCGCCGCGTACCGCCGCTTCCATCGCCATCTCCTGCACGCGCACACTGACCGAACAGGTCGCCGCCGGCGCCAGCGGCAAATCGCCTACCACGGGAATGCTGATGCCGTTCCGGTCGACATAACCCGGCAGCTCGACCACGCAGCCTTCCGGCAAGTTTGTGATGTAGCCGCGGTTCGGCACGTTGAAGTGGCCGCGATAGACACGCCCGGTCTCCAGCCCTTCAATAATGTATGAGCCGTGTTCGTGGCTGCGCCCCTCGGCGCTGATGCCTGGCGGCTCCTCTTCCAGCCAATTGGGGAAGTCCGTCTCGAACCAATTGCGCCCCTCCGCGCAGACGCGCAGGTAGCCGCCGGTCTCGCCATGAATCCAGCGATCCAGGCTGATCCAGTCCTTGATCTCATCCGCCCGCTTGCGATACCAGGGCAGGTACTCGCTCAGGTGCCCGTTGGACTCGGTCGAGTAATAACCGAAGCGCCGCAGCACATCAATCCGCACCTTCTCCTCTTCGCGGAATTCGGGATGCGTCTCGAACAATTCCAGCAGTCGCGGCGTCATGTCCATGCCCCGCCACTGCACCTGAACATACCAGGTCTGATGATTGATGCCGGCGCAGATGATATCGACATCGTCGCGCGTCACGCTCTCGTCGGCGGCAATCAGGCCTTCGCGCCGCGCCCAGAGCTCAATGCACTCGGCGATCTGACGGTGACCGCTCTGCACACCATGGCACAATCCAATAGTCTGCACGCCGCCATACTTGTTGCAGGCCCAGGTATTCATCGCCATCGGATTGGAATAATTGAGGAAAAGCGTGCCCGGCTTGGCGACCTCGCGGATGTCGCCGCAGATATCCAGCAGGGCCGGTATCGTCCGCTGCCCATACATGATGCCGCCCGCGCAGATCGTATCGCCGACGCATTGATCAACCCCGTATTTCAAAGGGATATCGATATCGAGTTGGAAGGCCTCCAGGCCGCCTTGCCGGATCATGCTGATGACATAATCGGCATCGGCGATGGCTTCGCGCCGGTCCAGCGTGGAAGTGATCCTGGCTGGCAAGCCGTTCGCCCGGATATCTCGCTCGCAGAGCTGCGCCACCATGCCCAGGTTCCGCGCCGAAATATCCATCAACGCAAAATGCGTATCGGCAAATTCCGGCACCGTCAGCAGATCCATCATCAGCCGACGCGTGAAGCCGACCGAACCCGCGCCGATCATCGCGATCTTTAAGGCCATCGCATTCTCCGCCATGCGCTTACAATTTGAGGCAGTACACGTTGAGGCAGTACACGAGGATACGCGATATGCTGAAAGTTGCAAGGGCTATGGAGCGAGGCGGAAAGGTCAATAACTGACAGCATGAGAACCCCGACGCGGCAATTGACAAATGCTTATTTGAAGGATTATTTGTGCATATTTAAGCAAGTCTTTTGCGTGTTGTCAAGAAAAACATTCAGTATTGTGCACAAAACGCGCGTTTTCGTGTATGCTTGTTCTTGCGGCCACCTATGGTAATTCTTTGTAATACAGCGCTTTGCTCATGAAAAAGTCCCAACGGCAAGACCTGATATTAAAGCAGTTGCGCGGCGCGGCCCCGCATCAGCTCCACGCCACCAGCGAACTGGCTGCGCAGTTTGGCGTCTCGGAAAGCACTATCCGGCGCGACTTGCAGCGCCTCGCCGATTCAGGCTTGTTGCAGCGGCAATACGGCGGCGCTCAATTGGAGCAACCGCTAAGCCAAAGGGAGCGCGGGCCGGTTGGCGTCTTGCTTGTCTCCCGCATCGACAAGTATCGCGACCCTTTCTACAACATGGTGCTGGAAGGCGTCGACCGGGCTTTGGAACGGCTCGGCTATCAGATCGCCTTCGTCAAAACCTTGCATGAAGTCGGCACGAGGGCGCAGGCGGAGCAACTGCTGGATGCCTACACGCTGTCCGGCTTGATCCTGCTCGGCACCGCTGAAACCGAAAGCATCGCCTACCTGCGGGAGAGCATCTCCCCGATCGTGACGATGACCGACAAGCATGATATCGAGGATGATTTGCTGCTCTTTGACGGCGGGCGGGGGATGCGGCTGATGGTGGCGCACCTGGCGAATCTGGGCCGCCGCCGCCTCGCTTATATCGCCGGTTATGCCGATATCCGCTATGCCGGCTTCTGCGAGGGTCTGGCCGAGAACAACCTGCCGCATGACCCTCGGCTTCACCAAAACCTGGAACCCGGCCCCTCAGGCTGGACGCCCGATCTCGGCGAACGCGGCGCGCGAATCTTGATGAGTCAGTCGTCGCCCAAGCCCGATGCCATCGTCTGCGCCTCCGACCGGCTCGCCATCGGCGCCATGGCCTGGCTGCAGCGCGAGGGCTATCGCGTGCCAGAGGACATCGCCGTCACCGGTTCTGACAATATCCCCGATTCCGAGTTCACCTTCCCGCCCCTGACCACGGTTAATGTGCATAAGGAATTGCTGGGTGAGATCGCCGCCGAGCGCCTGTCGAAGCGCCTCGAAAACCCGGCCGAGGTCTATCTCAAGATCACCACGCCGGTATCGCTGGTCGTCCGGCAATCCTGCGGCGCGAAGCTGTCCTGATCGCGCTCCGCCTGCTTGACATTCGATATTGAACTCAGTCCAAACCGGCGACCCGCCACAACTCATCCATACTCGCCGCCGTCTCCGTCGCTGCTTCATGCGGATCCTCAATCGCGTTGATCCGCGCGCTGAATGGTTCCGGCGTCACCGGCCCGTCATAACCCAGCGCCGCGAGCTTGCCCATGAAGCCTGCCAGCGGTATCACGCCGGTCTCGCAAGGCAGCCGCCGGTCGTGGTCGTTGTATTCCGCCATTGTCAGACCTTCGGGCGCATCGTTCACATGCACATTGACAATATCGGACTTGCTGATCTTGTCCAGGTCATCCAGCGCGCCGCCCGAGGTATAAAGGTGCCAGGCATCTAGCAGCAAGCCCACATTGCCCGTGCCGATAGCCGCCGCCAATTCCAGCATGCCTTCCATCGTGTAAATGAAACTGTGCCGATCCGCCGGACGCAAACTCTGCGGCCCGATGAACTCAATGCCGAAGCGAATGCCCTGCGCGTTCAGGACCTCCGCGATTGCGCGGAAGCGCTCCAGATGCCAGGCGAAGTTCTCGTCGAACTCGCGCTCGGTCGAAGAGGGCGGGCACCAGGTCGACGTGCGAGTCGCGCCCATCTCGGCGGCGACGGCGACATACCGCGGCAACTCCGCCAGATCAGCGCGCCAGTCATCAGTATTCCACCGCACCGGCAGTCCCCAGGCCCCGTACTTGATGCCGGCGTCCTCAAAGAGCGCTTGCGCCGCGCCGGCGCCCAGTTCCGCCGCGCCCTGGATGCTGAAATCCAAACCGGCGAAGCCGGTCGCTTTCGCCAAATCGATGCTCTCGCTCAGGGACAACCCCCGTATGCCAATCGCGCCGGAACTTAATGTCTTGTACATCTCCGCTCCTTATAGTATTGAGAAACCCACAGTTTCGAATCAACCCGCAGACTATACCGCATTCCCCCGACCAATTCACCACCCCCCTCGATGCTT
>JAJEBE010000029.1 GCA_022822545.1 Anaerolineae bacterium
CGCGACGGACGGCCGACAGTTCTTCTGTATAGTTGCAGCAAGAAGTCATCCAGCGATCTAACCCGCTTAATCGGGGTTGAAATCTGCGCTGGCGCACTGGCCCCGCCGGTATCGGTCGCTATGGTCGGTTCCTCGACAAGCGTTGGTTCAGATTCTGGCAATCCCGTCTCAGGTGTCCGCTTCGGTTCAACAGCCGCTTGTGTTTCAGTCGCGCCCGGGATTGCCGTTTCAAGCAGCGCGGTTTCCGCCGGGAGCAGACTCGTAGATCTCGGGCTCGGCTCGAGGCCGGGCTCGTCAGTCGCAAGCGACGCCGGTTTAAGAGTCAACTCGACAGCAGTCGCCGATGCCGCCGGTCCGTCAGCGGTCTTAATGGCCGTAGCCGATCTGGTCACAGACATCCGTGTTCCGGCGATATCCGAGACAGGAGTTGCTGACGCCGTCGGGATCGAAGTTGAATCGGCAGGGATGGGGGGCGCCGTTGGATCTGACGTGGCAGCGTCGACCGCCGGCGATGTCAACGTTGCCTCAACGACGTCGCTGGTGAGTGCGGGCGCGGGTGTGGATGTTTGCCTGTCACGCAGGAGTTCAGTGGGCAGGGTGGTCGGCTCGCTGATTGCCTGCGTAGCGGTCGCCTCTACCGTCGCGGAAGCTGTTGATGTAGAGGGCAATCGTACCGGACTTGCTTCTGATGTCGCGACGCTGGGCGCAGTTGGAATCGCAGTCAGCGTATCGGCGGACGGCGCTGTGACCGCGGCGGTCATAGTGAGCGGCGCTATTTCGCTGTCTGTTGCGGTTGGCGCTCCCGTAGAAACGGAAAAATGCGCAGTCCCGGTCGCGGTCACTTCACGCAGGGCTGTTTCGGTTGCCGGCGCTGTGACATCGCTGGTGGTTACAAGCGTGGGCGTATTCCCTGACTCAGTGATGATAAGATCGGCGGGCTGATCTTCCGGCGTTGTCGTCAATTCGGCGAGGAGCGTCGGCGATGCCGACCGCGCAGTCTCCGAAGCTGTCATCTTTGTCAAGGCCGGCGCGGGACTGGTCGCGGGTGTATTCCTGGCGCCTGGCGATATAGCCTGTGTCACGTTTTCGGTTGCCGTATCAATAGGCAAAGGTGTATCGGTGAGCGTCGCCTGCCCGCCTTCAGTTGGCAGACCAACAGTAGCCGTATAAGTTGCGCTGATGGCGGGCAGAAGCGTCCGCGCAGTGAGCGGCGTCGCGGTTGGCGCGTCGCTGAGAGTTTCGCTGGGCCGGACAGTCGGGACGTCGCCAACAGGCCTTGGCGTCTCTGTGCCAGTCGCGGTTGCGGATACCGCTGCAAGGGGTGTTCTGCTTGGCGGCTCCACTCCCGTAGTCGGGCTTATCGGCGACGCTGCAGTTGTGACCGTAAGAGTGGCGCCGACGGTTTCAAGTGTCGCGCTGGCGGCGGTTGCCGGGGTGGAGGTAGCCCTCACGGAAGGCGTAGCGAGGGCGGTCGCGCTGCTTTCAAGCGTGATGGCGGTGTCCGCTGTTGCGCTTGCTGCCGATGTGACCGAAGCTCCTACTGTATTGGTCGTCAGAGCGGTAGGTGATGGTGATGCCAGGTCAGTCGCGGGCGCCTGAGGCGTGATTGATGACAGGACCGCCGGCGCCGGCGCGGTTGGAGAAGCTGTCGCTACATCAGTTGCGCTTTGTTCTGCCGGCGCGCCAGTTGGGCTGGCTGGGGCGGGCGGGTTCTGGGTGGATGATGCCAGCAGCAGCGCGAAGAGACCGGCAAACAGCAGCGATACAGCCGCAAGCAGAGCTACGACAAGCTCGTTGCCGATGTCCCGCCGCATAGGCTAGTCCTCGATTGACGCGGCCAATTGCAAAGGTAAAGCGAGGTGAAAGATTGAGCCGCCGCCCACTTCGCTGGTAACCCAGAGGTCGCCATCACGAGCGCGGAGATAAGCTCGGGCAATACTCATGCCGACGCCAGTATCACTCAAGCCGTCGATGCGCGGATAATCGCTGCGATACTTGCGGGCGAAGACGCGCGGCAAATCCGCCTGTGCGATGCCTCCGCCGCGATCGCCAACTGCTATCTTCAGCGCGTCGAACGGTTCGGCAGCGTCCTCCAGCTGCATACTGCTGACCTGCGCACTGACGACGATCGGCGAACCAGGCGGAGAAACATCGCAGGCATTATCGACCAGGCCTGTGAGAATTTGCCGCAAACTGACCTCGTCGGCCTTGACCGGCGGCAAATGGTCATCGAGAGAAAGCTCAATCCGGAGCTCCTTTTCTCGCAACCGCTGTGAACGGGAACGCAGGACCTCGTCAATCACGCCAAGGACATCATTAACGCCGGGCGTCAATGTCGGCCCGGAAGTCTGGAGACTGGCCGCCTGCCGCAATTCATCGATCAAGCCCACAAGATTGTTCAGATCATCAGACATCAGCCGCAGCACGTGTTGCTGTGCGGAGCCTAGTATGCCGAGCGATTCCGCCAGGAGCAGGTTGGTGTAGTCGGATAGGGAAGTCAACGGCGACTGGAAATCTCCAATGACGCTGGACAGGACGTCTTGCTGCCAGGCTATGTGGCCGACGGTCGTTTCGGCCTCAGCAGTCTGCACTTTGGGATACGGTTCAGGCGCGGTCTCAAGCTCAGCGCGCGCATCGCTCAATTCCAGGGCCAACTCTTCGCGCTGCTCGGCGAGGCGCGCCACAGTCGCGCGCAGTTCGTCCAATTCGCTTTGTAGGTCGGCGCCGGCTGCGCTTGCCCCGCCCTCGGTCATGGCCGCGGCGACTTTCGCTCGCAGTTGGTCACGTAACTTCAAGAGATTGTCGCGCTCCTCGGTCAATTCAGTTACGCGCTGGTTGATGGCCTCTTGCCCTTCAGTCTTGACGGAAAGCCGGTCGCTCAACTCTTCGTTTTGCGCGCGCAAGGCGGCTCTGTCAGCTTCCGCCTGCTTTATCTCGGCTTGCAGTTTCTGCTGTTCCCGCCGCATTTCTTCGCGCGAGTTGAGAAGCTGTTCATGATCGGCGCTGAGATGTTTGAGCTGTCGCTCCATCTCTTCCAGATCGCCGCCGTCGGTCGCCATGAGCTTGCGGCGTTCCTTGACCAGGGCGGCGCGGTCTCGGTTCAGCTCGACGAGTTGATTGCCCAGCGTCTCCCGTTCCGCGTAGAGTTGAATCAATAACTGAGTCATATTGCTATATTGGCCGCTGGCGCCTAGGGACTCCAATCGCGTGGTGATGGCATCGAGCCGGCGCTGCTGCTGGTCGCGCTCCAATTCAAGTTGCGCCGTTTCATCGGCCAGGCTCTGCAAGATGCCGGTAATGCCATCGGTCGCGGCGGACTTGGCCATGACCAACACCGCGTTGATCTGCCGACGCAACCGGTCCCGCACGGATTCCAGCAGATTGTATTCTTTGTGCAAATACTCGCGAATGACGCGGGCCAGCGTCTCGCCGCTACCGAGATTAAGCGCGCGCAAGACAGTCTCCGCATCAAGCAAATCCTGCGCGCTGTCTTCACATACTTGTCGCAGCTGCGCCTGTTCATCAAAGTTGGCGGTTAATCGTCGTATTCCCTCGGAGTCGATGCCGGCGGCGGCGAGGCTGTCCAGCATGCGGATCTGCTGCTGTTGCAATTGCTGCTTCAATTCAGCAATTTGGGACAGGAGACGAGCGCTGCGCTCGACAACAGGATCGAGACTGGTTTCCAAGTCGCGGCGGTTCTCCCTTAGCGCGGCGGGGTCCACCGATGTTTCGCCCGGCTTTTCCGCTATCTGTTCCATGCGCTGCTCATCCGCCTGGGAGTTAGATTCCGCCCTTACCTTTGTCCAGGCAAGAATATGAGCCGCGACGATGCCGATATCGCGGAGGGCTTCCACTTCTTGTACGGAGAGGTCCGCCTGGCTGTACGGCGAGGAGGCAAGCAAGACCGCGATCAGGTCGCCGTCCAAAGACAGAGGCTGAATATAAGCGTTGCTCACCGGTGAAATATTGAGGCGCCGAAACAGATCATCCAGCTCATCAGCGTGGTATTCGGGAAAGAGAATCGTTTGCTCGCCCCGATTTGAGGCTTCAAGGAGCGTGGGCTGTTCGTTTAGATTCAGAGAAATCCCGGCTAGCGCCTGGTCCGCCACCCGGTCGTAGCCAGCGATGACATCGGCATACTTATTGTCGTCAGCGCGGATGAGCAGGCAAATGTCGGCGCTCAGTGATTCCAGAGCAGACTTCACGATTTGATCCGGCAGGCTGTCACCGTCCCGCCTGTCAAGCATCATGCCGATAGCGTTTAACAGTTTCTGCGAGTCGCTATGGACGGGCGCAGCGGCGAAATTCCAGGATGAGGCGGGGGAAGAAAGCTGGTCTTGCGCCGGCGCCGCAAAATCGGATGGGGTCTGCCCCAGCGCTGATGAGGGCTGTGAGGCGGCCAGCACGACTTCAACCAGACTGTTCTCCAGCAAGGCAACCGCAAATCGGTAAATTATCAAGGGAAAGAATGCTAAGCCGGCAACGTATGCCAGCCGGGCGCCGCCGAGATAACTGCCGGTCATGTCACCCTGCGAGAGTCGATACAAATCCAGGCCGTTGCCCAATATCAGCAGCAGGAAGAAGAGCAACTTGAGCGGCGCATCTACGATAGCGCTGATGTTAAGCAGAGTAAGAAGCGCGCCCAGGATCGCGATCGTCACCGGCGCGGCCGACCACAATAGCGCAAATGATGATTCGTTGAACGCCGGGTTTTCTATAGACTCGGCAAGCCAGCCGCCGGCGGTGTTCAGATAAACTAGCGCCAATACCAGCGCCACCGCCGCAACCAGCAGGTTTGAACGATTGCGCCAGCGCGCGAAGTCCCCGCTTAGGAAAACCCAGGCGAGCACGGACAGAGTGACGGAGTATGCCAGGCGTTCCAACGGCGGCATGAAGCGGTTGGCATCCAGCGTCGCCGCCAGTGAGAGAAGAGCAGCGCCCAACATAGCCAGCCAAACGACCACGAGAGCGGCGGCTGTTATGAGATAACGCCGGGTGGAATGCTCGTAGGGAAAGCGAGAACGGTGACCGTATGCCAGGAAGAGCGCGCCCTGGCTAAAGGCTATCACCAACAAAAAGAAGAGCAGATCGCCCGGAAATTCGACAAACAGATTCAGGATGTCTAAAGGTGTTCTGGCCAAATCACACCTTCCGTATTGACCTGCCAGCCGGGCTAGCCAAGACCCAATGTGGTCGCCTGGAGCAAGTGTTCAATGGCGACAAAGAAACACCGTCCGCCAGACAGTTTGGTTACCGAGTCAGTATAGCATAAGCAGGCTGAGCGCACTTACGGAATGGCGCAGACCTCGAGGCCTAAACGCTCGCCAGGATGGAGGGATTGCTGTTGACGCTGCCGAAGCAACATTCTACACTCAATCCAACGCTTGATATCCCAGAGCGACAATGATGACACGACAGATTGCCGCGCTGCTGCGTCGGTTTCCTTTCTTGATGCGCTTGCCCTATGTGATCTTCAGTCGGGCCCAAGCTCGCTATACTGTAGGCGTCGCCGCGGTGGTATTTGATGGACAGAGACGTGTGCTGATTGTGGAACATGCCTATCATCCGCGCTTGCCCTGGGGCTTGCCCGGCGGCTGGGTAGACAAAAATGAGGACCCGGCCGAATCCGTCCTGCGCGAGCTTAAAGAAGAATTGCAGCTAGAGGCGGAAGTTGTCTGCGTGGTGCAGGCCAACCGGACAGCGCGAGAGCATATTGACCTGGCCTTCCTGTGTGAGGCGAAAAGCGCTGTCGGCGCATTGAGTCATGAGTTGCTTGGCTACAAGTGGCTTTATGCTGAGAGCCTGCCGGAGCTTAAGCCTTTTCATCGACGTGCGATAGGGGTGGCAGTGAAGATGGCTGCTCCTCCAAAGCAAAAAAGTGGGGAGTGTTGAATGGGCGCGAGCCTGAGTTCTCGCCGGCGCCGAGCGGGTTTTCCCTTATTGCTCGCCTTTTCCGCTTTGTGCATCGCCGCGGCCAGCGGGCTGCTGGTCTATTATCTGGTGGTATTCAGCCGGCGCGAGCAAGAATTGCCGGCCGGCGTTACTGTCGCGGGTATCAACGTGGGGCAACTCAGCGAGCGCGATGCCGTCTCCCGCTGGGAGCGAGCCTACGCTGAGCCCATCCTCATGCTATACCCCGACAGGAACGGCGAACACCCCATTCAACTGCATCCCGATCAAGTAGGCTGGCGCATCAGCAGCGAACCAATGCTGGCGCGCGCTCTCGCTTCCGCTGCTGAAGGCGGCGGTTTTTGGCGGCGCTTTCTCGACTTTTTGCTGGGTATTGAATTGACGGTGCCGCAGAATATCCTTCTAGTCGCCGATTATCAGGACAATGCGCTGGAAGCCTTCTTGCTAGATGTCGCCGCCCGTTATGATGATCCACCGGGCAATGCCACCTATGATTTGGAAACGCTGCGTGTCTACCCGGGCGCCAGCGGTTATGCTTTGGATGTCGCCGCCGCAATGATCGAGGCAGATGCCGCCTTGCGCTCGGCCGATCAGCGGACCCTGCGCCTGCCGGTCAGCGGGCTGGGCAACGGCCGGCTCGACCTGGCATCCTTGCGCGAGCTCATCATCAATTATTTGGACGGACAGGGCTTCATCTACGATGGACTGGGCACGGTGGCGTCGATCTACATTCTGGATTTGGAGACCGGCGAAGAAATCAACATATTGGGCGATGTGGCCTATTCTGCGGCCAGCACAGTCAAAGTCCCGATCGTCATCGAATATTTTCGCCGGCTGGATCGCGAGCCGACATCGGGCGAAGCCTGGCTCATCGCCAATTCCCTGCTTTGCAGCAACAACAGCTCGTCAAACCTGCTCATGGAAATCATCGGCGGGGGCGATATTTTCACCGGTTTGCGCAGCGTCACCAATACGATACAAGCCATAGGCGCGCGCAATTCTTATATCACAGCGCCGTTTTTCCTGGGCGTCGAGGGGCAGGCGCTGGGCTCGATCGCTGCGCCGGCCACCGCGCCTAATGAGACCTTCGATACGGCCCCGGACCCCTTCAATCAGACGACTGCCGAAGACCTGGGCACGATATTCAACCTGGTCTATGACTGCGCGCAATACGATTCCGGCTTGGCGTTGACGCTGCCGCAAGGGCAGATCACACAGAATGAATGCCGGCAGATTCTGGAAGTCACCAGCGCCAATGACCTTGAGCGCCTGCTGCAAGGCGGCATCCCGCCCGATGCGCGCATTTCGCACAAGAATGGCTGGATATTCGATACCGTCGGCGATGCCGGCGTGGTGCACTCGCCGAATGGCCGGCATTATGTGATATCGGTCTTTCTCTGGGAAGAGACAGAGTTTCAAGATTACGAAAAATTGTGGCCGCTGGTGGAAGAGATTTCCCGCGCCGCCTGGAATTTCTTCAATCCTGAGCTTGCCCTATTGCAGCCGCGGACGGACCTGCCGCCGACAGCGATCGAGTGCGAAGGGAATTATCTGCCGCCAAACGCGGAGACGGTCGATCTGAACGACATCAATGGCTGGAAGCGAAATCAGTAAAAGCATGGAATCAATAACCACGTCAAAAGCTGGAGACGGCATCGGCCTGGGATTCAAAAACGCGAAAGATCTCATCCAGCCCGGACATCTCCAGCGCATCGCGGACGCAGTCTGAAGGCTGGGCGAGGCGGAGATCGCCTTTGGCGCGCCGGACGCGTTTGAGCGCGCTGACCATTTCCCAGAGCCCGTCTTGCCCCAGGTTGGTGACACTCTGCAGGTCGAGCACGAGGAAGCGTTTGCCGGCTTCGATTTCGTATTGCAGGAAGGAGCCCAATTGCTCGGCGCTGATGCGATCAACATTGCCGCCGGCCTCGATGACCAGGATATTGCCATGTCTGGAACGCTCGATCCTCATTTTCTGTATCTCCCTGCCGGGCAAACGTGTTAAAATCCGACAAGCGAATCAAGGATGATAAATGCCTTATGGATTGGAATTACGTTGCCTTGATCGCGGTGGCTGCCGCGCTTCTGCTGGTGATGATCCAGCGCACCGAACCCAAACGCCGCCGCCTGACCATATTCTTTGTGGCGATATGCCTGCTTCTCATACGACATAATGCCTTCCTGAAAGCTGATCTGCACGAAGAGACGCTCCTAGCTTTTGTGATCGCGCTATTGTTAAGCTTCGTGTTTTGGCTGCTCATTGGCCGTTACAATCCGGTCAAGAGCGAAGACAGCGTCCACGTGCTGGGCATGGACGACTGAAATCGCGACCAGCGCTCAGCCGATGATATTGATCGGGATGACATCGGCCCCTTGAAGCATGGCGACGCTGATGCGCGCCGCCGTGACTTCGGAAAGCTGCCTGAAGGCGCTGCCCGCCGCCGAGTTGGGATCATGAATGGAGACCGGTCTGCCGTAATCTCCGCCTTCGCGGACCGCCGCCGCCAAAGGCAATCTTCCCAAGAAGGGTAGGCCTCGGCTCTCCGCGAAGGCTTCACCGCCGCCGCTGCCGAAGAACTCGCCCGACATATTTTCGACCACCCCCAAAACAGGCACTTTGAGTTGGTCAAACATGGCAGCCGCGCGAATGGCGTCAGCGACCGCCACGTCTTGCGGTTGGGTGACGATGACACTGCCGGTCAGCGGAAAAGACTGCGCCAGCGAGAGCGGCGCATCGCCGGTGCCCGGCGGCAGATCGACGATCATGTAGTCCAGCCGGCCCCATTCGACATCGGTGAAAAATTGTCGGATGGCGCTGTGCAGCATCGGCCCGCGCATGATCATTGGCTTATCCGGCGTGGTGAGGAAGCCGGTGCTGATCAGCTTGACGCCGAAGACCTCAAGCGGCTGCATCTTGTCATTAGCGACTTTGGGGCGTCCGCTGCCCAAGCCGAACATCTGCGGGATATTAGGATTGAGAATATCGGCGTCGATCAGACCGACGCTGGCGCCGGCGTCCGCCAGGCAGACGGCGAGATTGGTCGCGACCGTGCTCTTGCCCACCCCGCCCTTGCCGCTGGCGATGGCCACGATGCTCTTCATCGGCACATCAAGCCGACCGTGGATGCGCCGATCGGTCGGGACTTGAGCGTCCCAGTTAATCCGAATCTGCTCTATGCCTTCAACCTGCCCCACCAGAGCGGCGTTGCAGCGCTCAACGAAGACGTCTTTCAAGGGACAGGCGGGCGTAGTCAAGACGATGGTGAATTGCGCCGTTCCCTCAGCGACCGAGAGATCGCGCACCATTTCCAGCGAAACGATATCACGGTTCAATTCCGGCTCGATTACGGTTGAGAGCGCCTGCATCACGCGATCTTCAATGCTGCTCATCGCCTGCCTCTGCTTACTCGAAGGAACATGGCTTCAATATACCATCTATTGGGATAGAGAGAACGACAGAAGGCGGGAATTCGCCAATTGACTCGTGGATTAGCCCCGGCAGTTTCAGTATGTATCCAGAGGTTTTACCGTAAAGGCAAATATTTTTGCCCGAGAAGAATTACGAAAAGCGAGTTTTGTCGACTCCTTTTGACAATTATCATAAAATCGAGGTGCGTCCTTTCTGCCGCGGCGTCGATGCGTAGCGAGGCGATATAGCTGAAGCGCAGCAATGGCGAGGGCTAGAGCGCGCCGTGGTTGAAGCGAGCACATTATTGATAAATGATTATCGATAGAGGGCAAACTTTTTTCTCTCATAAAACGATAATTCCTTGATGCCCTGGGCGCCAGGATTGCAATCGGCCATACAGTGAGGGTAGCAGATTTTGAGATGCTATAGGCGACTAAATAGTCGCGTATTGGAAAAGTCGTTGTAGTCGCTCGGCGGCAGTTGTGGTTCCAGGTATGTTGACAGAAGTTAGGGATCGCTATGTAATTTGCGGGCGATTCTGTGAATCGTCCCTACAGAATTCAGCAGGTTTAGGCGCCCGATAATGTGGGTCTTGCTAGCCCTGTTTGGCGGCGCGGCGGGCTTTGCGCTCCAGCGCTTTGCGACGGCGTTCTTCGCGCTTTGCATCATCTTCCGACCAGGGGGTGGCGCCTTCGGCGGCGGGAGCAGGCGCAGCGGCGGCGCTGGCTTCGGGCGCTGCCTCAGCAGCAGAAGAGGTCACGGTCGCGGCGGGCGCTGCTGGTTGCGACGATCGGCCGCGCGCGCTAGAAGCGGCGCCGCGCCGCGCTTCTTTGGCGGCATCTTTGTGTTCCCAAGTCCCGCGAACGAGCATTTCTTCATAGGCGCGCGTGGGCGCGATGCCCCGCCAGTAGGAGTTGGGCTTGGATAAACGTTCCTTGTCGTGAATATGATGGCTGGTGCGATCGTAGCTGGCCATTTCATAGTCGTGATCCATCTTGATCGCGTCAAAGGGGCAGTATTCGGCGCAGTAGCCGCAGTTCATGCAGATATCGATATCGATGAAGAAGGCCTCGGGTTCAGGCACGGGGCGTCCCGTCACCGGGTCGTTGCCGCGGACGATCCAGATGCACTGGGGCGGGCAGACCTTGGCGCAGATGCCGCAACTGGTGCACCAGTCCTTGCCAGCGCGCGTCGGATGATCTTCGTCCTCGACGATGAGAAATGGCACGAAGCGGAATCGTTCCGGCACAGCGACTTTCTCGTCCGGGTATTGCACGGTGATAACGCCCTTGGTTTTGGTCCCCTGCCGGATGCCAAAGTTGTCGGTTGAATGATGATACTTGCGGAAGCCGTAGCGCAGGTCATCAATGTAAGACTCGACGAAGTGCCTCAGCGTGAGCAGCAATCCCTTTGCCAATCCGGTTCCGTACATGCTTTCTCCCCTTGTTAGCGCCGGGCAAGACGTTTATTCATTGACCGCGCAAGCAGTTAGCGGTCGGTCTCGCCCAGGACGATATCAATGCTGCCGAGAATCCCGACGATGTCAGCCACCTTGTAGCCCTGGCTCATGCGTCCAAGCGGCGTCAGATTGATGAAGCTGGGGGCGCGCACATGGTATCGCCAGGGATTGGACGAGCCGCCGCGACCGCCCGCTGAAACCACATAATAGCCGAGCTCGCCCTTGCCGTTTTCGACGCGGCCGTAAGCCTCGCCATGCGGCACGCGCGGCTGATAGGCGCCCGGCTTGCCGTCGGCCCAGATGGACTCGCCTTTGGTCGCTTCCAGGCGGGGCAGAATCTGCCGCAGGATGCGCACGCTTTCGCGCAATTCGGTCACGCGGACGCGATAACGCGCGTACATATCGCCTTCTTCTTCGACGGCGATATCAAAGTCCAACTCGGGATAGATGCTGTAAGGATCGGCGCGGCGGATATCATAGGCCACGCCGCTGCCACGCAGCAACGGTCCGGCGGCGCTGTAGTTAATGGCGTCCTCGGCGCTCAAGACACCGACATCAACCGAGCGCTCCAGGACAATCTCGTTCTGTGTCAGCAGCAATTCCAGTTCGTCGATGGTGCGCGGGATGCGCTCATTGATCATCTCGGTGAGGAACTGCATCGTGTTGTAGTCGCGGACGCGGTCGTTGGTCAGGTTGCTGACGCTCTTGATCCGCTCGGGCAAATCGCCGAAGAGACCGCCAAAGCGCATGTAATTACACATCATGCGGCTGCCGGCGACCGCCTCGAAGAAATCGAGGATGCGCTCGCGTTCCTGGATGAAATACAGCACGGGCGTGAAGAAGGCGCCGATGTCGTTCAGCCAGAAGCCAATGGCCCAAAGGTGATTCACGATGCGGCTAAGCTCCACCATCATCACGCGCAAGGCTTCGCAACGGTAGGTCGGCGGATTGTACTTGCGGCCCAGGCTCATCAACTGCTCCACCGCCAGCACATAGCCGTGGTTATTGCCCATGCTGGAGATGTAATCGAGGCGGTCGGTGAAGGGGATGTTGTGCAGGTAGGTATTGCGCTCGCCGATCTTTTCATGGTTGCGATGCAGGTAGCCCATGACCGGCTCGAGCGAGGTGACCGTCTCGCCGTCAACTGTCAGCACCATGCGGAAGACGCCATGCGTGCTGGGATGATGCGGACCCATATTGACGACCAGTTCATTGGTCTCGAAGCCGTCCTTGTCCATGATGCGCTCGACATCGACGCCGAGGCCGAGGGATTCGTAGACGGCTGATTCCGAGCTATCCATGAGTCGGTTGAGGTCGATATCAGTCGGGTAGTTCACGTTCTTGCCGAAGACATTTTTCTCTTCGGAGCGGTGAACATGGCCGCCGGGCCAGCGGCTGTCGAAGGGTTTCAGTTCTTCTTCGTAGTAGGCTTCGCGCCAGTCTTTGCGCATGGGGTGGCCATGGAAGCCTTCCCACATCAAGATGCGCTTTAGGTTGGGATGGCCGGGAAAGCGAATCCCGTAGAGGTCCCAGGCTTCACGCTCCTGGAAATCCGCGCCGCGCCAGACCGAAGTCAGCGACGGGATCGCAGGATTCTCGCGGTCGGTCTGCGCTTTGAAGACCAGCGCGCCGCCGCCGCCCGTCCGATAGGCGTGGTAGACCATTTCCATGTGGTCGCCTTCGCCCAGGTAATCGACAGCAGTGGCGCTGGACAAGTAGTCAAACCCCAACTCGCCGCGGATGACGCGCGCCACGTCTACCAGATGGTCCGGATCAACGATGATACCTTCGTAGCCAGCGCGGTCGTCGAGCTTGATCGCGCCCGGATGGTTGGATTTCAGATACGCAATCGCATCGTCAATGGACGCGGTCTCGATAGGCTGCTCAGGCGCCGCTGCCAGATTCTCCATACAGGATTATTCCCCTTCCGCTTGCGCTGCACGGCGGGTGGCGCGCAGGGCTTTACGCGCCAGGGCGCGCAGGCGGCGCTTCTCGCGAATGTCTTCCGCTTCTTGCCAAGGTGTGCCGCCAGTCGGCAATACGACATTCAAGGCGTCGGTATCGGCCGGCAAGGCTTCAGCGACCGCTTCGGCGGTTTCCGCTTTGGCCGCGACGATCTGGGTGATGGCGGGAAGCTCTCGAAGGCCGAGGGCTTCCATATCGCGCGCGGCCGACTCCGCCTGGCGGCGAATCATATCCATTTGACGCGGATCGATGATGTCCGGGCCCAGCACAGGCACGGGCGTCGGCTCGGCCGATCCCACCCCATACCAGGGCACATCGTCGCCATTGGCGATGCTCTGGCCGTCGATCTTCCGCTGCAAAGCGATCATGCCATAGAGCAGCGCTTGCGGCGTCGGCGGGCAGCCGGGCACGTAGACATCCACCGGCAAGTATTTGTCCATGCCGGATACGACATTGTAACCTTCCTTGAAGGGGCCGCCGCCGCTGGCGCAAGCGCCCATAGCCAGCACGTATTTGGGCTCGGGCATCTGGTTGTACAAGCGCACGATCGGGACAACCATTTTCTTCGTCACCGTGCCGGAGACGATCATCAGGTCGGCCTGGCGCGGGGTGGCGCGCATGACTTCGAAGCCGAAGCGGGAGAAATCAAAACGCGATGACGCGGTGGCGATCATCTCAATGGCGCAGCAAGCCAGGCCGAAGAGCATGGGCCACATGGAATTGCGCCGCCCCCAATTGTAGAGTTGGCTTAAACTGGTGATGGCGATATTGTCTTCAAGTTCGACCGGAACGGGAAACTCGGTTGCGTTGAGTTCTTGCAAGTTCAGTTCCATCTAGACACCGATCTCCTCATACCAGTCGCGAAGGATAGCCCTCAGTATAGCATCATTCGCCCATGACGGATCGTCGGCGAAGCCGGGCAAGTTTGTGACGCGCCCGCTCAAGTCATCCAAAGTCATGCTCTCCAGGTCAGCATCGGGATAGGTTTCCATCAGCGCCAGGACAATCTCGTAGGTTGAATCCCAATACAACTCGGAAACTGACATGATCCGCTGTCAATTTGCACTCGCGATGTCCAAAACCATACACACACGCGCGCAAAAGCGATTTTGCGCAACTGAGGTTAGTATAGAGACGCAGCCAGAGATTGTCAAGAATTTCACAAACGAAGCGCTAGCTGGCATTTAGCACCGTGGCTCCCTGACAATCGACCTTGGTAGCCAGCGCGCGACAGCCCATGCCGACCTCATCGTAGACCGATTTCATGGCGGCAGCCGCGGACTCGGCGACGGTCTGCCGGTCACAGAGGGCGCAGAGCGTGGGGCCAGCGCCGCCAATGAAAACGGCTATCGCCCCGGCGCCCTTGGCCGCCGTTCGCGCTTCAGCGAGCATGGGCATTAGGTGCGCGCGCGCCGGCTCAATGACCAGATCCTTTTCCATCGCCGCGCCCAGGGCGTCCAGGTCGCCCCGGTGCAGAGCGTCGACGAGTTGCGCCACCGCGCCGGACTGATGAATCATGGTTTTCAGCGAGACTTGCTTGGGCAAGATTTCGCGCGCGCCGTTCGTCGGCACCTGCACATCCGGCGTCACAAGCGCCAGATGAAGCGCGGCCGGGTTCGGCAGGATTTGGATCGCGTCCACAGTGATGCCAGCGACCAGGATTATGCCGCCGAGTAAAGACGGCGCGACATTATCGGCGTGGTAGCCACTGACAAGGGCCTCCCCTTCCAGGCAAAAAGGCAGCAACTCTCGGCGCATAAATGGCTGGCCGAGCAGTTTGTTGAGGGCGACAACAGCGACAACGGCACTGGCGGCGCTGCTGCCCAAGCCGCTTGAGAGCGGCAGGCCCTTGATTAATTGCAGCCTCAAGCCGCGCTTTTCGCCGACCTCGTCGAGCAGCGCTTGCGCCGAAACCGAGGCCACGTTTTGGGCGGGATCTCGCGGGAGCCTGCCAGCGTCGCCTTGTATATCGCTTATGACGATGCCAGGGGCGTCCTGGAATTCCACCAAAGCGCGATCGCCCATGCCCTCCAGCGCCATGCCAAGAATATCAAAGCCGACGCCCAAATTGGCGACCGACGCCGGGGCGTAGGCTTCTGCTCTGGAAAATGCCATGGAAGGTCGCTATCCTTGCCGCGTTTTCTGCCGAGCGAGGTCACGCAAATGTCAAGCATACTACAATGTATGGAATGCGCTCAACAATACCCAATTCAGCGCGTAATCTACACTTGCGAGAGTTGCGGCGGCTTGCTGGATGTCAATCATGACTTCGGCGCTATCGGCAAAACACTCACGCGCGATCTTTTTGACGGGAGGCTTGGCGCCTTCGAGTCGCCGTACAACAGCGGCGTCTGGCGCTACAAGGAGCTTGTCCTCCCTGGCGTTGATGACCGGGCAGTGGTCAGCCGGATGGAGGGCAATACCAATCTCTATGAGCTGCCGCGGATAGCGGCCTACGCCGGCATTGATACGATATTCCTCAAGCACGAGGGGGAAAACCCGACCGGTTCCTTCAAAGATCGCGGCATGACCACCGGCGTGACTCAGGCGAAGGCGCTGGGCATGGCGCGCGTCGCCTGCGCTTCTACCGGGAATACCTCCGCCTCCATGGCCTCGTATGCCGCGCGCGCTGGGATGCAGGGCATCATTTTCTTGCAGAACCAGCAAATTGCCCTGGGCAAGCTGGCCCAAGGCATCGCCTTCGGCGCGACCTGCCTGCAGATTAATGCGGACTTCGACCGCAATATGGAACTCGTGCAAGAAGTGTCCGAGCGGCTCGGCATTTATGTCTTGAATTCGGTCAATCCGTTTCGGCTGGAAGGGCAGAAGTCCATCATGTTTGAGGCGCTGCAGCAGTTGCGCTGGCGGGCGCCCGACTGGATTGTGGCGCCGGGCGGCAACCTGGGCAACAGTTCTGCTTTTGGCAAAGGCTTGCGGGAGATGTTTGAGGTCGGCCTGATCGATAGAATGCCGCGGTTGGCTATTGTGCAGGCGGAAGGCGCCAACCCGCTGTATCGGCATTTTCGCGCCGGCTTCAAAGATTTCAAGCCGGTCAAAGCCGAGACGATAGCGACCGCCATCAAGATAGGCAATCCGGTCAACCTGCAGAAGGCGATCCGCACTTTGGAATGGACCAGCGGTCTGGTCGAAGAAGTCAGCGATCAGCAGATTATGGACGCCAAGGCAATGATAGACGGCGTCGGCATCGGCTGTGAGCCGGCATCAGCCTGTTCGGTGGCGGGCGCGAAGAAGCTGGTCGAGCGCGGCATCATCAAGCGCGGCGATACGGTTCTTGGCCTGCTAACCGGCCACGTCTTGAAAGATCCGGAAGCGACCATCGGTTATCACGCCGACCAATTGGATGGCATCTCCCCGAAATATCGCAACCGCATGCTGCAAGCGGATGACGATATCGACGAGATCGTCAGGCTCCTGCAATAGGTAGAATCTCGTCGGCAACCTCCATGAGCCGACCGTCCCTTAATGCGCGACTCCCACAGGGCCGACGCGCTCCGCGCCGGAAACTCAAGGTTATAATACCCTAATATTCGCCCATTTGTTCGGAATTTCTGCTAAACTGGAATCATGATCGCCTGCGCCCAAATGCCGATTCTGCCCTCTACCCTATCTCCCTGCCCTGCCAGATGGCCAGATAGCCAAAAAACTTTTCCGTCGACAATGGCAATTCGGCAATCCAATTCCATAGGAGGAAAAGCAAACTAGCCTGCTCAAGCCATCCGCGCGGCCGCAGGCACTTTTTTCAGCGACGCTTCAAGATCGGCGATGATGTCTTCGGGATCTTCAATGCCCAGAGCGAAACGCACAAGATTGTCCTTGATGCCGATAGCCAAGCGCTCTTCGCTGCTGAGATCGTAATAGCTGAAGTAGGCGGGCTGTTCAATAAGGCTCTCCGTCCCGCCGAGGCTCGGGGCGATATAAGGAATGCGCAGGCGGTCGATGAAGTCGCTCGTCGCCCTGATATCTCCCGCCACTTCAAAGCTGATGACGCCGCCGAAGCCCTCCATCTGCGCGCTTGCGATGTCATGATCGGGATGCGATGGCAAGCCGGGATAATAGACGCGGTCTATCTTGCCGTGGCTTTCGAGATACTCGGCGACTTTCTGCGCCGATTCATTCTGATGGCGCACGCGCAGCGCCAGCGTCTTCAAGCCGCGTTCCAGGAGAAAAGCCTGATGCGGATCGATGACATTGCCGAATATGCCGCGCGCGTCCTTCAGCGCCCGGACGCGCCCGGTATCGCCAGCGATGACCCCGCCGAGGACATCGTTATGACCGCCATAGTATTTGGTGGCGCTGTGCATGACGAAATCGACGCCGTAATCCAGCGGCTTCAAGTTGACCGGCGTGGCGAAGGTCGTATCCAGCAGTGTCATCACGCGGTTCTGCTTGGCAAGATCGACCAAGCGCCGCAGGTCAGCCACGCGCAAGTAGGGATTGGTCGGCGTCTCCGTGAAGATGAAACGCGTCTTCCGCGGCACGATGGCTGCCTCGAGGGCGTCGTAATCGCCCATTCGCACGATGCTCGTGTCGATGCCGAACTTCTTCAGCGTGGTCTCACAGAACTGGCGCGTCCGGCGGTAACAGTCGTCGGTCATGATGATGTGGGTATCGGGGCGCAAGACAGTCAAGAAAAGCGATGTCACCGCCGACATGCCGGATGGATATACCACCGCGTCTTCGGCGCCTTCCAACCGGGCGATTCGGCTTTCGAGCGACCAGGTGGATGGATTGCCATAGCGGGCGTATTCTTCGCGGTCCAACTCCCCGCCGTACACTTTGGCCTCCAGAAATTCTATGACTTTGGCGGTATCGGCAAAGGCATAGGTGGCGGATTGCACGATCGGCGTTGTCATAGCGTGAAAGCCCTTGTCGCGCGGCGCGCCGCCGTGCACGGCATTGGTGCTTTCCCCCTGATAACTTCCGTTTTTAGCGCTGCTTCGTTTTGTCATTGTCCATTCCCTCCCAATCAAAAAAGCCCAAACCGCAGGCAGTACGCCAGTTTGGGCTTCCGCGACTTTCAACAAAAAGCGACTGAGGCACAGTCCGCGGAGTCACCTGATTTCCAGCGAAAGCGCCGGAATATACAGGCGTTTACCCTCATCTTCCAGAATTATCTGCCGAACTTAGCACCTTCCCATTGCCTGATGGGGGTTGCTGTGGCTTCGTCGAGTCGGTCTCTCCGCCACCTCTGGATAAGCGCAAACTTGGTATGTGGTTGTTAATTGAAAGAAACTATAACACAGAAGGCGCTCCGGTGCAAATCCAACGCAGCTTCTTACGCGCGCCTTGGGTTCTGTGATATTCTAATAGTCGACATCATATTTCGAAAGACAAACCGAACCATGAACGAAACAGCTTTTCGCGTCTATGGGGGGAGCGCCCTTCACGGCGAGATCGAGGTACAGCGGGCGAAGAACGCGATATTGGCAATGATAGCCGCCTCCATCGTGGTCGAGGATGGCGAGACTGTATTGCGTGAAGTGCCCGAGATTGAAGATGTGGAACGCGCCTGTGAATTGCTGCGAGCGGTGGGCGCGCGAGTCCACCACGACAGGCTGGGCAAGACGCTGCGTATTGACGCGTCCGACGTCCGCAATGGCCGATTGCCGGCCGATATCGCATCGCAATTTCGCGGCTCGGTGCTATTCCTCGCGCCTTTGCAGATTCGCCTGGGCTACGTCGAATTGCCGGGCAGCGGCGGCTGTGACATAGGCGCGCGGAAGATTGACTTTCATCATCGGGGCTTCGCCCGCTTGGGCGCGAATGTCCAATACTTTGAGGATGGGCGGACTGTCATAGACCTCGAAGGCGGTCGCTTCCGCGGGACCTTGCTCTATTTGGATTTGCCCAGCCACACGGGCACCGAGAACCTGATGCTGGCGGCGGCGCTTGCCGAAGGCCAAACGATATTGGAAAACGCCTCGGTCGAGCCGGAAGTCGTGGACTTTGGCAATTTCCTGAACGCGATGGGCGCCGACATTCGCGGCTTGGGCACATCGACGCTCGTCATCAACGGGGTGAGCCGGCTCAAGGCAATATCGTATACACCGATGCCCGACAGGCTCGTCACCGGAACGATGATGGCGGCGGCGGCCATCACAGGCGGCGATGTGACGATTCATAATGTCGAGCCGTCGCACCTACGAATTGTGATCGCGAAACTGGAGCAGATGGGCGCGGATATCACGACGAACGGCAAGTCCATACGCGTGCGCCGGCCCGGCAGCCAAGGTTTGAACCCCATCAACATCCAGACACACCCCTACCCAGGCTTCCCGACTGACCTGCATCCGTGTATGGCGGCGCTGTCTTGTCTGGCTGAGGGCACAAGCTATATTCGCGAGCGCATATTCGATAATCGCTACGGTTATGTGGATGCTTTGCTAGAGATGGGCGGGGATATCCTGATCAGCCAAAGCGATGTCTGCATCATCAAAGGAGTAGAGCGATTGAGACCAGCTCACATTAGCGCCGACAATATTCGCTCGGGCGCGACCGTATTGCTCGCAGCCCTGGCGGCGGACGGCGAGAGCATCATCGACAATGTCTATCAGATAGACCGCGGCTACGAACGGATCGACGAACTGCTAAGCCAACTCGGCGCGGATATCACGCGAGTTTCGAGGCGGCCGATTCCTCAGCCCGTCTGGTAGCAGTCTCTATATTGAAGCAGGCCGTTACCGAGCAACGCAGCCTATATTTTGCTCATGACAGCAGTGGCGAATTCGTCGGTGGATACGGGCGTTTGACCGACTCCGGCGATATCGGCGGTGCGCAAGCCAGCAGCCAGGGCGGCGTCAATGGCGGATTCAATGGCGGCCGCTTCGTTTTCGAGTCGCAGGCTATAGCGGAGGAGCATGGCCGCGCTGAGAAACATGCCAATTGGATTGGCGATGCCCTGCCCGGCGATATCGGGCGCGGAGCCGTGGACCGGTTCGTAGAGCCCGAATTGGTCGGCGCGCAAGGAGGCCGATGGCAACATGCCCAAGCTGCCGGCCAGCACCGATGCTTCGTCGCTAAGGATATCGCCAAACATGTTCCCGGCGACGATGACATCAAAGCTGCCGGGCCGCGTCAGCAAGTGCATGGTGGCGGCGTCGACAAGTAGATGCTCCAATTCGACATCGTCGTATTCCTCTTGTACCTCAACCACAGTGCGGCGCCAAAGACGCATCGACGCGAGCACATTCGCCTTGTCAACCGAGCACAGCTTCTTGCGCCGGCCCTGGGCGGCGCGGAAGGCGACATTGGCGACCTGCTCAACTTCATCACGGCGGTAGCTCATGGTGTCGTAGGAGCTGTCGCCATCGCCTTGTTCCTGCCGCTGGCCGAAGTAGATGCCGCTGACGAGTTCCCGCACGAAGAGGATGTCCACATCTTGCAGCAGCTCGGCGCGCAAGGGGGCGTGCTCCACCAACGCGGGATAAGTCTTGACCGGGCGCAGGTTCGCGAAGAGCCTGAAATGTTGACGCAGGCCGAGAAGGCCGCGCTCCGGTTGAACGGTGGCGGTCGGGTCGGACCATTTGGGGCCGCCGACCGCGCCGAGCAGTATCGCGTCCGCTGCCTCGCAGATGCGCACTGTTTCCGGCGGCAGCGGGTCGCCGGTCTCGTCAATGGCGATGCCGCCGATCATGCCTTCGACAAAAACAAAGTCGTGACCGTATTTCCCCGCGATGACGGATAAAAGTTCGGTCGCTTTGCCAACCACTTCAGGGCCAATGCCATCACCGGGTAAAATCGCAATTGTCGCCTTCATGAATGAGCTTCTCCAAGCCAATAGAGACAAAGCAGGCGCTGCCCGCTGTCGGGTCGATAAGTAATCGCTAATCGTTAAGCGCCAGGGACTTCACGCCGGCGCCTACGGTGTCCGCCACGGTCAAGCCATATTCGACGCTATCCACCAGCGCGAGCCAACTCGCGCAGATGATGTCGGTGCCGGCGCCGACGGTGCTCCAGCGTTCGCGCCCATTATATGAGTCAATCAAGACACGTGTCATGGCGCCAGTGGCATTTTCGCTATCCAGGATACGCACCTTGTAGTCGACCAACTGGATATCGCGCAGGGCCGGATACTTCGGCAAGAGCGCCTTGCGCAGCGCCAGATCAAGCGCGTTGACCGGTCCATTTCCTTCGGCGGCAGTATGCGCGATATCGCCATCGATGTCAATCTTGACCATCGCTTCCGCCAGTTGCCCTCTTCCGCGTCGATCTTCGACAATGACGGTGAAATCGAGCAGGCGGAATAGCGGCTGATAATCGGGCGCGGCGCGGCGCAGGCGGACAGCGACGGACGCTTCAGCGCCTTCAAAGACGAAGCCGGCATTTTCGAGTTCCTTGATTTCGTTGAGCACGCTAACGGCTTCGTCGGTGGATACATCGAGACCAAGCTCCTCCGATTTGCTCAACAAATTGCCGCGACCGGACAAATCCGAAACGAGGACACGGGTTTGGTTGCCGACCAACTCAGGCTCGATATGTTGATAGCTATCGACATTGCGGCGCATGGCGGCGACATGAATCCCGCCTTTGTGCGCGAAGGCGCTTTGGCCGACGTAAGGCAGATGCGTGTCGGGGGCCAGGTTTGCGATTTCCGCAACAGCGCGGGAAAGATGAGTCAAGGCGCCCAGGTTGCCGTCTTGCGCCAGGCAAGGAATACCCATCTTGATTATGAGATCGGGAATGATGCTGCACAGGTTGGCATTGCCGCAGCGCTCGCCGTAGCCATTGATCGTGCCTTGCACATGGACGGCGCCGGCGCGGACGGCAGCAAGCGAATTCGCGACCGCCACCTCGCTGTCGTTGTGCGTGTGGATTCCGAAGGGCATGTCAGGAAAAAGCTCGTGCGCCTTATTCACGAATTCAATCACTTCCCAGGGCATGGAGCCGCCGTTGGTATCGCAGAGCACGATGACATCAGCGCCGCCTTCGGCCGCAGCGGCCAGGGTATCAAAGCCGTATTCCATATCGAGCTTGGCGCCATCGAAGAAGTGCTCGGCATCGTAGATTACTTCTTTGCCTTGCGCCTTGAGATAGGCGAGGCTGTCGCAAATCATGTTAAGGTTTTCAGCGGCGGTCGTTTGCAGAACATCAGTGACATGCAACATGGAGGTTTTGCCGACGACGGTCACGACCGGCGTATTGGCGTCGATCAAGGCACGGATATTCGGATCGCCCTCGGGCGCGATTCCCTTGCGCCGCGTTGAGCCAAAAGCGGCGATCTTCGAATGTTTCAGGTTGAGCTGCCGAACCTGATCAAAGTAACCAACATCTTTAGGGTTGGAGCCGGGCCAGCCGCCTTCAATGTAATCGACGCCCAATTCATCCAGCAATTGTGTAATGCGGAGCTTGTCGGCGAGGGAGAAGGCGATGCCTTCTCTTTGACTGCCGTCACGCAGGGTGGTATCGTAGATCGCGACTTTCGGCTTCAATTTCGGTCTCCTGTCTCGTCCCTTCGGGCTGTTTCAGGCCTTGGTCGCCACACGTTGCGGATTATCCGCTTCGAAGGATTGAACGGCGTCATCCAGCGCCAGCAGGTAGCCCAACTGGTCGACGCCGTTGAGCAGGCAATATTTCGAGAAGCCATCAAGCGGAAAGCCGACTTCGCGTCCGTCGGGCAGCGTCAGCGTCTGCGCTTCCACATTAACGCTGACGGTCGTGCTCGGGTCTTCTTCCGCCAGGCTGAACAACTGCTGCTGCGTTTCGGCGTCCACGACGATTGGCAGCAAGCCGTTCTTGAGCGAGTTGTTGCGGAAGATATCAGCGAACTCCGTACTAATGACGGCTTTGAAACCCGCGCCCAGCAGGGCCCAAGGGGCGTGCTCGCGTGAACTGCCGCAGCCGAAATTGTTGCCGGCGATCAAAACTGACGCGCCTTGATACTCCGGCTTGTTGAGCACGAAGTCCGGATTGGGCGTCTCGCCATCTTCCTGGTAACGCCAGTCACAGAAGGCGGCTTTGCCCAAGCCGTCCTTGTCGGTCACCTTGAGGAAACGCGCCGGAATAATCTGGTCGGTATCGATATCGTTGACGGGAATGGAGACGATGCTCCCTTGAATATGCTTCAATTTCTCCACGGTCAATCTCCTTAGCTCAGTCCAGCCAGCATAACACGCGGATCAGTCACGGCGCCGGCGACGGCGGAAGCGGCGGCGGTTAGCGGGCTGGCAAGAAAGGTGCGCCCGCCTTTGCCCTGGCGTCCCTCGAAGTTGCGATTGCTGGTTGATACGGCGTACTGACCCGGTTGCAACTGATCGCCATTCATGGCGATGCACATGGAGCAGCCGGCTTCGCGCCATTCAGCGCCGGCTTCGCGGAATATAAGGTCGAGGCCTTCGCTTTCCGCCTGCTTCTTGACCTGCTGAGAGCCGGGCACGACCATCATGCGCACGCTATCGGCAACTTTGCGTCCCTGGATGAATTCCGCCGCTTGCCGCAAATCGGAAATCCGCGAGTTGGTGCAACTGCCGATGAAGACGACATCAATCGCTTTGCCCAGCAGCTTTTGCCCGGGCCGCAAGTCCATGTAAGCCAGCGCCTTGTCGAGGGCGATTTTCTTGTTGAAATCGGTCTCATTCTCAGGCGTAGGCACAGCCGAATCGATGGGCATGCCCATGCCGGGGTTGGTGCCGTAGGTGATCATCGGGATCAATTCGTCCGCGCGCAGGGTGATCTCTTTATCAAAGACCGCGCCATCGTCACTGGGCAGCGCACGCCAGCTGGCGATGGCGGCATCCCAATCGGCGCCGCTGGGCGCATGCCGCCGCCCGCGGATGTACTCAAAGGTGGTATCGTCGGGCGCGACCATGCCGGCGCGCGCGCCGCCTTCAATCGACATATTACAGACCGTCATCCGTCCTTCCATGCTCAGCCCCCGGATGGCTTCGCCGCGATACTCGAAGACGTGGCCGGTACCGCCGCCGATGCCTATTCGCGAGATGATAGCCAGGATAATGTCCTTGGCGGTCACGCCTTCGCCGAGGCGGCCATCGACATTGACCGCCATGGTTCGCGGCTTGTTCTGCAGGAGCGTCTGCGTGGCCAGCACATGCCCGACCTCGCTGGTACCGATGCCAAAAGCGAGCGCGCCAAAGGCGCCGTGCGTGCTCGTGTGGCTATCGCCGCAGACGATCGTCATGCCCGGTTGCGTGAGGCCTTTCTCCGGGCCGATAACGTGCACGATGCCCTGGTGCTCGTCGCCGAGGGCGTACATGGGGATGCCGTAATCGCTGCAGTTCTTGGTGAAGGTATCGAGCTGTTTGGCCGCCATCGCATCGGCGACCGGGATGATGCCAAGCTCATTGCGCGGCGTGGTCGGCGTGCTGTGGTCCATGGTGCCTATCGTCTGGTCGGGGCGGCGCACTTGCAGGCCCCGTTCGCGCAGCATGGAAAATGCCTGCGGCGATGTCACCTCATGCACGAGGTGCAGATCAATATAAAGCACGGCCGGACTGTCATCGCTTTGTTCGCGCACGATGTGAGCATCCCAGACTTTTTCGAAGAGCGTCCGCGGTCTTCCATTATTGGTCATCTTGTTTTCCTCAGTTGTTTCATTCATGAAGAGACGAGACCTACTGTTGCGACTTCGCCTTCCGGCGCCACATCGCCCAGGCCAATGCTGGAAATCATACGATTCAGCGCGGAAACATAAGCCTTCACGCTGGATACCACGATGTCACTGTCCGCGCCATAGCCGCCGAAAGTGCCGGGGTTATCCACCGGCGAGATCCTCACCGTGACTTCACCGAGGGCGTCGATGCCTTCGGTGACGCTGTGCACGTTAAACTCGAGCAAGACGTTGGGCGCGTTGATGATCTGGTCGACAGCGCGATAGGACGCGTCGACCGGTCCCGTGCCGACCGAAGAAACGATGATCTCTTCGCCATCCTGGTTGGACATCTTGACGGTGGCCGTTGGCATACCCATCGTGCCGCAGACGACTTGAATATCGACCAGGCGGAAGAAGTCTTCGGGTTTATGCGCCGCTTCGTCGGCAACCAAGGCTTCCAGGTCGGCATCAGTCACGGTCTTTTTCATATCGGCAAGTTCCTTGAAGCGGCGGAAGACGTCCATCAACTCGTCGCCGTGAACTTCGTAGCCAAGTTCGCCCAGGCGCACGCGCAAGGCATGGCGGCCACTGTGCTTGCCCAAGACGAGTTTGCTCTGGGTCAAGCCGACATCTTCGGGAGTCATGATCTCGAAGGTCTCGGCATTTTTAAGCACGCCATCTTGATGAATGCCGGCCTCGTGGGCGAAGGCGTTGGCGCCGACGATCGCCTTGTTTGGCTGCACCGGCATGCCCATGTAATTGCGGACGAGCCGGCTGGTCTTCATGATTTGCGTCGAGTCGATATTGGTGCGCAGGTTGTAGAAGGACTTGCGGGTGTGGATCGCCATGACAACCTCTTCGAGGCTGGTATTGCCAGCGCGCTCGCCAATGCCATTGATCGTGACTTCGACCTGACGAACGCCTTTTGTCAAGCCGGCCAGGGTGTTGGCAGTGGCCAGGCCGAGATCGTTGTGGCAATGCACGGACCAGATAACGCCGCTGCCGGGCCCGGCGCCTGGCGTCTCGTTAATGAGCATTTCCAGGGTGTCCGCCCATTCGGCTGGCATCACGTAGCCGACGGTGTCGGGGATGTTCAGCGTGGTGGCGCCGCATTCGACGGCGACGGCGCAGGCGCGAATCAGGTATTCAGTATCGGTGCGGCCGGCATCCATCGGGCTGAATTCGACGTCATCGCAGAGGCTTTTGGCCAAGGTCACGCCACTGCGAATCAGCTCCAGGCCTTCTTCTTGGTCGATTCGCAGCATCGCCAAATGGCTGGGCGATGTGCCGAGAAAGGTGTGGATACGCGGCTTGACGGCATCCTTGACGCCTTCCCAAGCCGTGCGAATATCGCTTTCGACGGCGCGCGCCAGACCAGCGATGGAAGGCCCGTCCAGTGTGCCAACCTCGCGGGCGATTCGCTGGACCGCCCTGAGGTCATCAGGCGATGCCGCCGGGAAACCGGCTTCGATGACATCGACGCCGAGGCGTGACAACTGACGGGCGATCTCCAGCTTTTCCGCGCTGGACAGGGTCGCGCCCGGGCTTTGCTCGCCATCGCGCAAGGTGGTATCAAAGATGATGACGGTATTATCGTCGTAGGTTCGTTTTACCATTGGGAGATGCTCCTTTGCTCAATAGAATCCGGTCGACCGTGTTAAGCAGCTTGTTCAAGCCACTAAGACCATCGTCTGACATTCAGGCACCTCCTTTCTCATTTTCATCTTTCGCAAGGTCGTGAATTTGCCTATGGCGTCAATCACTTTGTTTGATGTTCTTGGCATCCAGGAAGGGCATCATCTGCCGCAGGTCAGCGCCGACCTTTTCAATGAGCAGGTCATGCTCGCGCTGTCGCCTGGCGTTGAAATTGGGGCGGCCTTCTTTGTTCTCGTCGATCCACTGCTTGGCGAATTCGCCGTTTTGAATGCGCTGCAAGACGCCGGCCATCTCTTCCTTGACGGATTCCTCGAATTGGTCGCCGGTCACATAACCGCCTTGCTCCGCCGTATTGCTGACGCTGTACCACATGTAGCTCAAGCCGCCTTCGTAGAGCAGGTCAACGATGAGCTTCAGCTCGTGCAGGCATTCGAAATAGGCGATCTCGGGTTGGTAGCCGGCTTTCACCAGCGTTTCAAAGCTGGCGCGGATGAGGGCGGTGACGCCGCCGCAGAGCACGACTTGCTCGCCGAAGAGATCCGTTTCGGTTTCTTCTTTGAAGGTCGTCTCGATGACGCCGGCGCGCGTGCAACCGATGGCTTTAGCATAAGCCAGGGCAACTGCTTTGGCCTTGCCGCTGGCGTCTTGCTCGATGGCGATCAAGCCTGGGGTGCCAGCGCCTTCCGTAAAAACTTCGCGCACGCGATGCCCGGGCGCCTTGGGCGCGATCATGGCGACATCCACTGTAGCGGGCGGAATGATCTCCTTGAAATGAATGTTGAAGCCGTGGGCGAACATCAGCATGGCGCCTGACTTCAGGTTTGGAGCGATATGCTCGTTATAGACGGCCCCTTGGCGGGTATCGGGAATGAGCACCATGACGATATCGGCTCGTTTCGTAGCCTCGGCCACCGTGAAGACTTGCAGGCCGTCAGCTTCGGCCTTGGCTTTGCTCCGGCTGCCTTCGTGCAAACCAATGATGACATCTTGGCCGTTGTCCCGCGCGTTCAAGGCGTGGGCGTGTCCTTGGCTGCCATAGCCGATTACAGCAATGGTCTTGCCTTCCAACTGCGAAAGATCCGCGTCTTTGTCGTAGTAGAGTGTTGCCATTTAGGGTGTCTCTCCTGAATTGAACTACAGTGATTAAGAGCGAGCCGGCGCTGGCGTTCGCTTCAAACGATGCGTCCGTTGCCGTTTGCTGCCTGCTCGGCGGCCGCTTGCGTTAAGGCAGGGCGTTGAAAGTCGGAGTCGTGGATACGTGTGCCGCGCCCCATAGACACGACACCGGTGCGAATCATCTCGACGATACCGGTCGGGCGCACTTCTTCAATGAAGTTTTCGATAATGGATTCCGTCCCGACCATCTCGATGATGACGACTTCCGTCCCGACATCAATAATGCGGGCGGGATAACGGTCGCAAATCTCGGTGATGGTATTGCGCGATTCGGTATCGTCGTTGCGCACCTTGATCAGCGCCAGGTCACGCTCGACATGGGGTTCGTTATCGAGAACGCGCACATCAATGACGTTGACCAGCTTCTGTAAATTGGTGGCGATCTTCTTGGCGTACTCGGGGCCGGCGACAACGCGAATGGTCATGCGCGAGATATGCGGACGATGGGTACGCCCCACGGTGAGGCTGTCTATATTGAAGGCGCGGCGACGGAACAGACTCGCGATCCGATTCAAGACGCCCGGTTCGTTTTCAACCAGGGCGACCACGGTCATTTTGTTTTCCACTTTCATTGCAGCCATCACGCTTCTCCTGGCTTGGGCCGGCGTTTCATATCGTGCAAGTCCGCGCCGGCGGGGACCATCGGGTAAACCATTTCTTCTTTCTCAACCACAAATTCGATGAGGGTAGGTCCGACAATGCTCCGCGCGTACTGCACGGCATCCTCGACCTGCTCCCGTTGCGTAACCAGACGATTGGGTATGCCGTAGGCGTCCGCCAATTTGCAGAAGTCGGGATTGACCATAGGCGTCGCCTGATAGCGTTTTTCGAAGAAGAGTTCCTGCCATTGGCGCACCATGCCCAAGAAATTGTTGTTGATGATGGCGATATTCACGTTGACATTCTCTTGGACCGCGGTTGCCATTTCACACAGGGTCATTTGGAAGCCGCCGTCGCCGACAATCGCCCAGATCTCCTCATCGGGTTTGCCGAATTTTGCGCCGATGGCGGCGGGAAAGCCGAAACCCATAGTGCCCAAGCCGCCGCTCGTGAGCAAGGTGGCGGGCCGCTGATGCGGGTAATACTGCGCCTCGAGCATTTGATGCTGCCCGACATCGGTGACCGTGATGGCGTCGCCGCCGGTGATGCGCCAGATGTCATTGATCACCTGCGCCGTGAGCAGTTTGCCCGGCGTCTCATAATTCAAGATATCGCGCTCGCTGGAATCTTCCTGCCAATCGCGGATACGCCCAATCCAGTTGGGATGAGACTTGCGCTCCAGTTTGGGCAGCAACTGATTGAGGACGGTTTTAAGATCACCGGCGATGCCGACGTCAGCTTTGACGTTCTTGTTGATTTCCGAGCGATCGATATCGATGTGTATCTTGCGCGCGTTGACGGCATAAGTTTTCAGGTTGCCGGTGACGCGGTCGTCAAAGCGCATGCCGAGGGCGATAAGCAGGTCCGCCTCCTGGATCGCGTGGTTGGAGCAAGCTTCGCCGTGCATGCCCATCATGCCAATGACCAGGGGGTGGTCTTCCGGCAGAGCGCCTTTGCCGAGCAGCGTCAGCGTGACTGGAATCTGCGCTCGTTCCGCCAGTTCCCGCACTTCGCCCATCGCGCCGGACATCATGATGCCGTGCCCGGCGAGGATGATAGGGCGCTCCGCTTCGGCGATCAACTCTAGAGCCGCCTCAACTTCATGCTCCCTTGCGGCCGATGGCGGATGATAACCCGGCAAAACAATTTCGGCTTCCGGGTAGAGGAATTCGGTCTCGGCAATCTGAACATCTTTTGGCACATCGACCAGGACCGGCCCGGGACGCCCGGTGCGGGCGATGTAAAAGGCTTCTTTCATCGTATAGGCCAAGTCCCGCACATCAGTCACGAGATAATTGTGTTTCGTAACCGGCAGCGTAACGCCAGTGACATCGGTTTCTTGGAAGGCGTCTGATCCGATCGCGGGGATAGGCACCTGCCCGGTAATGGCGACGATCGGCGACGAATCCATCATTGCGGTTGCCAAGCCGGTCACCAGATTGGTCGCGCCCGGGCCGCTGGTCGCGATGCACACGCCGACTTCGCCGGTGGCGCGGGCGTAGCCATCCGCCATATGCGAAGCGCCCTGCTCATGGCGCACAAGGACATGATGAAGGCGATCGTCGTATTTGGCCATCGCATCATAGGTCGGGAGGATCGCCCCGCCGGGATAGCCAAACATGACATGTACGCCTTCTTTCAACAGGCATTCCATGATGATTTCTGAACCTTTGAGTCTCATCATCGCCCCCCCTTGTTAAACTCGCTCGCGTCCGAATCTTAGGCTTCAGCCATTGACGTGCGTCAGCCAATTGTATTTGTCCGGCGCCTCGCCGGCGGTGATAGCGAAGAACTCGCGTTGCACCGCTTCCGTGATGGGGCCGCGCTTGCCACAGCCGACAGGAATCCGATCGACAGATTTGACAGGCGTCACCTCGGCGGCGGTGCCGGTGAAGAAGATTTCATCGGCCATGTAGAGCATCTCGCGCGCGACCGGTTGGAAGCGCACTTCGACGCCTTGATCGGCGAGGATCGTCAAAGCGCTGTCACGGGTGATGCCCATCAGGATTGAAGACCAGGCGCCCGGCGTGTAGACAATACCATCGAGTATCACAAAGATATTCTCACCCGCGCCTTCGCTGACATAGCCGTTGACATCAAGCGCGATGCCTTCTTCAAAGCCGTTGTCATGCGCTTCCATGCTGACGAATTGACTGTTGACATAGTTGCCGCCCGCCTTGACCAGCGCCATATGCGTATCGGGGGCCATGCGGCGGAAGGAGCTAATCTGCACATCAACGCCCTGCTCGATCGCTTCAGCGCCCAGATAGCGACCCCACTCCATGGTGAGTATCACAGTCTCGGTCGTCGTCCGGCCGCGCCCCTCCAAGCCCAAGGCGCCCGTACCCCGGAAGATGATCGGGCGGATATAACAGGAAGCGTGTCCATTTCGGCGGATCGTTTCCAGAATAGCCGCGTCCAGCGACTCGGGACTATTGTCGTGGTCAATGCGCATGATGCGCGCGCCGTGCATCAGACGTTCACTGTGTTCGCGCAGCCGGAACACGGCGGCTCCGGCGGGAGTGTCGTAAGCTCGTATACCCTCGAACACGCTCGACCCGTAATGCAAGGCATGGGCGCTGACATGCACCGTGGCCTCGTCCCACTTCACAAACTCGCCGTCCCGCCAAATCCATTCAGCCGTCATGTATTAGTCCCCTGCATCAGCGTCCGATACAATCAAAAACGCTCGCCTGTTCACAATCAGCGAACGAAGCAAGCGTCCATTCCAAAAGCACCTGAAAGCCGCGACGACATGGCTGCGCCGGGCAAGCGGTCGCGCTGGTTTTGCTGCGCCTGTCGTTCATATGGCGCATCTTCATAAACTTTTCTGACATATGCCGAGACCCATAGTCTGCCGTCAAACTAAAAAGCCTCCCGTGGCTTGGGAGGCTCCTGTTTGCAGTTCTTTCGGAATATCGCCCGCCCAAGCCGTTAGAGTCCAATGATAATCACAAGGACAATGACAAGAACGAGAATGAGGCTGGGACTTGCTTTGAATTGACCGCGCATCTTGCGCCTCGATTGATTACACAAGCGTAGGAAGACTAGCGGATTTCGGCGCTTCTGTCAAGTAACTGAGACCGACCAAGAAAATCTGCCGCGAACTTTCATATAGAATGCCGCTGGGAAATTGTATATTTTGCACAGAACTAAGCGAGTATCTCCCTGGCCTGCTCGATCTGCTGACGTATGGCGGCGGGCGCTGTGCCGCCGAAAGCCCTTCGCTGCGCCACCGATTGTCTGAAATCAAAGACCTGCGCGACATCTTCGGTGAAGTCGCTGCTCACGGATTGCAGCAGGGCAAGTTCAAGCTGCGGCAAATCCAGGCCGCGCTCGTCAGCCAGGCGCACGATGGCCCCGATCGTGTGATGCGCCTGGCGGAAAGGCAGGCCTTTGCGCACCAGATAATCCGCCAGGTCGGTCGCAAGCAGGTCGCTGCTCAGGGCAGCCGCCATCGCCTCGCGGTTGATCCGCAAGCTGCTGATGGTCGCCGTAAGCACCGGCAGTAATCGATACATGGTCTCGAGCGAATCGAAGAGGGCTTCCTTGTCTTCTTGCAAGTCCTTGTTATAACCGCTGGGCAAGCCTTTGAGCGTCGTCAGGAAGCCGGTCAAGTTGCCGATAACACGGCCGGCTTTACCGCGCATCAATTCCATAGGGTCGGCATTGCGTTTCTGCGGCATCAAGCTTGAGCCGGTGCTGTATCGATCATCAAGCGCGACGAAGCCGAAGACCGGATTTGAGTAAAGCAAGATGTCTTCCGCCAACCGACTTAGGTGAATGGCGCAAAGCGAAATGCAATAGAGGAGATCGGCAACGAAATCCCGATCGCTGACGGCATCCAGGCTGTTAGCGCTGGGATGGTCGAAGCCCAGGTCCGCCGCCAGTTGTTGACGGTCGATTGCGAATGGATTGCCAGCCAGGGCGCCAGCGCCCAGCGGACATTCAGCCATGCGGGCCCGCGCGGAGCGAAGGCGGTCCTGGTCGCGCTCCAGCATCCAGAAAAAGCTCAACAGCCAGTGAGCGGCGCTAATCGGTTGAGCGGGCTGCAGGTGAGTGTAGCCGGGCATCAAAGTCTCGATATGCGCTTCCGCCATGTTGACCAGCGCAGTTTGCAGCAGTCGGATTTCGCCAGCGAGGTTATCAGCGGCGCGGATTGACCAGAGCCGGAAATCGGTCGCCACCTGGTCATTGCGGCTGCGACCGGTATGCAGCTTGCCGCCAACATCGCCGACGATTTCCGTCAAGCGCCGCTCTACGGCAGTATGGATATCTTCATCGCCCGCTTGAATCTCAAACCGGTCGTCGTCGAACTCCTGCATCACTTGTCGCAAGCCAGCGATTATGGTTGCGGCTTCGGCCTGCTCAATGACGCCGGCGTCAGCCAAGGCGCGGGCATAGACGATACTGCCTTCGATGTCCTCGGCATAAAGCACATGATCAAAGTCAATACTGTCATTCAGCGCCCGAAGGTCTTCGTTGCTTGGTTCGCTGAAACGTCCGCCCCAAAGGCTCATCTGTCAGGTCCTTCCGCGCCGCGCCTAATCGCGTTTGAAGCGGCTGTAATCGGGGCGGCGGTAATCGGTTGAATCGCCCCCTTCGACTTCTAGCATGGCTTCTACTTTGATCGGCAGCCCGAACAACTGAATGAAGCCGTGGGCGTCTTGCTGATTATAGACATCTTCTTCGCCGAAGGAGGCGTAATCTTCGCGATACAGGCTGTAGGGGCTTTTGCGCCCGGCAACGATGATATTGCCTTTGTAGAGTTTGAGCCGGACGGCGCCGGTGACAGTTTCCTGAGTGACGGAAACGAAGCCGTCGAGGGCCTCGCGCAGCTTGCTATACCACATGCCGTTGTAGACGAGTTCGGCATATTTGGGCGCGACCATATCTTTGTATTGCATGGTGTGTTTATCCAGGCAGATGCTTTCCAGCAATTGATGCGCCCGATGCACTATCGTGCCGGCCGGTGTCTCGTAGACGCCGCGGCTCTTCATGCCCACCAGGCGGTTCTCGACGATGTCGGTGCGGCCGATGCCGTGACGCCCGCCCAACTTGTTGAGCGCGACGAAGAGCTCGACCGCGCTCATTTCTTCGCCATTGAGGCTAACCGGGTTGCCTTGCCGGAAGCCGATCTCGATGTACTCGGCCTGGTCGGGGGCATCCTCCGGGTCTGAGGTCAATTGGAACATGAGGCTCTCGGGCTCGTTCCAAGGGTTCTCCAGGAGGCCGCCTTCGTGCGACAGATGGAAAATATTGCGATCGCGGCTGTAGATGTCCTTCTCAGTATGTGAGACGGGTACACGAAACTCCTCGGCATAAGCGAGGGCATCCTCACGACCGCGGATGTCCCATTCGCGCCAGGGGGCGATGGTTTTCAGCTTGGGATTAAGCGCCATGGTTGACACTTCGAAGCGGACCTGGTCATTGCCTTTGCCGGTGCAGCCGTGCGCCACGGCATCAGCACTTTCCATCTCAGCGATTTCGACCATGTGTTTGGCGATAAGCGGGCGGGCGAATGAGGTGCCGAGAAGATACTCGCGCTCATAGACGGCGCCGGCGCGTAATGTCGGGAAAACGAAGTCGGTCAAGAATTCTTCGCGCAGGTCGCGGATGTAGAGCTTTGACGCGCCGGAAGCCAGAGCTTTTTCCTCCAAGCCGTCGAGCTCTTCCTCCTGGCCGAGATCCGCGCAGAAGCAGACAACCTCGCAGCCATAATTGTGTTTCAGCCAAGGGACAATCACGGAGGTATCCAGCCCGCCGCTATACGCCAGCACTACCTTCTGCACTTCTGAACCCGTCATCTAGCCGCTCCATCGCAATGTCTATTTGAACGCGCCTAGTTTAATGCAAGTTTCCGGTTTTGGAAGTGGGCGCTGACGATGGAGCGCTGGTGCTGTCTGGCGGCATGAAGAGGAAAGCGACTTGTCTAATACGCCGGCCAAAGCTAGAATGTTGGCGTCTTGTGCGGCGGGATCAATTGACGGGGTAAAGATGACGACGGTAGAACAGTTGAAGGACTTGCGCGATCAAAAGTCGCGTCCGCATTTGGAGCAGTATGCGCCCGTATGGATCTTGCGCGAGAACATCCTGGCCGAGGACGAGTCGATCCAGTTTCACGTATTATTCCAGCATAACCTCCACGGTTGGATCAATCGTCGTTATCGCTATGACGGCTTTAATGACACGCTGTATCATATGGGGCAGACCTTGGTGACGGAGGATGAGGCGCTTGATTATATGCAGGAGCCACCGTACATTGAAGCCAAGGTCACCGATATTCCCAATTCTTACGGTGGTTAAGCCCTCCAAAGCTTTTCCCCGGCAACCTCTTCAAACACTCTGAGCAGCTTGTCCGCGATCTCCGACCAGGCATAAGCTTTCGCGAGGCGCGCGGCGCTAAGACCCATCTTCGCTGTTTTTGTTGGATCGTTCAGCAACTGAATGATGCAGTCGGCGAGAGAGACAGGCTCGCGCGATGGAATATGAAATCCGGTCTCCTGGTCGCGCACGAGGAATTGCAAGCCGCCAACTTGCGACGCGATGACGGGCGTGCCGGAGGACATCGCCTCAAGCGCGACCATGCCAAAGGATTCATAGTCAGAGGGCATGATGACAGCAGTGGCGGCGGCATAATAGCGAGGCAACTCGGACTGCTCTTTGGCGCCGACGAAACTCACGAGCGAGTTGATACCAAGCTCAATGCTCATGTCTTGGAGGCGAGTCATTTCACGGTCGCTCTTGCTTCGCGGGTCGCCGCCCACGATCATGAAGTGGAGCTTCTGAAGCAGCGCCGGCGCGCGATCCCTCAGCGCGTACAAGGCTTCGAGTATTGTGTCGACGGCTTTGAGCGGCTCGATGCGCCCGACAAAGAGCAGAACATTACTTTCCGGCTTGATGCCCAAAGATACACGCGCCTCGCTTGGGGACATCGGGTTGCTAAAGCGCGCGGTATCAACGCCGGGCGGAATGACGGTGATCTGCCGGCGCGCAGCGCGGTAAAGCCAGCGGAGTTGCGCTTGTTCAGCCGGCGTGGCGGCGATGATCCGGTCCGCCCATTCGAGTACCCGCATTTCAATCAAAATGCGGCGGTCAGGCTGGTAATGGCTGTTCACTTCGATGCGCTTTTTCATATGCCCGAGCGTGTGATACATGTGCACGAAACGTATGCCCCAGGTTTCCTTGAGCTTCGCCGCGACCCATCCGCTAAGCCAGTAGTGACTGTAAACGATGTCGTAGCGGAGGTTGTGAAGCGTTGCGTAGGCCATCAACTCAGCGGCGAATCCGGAGAGGTGTTCATATTGTCTCGCAGGCGTCAATGGCGCGGCGGGACCGGCATCAAGATAAATGACGCGCACATTGTCGCCGATGGATGAATCGGTATCCGGCTCCAGTTCATGAGAGCGCCGTGTGAAGATGTCGATTTGGCAGCCGCGCTTGCCCAATTCCCGCGAGAGTTCACGGATGTAGACATTCATGCCGCCCGTCTTTGCCCCACCCATGGGAGCGAGGGGGCTAGTGTGGACGCTGATCAACGCGATTCTTTCGATGGGCATCGCCACTCCATCGCGGGCGTTTCCGAGTTTTAGTTCGCCCGTATGTTCATCACAGCGGTATCGCGGCCACCCATGCGGTATTTATAAGCTTCATCGCCGCGCAGGAAATCGTAGAACTGATAGCCCTGCTCTATCGCATGCCTGATATTGTACGCGAGGAGAACGATACCGGGGCTTAAATCGGCGAAGTCCCGGTGATCAAGCCCTGAGTTGTAAACCATGACACGATCGCCGTAAACAAAGTTTATGTAAGCTGCGGCGCGCTCGTCATCGACGGTCAGGAAATTCATTTGCAGCCAGCCGCGTTCTTGCAGCAAAGGAACGATATCCTTGAAAAAGCGCAGGTTCTTGCTGTTTTGCAGGAATTCTTCTTTTTCTTTGTCGCTGGCCGCCATCAAGCGGACAAACTGAGATACCTCGTCGTCCAGATTGTGGCAGCCGTTGACGATATACCAGTCGATCGCTCTTTCGCCGCCTTGGGCGCGGCGGATTTTGCGTCGAACTTCGTGACGCTGTTTCTTGTCGAGCAGGCTGAGGTAGCCCCTCCAATTGCCGGGCAATTCAATAATCGGGCAGACTTCCTGTTGCTCAACCGCCGTCTGGAAGCCGCGCGCCTCCAGCAGGCCGGGCAGCCATTGCCTCGTGGGAGAAGCAAAAGGGATATTGCACAGGTCAAGGACGTCAAACTCAGTTCGATTGGCGGCAAAGAAATCGGCAAAGGCGGAATACACGGCCTGCAAATGCGCCTCGTCGACAATAAAATCGAGATAATCGGTCACATCGACGCAGCCGATGATTTGCGCGCGGCGTTCACCGACAGAGCCCGTAATGAATAGCGGGGCGATGCCGACCAATACATCATCCGCATGGCAAGTGAGAATGAGCAACTCGCCGGGTCCATAGGCATCCCACCAGGTCTTTTGCCATTCCCATGTATAGAAGATGTGATCAATTGGCGCCCGCCGCAGCAGCGGGTTCCAATCAGACGCCAAAATGTCAAATGCGTTTGCCTGCCTATAGATGCAAAGATCCACCTTAGGTCCGGTCCCTCATTGATTGATATATAAGTTGCCGTTTCTGAGACATTGCAGCGCCTTTGAACCTTACCAATTTGCTCAACAGTTGGCGGGCCCGGATTGCCCGGCGATCAGGTTTCTTTCGGGGTCCTGTCATCGTTGCCCCATTCTTTCCAGGAGCCGTCGTATAGGCGCAGGTTGGCCGCGCCAGCGACCTCCATAGCGAGCATGCCATAAGTGGCGGAGACGCCGGAATTGCAGTATAGTACGGTATTCGGCGCATCAAGATCAACGCCGGCATCACGCAGAATTGCCACAAGCTGGTCGGCGGGTTTCAGCGTCATGTCGGCGGCGACCATCGTCTTGCGCGGCAGGTTGATGGCGGATGGGATATGCCCGCCGTGCCGCGCTCGTGATGTTTCGCCTTTGTATTCGGCCGGAGAGCGCAGATCCACCAACTGAGTCGCCCCGGCGTTAAGTCCGCGCAGGATATCTTGCGACGTCGCTTTCAAGTCGGCGTTCACCTCCGCTACAAATTTGCCGCGCGCGAATTGCGGTATCTCTGAACTGACCGGCCGCCCCTCCGCCAACCACTTCATCCAGCCGCCATCAAGCACGTAGACCGCTTCGTGCCCATAATAACGCAGCGCCCAGCGCAGGCGGCAAGCA
>JAJEBE010000040.1 GCA_022822545.1 Anaerolineae bacterium
ATCCATTAAACCCCCCCCCCCCCCCCCCCCCCGCGCGCCCAATTCATACTCATTCGCCGCCCAAATATGAAGACTGCGACCTGCGCCTTGGCGCCATCGGCGTCATTTGCCGCCCGAGAATTCAACCGCCTGAGATCTATATCTACCGAATTACGCCGCAAAGCGAGGGCGTCTTCGTTCTCGCGGTCACTCAGCCCCAGGTCGAAGCGCTTGAGGCTGGCTTTGTCGCCTGCTCCGCCGATGGCCGGGTGGCGGTGCGCACCGGATTGCCAACTGAACTGGGCTCGCAATTTGAGCGGAGTCCCAAATACCACGCCGAGCTGCTTGTGCCGCGGCGCTACATAGTCGTGTCCAAAGGTCCCAATGTCGAGGGCAAGGTGAATCATGTGGTGCTTGACCATGCGCTGGATGGGCAAGTCTTCGGCATCCTGACTACATTCGGCGGTCCGCCGGGCGCGTCTTGCCGCAGCGGCTCTTCCAGCGCTGCGCCATCCGGTCAGAAATCACAAGCATGGCGTCCCATCCCGGTACAGACGCAGCCAGCCCAAGCCGACGGCTCGCTCATTCACATCGTTCGGGAGGGCGAAACAGCCAGCGCGATCGCGCTCGCTTATCAAGTCGCGCTGGCCGACATCATCAAAGCCAATTCGCTTTCTGACCAGGGCGATCTAATCAGAGTGGGCCAAAGGCTGAAAATCAGGGAATAAGCCAGCTAATCAGGCGTGTCGCAGAGGCCGAAGCTGTCCTGCATGAAGGCCACATGGGAATCAAAGGCGCTCATATCGACCGTATCCCAGCAGCGCTCATAGCTGCAGTCATTGCGCAGCGCCCAGGAATTCTTTACATCGCTAAGGTCCGTCTGCAAGATGCGCAGCACACGCCACTGAATCCGCGGATCCAGCACTGGAAAGACCACTTCCACGCGGTTGAGCAAGTTGCGCCGCATCACGTCCGCGCTGCCCATATAGACCTGCTGATGCTCGGGCGCGTTGCGGAAATAATAGATGCGGCTGTGCTCCAGGTAGCGCCCGACGATGCTCTTGACGCGGATATTCTCGCTCAAGCCCGGCAGGCCCGGCCGCAAGCAGCATAATCCGCGCACGATCAAGTCGATTTTCACGCCTGATTGAGATGCCTGATACAGCTTGCGAATCAGGTCGTCTTCCTCCAACTGATTCATCTTGAAGATCAGCCGCGCGTCCAAGCCCCCCCGCGCCGCCTCGATCTCGTTGTCGATCAAAGCGAGCAGGCTGTTCTTCAAATACTCCGGCGCGACCAGGAGCCGCTTGTATGCCGTCTCCGGCGCGTATCCGGTGAGCCGATTGAACAGGCGCGACGCATCGTCAGCGATCTGCTCGTTGCTGGTGAACAAACCGATATCGGCGTAGAGCCGCGCCGTCGTCGCATTATAATTGCCCGTGCCCAGGTGAAGGTAGCGCCGCAGCCCATCCCGCTCCCGCCGGACCACCAGCGACACTTTGGCATGCGTCTTCACCGGCAACTCCTCAACGCCATAGATGACATGCACGCCCTTTTCCGCCAGCGCCGTCACCCACTCCAGGTTGTTCTCCTCATCAAAGCGGGCTTTCAACTCCACCAAAGCTGTGACCTGCTTTTCATTGTCGCGCGCTTCCATCAGCGCGTCGACCACGGGCGAATTCTTGCCTACGCGGTACAGAGTCGTCTTGATCGCCAACACATCGGGGTCCCGCGCCGCCCGCTTAAAAAAGTCCTCCACCGGCGAGAAAGAATCGTAGGGATGATGCACAATGACATCCTGCTGGCGAATGACCTCGAAGAAATCGGCCGACTGGGTAAAGGGCTTCGGCACGCGCGGCGAATAGGCCGGATCCTTTAAGTCCGGGCGATCCAGTTGCAGCAACTCGAAGAGATCGGCCGAGCCCAATTTCCCGTTGATGCGGAAGACTTGCCGCCTCGACGGCACTTCCAGCGAATCCGTCAAACGCGAGAGCATCCGCTCGCTGATGGCTGCCGGCACACTCAAGCGCACCACCAGGCCGAATCGCCGCTCGCGCACACTCTGCTCGATAATCGACTTCACATCGATCAAGTCTTCGTCTTGCTCATGCTCATAGTCGATATCGGCATTGCGCAAGATCCTGAAAGGGAAGGCTTCGCGGATCTGCATGCCGGGGAAAAGATCCATCAGGTAATCGGCAATGATGTCTTCCATCCACAAGAAACGACAACCTTCGTGCTCATCGCCGGTATAACTCTCCAGGACATTTTCCAGGCGGACGAGGCGCGGCAGCGTATCCACCGGCACCTTGACGCGGGCGAATTCAATCTCGCTCGCCATGTCGCCATGGTTCCGTTCCAGGTAAACGCCCAGGTTGAGGCTCAAGTTGGAAATGAAGGGAAAGGGGCGGGCATGATCCACCGCCAGCGGCGTCAACAGCGGGAAGACCTCGGCGCGGAAATACCAACTGATCGCATCGCGCTCGCTCGGGCTGAGGTCGCTGGTCTTGATAAAATAAACGCCCTCTTTTTCCAACAGCTCGAAGACTTCCCGCCGCACCCGCCGCTGCCGGGCGATCAAAGCCGACACTTCGTCATGTATCCGCCGCAGCAGTTGCGCCGGCGTCGTGCCATCGGGCCGCGTCCGCGGGTTGCTCAAAGCCAGCCGCTGAAAATAAGCGCCGACCCGCACCATGTAAAACTCATCGAGATTGTTGCCGACGATGGCGATGAACTTGACGCGCTCCAGCAAGGGCGTCGTCTCGTCTTCCGCCAGCGCCAAGACGCGCTTCTGAAAATCTATGGTGCTCAATTCCCGGTTGATGAAATTCTCGGGCGTCAGTTCCGGCGCCCGTTCTTCCGCTGTCTGTATCATGTCGCCGTTCTAATGCTATTGCAGAGTCGATAATCGCCACAGCCAAATGATACTGTAAGATTCGCAGATTTGCGACAGCTATCGTGGAGCGGTGAAAACAGATTAGATGGCGAATTGTAGGGGCGATTTATCAAATTGCCCGAAAATATACCTGGGAAGGCGGGCGACATGATATGTCGCCCCTACAACGAACTTGTTGTTTTAGGTTATTTTGTTGGATCTACTGAAAGCGCAGAGTTTATAAGAAAACAATTTTGTGTCTTTGCGGTGAAAATAATTTGCTGCAATTGCTCCGCTTCGCCGGCTGGCAAGCGCAACCGCCGCGGCAGATTTCGCGTATACTATGACAATGCAAAGGACGGAGGCAAGTCGGTATGAAATTCAAGATCGGCGTTGGGATTGCCCTGGCATTGGTCATCGTGCTCCTGCTCTTGCCCGGCATGCTGGGCCGGCTGATCGGCCTGGTGATATCGCTGGCGGTATGGGCGTCCAGCGGCTACCTGGCGGGCAAGCTGCTGCAAGGCCGCGGCTACGGATTGGTCGGCAATATCGTGCTGGGCATCGTCGGCGGCTTCGTCGGTTCGCTGCTGGTGACGCTGTTTGGCATCACCGGTTTGGTCAAGCTGCCCTTCATCGGCGGCATCCTGGTCGGCGCGTTGGGTTCGGCGGTGGTGGTGGTCGTGGCGGGTCTGCTGGGGGATGAGGGGGAGTGATTGACCAATACGCTAGTATCAGTCATAATTAGGTCGTTAGTGATTTGAAGGACGAGGGGAATACCGTTGGAACAGAATGTACAGTTTTTCATTACAGTCGGCACAGTAATTGCCGTTTTTCTGTGGCTGCGGAATGACATCAATCGCCTCGGCGCGAAGATCGATCGCGTAAATGATTCGCTGAAAGGCGACATCAACAATCTACGGAGCGAGGTTAACTCTGTGCGCGGCGAGGTTACCTCATTGCGCGGGGAGGTCGCGTCACTGCGAGAGTCGCTCGCTTGGCTGCGCGGTCGGCTGGGATACGGTGATGCGAACCCGGATGATAGTACGCAATAACTATTCGAGCCTTTCCGTGACTTGCTCTTCCTAATCAATTTTCATCATTGGCTAACAGGCCTGTTTCCCGCAAGAGCAGGGACTTTAACGCATCTCCGGCGTGACGCAGTCCTTCGGCGTAGCCTCGCTCGTAAGCGCAATAAGCACATTTGTGCCGCCCACTCTTACCTTTATCGCCAGCCTGGCTAAACGGCAAATCCAACATGATGTGATCTAGCGGCTTCCGATTAAGCGCTTGCCTGTGCTTTGCGCATGAATTTTTCTCATTTGCCATTTTTGTTCTCCCCTTTACACAATTCCTGTTTCGTGGCGGTAATTTCTGATCAGCACTTCATTCACCGCTCCTCTTTTGTCACTCTTGCAGTTGACCATCCGCGGCGCTTTTACGTCTCCGAAAGTGAAAATCGAGCTTGGATACAGCTTCCTGATGAATTCCGTGTCACTATTGGAAAGCATGATCCTCGTCCCGCGCTCATGAAGCACGAGACATAGATCACGCAGCGCTTCTTGTTCTGCTTCCGCAAAACCGCCGATGGCATAACTTGTAAAAGATGATGTTTGACTAACGGGATGATAAGGAGGATCGAAGTAGACGAAGTCACCTTCGCCAGCGGCAACTTCGGTAAAGCTCGTCGAATGTAGGTCAACACCTTGCAGCGCCCGGTGACAGGCTCTTAAGATATCTGGTTGACAAATCGCGGGCTTGACAGAACTACCAATCGGCACGTTGAACTCGCCGCGGCTGTTGACGCGCCATAAACCGTTGTAGCAAGTCTTGTTGAGATAGATGAATCGGGCGGCTATCTCGATGCGGCCATCGAGGTCGTGTTGACTTCTTATTTCGTAGTAGTAATCTTTGGAGTGTTTCGCCGCGTGTTCATGCAGCTTCTTGATGAGGGGCTCTGGGTCGCGCTGGATGACCTGATAAGTGTTGATGAGATCAAAGTTGACGTCACTTAAGAATGCCTGCCCCCCCCCCCCGCCAAATTAAGTTTTCGCTCATTTTTCAAAGCGAAGAACAGCGCGCCGCCACCGACGAAGGGTTCGTAATAATTGTTGAATTCCGCCGGGACGCGCTCCAGCAATTCCGGCAGCAAGCTGCGCTTGCCGCCCACCCACTTGACGAATGGTTTTGCCGGTAACGCGCTCTTATCGACAAATTCAGAGGATAACGGTTGCTGTGGCATGGGCTCGGACTTCAGGTTCTTTTCTCTGTGTACTCATAGAACTCTGTGAAGAAGGGCGGTGTCTGCGCGCCTCTCGGTGGCAAGGAAGACTCGCACACTTGATCTATATGATCATTTTCCCCGCCTGTCAAGCGCGGCAAAAAATCCCAGAATCCAAATCCTATATCATTTATGGTATACTTCCCGACTTATACTGAATTGAGCGCATGACAATCCAAGGAAACTGCATGGGTTCACCTGACAAAAACATGCTCCTCGACTGGTATCGGCAGATGGTCCTCATTCGAGAATTCGAAGAGACCTGCCATCGGCTCTACGAAGAGAAGCGCATCACCGGCGTCTACCTGCATCTCTACAGCGGCCACGAAGCCAGCGGCGTCGGCTCGATGGCGGCGCTGCGGAAGACCGACCACGTCATCACCGCTTATCGCGATCATGGCATCGCCCTCATCCTGGGCATGGATCCCAAGGCGGTCATGGCGGAGATGATGGGCAAGAAAACCGGCAGCAGCGGCGGCAAAGGCGGCTCCATGCACCTGGCGTCGAAGGATCACAATTTCTGGGGCGGTTACGCCATCGTCGGCGGTCATCTGCCCTTGGCAGCCGGCATTGCCCTGGAAGCGCGCTACAACGGCAAAGACGATGTCACCATGACTTACGTCGGCGATGGCGCCACCAACAACGGCTACTTCCACGAATCGCTGAACATGAGCGCCATCTGGGACCTGCCCGTCATCTGGATCATCGAGAACAACGGCTATGGCATGGGCACCGAGGTCGAGCGGGCCAGCGGGCAAACCGAACTGTATCGCAAGGCTGAGGCCTACGGCATCAAGAGCTTCGGCCGGGTTGACGCGCAGAACGCGCTGGAGGTCTACGCCGTCGCTTCGAAGGCGGTCGAGTACGCGCGGGAAAATGGTCCCGCCGTCATCGAGCACGTCACCTATCGCTATCGCGGGCACGGCGTCTCCGACAAACAATACGACGCCCGCGAGGATATGTCGGCCGAACTGAAAGAGTGGATGGCGACGCGCGAGCCGATCAAGATACTGCGGGACTGCATTGAAGAAATGCACGGAGACGTCAGCGAGATGCTGGCGCGGCATGAAGCGGATGCGAAGCGCATCGTGGCGGAATCGGTCAAATTCGCCGAGTCAAGCGAACTGCCAAGCAGCAGACAGGAATTATTACGGAATACCTATGTGCCGTCCGAGCTGGTGCATAAGACCGCGCAGAGCATCGGCGCCGGCATCGATTGAAGGAATCAAGGATATATCATGGCAGCTAGAAATGTCGCCATGCGGGAAGCGATCCGCCGGGCGCTAAGAGAAGAAATGCAGCGCGACGAGAACGTCTTCGTCATGGGCGAAGAGGTCGCCTACTGGCAGGGCACACACCGTGTCACGCGCGGCTTCCTGGAAGAATTTGGCGAGCGCCGCGTCCGCGATACGCCCATCAGCGAGATGGCGATCGGCGGCGTCGCTGTTGGCGCGGCTATGGCGGGCTTGCGCCCGGTGGCCGAATTCATGACGATCAACTTCGCCTTCCTGGCGCTGGACGCCATCGCCAATCACGCCGCCAAAGTGCGCTACTTCTTCGATGGCATGTTCAAGGTCCCGCTGGTCTACCGCGCGGCGAGCGGCTGGGGCAATCAAGCCACCGCCTCGCACTCGCACGCGCCCGAGCCCATCTTCGCCCATTTCCCGGGCCTCTACGTCGGTTGCCCTTCCAATTCGCTGGACGCCTACGGCATGCTCAAAGCTTCCATCCGCGATGACAATCCGGTCCTCTTCACCGAGAGCATTGCCTTGTATCCCAAGCCAAGTCCGATGCCCGACGACCTGGATGAGGATAGCCTGATTCCCATCGGCAAAGGCGATATCAAACGCGAAGGCAGCGATGTCACGCTGGTGGCTTATGCCCGCGGCGTCGACTGGGCGCTGCAGGCGGCGCGGAACTTGGCGCGCGATGGCGTCGACGCGGAAGTGGTCGACCTGCGCTGGCTGCGTCCGCTGGATATGGCGCTGGTCTACGACAGCTTCAAGAAGACCAACCGCTGCGTCATCGTGGAAGAATCGCTGCCGATGTACAGCTTCGGGGGGGAGATCGCCGCGCTGCTGCAAGAGAACATGTTCGATTATATGGACGCGCCGATCAAGCGGGTCGCCGCCGAAGATGTGCCCCTGCCCTATTCGAAGGAGATTGAACTGCTGGCCCTGCCAAACGCGCAGAAGGTCGTCGATGCGGTCAAGGAGATCCTGTAAATGGCGCATGAAGTCAAGCTCACCATGGATGGCCTGCTGATCAACTGGCTCAAGGATGTCGGCGACGCCGTCAACGCGGGCGACATCATTGCCGAATTCGAAGCCGACAAAGCGACGGTCGAGATTGAAGCCGGCAGCGCGGGTCAGCTCCTGGAGTTGCGCGCGGAGCCGGGCGACGAAGTCGGCGAAGGCACTGTGATTGCGGTCATTGGCGCAACCGGCGAAAGCACTGAGCCAGCGCCATCAGAGACGGCAAATCAGCCCCCGGAAAAAGACGGGAAGTGGACGCAAAAGGACGGGAAAACTGCGGGAAATGGCCGGACAATCACTGAAGATGGGCGGATAAAAGCATCGCCCCTGGCGCGCCGCATCGCCGCGGACAAGGGCATCGACCTGGGGCGCGTGACTGGCTCCGGCCCCGGCGGCCGTATCGTCAAAGCGGATATCGAAAACTTCAAGGCGACGCCGCAATTGCCGCCCCTGCCGGCAGCGCCGCCCGCCGCGACTGTCGGTCAAGCCACTTGGGGCAAGCTCCCCGACGCCGAGGTCGAGGTCATCCCGCTCTCGCGCATGCGCCGAGCCATCGCCGATGGCACCGTCCGCAGCAAGAGCAACACGCCCCATTTCTACGTCACGGTCGAGGCGGATGTGGCGCCGCTGCTGGCTTTGCGCGCGGAGATCAACCAGGCGCTGGCGGAGCGCGGCATCAAAGTCAGCGTGAACGACATGCTGATTAAGGCGCTGGCGCTGACGCTGCGGGCTTTCCCCAACTTGAATACGCATTATTACGGCGACCGCTTCGTTCGGCACGAGCGCGTCAATATCGGCATCGCTGTCGCCTTGCCCGATAATGGCCTAGTCAATGTGGTCTGCCATGATGCCGACAAGATCGCGCTGAGCGAGATGGCGGCCGATAACAAGGCGATGTACGAACGGGCGCGGGGCGGGCGCATCAAGCCGGACGACATCCGCGGCGCCACTTTCACCATCAGCAACATGGGACCTTTTAACATCAAGGACTTCTCGGCGATCATAAGCACGCCGGAAGCGGGCATCCTGGCGGTGTCATCGGCGTTGCGGGTGCCGGTCGTGCAGGCGGATGGGACGCTGGGCGTCGGCAGTCGCATGAATATGACCTTGAGCGTCGATCATCGCGTCAGCAACGGCGCTGAGGGCGCGCAGTTCTTGAATCACTTGCGCGACCTGATCGAGAATCCGCTGGGGCTGCTGGATTTGTCGGCGGTCTGAGGCAGCATGAATAGCAAGACCGCAAATGCGGTTTGATAATGAAGTGAATCTGACTGAACAGCAGTCTTCTCACAAGCGTGAGCATGGACCGCGCGTCCTGATCGTCGAGTCGCTGTATCATCCCGAGGAATTGCAGGCTGACATTCAAGGACTGCCGCCCGGCAGCCCGGTCCCGCTTTTTCCGCGCAGCATGGCTCAGTACGCTTGGGCGCGGGCGATGCGCGGGGCCGGTTGCCGGCTGGAGGTCTTCTGGCGCAACCTGCCGGGTTTTGGCGCCAGGGATATCAGCCGCTTGCGCAGCAGCGTGTATCGCAGCGGACTGAGTCCGGGCAAGATCGCCGCCGCCTTGATTCGCCGCTTTCCGCCGCAACTCAACCCCGACCTGCGGCGTCGGAATCAACTGTTGCTGGCGCAGGCGGCCCGCTTTGGACCCGATATTATCTGGCACTCCGGCGGCAACCGCGAGATCTTGCCGGCGACTTTGGCGCGCCTCAAAGACGAGCATGACTGCAAAATCGTATACAGCAACGGCGATTCGCCAATCGTCTTTTCTCATGCTATCGAGCGCGCTGCCGCCCCGTTGTACGATCTGGTTCTGGTCAACGATTATTATCACGGCATGCAGTGGCGAGAATTGGGCGCGCCGCGGGTGGAGTGCCTGCCGGGCGTCGGCGTGGATCCCGAACTGCATTATCCCCAGCCGATTGGCGATGCGCCCGGCGCATACCTCTGCGATATCGGTTTCGTCGGCACCTTGACGCCGGACAATTTGTACAGCGAGCGGGTGGCGGCGCTGACGAGCTTGGCGGAGTTTGACCTGGGCGTCTGGAGCGTGCACGAGGTTCCAGCGAGCTTGCAGCCTCACTATCGAGGACCGGCGCTGGGCGAGCGGATGCTGCAGATATTGTCGTCGGTGAAGATCAGCATCAATGTTCACGGCGATTTTATGCGTTATGGGGGCAATATGCGCCTGTTTGAATGCGCCGGCTTGGGGACTTTTCAGTTGGTGGATGACAGGCCGGGCGTGCATGAGTGGTTCGTTGATGGCGAGCACCTGGTCACGTTCCGCGACCACGAGGACTTGCGGGAGAAGGCGCGTTATTACCTGGCGCATGATGAGGAGCGGGAGCGGATTGCGGCGGCGGCGCGGGCGCATGTCTTGGCGCATCATCGTTATGATCAGCGGCTGGCGCGGGTGTTTGAGTTGTTGGGGGAGGGGTGAAGAGAATGTAAAGATTGAGCGTGACCGTTGACAAAGCAATGGGTACAATTGTCGTAGGAATCGAATTCCATCCCGCTCAATCGAAACAGGGAGACACAATGAATCGATTAGGAGAGACTTTCACCTTCGCAATCGTTGGGGCACTAATGGGGGCACTTGGCGGCGCGATTTTGGGAGCAGTTGTTGGCTTGTTTCGTGGCGAAGACATTGTTCCGGCGCTACTCGCAGCTAGTTTGTCCGGTGGAATAGTAGGAGCCGTCGGAATGGCAGTCGGCGCTGCGATTAGTGGAGACGAAGGCTTCTTTGACACTTTTTTGGGAGCCATCTGCGGTGCAATTCTGGGTGCATTAGGAGGGGACTTTCTCGGCGTAGATACATGGCTTTCAACCAGCATCGCTGCCTTAGGCAATGAAAGTGTTGCCTCATTCTTGACCAACTATGTCAACGCTACAGGAAGCTCGGGTACCTTCGTTGGCATGATTTTCGGTACGTTAGGAGCTGTGATAATTGACACTCTCCGAGGTGACGAGTCCGTCATTGGCGCTGTTCTGGGCTTAATACTTTTTGCTACTGCAGGTGCGATAGTAACCGTAATCGGTGGCGCAGATCTAGGAGCCGGCGCGGTTATCGGTGGAATCATTGGTACATTAGTGGGTGCGTTGTTTCCATCAGAAGAAAAATCTAATTCGCCAGAACTATAAGCTCAGAGTAACTTACATTCAGTTTTAACTGCCGAATATTACATGGAGGAAGAGGATATGGACGGAGAAGAACTTGCAGGTTGTATCGGTTGTGTAGTCATAATTGCAATCATTGTCGTCGCTGCCCCTATCATTGGTTCATTGTTTGATATAGTTGGATCATTGTTTGATGCGATCAGGAACGTGTTCAACTTCGTGGGAGATGTGATTGCTTTTACAGGAAAGTTCTTGGCCGAATCAGGGATCGTCATAGCCGGATCCATAATCACGATTAGCGTTCTTTCAGTGATTGGTTCTATCATTCGAGAACTGGACCCGGAAAAGGAGAAGAAGCACAAGGCAAAGAAAAAGAGAAAGCAGGCAGAAGCCGAACAGAAAGCGAAATACGAAACTGAGCAGAGAGCAGAAGCCGAACGTAAAGCCAAACTCGAAGCGCAACGAATAGCAGAACGCAAGGCAGAACAAAAGGCAGAAGCCGAACGTAAAGCTAAACTCGAAGCACAAGAAAAGCAAAAACTCGAGCGCCAACGAGTCGCGAAAATAACACCTTTAATCATCTCCTCAATCGAAAAATCAATAGAAGCGGCAGGCGATGCGGCAATCATGGATGCAGGAATCAGTAATCGCAAAGATGTAAATACGCATGAACGACAACTTGCATCTACTATTACCAAACTGCATATCGACAAATGGGATGTAGCACAAAATTACGAACAGGCAGGTCAAACAGAAGCGGCACAAATAGCAGCGATAGAATTGACTGGCAATCTTGCGATCAATTCCGCCGTGGACGCAGCAATACTTTGTAGAAATATGAGTACAAGTGCACGAGAAGCCGCGTTCAAGAGCGCACGAGAAGCGGCAATTAAGTCAGTTCTATATAAGTCGGGTTTTGAGGCGAACATAGGCAGCGAAGCGATTGATGCCATTGTGAACAAAGTTGTAACAGAACGCGCATTCGCAATAGAAAGCGCGCAGGCAGTTTCAAATGCCAGCCAAGGCGCTCGAATAGTTACAGATATTGGCAATAAATCTATAAAGAATGCGGTGCAAGCCGCTCGTTTGGCGGCAGTAAGCAATATTATGTCTGCCGCAATTCAATACCCTGGTATCCACTTGCGCATACTTGTGGCTAAAGTTGATACGGCTATTTCAATCACTGACTTAATCGAATCAACGGTAGAGACGGCAGAGAAATTGCAGTTGTCATTTAGATGGCGAGGTCAAACGAAAGCCAGAGAATTTGATGAGATAGCCAGAGAATCTCTCAAACAAACAATTCCAAATGAGATCAGGCATGCAAGTAAAGCTGCTAAAGAATACATCCCTCCAGGGACATTGAACTTACCGATTCAAGACTATAGAAGACTTCCAAAACTTAAAAGCCCTGCCGGTTATGTTTATGTAATTCAAGAAATCGAGTTCAGTAGACTGTACAAGATTGGACGTACAAACGATCCTGCTACCCGATCCAGTTTTGTTGATTTGAAAACACCTGGCAAGACTCAAGTCATCGCAATATTGAAAGCAGGCGATGACAAGGCGCTTGAGAATCGATTGCACAAGAAGTATGCAAGAGTACGTAAGCAGGGCGAATGGTTCGACTTGACGGATGAGCAAGTAAGGGAAATCCGCGAGATGTAGAGAATGACCACTAGGACACAGCTTCATTTGCCTCGACTGTACTCGCCTTTCCCATACATGTGATGGCTAGATCGTAGGGTGCTCATGACCAACATCACCACCACCCTCACCAACCACATCCTGCGCATCCAACTCAACCGGCCGGAGAAGAAAAATGCGCTGACCCCGGCCATGTACGATGGCCTGCGGGAAGCGATCGAGCGCGCCAATGACGACCAGGACATCCGCGTCATCACCATCACCGGCAGCGGCGACAGCTTCTGCGCAGGCAACGACCTGAACAGCTTCCTCAAGGAGCCCGGCTCGGAATCGGCGGCGCGTTTCATCAAGGCGATTGCGACCGCCGAGACGCCCATCGTGGCGGCGGTGAACGGCGTGGCGGTCGGCGTCGGCCTGACCATACTGCTGCATTGCGACCTGGTCTACGCGGCCGCGGGGGCCAAGTTCAACTTCGCCTTCATCGACCTGGGCTTGCTGCCGGAAGCGGGCTCGACCTATTTGCTGCCGCGGATAATGGGAACCAGCCGGGCGGCGGAATTGCTGATGCTGGGCGAAACCTTCACCGCCGAGAAAGCGCAAACTTGCGGCATCGTGAATCAAGTGGCGGCGGCGGAAGAATTGGAGGCGCTGGCGCAAGCGAAGGCAGAGCAGTTGGCGTCCAAGCCACCGGAGGCGCTGCGGGGGACGAAGATGCTGCTGCGCCGGGGCAGCGCTCAGGCGGTGCAAGAGGCGATGGAGTTGGAGTTGAGCATGATCGGCGAGCGCCTGGCATCGGATGAGGTGCGCGGGATTATGCAGGCTTTTTTCGCGCGGCGGCAAATCTGAAACCTTAGGCCTGATGCAGCGTATTCAGCAGCAAGGGAGGACATGCCATGTCGCGATTGTTGATCTTGAGCGCCCTGGCAATCGGCGTCGGCTTGACTGCGGTTGTTATCGGCCTCCAAGCCGCTGTCGCAGTTTGCGTTGGCGCGGCAGTCGGCGCTGTTGCCGCCTTCAGCCTCAATAAGAACCCTATATACGGCGCAGGCGCTGGGCTGGGCTTGTCGCTCTGTGTCATGATTTTCTTCGTATACCTTTATGCCCGGCCGCCCCGCTGCGACTTCGGCGATCCAGTCGATTTGCCAACCTTGACACATCCCGCCGGCTACGTATACGTGATTCAGGACACCGAATTCAGCAAGCGTTACAAGATCGGCAGAACGAACAATCCCGCCCGGCGTTTGCATGAGATCCGTACCCTATTGCCCGGTGAGTCGGACATTGTCGCCATTGTCGATACACAAGACGCGCCCGCGCTGGAGTGGCAATTGCATCAGCGCTATGCGGACAGCCGCAAGCGCGGCGAATGGTTTGACCTGAGCGACGCGCAAGTCCATGAGATCTGCCGCATCTGAATCAGGAACACCATGGTCTATCATTTGCGCATGATCACCGTTTCCGCCCTGCTCGGCGCGGCTATCGGCGCAATCGCGGCGTTGATCACCGCCGAAGTCAGCCTCCAAAGCGCGGCCGGCGGCGCCAGCATCGGGCTGGTCATCGGCATTTTCTTTGGCTTGCGCATTGTCATGCGCCGGGCGCTGCCGCCGGGCCTCAAGAAACTCCGCGACCGGAGCGCGCCAAACGTGATAGACTGATGGGACGAGCTGAACTGGAGTTGAATCGTAGACACACTCTGCGAAACAAGTGACATGGGTGATAGTAGGGCAGCGCCAAAAATGAAGTCCGCCGGGAGTCAGTCGGCGCCGCTGATCCATCTCCTCGCCTTCGCCGTCTTCAGCGCAGTTGCCGGCGCCGTCATCGTCTTCGTTCTGGCCGAGGGCTTGCCGGAGGGCGCATTCGTCGGCGCGCTATTGGGCGGGAGCCTCGGCATCATCATCGCCATGCGGCGGGCGAATGGCGCGGCGGGACCGGCCTTCGAATACGAAGCGGCCGGCATCCACGACGACAATCTGATCACGACAGCGCGGCGCAATCTGATTCGCGAAGCTTATCGTGATTCTTACGGCAGACAAATCTTCGATGAGAAGATCGAGCGATCAGGAAGCGCCGACCCGGCCCAGCGAGCGGCGCGGCGCAACAGCTAATGAAGCCAAGACGTCCGAACTGGAAGACGCTGGCCACGATTGCCTTCGTCTTATTCATGGCCTGGCTCTTTGCGCAATTGGGCGGCGACCGGTACGGCAAGGGCACAGAATGGCTTTGGGCCTTTCCGGGCGCCTTGCTCGGGCTGTACCTTGTGAAGCCATTTGGTCACTACTGGTGGAAGCCGCCGGAAAAGGAGACCGAGACGGCTGCGGTTAGTTACCCGCCCAGACAGTCGCCGCGCGCCGAAATAGAGCGTAGATGGCGGCGCTTGGGCAGTGTGCGCGGCAATCTTCTCACCGATGTCGATAGGCAATCGGACCTGAGCGAAGCGCTATATCGCCTGGAATATGGGCCCAAAGCCAACGGCGACGAAAGCTGGCGGCCGCCTATGGACAAGGCGCAAGCCTACGACTTGCAGATGCCGTCCGGCAAACGCAAGCGCAAAGGCAAACCACCAAAACGCCAGCGTTACGGTTGAGCCTCCGCGCCATAGACCAGCGTATCCGGATAGAAGCCGAACCAGCCGAACCAAAAGGCCAGATGCCCGCCGATGCGTTGCAGTTGCTGGCCGTCTTCGCTGATCAGGGCCGCTTCGGTGATCTCCCAACTCCGGCCGTCAGCGCTGGTCAAAGAGGCGTCGTCCGCGCCCGCTTCAAATATCAAGCCCCCGCTGTCATAAGCGCGTACCGCCGCGCCGCCGGGCTCGAAGAAGTCGCGCTCGGGACTGGCTTCGGCGATGATGAGCACATCGGTGTCGCCAACGCGGTCATTGATGACGCGCTCGGGGATGATCGCCGCGAGCGGATAGGCTTTGGCCTGCCCCTGCAAGCGCAGGGCGAATACCATCTCCTTGTTCTGGATCAACGCCGTATCTTGCTGCCAGGACGGGAACATCAGCTCGGTGCTGTTGAAGTAATCGCTGTAGGCAGCGCCGTTGCTGTAATTGCGCAAGAAACCGGTATCGAGGCTGAGCACACTGGTATCCGGGTGCGCCGCCAGCCAGCTTTCCCAGTCGGTGACGACGACCGGCAGCACATCAAGCGCAATGCCGCTCCCAGCCAGGGGACCGAAGGCCGGCTCACCCGTGATGGCGTTCCAGACGGTGTCGGTGTTGCGGTCGTACATCAGCTTGTTCGAGCGCATCAACATGCCGGTTGAGCCAAATTCCAATACCGTATCGCCCAACTCGACGCGTTGACCCGTCAGGTCCGTGTAGGCGAGGTCGGGGATGCTGACGTCATAGAGCACGCCGGCGCCGCAGAGCGTGCAATAGGCGAGCATCACCGGCATACCGTTTACTTGAGCCATGACGCCGATGCTCAGCGCCTCGCCATCAGCGGCGAGATCGGGCAATTCGGGCCGGGCGTCCGCGCCCTCATCGTCAAGCCAGGCGACATCGGCGGCGCGCAGCCAGCCCGAGCGCGGGCAATCAGCCGAGCGACCATAGATCAGCAGCCAGTCTTCGCCCCAGCGGCCACGCACCTCGAATGGACTGGGGGCGCGGAAGTTGCAGACCTGCTCGCCATCCGCTTCGTCAAAGAGAGGCGCGCGGCCAACGACATCGTTGAACATCTCATGCCAGTTCAGGAGCCGCAGCGGATAGGCGCGGCTATCGCCGTTGAAGCTGAGGCCGAAGACCAATTCATCGGCGGCCGGATAGCTGCAGTCGTCATCGCGGCAGAAGTCCGGATACTGGAAACCTTCCTCAACCGCCGCCTGTGGACTGATCTGCCGGGCGTTCACCAGCGATGGAATGCCATCGACGGTGACGCCGCCCCAGACCGGCTCGACCATGTTGATCGCGGCCGACTCCATCACGCCCGGCTGGAAGAAGCGCGTGAATTCCGGATCGACGAAGTTCGCCAGCAACTGACCCTTGAATTCGTCGTAATGCGGCGGCAGGGCGATGTCGTTGGCGCCAGCCCATTCGAAGTATTCCTTCCAGCCCATTTCCTCGCCGGTCAAAGCGTTCAGCGCGCCGAAGACGCCCCGGCTAAGCTCGGCGCTGCGAGCAAAGTAGGCGATATCGATCAGCGGCGCGATGTAGAGCGGATCGCCCGAGGCGGCAACGGCATCAAAGACCGCCAGATCAATCAGGCGTCCGCGGGACGCGTCAAAGGCTGAGCCCAACATCTGTATCATAGTCTTGCGATAGTTGTCGGTGTCATAGTCAAGCGCGCCCGCCGCCGGCGTCAGCAACAGGACGAGCGCCAATATTAAGCTTGCGAATCGTTTCATCGGTCGGCCTCCCCTTCCATAGCGACTGTGCCTTAGAGCTTAATCGACAAAACTTACTGAAGTATTGTCGCGGACGGGCGCGGCAACAGTGGTATCCAGGCGCCGTCAATGGCGAACGCGAATGGCGCCGAGCACAACCGTATCGTCCTGCGCGCCTTCCACGTTGGTCAAGACATCGTAGCGGATGGCGAAGGGCAGCTCATACCAGCCGGTCAGCACCCGATATTCGCCCTCCGTCAAAGTGCTGATATCGATTGTCAGCGTCTCGGTCAGTTCGCTGCCAGCGGCGATCTGGCCAAAGGAGCGGTCATCGGGGCGGTCAATCACCGGCAGCCCGTTTTCATCCAAAATGTGAATGAAGCGCACATCATTGTTCGAACGATCGGCTTCAAAACGCCACCACAAGCGTATGGCGATCTCGTCGCCGAATTGCTTGGGCAGATAATAGCCAGCCAGCTCAATGCCATCGGCAATACGAACGGGATCGTAGATGGCGCCATTTGTCAGGATCTGGGTAACGACGTTGTCAACAGTCACGCTTTGGCAGAGCAGGAGCGCGGTATCAATGCGTTCGGGGCAAGGCGGATCGAGGGCGATGCGAAAGGTATGGTAGCCGTCGCGGGCGATTGGCAAGGGAATCGAGACTGGAATCCTGCCATTGACTTGCAGGGTCTGCAGGGGCGTGCCATTCAGCGACAGATGCACCCGGCGATTGACCGCTTCCAGCGTCGCGCTGAATTCCATCCAGCCGGGCTGTTCCTTATAGATGTAAGTTACATGCGTTTGGCCATCCCATCTCGTCGAGTGTAGTTTTGCTGTCCGGTCGGGGCTGAAGGGCGTCTCAAACAGAGCATAGCGCTGGTCTTCATAAAAAGGCTCGCCAAGCCACTGCCGCGCTCGCGGCAAAAGTCCAGCCTGCCTGCTTTCCAAAGCGCGCGCCTTATTGATAATGACCACATCGGCATCCGAGTCGTTCAGCAATGTGGGGCGGAAGCTGGCGAGCAATTCGAGGCGGGAGGGGCCGACCGGCGTCGTCCGGGTATCATGGCCCGCAATGAGAGGTTTGCCATGCGCCGTTTGCAGGTACATAGCCTCCTTGGCGGCCAACAGATTGTCATAAGGCGCGTTGAAGATGGCGCGGATATCCCGCCGTACCTTGAGATTATGAATCTCTTGCGGGATCTCGGCTGGCATGGTGGGAAACTCGGCAAAGAGCTTGTAATCCTCCACCAGCAATACAAGCGCCGCGGCGGCCAAAAGCCAGCGGATGTAGCGGTGGCGTTGCTGAAAGAATCGACTGGAGCATAGGGCGGCTGTGCCGAAACCAGCCAAGAGCGCGAAAGCGGGGGCGAAAAGAAACATGAACCGGCCTGGCGCGCGCGCTAGCTCAAAGAAGGGCAAATTCATCAGCAAAGCAAAGGGAAGCGGCACGACCGTCTCGTAGCCGGCGACGGTGGCGGTAAACGCTTGGTCATATACTTTAAGCACCGGACCAAGAGCAAAGAGCCATGCTGCCAAAGCGACAAGGAGCCACCAGCGAGCCGCGCGCCGCCGGATAGCGCCGATAAGCGCCAGAGAGCCGCCAAGGATCCCAAGGTAGCTGGCGCCTTCCGCCAAATTGATGCCGATGACTTGTGCCGAGTGCCGGGCGATATCAGCCCAGAACGGATTGGCAAAGGAAGGTGAAACGACGCCAAGCAGGTCAAGGCTGAAGCGCACGTGGCCGCCGACATCAGTAAGCTCGGTGGCGCTTAATAAAGCCGACATAATCGGGGAGAGGAACAGCAGAAGGAGGAGGCCGCCACAGGTTGCAACTGTGGCGCAGCGAACCGCGCCAAGATAATCGCGGCGGTAAGCGCGAGCGATCAAAAAAAGCGCAGTGAAGGGCGCCAGGGCATACAGGACTTGCAAGGCGTGGCCCATGGCGGACAACAGGAATAGCAATACAGCGGCAATAAGATGACGGAGGCCGCCCTCATCCGCATAAGCAAAGAGAAACATGATGAATAGCGGCAGAGGCCATTGCATCATAAGGCCGAGATGCCCGGCGAAAAGGTGCCCCTGCATCATCGGAAAGACCATATAGACCAGACCGGCAAGCAAAGCTGGGAAAGCCTGACCAGGCGGCAGCCAACGCCGAGCCAAAAGAAAAAGCGATAGTCCGTTCAGCCAGAGCGCCAGGATTGCCGCCAAGTTGTAAGCGGCGGCGAGAGGCATAAAATACGCGAAAAGGCTACTGGGAAGAAACTTCAGCGGATGCGCCCAGAGTATGGTCGCGGGGAAGCCATCCGGATGGCCCAACAGGGAATGCGTAAAGATGTCTTCGCCGTTTTGCAGCGCCGTTTTGTACCACCAGATATGTCGCGCGACTTCATATACATCGCCGGAATCGCCGCCGAGGAAGCTGGTCGAAAATGAACCGATGACAGGCGCCGCCAGATACGTCGCTACCAGCAGGTAAGCGACAGCGGGCAAGAAAAGGCGGTGGTCAAGTCGTTTTAGCAATTGGCGCCCTCGTTGGCATCACTGGCGCTCCTGTGAATATACAGCTTGGGTTTCGGCTTTGCGCTGGCGAAATTCATGAGCCTTCAATCAAGGGCTTCAGCCGAGAGCAGCAAGCGGGCATGCGCCGTGCGATAAATCCGATAAGGCGCCTCATGTCGAAAACTCTGGAAGACATCGCGAGTCACAGGCAGGCTGGCGCCGCCAATGCGAATGAGATAATTGTCGCCATGTCGTCCCCGGCGCAATACGCGCTCCGCATCGCCGGCCAGCGCCTCGACATTGCCGGCGCGCAGGTCGCTGCCCAGGCGCATAAAGGCCCGCCCCATGACGCCGACCAGAATCGCATTGACCGCGATCAACACTAAGCCCGCCAAGGCGAGGATCTGGTTCTGATTGCGCTGCCCGGCATAGATCATTGTGGTGGCGATAAGGACCAGCGCGAAGAATAAAATTCCGGCGATCATTGATTGCCGCCGCCGCGCGCTCTTCACGCGCTCCATTTGCGCCGGGCTAAGCTCGCCCTGGCGGTTGGCCCGCAGATCCGCTTCGTCAAAACGCATGGCAGTCATCAAAGCGCTCGTCATTGCTCGGAGGATCCTTGCGCCTCAGCGGGTTCATCGTCGCTCCGCGCGTTTATCGCCGCCATCTGTTGCTCCAGCGTCTGCGGCGCAGATTCGATATAGACCGATTGGCTGGGAAAGGCGAAATCGATGCCCAGGCGCTCCACGATGCCCATTATGTCGAGGAATACTGCTTCCTTCCGCGCTGTGAACTCCCTCCAATCGGTGAGGAGCACCTGGGCGATAACGCGCACATTCAGCGAGCTTGAGTCGAAGTCGATAAAGTGTACGATGACTGACTCGGGATCGATATCGTCGGTGTTTTGCAGCAATTCGCGAATCTCGGCGAGCGCCTGGCGCATCTGGTCAACGGTCGTGCTATAGGTGAAGGTCAAGGTGACATCGAGGCGGCGCTTTTCCATGCGCGACCAATTCAAGACCACAGCATTGGTCAACAGATTGTTTGGCACCGTGAGCAAGGCTTGATCGAGTTGACGCACCCGCGTGGAACGGACGCCGACCGATTCCACGATGCCGGACATGGTCGGGGTGCGGATGAAATCGCCGACTTTGAAGGGATTATCCGAGACGATGGCCGCGAAGCCGAACATATTGCTGACGGTATCTTGTGAAGCCAGCGAGATGCCGATGCCGACCACGCCAAGCGATGCGATCAAAGCGGCGACATCAAAGTTCAGTTCTTGCAAGACAAAGATGGCGCCAAACGCGATGATAAGGTATTTGACAAGCGTATTGAGGAAAGGCAGCAAGCGCTCGGGAATCGTCCAGCCGGTGATGCGGGCAAAGGTTGCCGGACGCAGCGAAACAACTTCAAACCAGCGCACAATGCCAAAAAACAGGGCGCTAATCAGCATGGCGCGGCCCAGCGTCAAGGCAATACTCTTGACTTCCGCGTCAAAGGCGAAAACAAATGTGACCAGGATAATCGAAAACCCAACCACCGCGAGCCGCACGGGCGAGACGCTGGCTTCCAGCAAGCGGTCATCAATGTCGCTCGCGGAGCGCCCGGCGAGCGCGCGCAGGGGGCGCAGCACAATAGCGGTCAATACCACGCGCAAGACCAAGACCAGCGCGAGCGCGACCACAAAGGGGAAGACATCGCTCACAATCTGCTGGACGAATGCCGGTTGTTCTTGGAGAAATGGCAGCAGGTCTCTGAGATCCATATTTTCCACAAACCGTCAACTAAGGATTGGATATGCAACCCATTCTACGCCTGGCCTCATGATTTGCAAGCGAGAGGCGGCTTGGCGGGGCCAAAGGCGACCAGCGAGGCAGCGGTCTGCAACTATAATTGCCTTAAGTTAAGCAATCAGATTTGGAAGCCGTTGCGATATTCGACGACCTTCCGCTCATAGTCATCGACGTAGCGGCGGAGTTTGTTTTCCAATTCATCCCATTCGTCGCTGAGGAAGAGGCGGCGCAAGGTATCGGAGCTTTCGGTGACGAACTCAATCTTGCGCCTAGGATAATCGCCATAAGCGACATGCCAAACCATGTGCATGTAAACGCCCAGCTTTTGTATCGCCGGGACGAAGCTGCTGAGCATGTAGCGATAGTATTGGTCTTGTTTCTCGGGTTTGATATTATAGAATAAGATGAGCTTATATCTGGGCCTGATATGCTGAAATGATGCCATAATTGGTTGACCGCAGTCGAATTTTGAACTCACCCTACTCTATCATATAATCCCTCGACGTGGTATGGCGCTTGTCGCGTAGGTCAGTTGCGCCACGCGTCCCGGTAAGCGCTGGATAAGCCGGGACAAGTAAGACGGGAATTTCATACATGCAGGACCTGCAACGGGCAATTCAGGATTTACGACATCGCGCGCAAGCCACAGCTGACCCGCAGGCGCTGAACGAGTTGGAGCAGGAAGCCCGCGACCTGCTGATGGAGGCGAAGAACACGCCGCTTGAGCAAATGGCGCAAGCCCTCTTTGCCGAGATCGCGGGCAGCCAATCGGCGCAAGGGCGGCCGAATACGGCAGCGCTGCGCGGTTTGGTGCGGCGGGCGCGCATCCGCATCGAGATCGCCGGCGATGACGATGACATCGACGAAGCGATTGATATCCTGGCCGATGCGCTGCGCATGGACTCCAGCAACGACGATGTCATCAACTTGCTGCAGCAAGCCGGCTCGCATAGCGCGCAAGCCAGGCAGCGCGTTCAGGAAATCTTCGAGCGGCACGATGTTCGGTCGGCGCCATCCAGGGAGCCAAGCCAAGCGCCCGCGCCCCCGTCCCCCGCAGAACCGCCGGCGGAATCGACGTCTCGTCCCACTTACGGGCGCGCCTCCGATTATCCGCCGCGCGAGCCGGCCCGGCGGGAGCCGCCGCAACAACCGGCCGAAGAGCGCCCTGTGCCCAGCACCGAGCCCCTGGACGAATTGCTGAGAAACCTGACCGAGAGTTATTACTCGGGCGATTATCAGCAAACGATTGACGTCGCCAATCGCATTCTGTCCCTGCAATCGAACAACGCCACCGCCCTCGAATATCGAGAGAAATCCGAAGACAATCTCATCCGCGGCATCGTGCCCGATCATCGCATTCCCTTTGAAGCGCGCGTGGCGTACAACCGGGCCAACTCCCTGGTGCGCGCTGGCAATTACGAGCAGGCATCGGGCTTGTATCGCGAAGCGCGCGAGTTGGCGGAACGCGATGGCATCCTCACTTGGAAGGATGTCGAACAGGCTCTCCTGGATATCCAGGATCTGGCCCTCGCCCGTGAATTAATGGCCGATGGCGACCGGCTGATGGCCAACGACAATTGGACGGAGGCGCTGCGCAAGTATGAAGGCGCGCTGCGCGTCGTGCCGAATGACCCGCAAGCCGAAGAACGCCTGGAAATGATCCGGCGCATCCAGCGCGATTACGACCAGATCGCGGTCAACATGAATACCATCGGCGGCGCGCTCGAGGAGCAAGTGGCGCAGATCGCCGCTGTCCGCACGCTGCTGTCACATGCGCGGCAGTTGCTGCCCAATAGCCAGCGCCTGGCCCAGATGCAGCAAGAGATGGACAACAAACTCGCCAGCATTCGCAGCCAGGTGAACGACCAGGCGCAAATGTCGCTGAACCACGCCGGCAATTCAACGACGCTGGATGAGCGCGTCCTGCTGATGAACTCGGCGATCAAGCTGCTGGAATTAGGGCTGGAGCTGGACCCCACCGATGGCGCCTTCTCCGAATTGCTGATGCGTTCCCGCAACCAGCAAGCCGATATCTCGCGGGCGCAGCAGGCGATACGGCGGGCGCAGGCGCTTGTCTCGCAGAACTTCGATGCCGAGCTGGCGCAGGCGCGACAAATGCTGGCGGAAATGGTGGGCGATTACGCGCAAGACGAGCGTTATCGCGCCACCGTGAACGACTTGTTCACACGCTACCTCGAGCGCGCCGAAGAAGCCCTGCAAGATGGCAGCACGCGCGAGGCGAAAGCCTGGCTCGATGCCATGCGGGACGACCCCTTCCGCATCCTCGGGCGGCGCGCCGATATCTCGCGCATTGACGGCGTGATTCGCGGTCGGCGCAACCGCGGCCGGCTGGTGACGTTCATAATTCTCCTCATCGCGCTCGGGTTTGTCGGCGCGGTCGGCTTCGCCTCGCGTTCGGAATTGGAAGCGATATTCTTCCCCACCGCGACAAATACGCCCACCCCGACCAACACGCCGACCAACACGCCCCAACCCACCGCCACCTTGCCGCCGACAGACACGCCAACCGCCACCGAAACTCCCACCAATACCGGGACGCCCACACCCAGCTTCACGCCCACCGAAACATTCACGCCGACAAATACCTCGACCGCCACAAGCACAGCGACGATCACGCCGACCGCCTCCAATACGCCGACAGCGACCGACACCCCGACCGCTACACCGACGCCAGTGGAACTCTGCCGAGCGGTTGTCCTGAATATCAACGCGATCAACTTGCGGGCGCGCCCAACAACGAGGACGGGAACGCCTATCGTTGGTTACTTGCCAACCGGCACAGTGGTTTCGATCTTGAATCAGCAGCGCGAAGAGCGCAATCCCGTCGGCGAGATCTGGTACTTCGTCAATGTGACCGTGGGCGACGGCGAGATTTCCGGCTGGATTCGGAACGATACTGTGGTCGAGGATCGAGCGCGACCCTGCCCCCCGCTACCCTAGCCCTGTCTCACCAGGAAGTATAGCCGCCATCGACGACCAGATTGCTGCCGGTGGTGAATTTGGCGGCCGGCGACGCCAGGTAATAGATCGCCGCGGCCACGTCTTCCGGCTCGCCCACCCGGCCTTGCGGCGTCATCGCCAGCCATGTGGGATACCAGTCCATATTGCTCATTCCCTCGGCAGTCATATCCGTGCCGATATAGCCCGGCGAGACACAATTGACGCGCAGGCCGCGGTCCGCCCATTCGCCCGCCAGCGATTTGGTCAAGAGGATGACGCCGGCTTTGGCGGCATTGTAATGCGCCTGCGGCTGCGGTGTGTTCGCAATCATGCCGGACATGGAGGCGGTGTTGACGATGACGCCGCTGCCCCGCTCCAGCATGTGGCGGCCGATGGCGCGGCAGCACCAAAAGACGCCGTTGAGATTCACCGCCATCATATTGAGCCAGTCTTCGTCGCTGCATTCTTCGGCGGGTATCCCCTGAGCGATGCCGGCGTTGCAGACCAGGATGTCAATCCGCGGAAAGGCGGCCAGAGCAACCTCCGCCATACGATTGACGCTGCCAGAGTCCCGCACATCAACCTCGATAAACATGGACTTGCGCCCCATGCTCTCGATCTCGGCGGCGGCCTGTTCGCCGTTTTCCACGATGTATTCAGCGATAATCACATCTGCGCCGGCGGCGGCCAGGCGGCGCGCGGTCGCCAAACCGATGCCGCGTCCGGCGCCGGTGATCAAAGCGGTCTGCCCGGTAAGCTCGAAGTCGGAATTGCTCATGTCTGCCCTCTGATATGTATTGCCGGACTCATCGAAGCGACAATACCACAGGGGCGCGGCGCTTGGCAAGCTGTCGGGGAATTGAGGGTAATGAACCCGGAATAGTGAGAATGTGTAGGGGCGGCCAACCTGATCGCCCATTCGTAGCGATAGGCTGCGTTTTCGGGCGACTTGATGAGTCGCGCGTACGATTTCGACAAGACTGAAGAGGAATTATTGAGCGTCAGCCGCCGATGTGATACATCTCGACCTTCTTACGCCGATCGCGGACTTCGTCGGTCAGCGAACTGCGAAGCTCCGAATAGCGGTCGATGCGCGCGCCCCAGGTAGCGCGTATGATGGCCTCAATCTCGTCATCGGCCGCGCCGGCGCGCAGCGGACCGCGCAGATCTGTGCCCTCGGTGGCGAAGAGGCAGGTGAATATCCGCCCCTCCGGCGAGAGCCGCATACGCGTGCAAGAGCCGCAGAACGGTTGCGTCACCGAGCTGATCAAGCCGATTTCGCCGCCGCCATCAACATAGCGATAGCGCCGCGCCACCTCGCCAAAATATTTGCCGGCGGCCGGCTCCAGCGGCAATTCGGCATGAATGCGCTCGACGACCTCGGCCGATGGCAGGACTTCATCCATTCGCCAGCCGTTCTTGTTGCCGACATCCATGTATTCGATGAAGCGCAAGATATGGCCCCGCTCCTTAAAAAAGCGCGCCAATTCGACCAGCGTATGGTCATTGATCCCGCGCTGCACGACCGCATTGATCTTGAGCGGCGTATAGCCGGCCGCCTCCGCCGCTTCGATGCCGGCCAGCACCTTGTCTATGCCGGAGCGCCCGCCGTTCATCCGCCGGAAGATTTCATCATCGAGCGTGTCCAGGCTGATCGTCAGGCGCTTCAGCCCGGCTGCCTTGAGCGCGTCCAGCTTCTGCGGCAGCAAGTAGGCGTTAGTGGTCATCGCCAGGTCGTCAACGCCTTCTATCTCCGCGAGCATCGCGACCAGCTCTTCAATATCTTGCCGGAGCAGAGGCTCGCCCCCGGTCAAGCGCGCCTTCACCGCGCCCAGCCGAACCAGGATCCGCGTTAGCCGCGCAATCTCTTCGAAACTAAGAAGCTGCGGTTTCGGCAGGAACTGATAGCGCTCGCCGAAGATTTCCGCCGGCATACAATAGGGACAGCGAAAGTTGCAGCGGTCGGTCACCGAAATCCGCAGGTCGCGCAAGGGACGGTCGTATTGATCCTTGAGGGTCATCAGCGAGCAACTGCCTCAGCTTTTGGCCGATAAGTGTAGCGAGGCGGCGGCTGATTGCCAAGCTCGCCTCCGCCAGCATTCTCACTCATGGCAAGTATAACGCATCCGTCTTAGAATGAGATATGAGCGCGACAAAATTGCCGAGGAAACGCAATGACAAAAGCTATCTGCCAATCATGCGGGACGCAGGCCGATCCGCTGGCTTGGCGCTGCCGCGCTTGTGGCGGCACGCTGGAACTGGCGGCGCTGCCCCCGTTTGACGCGTCTGCGATTGCGGCGAGTGATTTTTCCTTATGGCGCTATGCGGAGATGCTGCCGGTCGTCAAGCGCTTCAGCCTGGGCGAAGGCATGACGCCGCTGGTCCCGCTGGATTTGCCGGGCGGCAAGTTCCTCGCCAAGCTGGAGCACTTGAACCCGACGGGCTCCTTCAAGGATCGCGGCACGGCCGTCATGCTCAATCACTTGGCGGCGGAGGGCGCAAGCGATGTGATCGACAATTCTTCGGGCAATGCCGGCTCGTCGCTGGCGGCATACGCCGGCGCGGCCGATTTGTCCGCTACGGTCTACGTGCCGGCGGCCACCGCTGTGGAGAGCAAGAAGCGGCTTATACGCGCCTTCGGCGGCGCGATCATCGAGTCGCAGAACTACCTGGCGGATGTCTACGCGGCCGCGGAGAAGGCCACCTATGCCAGCCACGCCTGGAACCCCTACTTCGTGCTGGGGCAGCAAACTGTCGCCTGGGAGACCTGGGAGCAGCTTGGCCGGCGGGCGCCCGACGCCGTCGCGACGCCTGTGGGGCATGGCGGGCTTTTCCTCGGTTTCTATCGCGGCTTCCAGGCTTTGCGCGCTGCCGGGCTGATTGAGACGCTGCCCCGCATGATCGCGGTTCAGTCGGCCGGGGTCGATCCCATCGTCCGCGGCTGGGAAGCCCGCTCCATGCAGCCGCCCGGCGTCAAGCCCGCGCCGAGCGTCGCCGATGGCATTCTGGTTGATACGCCCGTGCGCGGCGGGGAGATCTTACATGCGCTCTACGACACGGATGGCTTCGCCCTGCGCGTCGACAATGAGGCGATCCTATCGGCGCAGGCGGCGATGCATCGCGCCGGCCACATCATTGAAGCGACCAGCGCTGCGCCGGTGGCGGCCTTGCCCCGCATTCGCGAGCGCATCGGCGAAACGGCAGAACTGGTCATTGCCTTGACCGGCAACGGCCTCAAAAGTCTGGGCGCCAAACAGTAGTCCGCAGCAGTCCTCGTTATCCCGGAAATCTGTTCGGTTGTATAATATTGTGGCGTTCATTCGGTGAGCGACAATGAGGTCAGCGCAGAATGTCAATGGATTTGTTCAGGCAGCTGCTGGAGGCGCAGCGGATAGCGCAAGCCGATTTGTTGCGGCGGCGCGGTGTGGTCGGCGTGGCGATCGGCTATCGCAATTACAAAGAACAGGTCACGGACCAGTTGGCGATGGCCGTGCTGGTCGAAAAGAAAAAGCCGGTGGAGGCATTGAGCGCCGATGATCTGATCCCGCCCGATGTCAATGGAGCCCGGACCGATGTAGTCGAGATTGGCCGGCTGGAAGCCCTGACGAACCCGCGCGACCGCTTTCGGCCAAACATCCCGGCTGGCGTGAGCATCGGTCATTATATGGTGACCGCCGGGACGCTTGGCGGCATCGTCTTCGACCGCAACACTGGCGAACCGCTAATCCTGTCCAACAATCATGTGCTGGCCAACAGCAACGAAGCCGAAATCGGCGATGCGATCTTGCAGCCCGGCCCCACCGATCACGGCGTCCGCCCCGATGATGTGGTGGCGAAACTGCACCGTTTCGAGATGCTGCGCTTTTATGGCGATCCGGAAAGGGGATCGACGCCCCCAACCACAACGCCGCCGCTTTTCCCGCCGGGCGGCTGTGATATTGCCGAGTTGTGGGTCACCGTTGGCAACGCCTTGAGCAAGTTGAGCGGCTCGTCGAAGCGTTTGGCGACCGTGCGTCCCCCAAAAGCCCAGATCGAGTCGGCGCCGATTTATCCCAATCGGGTGGACGCGGCGCTCGCCCGTCCCATCAATCCCATGCTCTTTCAGCAAAGCATCGTCGGAATCGGCCGACCCAACGGCACGAAGCTGGCGCAACTGGCCATGAAAATCCGCAAGCAGGGCCGCACGACCGGCTACACCGAAGGCCAGGTGACTCTGATGAACGCCACCGTCGATGTCTCCTACGCCGACAACCTGCAGGCGCGCTTTGTCGGTCAAGTGATCGCGACGCCGATCAGCCAGGGTGGTGATTCCGGCGCCCTGATTATGGAGCGCGATAGCTTGAAGGCGGTCGGGCTGCTCTTTGCCGGCTCCCGCCGCGCCACCATCTTCACGCCGATCCAGACCGTGCTCGATGTGCTGGAGGTTGACCTTTAATCAGGCAGCCAGACGCGCAGGCGCTTGTCGTCCGCGCCAACCGCCAGCGCCAGACGATTGTCCAGCGACTTTTTCTGGGCCGCTCACGCTATTTTTGCGAGTTGACCAGCATAATCAGCCCGACGGCGGGCATCATTTCCGAAATGATCTGAAGAACTGGCCGGGGTGCGCTATCCCTTTACAGTGCCAAAATGAGGCGTAATATGACAAGATATTGGCGCGTCTTGCTAATGCGTTTTGTTTTCAAGCGTCGTAACCTGAGATGATTGTAACGACAGAATATACAGTATGAGGAATTTCAAATGGCAAGAAGAAAACTGGCAATAGACGAAAAGACCCGTTCTAAAGACATTAGCGGCAAAGTCTATATTGTCACTGGAGCCAATTCTGGCGTCGGCCTTGAAACAACCAGACAACTGGTTAAGCAGGGCGGTCATGTGGTCATGGCCTGCCGACGAACAAATGCCGGAGAAGAAGCGGCCCAGAGCTTCAGTGGACTGAACGGCAGTTATGAAGTCATGAAGCTGGATCTCGCCGATCTGCAAACTGTGCGGGATTTTGCCACGAAATTCAAGCAGAAGTATGACCGACTAGACGGTCTTGATTGCAACGCGGGCATGGTAAATATGAAATCCGAACCCGTGTACACCAAAGACGGGTTTGAGATCACCATGGCGGCGAGTTACTTCGGCCATTTCCTGCTGACGGAACTGTTGCTTGATGTGTTGAAGAAAAGCGCGCCATCAAGGTGGTTGATAGTTTCCTCCGTTGTACATGCGGGAAGCCCGAGTAACCGTCCCGCTGTGCATCTAGACGATTTGCATTACAAGGCAAGGGAATTCAAACGTTTTGCTGCTTACGCCGAGGCGAAAGTTGCAGTCGTTTTGTATGCAAAAGAACTTGCGGAACGATTGGAAGGCACGGGTGTCTCAGCTTTCTCGGTACACCCTGGTTGGGCGCGATCAAACTTTGGGTCAGGCGGCAACTTCTTGATGCAAGCTCTTATGGGTCTGGTGCGACCTTTCACCCGCTCAATGTCGGACAGCAACGAAGAATCGGCCCAAACATCATTGCATTGTTTGCTCTCTGATGATGCGCCAAACCACTCAGGCGCGTACTTCAGCCAGAGCAGTGTGTTATATCGTGACAAGGGCTTGCGCGATGGCGGCTGGCCCATGGAGTCGCCAAATCCAAATGCCAAGAATATGGACACTGCGCGCAGACTGGTTGCGATGAGTTATGGATTGGTTGGGTTAAAAGACGCGTAAAGGCAGTCACACGGAACCAGAAGTTCCTAAACAGGGATTCTCCCCTTTCTGCGCGCAGCGACTAATCCTTGCGTTTTGGGAGTTAAACGCTACGGTCCGAATAGCTTCATGGAGTTTCGCGGTTTCCCGTTGTGGTTCAGTCCAATGCCGCTTCACATAATACCGTCGCTTGCGGGTGTTATAGGAAGAGCTTACTGACGTCAACTATAATATGGCTTAAATGCAAAAACAGCCGAGAGGTTAGACATGAAAAAATACCCTGTGGATGGCGGATGGCGAGTTCTATTTAACGATATGAATCTGTCAATACAAGATGTGTTGCGCTATGCACAATTGCCCTTAGACTTGTTGAGCCGTAAATCGCCAACGATCAGCGGAGACCAATATTTTCGATTATGGGATGGGGTAGCTTATGCACTGCGCGATGAGCCAACCTTCCCCTTGCGAATGGCGGAAGCGATCTCGGTCGAAGCCTTCAGCCCGCCTCTCTTTGCCTGTTTATGTAGCGCAGATTTAAATATGGCTCTTGAGCGCCTGGCAATATACAAACCTTTGGTAGGACCATTACGTTTAGAAGTTGAACAAGATGAAAAGCGAACAAAGCTCGCGTTTAGCGGATTGCCGCAGAATGACCGTCTACCCAGTTCCTTGGTTGCCTTTGAATTGGCATTTTGGGTGCAAATTGCCCGAATTGCGACCCGGGAGAGGATCATTCCCGAAGCAGTTCATGTAACAGTGAACCTTCCCGAGAGAGCCGGATATGAGGAATATTTCGGTGTAAGGCTCAAACAAGATGAGTTTAACGGGCTCACCTTCTCGGCGATAGATGCAGGTAAACCCTTTTTGACTGCCAACAGGCAAATGTGGTCAATTTTTGAACCAGAGTTGAAAAAGAGACTGGAGGATCTTGGAAAAGACAGCTCTTTCCGTAATCGAGTTCGCGCCTGCCTGATTGAAATCCTCGCAAGTGGTCATTATTCGATGGCTGATGTCGCATCAAGGCTTGCTATTAGTACTCGAACTTTACAGCGTCGTCTCAATCAAGACAACACCGGCTTTCAGAAAGAATTGGATAGTCTGCGGGAAGAGCTTGCCCGTCATTATTTGTCCAATTCGGATTATAGCAGCAATCAAATCGCATTTCTCCTGGGGTATGAAGAACCAACTTCTTTTTTTAGAGCATTTCGTACATGGACGGGGCAAACACCTGACTACGTTCGGGCAAATGCTCAATAATGCCTTGAAAGTCTTGTCAGTTCGATCTATTGAGCCGGGGCGGCGACTCAGGCACTTTGATTATTGAAGGTAGCAGCTTGAAGGCGGTCGGGCTGCTCTTTGCCGGCTCCCGCCGCGCCACCATCTTCACGCCGATCCAGACCGTGCTCGATGTGCTGGAGGTCGATATCTAAGCCGGCTGACTCAGTCGCCGTAGCTTTGGTCGATGGCTTGATATACCAGATTCGGGAATATGGAACGCGGACGATGCGGCTCGGCGCCCCACATCTGCGTCAGCATCAGAATGAGCAGATCTTCGGTCGGATCAATCACGAAATAAGTGCTGGCGGCGCCGGCCCAGCCATATTCGCCCGGCGAGCTGTAGCCGTTGGCGCGTCCATAATCGACCATGACGCGGAAGCCCAAGCCGAAACCATAGCCGTAACGTTCGACGCCGATACGCAGAGGCAGCCACTCGCGCGGCACAGCATTGGTCGCCATGCGCTTGATCGTGAGCGGGCTCGCCAGCCGCGCGCCGTCGAGCTCGCCGCCATTGAGCAGCATCGAGGCGAAACGCAGGTAGTCGGCCGTTGTCGAGACCAAACCGCCGCCGCCCGACGGGCAGCGCGTCGGCAGCCGCACATCGCCATTGGCGACTTCGTCCGGGGCGATGAGGATGGGATCGACATTTGTGGGCGAGCCATAAATCGCGGCCAGTCTGTCCGCTTTTTCCGGCGGGACATCAAAGCCAGTATCGACCATGCCAAGGGGCGCGAAGATTCGTTCCTGGAGGAAGTCCGCCAGCGGCATGTCCGCAATCACTTGCAGCAGATAACCGAGAACATCTGTGGCGACGCTATATTGCCAGCCTGTGCCGGGCTGGAAGCTGAGCGGGAGGGCCGCGAAGCAGTCGATCATGTCCGCCAACACGGTATCACGGCGGAAGAAACCGTGCTGCGCCGCCGCCTCGCGGAAGCGCTTATCGACCGGATGCCAGGGGTCGCCGCCATAGGTTAGACCGCTGGTATGCGTCAGCAGATGAAAGACAGTCATCGGCGGGTCTTGCTCGACCAATTGCGGCCGATTCTCGCTGATATGGCTGAACACCCTGGTCTGCGCGAAGCTGGGAATATAGCGCGCGACCTTGTCGTGCAGCTGCAGCTTGCCTTCATCGTGCAGCATCATCAAGGCGAGGCTGACAATCGGCTTGGTCATGCTGTAGATGCGGAAGATGGTATCGGCGCTCATCGGGCGGTTCGCGGCGATATCCATCTTGCCGTGCAGGCTGTGGTGCACGATTTTGCCCCGCCGCTGCGCCAAAGCGATGATGCCGGGCAGCCGGTCGTCCGCCACCTCGCTATCCAGATAAGTATTGATCCGCGCGAGCCGCTCGCTCGACATGCCGACATCTTCGGCCGCGTGTATTTTCATAATTTCTCCTCCTGATATTGGGGTTCGCGTCTCAGCCGCTCATCGCGGCAGCCAAACGCGCAGCCGCCCGTCTCGCGTGCCAACCGCCAGCGCCAGCCTATCTTCCAGCAATTCAACCGGCGCGAAGTTGCTCAGGATTTCGGCGTCCGCTTCCAGCCGCCATATTTCCTCCGCGCCAGCTTCTGTACGCTGAACCGCAAGGACTGACTGCCGCGCCGGATCCATCACCAGAACTTCGGGCCGGCCATCGCCATTGAAGTCGCCCGCCGCGGTTTGGTCGAGATTCGTCGAGCCGATAAGATGCGTGGTGTAGCCCGGCAAAGCAGCCGTCCGTATCAGCGCGCCGCCGCTAAGACGGAAGAACTCCAGCGCGCCGCCGATATGGGGCGTCCGCATGGCGGCGATTTCGATCTCGCCGTCCGGGGCAAAGGGCCCGGCGCTGAGTTGATGCCGCCAGCGATGTCCAGTCCCGATCGGCGGACCGTCCACCTCCTGCCTCATACCCGCGCCATCCCAAAGATAAGCCCGCAGCCGCGCGCCCAGCGACCCATTCGACACGGTCGCGACCAGGTCTTCCAGGCCATCGCCGTCAATATCGGCCCAGAAGGGCGCGATGCCTTCGTAGACATCTTCGCCCGGCAAGTCCACGCGCGCCAGAAGGCGAATCTCGCTCTCGCGAACATCGAGCACGAGCAAGGTCGCCGCTTCCAGGTCATCGCCCATGATGCCATGCGCATAACGTTGATCGGCAGCATTGGCGTATAGCGCCACCTGCCCGCGGCGGTTCATCACCAGGCGGGCGTCCGGCCCCGCCATGACCGGCAAGCGCGCCACCAGCCCTTCCTCGCGCCCCAGCACGAGGTCGCCCTCCCGATTGATATACAGCACCTCGAAGTCATTCACCGGTATGGGATGCGTCAAGGGCGAGACGCTGTCATCACTGCGCAGGACGTAGGCGCCCTCGATCATGGAGACGCCCACTAGCGGCGGCTGCGCGCCATTGAACCAGCCGCTTTCATACGCCAGCGTCCGCGCCGCGCCGTCGGGGGCGACTTCTATGACTTGCAGGTCGCCGTTTTTGAGCACGACATGCCAGATCGCCGTCTCCATCGCATAGCCGACCGCCCAGGCTGGCAGACCGCGCAAAGGGACATCGACCGTCATGACATCGGGAAAGCGGGCCTGGCCGCGAACAAAATGATTGCCAGCGGGATTGTGGAAGGTGTAGAAATAGCGATCGAGCAAGGCATCCTCCTGCGCGCGCGTCAGTGTAGCAGAGAGGCAGAGCAGGGTTAATACGCGGATGCATTGGCGAGACATCGGTAACAACTACAGCGATATGGAAATGAAAAGGCGCCCTGGATTCAGAGCGCCATTTTCGTATGGTATCTTCGCCCGTGTTAGTTATCGGTTTGCAAGTCCACTTCCGGCGCTGAGAATTCCGCGCCCAGATCGGCGAAGTCATCGACGTTGAAGATGAAAGGCGAATCCGATGGCAGCAGCGCGAAGGAGACGTTGTCCGACAAGTTGGCGACATAGAGGTACTGGATCAAGTTGGGATTGGCCGCGATCTGATCGCTGATGACGCGCAGGGCCTCGGCTTCGGCTTCCGCTTCGATCAAGCGGGCGTTGGCGCGACCGCGCGCCGCCTCTTCCTCACCATCGGCGCGACCGCTGGCTTCGGTACGTACACGTTCCGCTTCGGTGCGGGCGCGCTGCAGCTTCTGTTCCTCGATCTGTTTTTCTTCGATGGAATTGGCGAAGGCATCGTTGAAGTCGATCTGCCGCACGAGCAGCGATGTCAGCGTCAAGCCTTCGTCTTTCATCGCGTTGCCAACCACCTCGGAAATGCGACCGCCGAGAGCCTCGCGCTCCAAGCCGTAGATGGCTTCCGCTTCGAATTGCGAGACGACATCGCGCGTGACGGCGCGGACAGTCGGGCGGATGAAGTCGGATTCGTAGCGATTTTGCCAGTTGAGGTGAATCTGGTTGACATCCGGACGCTCAATGCGGTAGAGCACGGTGATATCCAGGCGCACTTCCTGTCCATCGACAGTCAGCGCTTCGACGGCGTCATTGCCCTGCAAGCGCCCTTCGGAGCTGATGCCGGACATGGTGTATTCGCGCTGATCGGTCGGGTAGATGATGTATTCCTGCAAGCCGGGGATGATGATCGATGTGCCGGGGGCGCGCGCCGGAGTTTCCAGTTCACCGGTCAAGACGTTGACGATGACCGCCGACCGCGCCGGCTGCACGATCAATATGCCCGAGCTGATGACGAAGAGCACGACGCCGGAGGCGAAGCCGACCACCGCCAGCATGAACCCGCCACGGGCCGAGCGCCCCTGCGACGCCAGGGTGAAAGCGAAGGCGACGCCAAGAATGCCGACGCCAAAGGCGAGCACGGCGACAATACCTAGTAGACCACTAAAATTCATGACCGCTCCTTTACAGCGATTTACCTGCTGTTTTGATTCTTCCCGCTGATTATATCATAGGCTGGCTTGGGGGCGGATACCTCAATATTTGGGGGTCTTGAGCGCAGAGGGTCGCGCAGGGCACAGAGCAACTTGCCTTAAGACGCCGGAAAAGCGCTGAAAATTTCGATAAATCACAAAACATATAGATACAGTATGTATACATGGGCGGGGGGGGGGGGGGTAGCCTCAAGGCAGTGGCAATGAGAAAGGTGATTTGGGCAAAGGGCGGATTGAGTCATGTTTTTCGGGGTCCGGGTTGGCGAGCGTTTTCGTGATACGGGTATGGTATCACAGGTATGGTGGCGGGGGTAGACCAAATGTTCGCGGGTGGGGAGATTTACCACCGAGTACACCGAGTTCAATGAGTTCGCCGAGGGTTGGCACCTATTGGGGTACACCCGGCGAAGCAAGCGGGCGACCTGATAGGTCGCCCCTACATTGATTCGCATTAGGTGAGGTTGCTGGGGATAGCGGGGTCATAGGTTAGCCTTCAAGCAGCTTTATCCAGTCGACTCGACCTTCCAGAATATCTTCCGCGACGATGTCAAACGAGGGCATCAGGAAAGATTTGGTGATCCGTTTTCGAGCCAGCATATCTAGCAATTCCCCACGCTCGGAGAATGGCAAGGTTAGCTTCCATACACCATTTTCAGTGGCCAATTCACCTAGGACCGCATCCAGCGGCCGCCATGTTCCAGTATCACGATATACTCTATTCGCTCCTTTATCATAAAGAAATACTCCGTCTTGCGCCTGAAGAAACCCGATCTCTCCTCGACGATGTGTTACAAGTTCACAATCCGTATCCTGCAAACACAGTCGTTTGACTGCCCACACCACCATCCTATCGGGCACGGGATCTAGCTCTGCTTCGGTGAAGGAGGCAAAAAACGCAGCAACTAATGGCCGATAGGTCCAGTCAAGCAGTCTGGTCGGCAAGCCATGATGTTGTGCCAGCGCGTATTTTATTGGGTCAACATCAAGAAAGACATGGCCTACTGACAGGTCTTCCAGGACCTGTTCATGGATTGTTGATCGTTCACCACCGAGTACTAGGTTTCCAGGTACTCGAGACTGATCGTTTACCATCATTAATCCAGCCCGATCTGCGAGTTCAGTGAATGCGTCCGCCACACGTCTCTCCAAGACAGAATGTATTGAAAGCGTGAGGCATTTGTCGAATTCATCCGCTGATGCACTCGCCCACTTGTCCATTTGCCTTTGCGGAAGCTGGTCTTTTCGGTAATTTGAGCGCAGGTTTTCCAAATGTCCGTCAATTATTGAGATTCTCATCGCACGGGGATGCAAAGACCAGCAAACGTTTGACTGCCCACGAAACAGCCAGGTGTCATCACCCCATCTGTGGCTAATTTCGTCAAGTTCGCTTAGGAATTCCCTCGCTGTCGCAAGACGTACTTCGGGTATGCCGTAATCGTCGCACATCCCACCTTACCCCAAATTCTCGCTCAGAATGCGACCTAGCTCCCGCCGCACCAGACCGGGGCGTTCATCGCGCAGGAGGGGCAGCCGCGCCCGCGTCCGATGCAGCTGATTCATATCGATCGCCTGCGTGATCAGCGCTTCATCGAAGTAAAGCCCGTGCGACATGAATTCGCCATCGGGATCGACCACGGAGGAGCCGCCCCAGAAATTTTTGCCGTCTTCGTAGCCGACGCGGTTGCAGTGCAGGATGTAGGAGGTGAACATGCTGCCGTAAGCCTGGTTGACATGCTCGACCCAGCGTGTGCCCAGCATACGATCCCCCTCGTTGAGTCCGCGCGAGGGGCTGGAACTGTTGAGAATCAGCAAGTCGGCGCCATCCAGCCAGAGCAGATAGGGCGGCGAGACATGCCAGAAGTCTTCGCAGATCAACATGCCGACGCGGCCGAAGCGGGTGTCGAAGGCGCGCACGCTGTTGCCTTGGGCGAAGTAGCGCGATTCATCGAACATGGCGTAGGTGGGCAAATAGAGCTTGTGGTGGATGTGCAGCGTTTGGCCGCCGGAGAGGTATGCGTTCGCGATGTAGAAGCGGTTGCGCTTGTCCTCGCGCACGAAACCGACCACGATGTCCAGGCCGCGGCTGGCTTCCAGCAAGGCGGCGAATACGGCGTCGTCGGCATCGGCCGGCAGCGCGACTTCCGGCACGAGGTCTTGCACTTGATAGCCGGTCAGCGACAGCTCGGGGAAGATGAGCAGATCGACGCCCTCATTGCGCGCGCGGGCCGCATAGTCAAGATGCACGTCCAGGTTATGTTGCAAATCGCCGAGTTTTGGGTAAATCTGCGCCAGGCCGATATTGATGCGCATGGTCGCCGCTCCTGATAGGTCTGCCAGGAGACATCATAATGCAGCGGCGTGAAAGCGGCAATTCTTGAGATGAGGGGCGGGAGGTCGACGGCGGCGGACGCTCGGACAAGTTAGAGCGGCATCGGCTGGAGGCCGCGCAAATAATCCAAGTTGCGGATCATCCAGTCGCGCAATTCCGGCGTCTTGATGTTGATGCGGCGCAATTCAAAGGGATCAAGCGGGACTTCTTCAGGGATGTACTCGCCGTTGGCCGGGTCGCTGAATTCGGGACCGTAGCGTTTGCTGAGGTCATAATCGCGCAGGCGGCAAACAAAGAAGTGCTCTTCCAACTGTTTGCCGGCTTTCCAATGTTCCAGGACGAAGGCGGTATCGATGACCGTGGCGACCGCGCCCAATTCTTCGTAGAGCTCGCGCTCGAGGGTCGCGATCAGATCAACATCGCTGTGTTCGACGCCGCCGCCCGGCGCCACCCAATAAGAGGCGGAGCGGTTGGGTTTTATCCGCTTGATCAACAGAACCGTATCATCGCCGGTCAGGAGAATTCCCCGGACGCGCTGATTGACTCGGCTCAGTGGCTTTAACTCGGCTAACATATCAGAGGACCTGTAGTATCGTTTTTGTCCGAATCCACATCAAACAGCATATCCGGCAATCTTGAAGGTCGCCTTAGGCCAGTGTTAAGCCCCTATTCACCCGGTATTCAGAATTGGTGAATGCGCGCCCGATAACCGCCGGCCGTGAAAACGGGGATTGGATATTAGCACAAGGGCTCGGAAAATTCAACAAGTATGGCGGAAGCCATTTTGAAGCCGATAGTCTGCACGTTGCGCGGTTGCACCACCACCACGATCGGGCCATCAAACTGATCGCGTTCGACAACCTTGAGCGTCTTGCCGATCTCCAGGCCGCGCTCTTGCGTATTGCGGAGCATGGCCGGGTCTTCCATGACAAAGCGCCGGATGCGGGCGGGCGTGTTCAAAGCGAGATTCGAAAGCGGGTGCAGGTCGCGCACGGGCATCACGCCCGTTATATCGGGGATGGGGTCGCCGTGCGGGTCGTAGCTAGGGTAGTTCAGCTTTCGCGATATTGCCTCGACGAAGCGATCGGACACGGTATGTTCCAGCGCTTCCGCTTCGTCATGCACTTCATGCAATTCGTAGCCGAGATCCTGGACGAGATAGGCTTCTATCAAGCGATGACGGCGCAACATCTTCAAAGCAACACGCTCGCCCATTTCGGTGAGCCGGACCCCGCGATACTTCACATAATCGACGGCGCCCTCTTCCACCAGCCGCTGCGCCATATCAGTGACAGCCGGGGCGCTGATATGCAGGGCTTCCGCCAGGGCGCTGGTGGAGACACGGTCGGTAGCGCGCCGCAAGCGATAGATCGCCTTGAGGAAATCTTCAACCGACTGCGATGAACCCCTGGGGATGTTCCGCTTGCTCATGAATCTGCCCCAAAACGCCTGCGAAAGGGCGCCAAAGAGGGAACGGCGCCCACCATAAGTGGTCATATCATAACACAGAAAAATGCCAGGATATTTGACGATTTGTCACCTACGCCAATCTAACATTGCGCCTGTAATATTATGTTGGAACTGCCCATTCGCCGAAGGCGCGAGATGGGACTTCGATTGACCGGCTGAGTCACAGGCCGTACAATAAGCGTCCAAGGCGCGACCTGAATGGACAAAGAACATGAGCAGAGATTACTACAATGTGCTTGGCGTATCGCGCAGCGCCAGCGATGACGAGATCAAGCAAGCCTTTCGCCAAAAGGCGAAGCAATATCATCCCGACGCCAATCCCGACAACCCGACGGCGGAGGCGCGATTCAAGGAAGTTAGTGAGGCTTATGAAGTGCTGAGCGATGAAGAGAAACGCTCGGCATACAACCGCTTTGGCGAAAATTGGCAGCAATACCAGGGATTTAACGGGCAAGGGCCTTTCGCCAATGGCGGCGATGTCCACTTCACCGATGTGTCTGATATCTTCGAAAACTTCTTTGGCGGCGCGGGCCGGCGCGGCGGCTACCACGGCAACAGAAATTTCCCGCGCGCGGGACAAGATATCGAACAAGAAGTCACGATAAGCCTGCGCGAGGCATACGAGGGAACACAACGGATCGTCAGCAAAGCCGGGCGGGATATAACCGTGCAAATCCCCAAAGGCGCGGCCACCGGCGCCAAAGTGCGGCTGGCCGGCGAGGGGCATCCCGGCATCAACGGCGGCAGCGCCGGCCATCTTTACCTGGTGGTGAATGTCAGCGATGATCCCGTATTTGAACGGCAAGGCGATGATCTGCTGGTAGATGTCAAAGTCGACGCCTTCACGGCGATGCTGGGCGGCGAGGTCGAGGCGCCGACCTTGAACCGGCCGCTGCGGCTGAAGATTCGGCCGGGAACGCAGTCGGGACAGAAGCTGCGCCTGGCTGGCAAAGGCATGCCCAAGTTGCGCAAGGGTGATGCCGCCGGCGACCTGTTCGCGCGGGTCGTCATCACCGTGCCCAAATCGCTGAATGAGAAACAGCGAGAACTGGCCGAAAAGCTGCGCGATAGCTTGAGCTAAATGCGCGAGCGCTGCCCACCCGCGCAGGTCCCGCATAGAGCGGCGCGCCTGCCCTATTGCCTGCAAAGTGATTCGAGGCGAGTTCCCTACGATTGCGCGCAATACATAAGCCGCTCGGTGCATAGTGGCGCGCAATGCTGTTACAATGAAGGCGGTGGCTGGCTATAGAGTTGCTTTGATGCGCACCATTCTCCTGCCAATAATCAGCCTCGTTTTGCTGGCGGCCTGCAGTTTCAACAGCGAATCGCGGCCGACGGACGCGCCAACGGCGATGCCGCCGACCGTCTTGCCGGACGAAGTTATCAGCGCCGCCGATGCGGAATACTTGTTGCTGAGCAATATCTACGAGCGGTCAAGCCCGTCAGTGGTGAATATTGAGGCGGTGATTTTCGGCGCAGACGGCAAGGCGACCGATACACGGCGCGGTTCCGGCTTCGTCTATGATCGCGAGGGCCATATCATCACGAATGCGCATTTGGTCAGCGCGGTCGACAGCATCACGGTTACTTTGGAGAACAGCTTCGTATTGCCGGCGGAGGTGCGGGGGCTGGACAGCTTCAGCGACCTGGCCGCATTGAAGATTCAAGCCGATCCGGAGCGTCTCAATCCACTGAGAATCGGCGACTCGGCCACGGTCAAGGTGGGGCAGCGCGGCATCGTCATCGGCAATCCCTTTGGTTTGAGCAGTTCCATGACCATCGGCATCATCAGCGGGCTCGGGCGGACCTTGCCTTCGGCTGAGCTAATGGACGCGGGGGCGGCGCCTGGATTCGACAATCCGTCCATCATTCAGATTGACGCCACGATCAATCCGGGCAATTCCGGCGGGCCGCTGCTTGATTCGCGCGGCTTGGTCATCGGCATTACGACAGCGATCCGTTCCGACAACGGCTCGTTTCAGGGCATCGGTTTCGCCGTACCGGCCGACACGATGCGGCGTGTGATACCGGATTTGATCGAGCGAGGCCGCGTCGATTATTCCTGGATGGGCATATCGGTCATGCGGGAAGACGGGGGATACGGCGTGGCCGGCTTGAGCGATACGCTGGATTTACCGGTGGAGCGGGGCATACTGCTGCGCGGGGTCACGGCTGGCTCGCCCGCCCACCGCGCCGGCTTGCGCGGCGGCGATTCGCTTGTTGATGTGCGCGGCGAAGAGGTCTGCGCCGGCGGCGATGTGATCGTCGCCATCAACGACTATCACTTCGACGACCTGGATGGCCTGGTGACCTACCTGGTGCAGCAGACCCGGCCGGGAGACGAGGTCGACTTGCTGGTAATCCGCGATCGCGATACGCTGGAGATTCCGCTGACGCTGGAGAGCCGAGAGACGGACAGCGGAAACGTTCTGGAATGCGGAGCAGCGCAATAGCCATAGGCCCGACGCCATAGCAGCTAGCGCGCTCGAAAGACAATGGAGTTGCTTCGGCTCGCGATTCATAGCCTTTGAGGACGGGAATATGAAAGACCTGGTATTGCAGGGCGAGGCCTTGGTCATGCGCCCGCTGGAAGCCGGCGACGCGGCGGATATACTTGCGTTGGTTCAGGCGAAGGAGATCGTGGACAATACCTTTGTGCCCTCGCCTTACCCGCCGGAAGCGGCGGATGAATTCATCCGGACGAGGCGGGAACTCTGGTCGAAGGACGAGGCTTATGTATTCGGCATTATCGAAAAGCGCAGCGACTGTTTCGCCGGCTGCATGGGGCTGCATCAGGTCCCGGATCATTTTCGCGCTGAAGTTGGCTATTGGATTGGCAAGCCGTTTTGGGGGCGCGGGCTGGCGACAACGGCATTGCGGCTGTTGATCCAATTCGGCTTTGAGACGCTCAAGCTCAACCGGATAGAAGCCGGGCATTTTGGGGGCAATACCGCCTCGGGCCGCGTCATGCAGAAGGCGGATATGCGCTTTGAGGCGGTGCGGCGCCAGGCCTTCTGGCATCGCGATCGTTTCAAAGACGCGCACTGGCATGCCATCCTGCGCGAGGATTATGAGGCGCAAAACAGCGGTTAAAGTAAAGAGACCGCAGAGGATTAGTCTGCGGTCCCTCGACTGTCATATTCACAGTCTTGCGGTTTTCGGGTTCACCCCCTAACGGAGTTCACGTAAGTGGTGAAACCTAGAGGTGTGAATCGGTTAGAGGGTAGCCCCCTTAGAACCTAACATGATCAAATCACCTCCTTTACTCGTCCAACGATACGATAAGCATATCACATCTTTAAGCGATCCGCAAAGGCCGGTCGTGGCGCGGGCCGAGGGGCTTTGCGCCGTATTGACGCCTCGGCTGTGCTATAATCGGCGATCCATGGAGCGCAGGAATCTCGAGCCATGACAAGGCATTTTCACCCGGCGCATCGACGGCAATCGATACAGTGGGCGCGGAATTTGCTGGCGCACCCCTTCTATGTCCTGGATACGGAAACGACCGGCTTGGGCGCCGAGGACGAAATCGTGCAGATCGGCATCGTCGACCGCGATGGCGTCGCTTTGATGAACCAGATGATAAAGCCGACGATAGCCATTGGTCCCGGCGCCGCGGCGGTGCATGGCATCAGCGATCGGGATGTGTTCGAGGCGCCCAGCTTCGCGCGAGTTTATAGCAAACTATCGGCGCTGCTGGCGGGCCAGGCGGTGGTAGCCTACAACATGGATTTCGATTGGCGCATGCTGCAACAAACGGCGGCGCGCTACGGGTTGCCGTCTGTGCGCATTGGCAAGCTCAATTGCGCCATGCAGCAATATGCTCGTTTCAAAGGCCTGCGCAAGAGTAACGGACGCAACTACGTATGGCACAAGCTGGGCAATGCCGCGCGGCAGGAAGGCATCGAGATCCGGTGGGCGCATGACGCGCTTGACGATGCGAGAATGACGCTGGCGCTGATTCACAAAATGGCAGATGCCAGCTGAAGCACGGGCTTCATTTCCTCTCCCCAACTTGAAACATTCCAGAGCTTCCGCACGGTAAAAAGTGGCTGCCGCATTTGTGCGATATGCGGAATCGTACTTAAATGAAGGTGGTCATAGTCGCGCCGCATAGATCAATCACTTGCCTTACACCGATCCCGCGGCAACCAAGTGGCTTCAGTGCGTTGCGCCTAACGGCTGCGTTAGCCAGTTTTGTGCAAGTATTTTGCCGAAGTTGAGAATAGGAACCAACCGTGAAGACCAGAGCTATAATTCCCACGAGATATCTCATTCTGACGATCGCGCTAATGTTGTTGCCGTCGATCGGGCAGATACTGGCGGCGGACATCACTGTGGACGCCGATTGCAGCTTGGCCAACGCCATTCGTTCGGCAAACGGCGAAGATATGGTCGAGCCGATGATGAATTGCGAAGCCGGCGCCGGCGTTGGAAGCAAGACCCAAACCGAAGGCGAGAGCATCCCCGGGCTGGACACCATCACGGTAGATGTCAGCGGCACCAACGAAGGCACGATCGCGCTGGACGCGGGCTTGGCAGTCAGTTCGCACATCGTAATTGAAGGCGCGGGTTTCAGCGTCAATGGCGGCGGCAATCAGATATTTAGCGTGACGGCTGGCTCGCTAACCCTCAACGATCTAACTATGACCAACGGCTTCAGCACGGGCAACGGCGGCGGTATCTCAGTAACAGGCGCGGCGCTGACGCTAAACAACAGCGCTGTACGAAACAGCGGCGCAAGAGGGTTTGGCGGCGGCATCTACGCGTTGGATAGCGATGTCACGCTGATGGATAGCGCAATCAGCGGCAACGCCACCGCGGCATCGGCGGAAGATTACCCGCCGGTGGAGGTGGTCGAGGACGATGAAGAGACCGACGACGGCGACAGTGACGGCGATGCGCAGACCGCAAGCGATGATCAAGTGGTCGAGAGCCAAACTGACAACACGGATCAGGTTGAGCCAACCGAGGAGCCCGAAGAAGAAGCGTTGCCAGACGCGGCCGGTACATACGGCGGCGGCCTTTACTTCGCGGGCGAATCGAGCAGTCTAGTCGTGGACCGGAGCGGCGTGGACGGCAACTCATCGCCGGAGGCAGGCGGCGGCATTTACATCGCTAGCGGCAGCGCGGCAATAAGCAACACGACAATCAGCGGCAACAGCGCCAGTGTGGACGGCGGCGGCATCTACAACGTAGGCGAGAGCGTTCTAAAACACGTTACGGTTGTCAATAATACAGCGATGAACGGCGGCGGCATCGTTGACGCGTCAATGCTGCAACTCTACAACAGTATTTTGAGCGACAACGCGGGCGGCGATTGCGCCGGTTCACTGAACGCCAATCTCGGCAATATCATCCGGGACAATTCCTGCAACCACGATGGCTCGACTGCTGATCCCAACTTGCTGCTATTGGGCGGCTTGCCCACGTACTACATGCCGCAAGAGGGCAGCCCGGCGATTGACGCGGCGGTCGCCGAGCATTGCTCGCCGCTCGATCAGCGCGGGATTGTCCGCCTGGCCGAGTTATGCGATATCGGCGCGGCTGAATACGAGTCCGGCGTCTTCAACTTCCAGATTCAGAGCGCGCTGGCGGCGCTTAGCCCAGGCGCTGGCGGCGGCGGCAGTTCATCTGAAGATGGCGATGTCGAAGAAGGAGTGGCGCTGGAACCGACGCTGACGCCATCAACCTGCGTCAGCTTGCCCGGCCATATTATCGTAACCGGAGCTACGCCTAGCCTCAACTGCAAGATGATGGATTGGTCTGTGTTGGCCATGAGCAGTCGACTGCTGGTGAATAGCGGCGCGATGCAGGCGGTTGATATCTTTGGCTGGGTAGAGACGCCGGTTAAGATCTGCTTTGAAGGCGACTCGGGCACAATCGTTTTGTTGGACGCGGCCAACTCGCCGCGCAACATCGTTCCGCTGCATACAAAACCTGATGAAAACCGCCATTGCGCTTGGGTGGATCGCCCGGGCACCGCCGTCTTTATGCCGCCGGAATTCTTAACGTCCGGCGCTGTTTCCGACCCGATATGGGACATCAGCGACTGTACAGTGACCACGACGGACATCCTAAACCTGCGCGAAGGCGCATCCAGCGACTCAGCAAAGATTGGCAACGTGCTGCAGGATGTGTCCCTATCGGCTGACAAGCGCAATTCCAGCTTCTATCGCGTCGACTACTACGGGATTGCAGGCTGGCTGAGCAAGGATTATCTGACACTTTCGGGCAGTTGTTACTAGGGGCCAAATCCGAGCGCGATTCACTGTCCAGCCCAGCCCCTGCCCCCTCTCCCGAAGCATCAGGGAGGGGGCAGATTTGCCGGGCAGTTAATGTCGGCAGTAGAAATGGCAGTTTGCGGGCGACTCACAGAGTCGCCCTTACGAATTTCGCAAAGTTAAGACAGCAAAAACTGGCTCCAGGATGAATCTATGCGATTTGATGGGAAAGTAGTTTTGGTCACAGGCGCGTCACGGGGCATCGGGCGCGAGATCGCTCGAGCGTTTGCCGGGAGGGGCGCCAGAGTCGCAGTACATTATCGCCGCGATCTGGCGGCGGCTCAAGCGACCGAGAAGCAGTTGGATGGCGAGGGCCATATCATCGTGCAAGCCGACATGGCTGACGCGGCGGCGATCAAGCAAATGGTGGACGCGGTCGCCGAGGGCATGGGCCGGCTCGACATCCTGGTCAATAACGCCGGCATCTATGAGGAGTTGCCGCTGACCGAGGCGAGCTACGAAGAATGGGTGGACTACTTTCCGCGGATTGTGGGTGTGAATCTATTCGGAGCGGCCAACGCCGCTTACTGCGCCGCAGAGCACATGATTCGGCAAGGAGGCGGGCGCATCGTCAACATCTCGTCGCGAGGCGCCTTCCGCGGCGAACCGGACGCGCCGGCCTATGGCGCGAGCAAAGCCGGCATGAACAGCCTGGGGCAGTCTCTGGCCAAATCATTGGCGCCGCACAATATCTTTATCGGAACAGTGGCGCCGGGTTTCGTGGAGACGGATATGGCAGCCGAGCGGCTGGCGCGGCCCGACGGCGATGACATCCGCCGGCAATCGCCCTTGAACCGGGTGGCCAAGCCGGAAGAGGTCGCCCATGTCGCCCTGTTCCTGGCATCGGAAGGCGCCGAGTTCACCACCGGTACCATCGTCGATGTCAATGGCGCTTCTTACCTGCGCACCTGAGCGGCGGCGCAGAACACAGTGATAAAGAGACTGAATCTCACAAGCGCGCGTTTGCGCATACGCCATTTTGACCGGCGCGATCTGGACGATTGCATCCGTTTTCGGCGGGAGGTCTTCGGCTTGGAAGAAGGGCCTGAGACTGCCGAAGCCTGGCTGCGCTGGACGATAGACAGCTACCGCGAACTGGCGAACCTGGATCAACCGCCCTACGCCGATTACGCCCTGGAACTCATTGGCAGCGGCGAATTTGTCGGCTCGGCCGGCATCGTGCCGACGGTTGTGCCCTGGGGCGCCCTGCGCGGCGATGAGACGGACGCGCAGCTCAGCCCGGAAGTGGGATTGTTCTGGGGTATCATGCCGGCGCATCGGCGGCGCGGATACGCCAGCGAAGCCGGTCAAGCCCTGCTTGACTTTCTCTTCGGCACGCTAAATCTGCGGCAAGTGGTGGCGACGACAGAGCATGATAACATTGCCTCGAAGAAAACCATGAAGCGATTGGGCATGACGCTTCACAGCAATCCGCTCGCCGAGCCGGCTTGGTGCCAGGTTGTTGGCAAGATAGACAATGTTCGTTAAAATCGCCCTCTAGGTCCTGCGCGTTAGTCCAAGGGCTGAAGCGGGCGGTTTAGACAAATGCGAAATTCCTTTAAGTCCAGCGCAGAGCAATTTATTCCATTGCCACTATAGTGTAGGATAGCCTCTAGCAATGAGAGGTCTTGGATTTGACAACCCTTAGGTAGTACTGGAGGATAGACATGAGGCACAGGTTAGTTTTTCTAGTGGCGGCGCTCTTGCTTATAGCGGGCAGCGCAGTCGGGCAAGACGAGAGCTTCGAGCTCACGATCATGCACACGAACGATGTGCACGGTCACCATGAGCCGCAGCGCAACGGCGATGGCGGCGCGGCGCGGCAAGCGACCGTCGTGCAACAGATCCGCGCTGAGGTGGATAATCACCTTTTGCTGGATGGTGGCGACCGCTTCACGGGTACGCTTTTCCATGTTCAATATCGTGGGCAAGATAGCGTACAGATCATGAACGCCATCGGCTACGATGCGATGGCGCTGGGCAACCACGAATTCGATGACGGCAGCGAGATTCTTGCCAATTTCGTCGCCGGTTTGAACTTCCCAGCATTGAGCGCCAATATCGATTTCAGCGAAGATCCGTTGCTGGCCGGTTTGATTGATCCGCACACGATTCTCGATGTCGGCGGCGAGCGCATCGGTATCATCGGCTTGACCACGCCGGAGACGGAGATTCTCGCCTCGCCGAGCGACGAATTGGTCTTCAATTACGACCTGATTGGCGTCACGCAGGATCAGGTTGACCAGTTGACGATGGAGGGCGTGAACAAGATCATCCTGGTCACGCATATCGGCTACGGCGCTGACGTGGCGGTGGCGCAGGGAGTCAGCGGCGTCGATGTTGTCGTCGGCGGACATACGAATACCTTCCTCAGCAACGCCTACGCTGGCGCGCTCGGCGAATACCCGACCGTGCTGGAGAGCGCCAGCGGCGAGCCGGTGCTGGTCGTGCAGGCCAGCACGAAGACGGTCTACCTTGGCCGGCTGGATATTGAGTTTGATGGCGAGGGCTTGCTGACGGACTGGGATGGCGATGCGATATTGCTGAGCCGGTATATCAGCCCGGATCCGGAGATCAGCGATCTGATCGCCGGCTTGGCGGAACCAATCGCGGAATTGCGCGCGCAGCCCGTCGGTGAAAGCGCAGTCGATCTGACCGGCACCAGCCCGCGTCTCTGCCGGATTGAAGAGTGTCTGCTGGGCAACTTGATCGCGGACGCGATGCTGGAAGAGACCGGCGTCGATATCGTCATTCAGAATGGCGGCGGCATCCGCGCCGATATCGCGGCGGGACAAGTGACGCTTGGCGATGTCTTGACCGTGCTGCCCTTCGGCAACTTGATAAGCACCTTTGATTTGAGTGGCGCCGATGTGATCGTTGCCTTGGAGAATGGCGTCAGCCGGGTCGAGGTTGACGAGAACAACAACCCGGTGGTCGAAGGCGCATCGGGGCGCTTCCCGCAGGTGGCCGGCATGCGCTATATCTTTGACGCGACTCAGGAGGCGGGCAGCCGCATTGTCAGCGTGGAAGTCATGCAAGATGGCGCTTATGCGCCGATAGATCCGGAAGCGATGTACTCGGTAGCGGCCAATGATTATATTCGCGCCGGCGGCGATGCCTATTTCGTTCTGGAAACCAACGCCGTCAACGCCTATGACGCTGGTCGTCCGCTGGATCAGGTAGTGGCCGATTACATCGCGGCCAACAGCCCGATAAACATTGCTTTGGATGGCCGCATCGCGCATCAAGCGGCTGAATAGAGCCGAGCGGGCCGGACCCGCCGCAGCAATCGCAAGCCCTAAACCGCTGGCTCCGGCCGGCGGTTTTCCTTTTTCGCCGCCGTCGGCATAGCGCCGGTGGCGCCATGGCCTTGCCGCTTCTATGCTATATTTGTAAGTGTCAAGAGAAATATGCAGCGACTAGATTGGCCGTGCCCGAAGACAATAGATTCTACGATCTGTTTTTCATCTACCATCCGGACAATGTCTCGATGGTCCGGCGCATCGCCGCGCAGCTCAGCGCCATGGGCAGCGTATGCCGCTTCGAAGAGGACGACTTCCGCAAGAGCGCGGTGGATATCGCCGAGTTGAAAGACGGCGTCTTGCGCTCGCACATGGTCGGGGTGGTGCTATCGCCGGAATCGGCCGCCAGCCAGCTCTGCAATGAGTTGATCCAGCACGCCGTCAACAGCAGCAAACGCATCGTCAGCCTGATCCTCGATGAAGACATTGAGGTGGAGGTGCATCCGGCGATCGCGGACAATCCTTTTGTGTTCTTCCGCGAGCGGGACAGCCTGGCGGAGCAGGTTGATGAGCTGCGCCAATACTTGAAGGTCGATCAGGAAACGAGGCTGCACACCGAGTTGCTGGTCGCGGCCGATATCTGGCAGCGGCGTGGGCGGCGGCCCAGCCAACTCCTGGCGCCCGAGATCGTGGTTGAGGCGCGTCAATGGCTGGCGGATGCCAACATGCGAACACTGAAGCCGTCGCCCTTGCTCGTCGAATTCATCCACAGCAGTCGCCGTCAGCAGCCGCCTAGCGCCGGGTCGTCTCGTCGCGCCCGGCTGGGCTTGGCCGCAGTCGCCCTAGTTGTGCTTGCGCTGGGTTTCCTGCTGCTGCGCGCGGCGCTGGAGGCAAACCAGGCGGCGCAGGCAGCGGCAGCGCAAACACAGGCGGCGCAGACGCAACTGGCATTAACCGGGGCGGCCGCCACCGCCGCCAGCGATAGCGCCGTCAGCCTAGTTGACGCGCTGGCCGCCACCAGCGCGGTCATCGCCGAATCGGTCAACCAAACCGCGCAGGCAGCAGCAGCGACGGCCACGCAGGCGGTCTACGCCACCGAAACCGCTTACGCTGTCGCAACGGTGGCGCGCGCGACTGAGATTTACGAGAAAGCGCGAGATGCCGACGCGGCTCGGCTGGTAGACGCGGCGGAAGAGGCGCTGGCGGCCGGCGACCGTGAGTTGGCGCTGGCCCTGGCTTGGGTGGCGAAAGATGCCTTGGACAATCCCAAGCCGGCCTACCGCGTGCTGCGACGGGCGACGGCGCGATCAAGCAGCGCTGTGTTGAACGCGGATTCCATACCGCGCTTTCAGCCGAGCGGCGCGCATTTCGCGCTAATCGCGGACGCGGGCCAATCGCTGCGGATTTATGAGAGCGCGAGCTGGACTCTCAAGGCGGAGGCCAGCGATCACGAAGCGCCGATCACGCAGTTGGCCTATAGCCCGGATGGCAGCCTATTGGTCAGCGCGGCGCGAGATGGAGAAATCGTGCTGCGCGAGGCTGAATCGGGAGCTGTCATCACAGGCCTGGCCGCGCACGAGGGAGAGATCACGGCGCTGGCCTTTGACCCCAGCGGAGACAGGCTCTACAGCGCCGGCAGCGAGCCTATGCTAGCCGCCTGGGACCTGGCTAGCGGTGAAGCGATCGCCACATACTCGCCCGAAGAGAGCGGTGCATCAGCCATTACGGAGTTGACAGCAACGGCGGACGGCGGACGTATCATTGGCTGGGCGACCGTCGACGACAGCCGCGTCATGGCGCAGTGGACGGCTGATAGGCTTGAACCTGTAAGCGCCGACGCCGAACCGGTCTATCGTGGCGTTGACGCCGCCGGTCATTATGGCTACAGCGGCGGGAGCAGCCTGCCCGCCTACCCCGGCGATCCCAACACCGGCGATCTTGCCATTTGGGATTTAGCCAGCGGCGACGAGATCGCGCGGCTGGTCGACGGCTTCAATTGGTCGCTCGGAGATTTGACCGCGCCGAGTGATAACCTGCTCTTCATCAGTTTTCATGAGGGCGCCGCGCTGGTTGGCGTGACGAGCAGCGATGGCGCTCAACGCGCCGTGCTGGTCAGCCTCGCCGATGGCAGCGTCATAAGGCAGTTCGAAAACGAACTCGCCGCCAATTTGGCATCGGCCGCCTTCGTCACTGGCCAGACCATCCTGTCGCGGACGCGCGACGAGCGCTTGATTCTGTGGGCGCTCGCCGACGGCGGCGTCAAGATCGTTAGCGCGGGACCGGACTTGACGGAAATCGGTTTCAATCTGGAGTCGAATACGGTCGTCGGCTGGGAAGACGATGGACGGGCTTACCTTTGGCGAATGAGCGATAGCGGCGGCGAAGCGAGCGAGATATTGACCGATGCCTTGCCGGGCAGCGGCATCAGCCCGAGCGGCGAGGCGCTTCACCTGCTGGGCGCCGACGGCCTGCGCCTGATCTCGGTGGAAACGAGGGAAACATTCAAGGAGATCAATGCTCAATTTGTCAGGCGGCGCGGCACATTCATCGCCGTATCAGACGGCGCGCGTGTGACGCTGTATGATAGCGAGAGCGGAGACGACTTGGGCAGGTGGTCAGGTGAGTGGAACGGCCTGCAAGCGCTGCACATAGCGAATGACGGCGAGCGGCTGGTGGCGGTGGACGAAAGCGACTCGCTCTGGCTGCTGGCGCGCGAGCGCGACGAGGCGATGCCGCTGAATGCAGGCGTTGCCAGCGCGCCGTCCAAAGTCGCATTCTCGGCAAATGGCGAGCGAATGCTGAGCCTTCACGACGAACGCGCAATCTTGTGGGATGCCGCCAACGGGCAGGCGCTGGGCGGATACGCGCTTGAAGGCGAATCGGTAGCGGCGATGGATATAGCCTTTGGCGCGGACGGCGACACACTGTTATTTTACGCGCAACTGGAAAATGGATTGGCCGGCTTGACGGCGATCACAGGTACAGAGAATGTGGCGGGGCGCCGCACTTACCTCGGCGTCGCGACGGGAAAACTGTCGCGCGATGGGTCGGCGCTATTGTTAGCGCAGCGCGAGGGCGGCCTTCGCATCATCAGCGCCGCCGATGGCGAAGTGGCTCATCACTTGCCCGAAGCAAGGCAAATCCCCGACCACTGGCGCTACTTGCCTGAAGCGGGCTTGCTCGTCATCGCCGCCGGAAGAGAGTTGAGTATATGGGATGTGACCGACGGCGAACTCGATCAGCGCTTTAGGCTGGGCCAGCCGATCGCTGAGTTTAGCTTGAGCGATGACGGACGAGTCATTGTGGCGGGCGATATCGACGGCGCGCAAAGCTTGTGGCGCGTCGAGCAACCGGCAGAGTTGCTGCGGCGGATCGAAGCGGATTCTCCCGCGCGCGAGCTGAGTTGCGCCGAGCGCGTGCGCTATCTCGTGCTGCCGCTCTGCGAGTGAGCGACATGAAGCGCCTGCTTTTTGCCTCGTGGTATACCGGCCTGGGCGGCGGCGAGACGGATCTGCTATCGCTGCTGGAAACACTGGACGCGAGCAAGTATGAATGTCATCTTTTACTGCCGGCGGAAGGCAGGCTGTCGGAGCGCTGGCGCGGGCTCGGCGGTCGGACGCATATCCTGTCGTATCGCGGCGCATCAACCTTGTTTGTGCCGAAAATCTGGGCGCAGTTCCCTGTGGCGCATCGGCTGGCCGACCTTCTGACGCGCGAGCGCATCGACCTGGCGCACAGCGATTATCATACACTGCCCTTCCTCGCCCCGGCGGCGCGGCGCGCGGGCATCCCCCTGATGTGGACCGTACACGGCTGGTGGTTTCGGCCGAAGCCCTGGCAACAGGCATTCTTCCGCAGATTGCGGACTGTGGCCCGCTCGAAGGCGATCCGCGACGGCTTCCTCGGTGCGCCGCCATTCATGTCGGCGGATGTCGTGCCGGTCTTGTATTCCGGCGTCGATACCAAGCGCTTTCATCCGGGATTGGACGCAATGCGCCTGCGCCGCGAGCTCGGTCTCGGCGAGGGGGCCAAGGTCGTTGCCATGGCGGGGCGCTTCCAGCGGGTGAAGGGCCACCACATTTTTCAGGATATGGCCGAGCGCCTGCTGGCGGAATTGCCGGCGACGCAGTTCATCATCGCGGGCGATGACACCTTCGGCGCGGCGGCCGATCAGCGCTATCGCGATGCTATCCTGGCGCGGGCAGCCGACAGCGCCGCGCTGCGCGACAACCTGCGCTACATCGGCTTTCGCGAGGATATCGAAATGGTCTACGCGGCGGCTGATGTCGTCGTCTGCCCGTCCGAGTTTGAGAGTTACGGCAAAGCCAACCTCGAGGCGATGGCTTGCGGCAGGCCTGTCGTAAGCGGTCGGCGCGGCGGACCGGCCGAGACGGTGGCGGATGGCGTGACCGGCTATCTGGTCGAAAGCGGCGATGCGGTGGCGCTGGCGGCGCGGGCGCGACGCTTGCTCGGCGATGCGGAACTGCGCGGCAAGATGGGCAGAGCGGGAAGGCAGCGGGTCGAGACGGGATTCTCCCTCGCAGCCGCCACAGCCGCCTATGAGAGCATCTTTGACGAGCTCTTGCAGCTTAGTTGATCGTCGCGTTGCCGAAGAACTTCGCCAGGGTATCGCTCAGGGTATTATCCCGCAGGTAGGCGATATTCGCGCCGGAGAAGGGTATCGGCTCCATGCCAAAGTGATTGACGAGGGCGTTGTCCGGCACGGTATTCGGCACTGCCAGCAAGTCCAGCAAGCTGGTGCTGACGGGCGAGCCGGGCAGGAGCGCCTGCATCACGCGGACGACCGGGCGCAGCAGACCAACCGGCACTGGCAGCAGGATGCGCCATGCGCCCAGCGCCTCGATAATGCGCCTTTCAATTTCGCCCAGGCTGAGCGCTTCGGGGCCGCCCAGCGCCAGTTCGGCGCCGATGGTGCTATCGTCGTCCAGGCAGCGGATGACCGCCTCAACCACATCATGTACCGACACCGGCTGGAACTCGGCTTTGCCGCCGCCGATCAGCGGGAAGACGATTGGACTGAGCTTTAGCAAACGGGCGAAGGTATTGAAGAATTCATCTTGGGGACCAAATATGGCGGAGGGACGCAGCGCGGTCCAGCGCATATCTGACGCGGCGACGAATTGCTGGGCGCGGCCCTTGCTGGCGAGGAAGCGATAAGGCAGATCCGCGCGGGCGCCGTTTTGGCTCATGTTGATGAAACGCTGTACGCCGGCTGCCTCGGCCGCCTTCAAGACATTAACCGTGCCTTGATAATTCACCGATTCGTAAGTCTGCCCGCCTTTTTCCATCGCGATGGCGACGTAGTGAATCACGGCCGATACATCGCGCATGGCGGGGGCGAGGGAGGCGGGTTTGGTGACATCGCCCTCGACGATGTCGATGCGATCGGCAATATCGCCCAAGCGCAAACTGGCTTTGGCCCGAGTGCGCACGAGCGCGCGCGCCGGCCTGCCCATCGCCACCAGTTTCTTCGCGGTTTGGTTGCCCAGGTAGCCGGCTGCGCCAGTGATCAAGATGGTCATCGCGTCGTCCTCCATGAGCCTGTTTAATTCTATTATAAGCGCCAAAAGCGAAGCGCGTCCAAGCTAGACACTAATGCAATCGTTCAGGGCAATCGCTTCAATTAGTTCTTGGCGCCGAGTTCAGCGATGGTCGTCCGCTGCGGCTGCGACTTGTGGTTTCGGGCGACATGGCATGTCGCCCCTACAGATCGTTGCTTTAGCGAAGTTATCATGCAGTCAGCTTGCAGTCGCTCCCGAGCAGTATTTGTTTTTGGTTTGTATATTGTCCAAAACGGACGAAGTCGGACAATAAAAAATATTTTTCGGACATTAGACACAGTTTTCTGGGCGAAACGGACAAAAGGCAGGCGGCTGCCGGTATGAATTTGGTATGCCGGGGCAGCGGCGCAACCGCCGGCTTCGGCCCCTGACTGCCTTTGAACAGCACCCAGGGCGCGGGGCTGAAGGAGGAAATCGGCGGAGGGCATCGGTGGGACGCCGCGATTGAGAGCTTGCGATAATTGATCCATAGGGAGAGTGTATCATGATATTGAGTAGAAAGAAAGAACGAATGTTCGCTATTTTTTGAGGTCGCCGAAAAGCGATTTCAGGCGGCTGGGGGCGGGCATGGTAAAATACAGCCGAATTCTTCAGGGCGGGAGTATCAAGACTTAACCATGACACAAGCGGCCAAGACTACACCGACGAGCATGCGCCGCATTTGCCTCGATGCGAAACAGCCCGCGGCGGAGGGCATCAACTTCGCCGCGGAGACCATAGGGTCGGGCGGTTTGGTCGCCTTCCCTACGGAAACGGTGTACGGCTTAGGCGCGAAAGCCTGGGACGCCTCTGCGGTCGACAAGATTTTCCGCGCCAAGGGCCGGCCCGCCAATGATCCGCTCATTGTGCATATCGCCAGCATGGAGCAATTGCCGGCGGTCGCGCGGGAGATACCTGGGCTGGCCTACGCGCTCGGTCGTCAGTTTTGGCCGGGCGCGCTGACTTTGGTGCTGAAGAAAGCGACGAAAATCCCGCTGAATCTTACGGCGGGACTGGATACGGTCGCGGTTCGCGTGCCGGATCATCCGGTGGCTTTGGCCCTGCTCATGGCGGCGGACGCGCCTATCGCCGCGCCGAGCGCGAATCGCTTTTCCCGCCCCAGCCCGACGACAGCGCAGCACGTGCTGGATGACCTTGGCGATGCGGTCGATGTCTTGCTGGACGCCGGCAAGACCGCTATCGGCGTGGAATCCACAATTCTGAGCCTGCTTGACGAGGGACCGCAAGTCTTGCGACCGGGCGGGGTATCCCTGGAAGCCTTGCGCGAGTTCATTCCCAAGCTGGATTTCAGGCCGCGTTTGCTGGGCGAAGATGAGGCCGCGCCGGCGCCGGGCAGCATGCTCAAGCATTATTCGCCGCGGGCGCGACTCCTCGTATTTCAAGGCGACGATGATCTGGCGGTGCGGGCGGCGATGGGCGCCGAAATTGAGCGACATCAGAACATCGGCCTCATGGCGGACGATGCTGACGCGGCCGCCTTTTGCGGGTTTAACGTCAAGATAGAGCGATTGGGGACGGGGGACGAGCAGGCGGCCAAACGCCTCTTCGCCGCGATGCGCGCCCTGGATGAACAAGGCGTCGACCTGATCATCGCGCGAGCGCCGGAGAAGCGCGGCCTGGGGCTGGCGGTTTGGGATCGGCTGCTGCGGGCGGCCGAGGGTTCGCTGGTCGAAGTCTGACCGCGGACAAAGCTCCCGCTCGCCCGGACTATTAAAGAGTCAAGCGCAAGCAGCGGCGAGAATATGCTATAATCCCGCCGCATAGGGTGAGGGATTCCGCGAGGGTTGGGCTTTGGCCAAAGTTATACAGATCAAAGACATTGCGGCATACGAGGGCGAAGAGGTCACCGTGCGCGGCTGGGTCTACAATCGCACGGGCAAGGGACGCTTGCAGTTTATCCTGCTGCGCGATGGCAGCGGGCAGGCGCAATGCGTCGCCTTCAAGAAGGAGATGACGCCGGAGGACTTCGAGATCGCGCGCGGATTGACGCAGGAGTCGTCCGTCGTTATCAGCGGCGTCGTGCGGGCGGATGCGCGCGCGCCCGGTATCCCCGGCGGCTTCGAGGTCGGCATTCAGCGATTGCAATTGCTGCAGCAAGCGGATGAGTATCCTATCAGCCCGAAGGAGCACGGCACCGAGTTTCTGATGAACCATCGACACTTGTGGGTGCGGAGCAACCGGCAATGGGCGATATTGCGGATCCGTGCCACGATCATCAAGGCGATGCGCGATTGGCTGGACGATCAGGGTTTTCTGCTGGTTGACACGCCGATAATCACGCCGGCGGCCGGCGAAGAGACTACGACGCTTTTTGACGTCGATTACTTCGGCGAAACGGCGTTTCTGGCGCAGACCGGGCAGCTTTATAACGAAGCCAATATCATGGCATTCGGCAAGGTCTACTGCTTTGGGCCAACCTTCCGCGCCGAGAAGTCGAAGACCCGGCGTCATCTGATCGAGTTTTGGATGCTCGAGCCGGAGATCGCCTTTTGTTCGATGGAAGCGCTGATGGACATTGAAGAAGGTTTGGTCTGCAATGTCGTCGAGCAGGTGTTGGCCAAGCACGGGCAAGAGTTGGAGATCATCGGCCGCGATCTTAGCAAGCTCGCGGCTATCACGGGGCCTTTCGCTCGCATCAGCTACGATGACGCGGTCACGCGCCTGAAAGCATACCATGCCGAAATCGACGATCCGCAGCGGAAAACCGAGCTGGCAATCGAATGGGGCGAGGACTTCGGCAGCCCGCATGAGACAGCGCTGGCGGAGATGTTTGACAAGCCGGTCTTCGTCTACCACTATCCGACCGCTGTGAAAGCCTTTTATATGACGCCGGTCGCGGGGCGGCCCGAGGTCTGCCGGAGCGTCGATCTGCTGGCGCCGGAAGGATACGGCGAGATCATCGGCGGCAGCGAGCGCATCCACGACCTGGACTTGCTGGCGGCGAACATTGACGAGATGGGTTTGGGGCGAGAAGCTTACGAATGGTATCTGGATCTGCGCAAGTTCGGCACGGTGCCGCACGCCGGCTTCGGCATCGGCATTGAACGCACGGTCGCCTGGATCTGCGGTTTGAGCCATGTGCGCGAGACGATTCCCTACGCCCGCCTGCTCAACCGGAAGTATCCTTAGCTCGTTGGAAGACGCTGATGAAGTATAGTTCTTGAGAGCATTTTGAATCTGCGAGGAATTGTTATGGCCAGCTATCCAGCCCTGCGGATAAAAACAATTGCTGCGCATATTCCCTGCGCAAATGCAAGGTCTCGCGAGATCGCAATGGGGCTGCTGTGGCCTCCATTCTGGCGCGCGGCTTTGCTGGCTCTTGCCCTGCTATCGCTGATCCTCTTAACACTAGCGCGTGTAAAGGCGCAGGAAGAATCCAGGCAGCTTGAAGGCCTGCCTGACGTCTTGTTGACACAGATTGAAGAACTCAGTGAAGATTTGCCCGAGTTGCTCGATATCTCTTGGAAAGAATACAAGGATCGTGACGTTACAATTTGGCTTCCCGATAGTTTCGAACAACCGGTGATAGAAGGCAAGCTGGTTGTTTTGGATGAAGGTTCCGCTCTTTCAGATCCGGAGTTGCAACCCCTCTTTGAAACCCTCGTAAGCGATGCGGAGATGTTCCGTTTCGCAGCATTTGACCAGACGAATGCTGAAGCGGGTCATTTAGCCAATATCTCAGTGACAAGACAACCCATGCTTGTCCAGCTTTCAGCGCTCGTAGCCGCGAAGACTTACGAAACAATGCTGCGGGAAACACTGGCAATTCTAGTAGAACCAAATGATTTCGAGTTGGAACGCTACGACGCTGCTTATATGGTAGTATTGCTCCCGAATGCCGAATCGCCGGAGGCAATCAGCTTCCAGTATTACATCGTTGACGGCTTCTACTTGTACGTCGTGACATTCGGCGGGCTGCCTGTGCCTGACCAGATTGAATACAACCGCGCGGTCATTGAACTGGCATTAGAAACGCTAATCTTCGAACGCGAGGACAGCGACTAGCGGCGCATCGCGTCTCGCCTGATAGGCATTCCCGCAAGCGGGCCGAAATCGTATTCACTTTGCCTGACGATCCGGAGGCAACAAGGCGCGCAAAGCCTCAGCCACGCTGCGCGCTTCGATGAGTTGCATCCCGTCCGGCAGGTCCTCCGTATGGCGCCCCAGCCGGGGCACAAGCGCGCGTTTGAAGCCGATCTTCCGCGCTTCGTTGAGCCGCGCCGCCAATTGGCCCGCCCGCCGAATTTCGCCGCTCAAGCCGACTTCGCCGACGATAGCGAGGTCAGCCGGCAAGGGATGATCGTAATAGCTTGAGGCGATCGCCAGCGCCATCGCGAGATCGGAAGCGGGTTCGGAGATTTTTAAGCCGCCGATCACGTTGACAAATATGTCTTGCTCCCAGAGCTTCAGGCCGATGCGCTTGCTCAAGACAGCGCTGATGAGCAGCAGGCGATTCAAGTCGACGCCGTTTGGCGTGCGTCGTGGATTGCCAAAAGCGGAGGGGCTGGTCAAGGCCTGCATTTCGATGAGCAAGGGGCGCGAGCCTTCCATGGTGATGGCGATGGCGGAGCCGGCCGCATTGATCAGGCGCTCTTCGAGGAAGGCTTCGGACGGGTTTTCCACCTGGGCCAGGCCGCTGCCGCGCATTTCAAAAACGCCAACCTCGCTGGTTGCGCCGAAGCGGTTCTTGACGCTACGCAGCAGGCGGTACTGCCCGAAGGGATCGCCCTCGAGGGTGAGCACAGCATCAACGATATGCTCCAGGATTCGGGGGCCGGCGATATTGCCGTCTTTGGTGACGTGGCCGATAAGCAGGATGCTGATGCCGCTGGATTTCGCCAGTTCTTGAAGTTTCGTCGCGCAGTGGCGCACTTGCGCGATCAAACCGGGCGCTGCATCCAACTCCGGATCCCTGGTCGTCTGGATCGAATCAATCACGACAAGCATCGGATCAAGACGCTTGGCTTGCTCGAGGATGATGTCGAGATCGGTTTCCGTCAGCAGATAGAGTTCGGGCGCGCTCAACTTGAGACGGTCGGCGCGCAGTTTTATCTGTCTCGCGCTTTCCTCGCCGCTTACGTACAGGACGCCGCCGTTCGCCCCGGCGAGTTGCGCGGAAAGCTCCAGCACCAGGGTGGATTTGCCGATGCCGGGTTCGCCGCCGAGCAATATCAATGAGCCCGGCACCAGGCCGCCCCCGAGAACGCGGCTGAACTCCGCGATCCCCACGGGAATGCGGGCGTCCTGCCCGGTATCAATTTCCGATAGGGTCAGAGGCGTGATCGCGCGGTCGGCGGCGCTGGCTTTGCGGCGAGCGCTGGCGCGGCGGGCTTCCTCGCGGTGTTCTTGCATCGTGTCAAACTGGCGGCAGCCCGGGCACAATTTGAATGGCTGCGGGCTGCGTTTGCCGCAATTGGAGCAGATGTAGGTGCTGCGTATTTTGGTCACCGGGTTGAGACTTGTCGCGCTGAGTTGGCAGATTGGGCTCTAGTTTGGCGGCATTGTAACATGAGCGCAATCGGAGATATCTCCGCTGGCGATAAATTCATTGACGCAGTCGATGAGTATGGCGCCGATTTTCTGGTGGCCCGCGTTGCTCCAGTGGTCATCGGGCAAGGGCGCATAGTCTATCGGTACCTCGAGCCAATCGATCGGATCAATATAAGCGATCGCGAGACTGTTCACTATCTCGCGCGCCAGTTGATAACGCAGGCCCGGGCGGCCAATATCATCTGGTCCCGGAACCAGGAGCAGCAAGAACTCGGATCCCTGCTCATTAACGATATCGCGCAATTCTCGCAGGTATTCTCGAGTGACCTGCTGGCGCCGCTCGAACCGCGCATCGACCGGCCTTTCCGCTTCCAGACTGTCGATCAAACGCAGCAACAAGGTACCGAGGCGAGTAAGCCCCAACTGCCGTTCAAGTTCATTCGCCGGCGGAAACTTCCAATGCGTTTGGAAATACTCGATATCGCTAACTTCGTAAGAAATGACATTCTCCGCGTAATCCACTTCGTACATTCGAATGGCGACTGCATTGCCATTTGGGTCTATAGCGTTCAGCCAGGAATTGATGGGCATCAGGTTGTCATCAAAATCATTGGTCACGAAAGCGAAGATAGTGAGATGCGGTCGTAGAATTGGAGCATATACATTAAAAGCTGCCAGGGCCTGGTGCGTGCCGCCGCCAGGCATGCCTGTATTCCAGATGACAGTCGCGGGAAATTCTGCATCGAGTTTCTCGGCAAATGACCACTCGACATCAGCACTCATGCCATAGGTGACCGAATCACCGATCAGCAATACGCGGGTTTTGTCTTCAAAGTCTTCCTCCCAGGCAAAGTCATCCGCATCGGAATACCCTTGTTGATTCACTGCGCAGACACGTCCTTCGAGCTCGCCTGAGTCGCAAGCGGAGAGCACTGCATCGTGAACATAGTGGCAGCCAGCCGCGCCACAGGTCCACCAGTTCGATGCGCTGAGGCGATAGTCTGGCGGTTCAGTTGAATAGTAGGTCGGCATGCCACGCAGAACTAATAACAGCTCGAGCGCGAGCAAGATCAAAACCGTGATGATAGCGGCGACGGTGAATGTACGCCGCCGCCTTGGCGCGAGGAAGCGCAAGATGATCTCCCGCTGCGTAAGCATAGCAAGACCGGCAAGCGCCCAGCCGGCGCGATTCCACATGCTGGCAAACACAAAATTTCGTATATTACGCAGCGCCTAGTATATCACCGGTGGATCGCAAAAACGGCAACAGTATTCTCAGAATTGGGCGGAAAACGAGGGGTTGCCCAAAGATGTCTACGCGTAACGATATTGTAATGAGCTGAGGTTAGCCTGCTCGTGGAAGCTTGCCAAGAGAGGACAACCTGAATGTACAAGGATTTGCCACGGAGCCAGCGAGCGCTGTTCAAGACACTGATCGCCCTGGCGGTCAGCGCCCTGCTGATAGGGTTCTTGGTCACGCAGGTGTCCGGTGAAAGCGAGTGCGCGCCCAGCAACTTGAGGACGGCCAACTGGTCCACCGACTTCTGCCAAAGCGTTGTGAACTTCGACGAGATCCTGGTTGGCAATCCGGTCAAGAACGGCATCCCGGCGGTGACAGACCCGGCGCTGGAATCCGTTGCAGCGGCCGCGGATTGGCTCAGCGAGCGCTCACCGGTGATAGCTGTGGAACTTGATAAGGAGGCGCGCGCCTATCCCCTGGCTATTCTCATGTGGCACGAGATCGCCAATGACGTGATCGGCGATACGCCCGTCGCGGTTACATTCTGTCCGCTCTGCAACAGCTCGGTTACTTTCGATCGCCGAGTGAAGGATGACGTACTCGAATTCGGCGTGAGCGGCCTGCTGCGCAACAGCGATCTGATTATGTTCGATTTCGAGACGGAGTCCTGGTGGCAGCAATTGACCGGCGAGGGTCTGGCCGGCGCGCATGCGGGCGTATTCCTGGGAATCGTGCCATCGCAAGTTGTGAGCTTTGGCAGCTTTGCCGAGCGGCATCCTGATGGTCTGGTCATGTCCCGCGAGACGGGTTACAATCGGCAGTACGGCGTCAATCCCTATTCCAATTACGATAGCAGGCCCGGCACGCCCTTCTTGTTCCGCGGCGAGGTTGATCCGCGTGTGTCACCGCCGGTCGCGCATGTACTGGCAGCTGAGATTAATGGCATCCCGGTCGCGTATCCGTTTGAGGTTCTGCGCGGCGCAGGCGTGCTTAACGATGTGGTGGCGGAGACGCCGGTCGCGGTCTTTTTCCAGGGCGGCGTGGCCAGCGCTCTCGGTGATTATATCATCGACAATGCCCGCGACATCGGCGGCGCCGGCATGTATGAAGCTACCTTGGACGGCATGGTCCTCAAATTCAGCGCCAACGCCGACGGAACATTCACAGACGATGCGACCAATTCCAACTGGAACGGCTACGGTGAAGCGATTGACGGCGAGCTTGCAGGCCGCGAGCTGCGCTGGATAAACGCCTTCCCTCACTTTTGGTTCGCCTGGGCAGCATTCCAGCCCGATACTTTGGTCTATGGGCAGGATTAGGCCGGGCGTCAGCATCTTGCAGGCGCATTGGAGGGGTTCACCCGGAGCGCCAACATCCGAGCGCCTGGGCAAGACCGTATCAAAAACAAAGGACGAATGATGAATCGAACAATGAAACTCGCACTTCTGCTGATGGCGCTCATTTTGATGCCGGCGTCGGCGCAGGCTCAACTCAGTTGCGACAATCCTCCGGCGCCTTTCGATGACGACGGGGTCTTGGCCAATTGGCAATCGGTCTGGAATCTGACTGATGTTTGCCGGAGCGTGGATGGCATATTCTATGAGATCATCTCGGGCGGCGTCGGCCGCGATGGCATCCCGCCAATCGACAATCCACAATTTGACGATTTGGCGACCGCCGACCTCTGGCTTCAAGCAGCATCGCCTGTTATCGCTGTGGAAGTTGACGGCATTGCCCGCGCCTATCCGCTGGCCATCTTGACTCGCCATGAAATCGCCAATGACACGATAGGCGATACGCCAATAGCGGTCACCTTCTGTCCGCTCTGCAACAGCGCAATCGTTTACAATCGGCAAATCGGGGAGGCGACGCTGCGCTTCGGCGTAAGCGGCCTGCTGCGCAACAGCGACTTGATCATGTGGGATGACCTGACGCAATCCTTCTGGCAGCAGTTGACCGGCGAAGGCATCGTTGGCGAATATACAGGAACCCTGTTGGATATTGTGCCGTCGCAGTTGGTCGGTTATGGCGCCTTCAAGGCGCAATATCCCGAAGGCGAGGTCCTTTCAACGCAAGGCCGTTTTTACGGCAGCAATCCCTACGCCGGCTACGACCGCAGCGCGCGCCCCTTCCTGTTTAACGGCAGTCCCGACCCGCGCCTGGCCGCGACCGAACGAGTCATGGGCTTGGCGCTGGATGACGCCAGTATCGCCTATCCCTTTGCCCTGCTATCGGAAGAATTCGTCGTGAACGACACCTTCGTCGATCGAGACATCGTCGTCATTTGGCAGCCGGGCGCCTATAGCGCGCTTGACGCCGCCAGAATCGACGAGTCCTATGACGCCGGGATGGCGGCGATATTTGATCGAGCAATCGACGGGGCGACGTTGAGTTTCAGCATTGAAGACGGCGAGATCGTCGACAATGAAACGGGCAGCGTTTGGAATATATTCGGCAGCGCCATCAGGGGAGAGCTGGCCGGAACGCAGTTGGACGCGCTCAACGCCTTTCCGCATTTCTGGTTCGCTTGGGCCGCCTTCTATCCGGATACGGTTGTATTCGGCAGCGACAGCAGCGGCTGACTCGCGACAACTTGTCACTCGCCGCAAACCGCGAAGTTGCCCCTAGCTCGAATCGCATTAAGGCAGACGTTCAGCCTCAATGCGATTTTTTATGACCGGCGTTGCTCCAGCGCCTATCAGCCGCTTAATAGCCGCAAGGCGAAATCGAACGCTGTCGACGCGCGTGGCGGACCGGCATTCATCCGCATACCCCTCGCGATGCTGCGATGGCAAGCGGCAGCTACAAGATCTGGTCCAGGAATTCCTGTGTGCGCGGGTGGTGCACGATATCGGGGCTGAAGAAGTTCTCCGGCGGGCCTTCCTCGACGATGCGCCCCATATCCATAAAAATGACGCGATCAGCGACTTCCCGCGCGAAGCCCATCTCGTGCGTGACGACCAGCATGGTCATGCCAGTGCGCGCCAACTCTTTCATGACATCCAGCACTTCCTTGATCATCTCCGGATCGAGCGCCGAGGTCGGCTCGTCAAAGAGCATTATCTTCGGTTCCATCGCCAAGGCGCGCGCGATGGCGACGCGCTGCTGCTGCCCGCCGGAAAGCTGACCCGGATACTTAAATGCCTGTTCCGGGATTTCGACGCGCTCGAGCAAGTCCATCGCCCGCTGCTCGGCTCGGTCGCGGGCCCAGTGTCGCACTTTCATTGGCGCCAGGGTGATATTGTCCATGACGGTCAAATGCGGGAAGAGGTTGAATTGCTGGAAGACCATGCCGGTTTCGCGGCGGATTTCGGCGATATTCTGTACATCGTGGCTCAGTTCGATGCCGTTGACGATAATTGTGCCGTCTTGATGCTCTTCCAGGCGATTAATGCAGCGGATCAAGGTGGATTTGCCCGAGCCTGAAGGCCCAATGATCACAAGCACTTCTTGCGGCATCACTTCCAGCGAAATATTTCGCAGGACGTGAAAATCGCCGAACCACTTGTTCATTTCGCGACAGAAGATGATCGGCTCGTCGCCCGCCATGACTTGTGTGCTGCTGTCTTGCATGTGAACCTCCGCGATTCTCATCCGCTCGATAGTCGCGCCATAGGCGGCGATTCGCTCACAAGCGCTCGGCCCGTACCGCGCCGGAGCCGGTCGCTTCTATCCGGCGGCTGATATATGACATCATATAACTGAAGACAAAATAAATGATGGCGGCATATAGAAAGGTCTCCTGGCGTTTTTGCAGGAATTCCGGCTGCGCGACGACGCGATTGGCGATGCCGGTGACATCGGCCAAGCCGATGATGGAGACCAGCGATGTGTCTTTGAACAGCGAGATGAATTGCCCGACCAGAGCCGGTATCACCGCGCGCAAGGCTTGGGGCAACAGGATGTGAATCGTGGTTTGCCAGGTTGACAAGCCTACTGCCTGCGCCGCTTCGGTCTGGCCGGTATCAAGCGACTGCAAACCGCCGCGGACATTTTCCGCCAGGTAAGCGGCGCTGAACAAGGTGATGGCGACCCAAGCCCGCACCACGTTCTCGATTGAAGCCAGTGTGGGATCGACCAGGGGCACCAGCAGCACGGCCAGGAAGAGCAGCGTAATCAGGGGAACGCCGCGCACCACCTCAATGTAGAGGATGCAGGCGTATTTCACGGCTGGCAAATTACTGCGCCGGCCCAGCGCCAGCGCCAAGCCGAGCGGGAAGGAAGCGCCGATGCCGAGGATGGTCAGCTGCAGGGTTATCATCAGACCGCCCCACAACCGCTTGTCGGACAGGGGCAGCAGATCATCAGGCGATGTTTGCAGGACGCCCTGGGCATCCAAGCCAACGACCAGGCTCGGCAGGAGCAAGAGCGCCACGATCCAGGCGCCGGCGGCGATCATGGGACCCTGCCTGGCATAGCGATGGAACAAGGGGCCGCTTTGCGCGTCTTCCACCTTGCGTTTTTCATCCTGGGCCTTTTCCCCGCGCTTGAAAGCCAGCGCGCCAACAATCAGCCACAGGATGAAGTAGATCGTCGACCAGCGATCGACCAGCGTCCAGCTCTGCATCCACAGGTACGTGAGCAAGAGCAGACCGGTGATGATTCGATTGGAGCTCCAGCGGGTCGCGCCGCTAAAGAACATCCAGCCCAGCCAAAATATTACCGCCAAGCCCGCCAACAAGGGCGCGGAACCATCCCTCGCTTCGGAAAGCATATTCGTATCCAGCAGCACAAAGACAAAGGCGATGGAGGAGATGAGATAACCATAGCGCTTCAGGCTAAAGTCGAGGCTGCTCCTCAGCCGCGCGCCGCGCGTTCCCGCAAATACGCCGATGGCGGCAATGGCGAGCCATAGCGCGAGGGAGCTGAGCGGGTCGCTATACCAGCCGTCCCAGACCAGGTTGATCACAGCCGCCTGCGCGACTTGAGCGAAGAAACCGCCGACCAGCATGGCATAACCCAAAGCGCCCTGGAAATTCAAGCCGATGAAATACATCAGCAGCAGCCAGATCAAGCCGCCCGCCACGCTGCCAATCGTCGCTCCGGAGAGCCCGCCAACCCCGGAACCCAGCGCGAACATCGCGAAGGGAAAGATACCCCAGCCATAAACCAGCGCGCGGTTGAGCGAGCCTTCGGCGCCCTCGCCGCGGTTGGCGGCGTTTAGCCAGTCTTCGATACGGCGCGCGAGCAGCACGACGCCAAATGCGGCCGCCAGCTTGAGAACAATGGCCAGCAATCCGTCAACTGCGCCGGCGCCACCCAGAAACGCAAAATACGCCAGCAGGATCAGCAGCGGCGTCAGCGACAAAGCCAGCAGGGCCAATCGATTATTGCGATGGTTGAATACGGAATTCTCGCCAAGCAAATGAGATAGAGCGCGACCGACCAAATAACCCCAGACGACCGTGATGAAAAATGGCAAGAGCAGCGCTTCGATCTGCTTAAAGAAGGGCGGGATGAAATGGACCAGATAAGTTTGCAGATCGCGCAAGCCGCGGAACTGATTGTCGATGAGCACGACAAAGGGGATGTTTTTGCCATCGATCGCCGGGCGGCTCTCGGTGATGGCCAATTCGTTGTCGGTCAGGCGAACAAATCGAGACTCGGTGGCGCTGAGCGTCCGCTCCACGATGGGGTGGATGCCGCGCGCCGCCAGGATCGCCGTGCCTTCTTCGCCCTCGATTGCGTCCTTCGTCAAGAGGTACCAGCCATCCGCCGGGATATCGTAGGACAGCTCATCGCCGGCGCTCCCGAGCAGCCCCTCGGCCAAGACTTCAAGCGAGCGCGCGTCACGGATGGAAACTGCCATAGGCGTGTTGCCGAGATCGTAAAGATCGAGGACCGATTGCGGCGTCAGCAAGCGCACGAACATATCGCGCAAGAATTCGGTTTCGCGCTCGGAGGGTTGGATGAGTTCCTCGTCGTCATCGCTCTGGCCGGGCTGGCCTATGAAGTCTTCAGACAACTGCGCGACCAGCAATTCCCCCAGGTCTTCCAACTGCTCGCTGTCGAGCGTGACCGTGGTCAAATGTGTAATGACGCCCCGAAGATCGGCCGTAATGTTGTCGGTCATCGACAGGTTGACTGCGCCATCCTCGACCGCTTCCAGCGCGTCAAGGATCATGGTTTCACGCGGGTCCAAACCGCTCGCGGCGCGTTCCAGGCGCTCCAGCCAGAGCCGCAATTGAGATACCTGGGCATCCCCGCCAGTCAGGCGGCCGCCGATATGTCTGACATATTGCGTTGTTGAGGCGAGCATATCGTTGGTGCGCGTGAAGGTGCGGATCGTGAGACGCGTGCGTTCTTCCAGGCCTTCGGTCAATTCGCCGCTGCGCATTTGATCGAAGGCAAGCCCGGTTGCCGACTGCTGGTGCAGGCGATTGCCGGCGGCGTTCGCCAAGGCGTTTGTCGCGCGATCGGAAAAACCGGCGAGCTTGCTCAAGGTCTGAATATCGACCGCTTCATCCAGCGCGAGGCGCAGGGAGACTGTCTCCCCGGCTTTGGCGATGAACGCCAGATCTCGCTGCGGACTCAAGGTCGAGGCGCGATCCCTTATCTCGATGTTGCCCGCAGTGAAATAAGAATAGGGCTGCGGAATAGCCGATTCGATGATCGGCGGCAGGGCAGCCAACAATACAATCACCGCCAAGACGATGCCAACGACTATACGCAGGGAGCGGCGCACCCAGGCGGCCAGGCTCACGCCGGTCAGAAGCGCGGATATCAGCACTGTCAGGGCGAGACGCCATTCGAAGACGGGCTCGAATGATGACATCATAAACAAGCGCTGATTGTTGACGATGGCGAACCAGTTGGCCGACCCGATCGCCCAATCGAAAAAGCCAAACACCAGCAACAGTATCAGCAGCGAAGAGAGTATCGTTACGATGACATCGGCGGGCGAGCCAAAGAGATTTTGCCGCATCCAGCCAACCAAGCCAACTTCCAGCGTCGGCGGCGGCCGAGAGCCTTCATCTTCATGATGGATGATGGTCTTAGTCGCATCAGCGGTTGGCTGTTCCGACATTGGGCTCTTACCTCGTCACCAATTGGAAGCGTTGATTGACCAAATTCATAACCAGCGATATGCAAAGGCTGATAAAGAGATAAGCCAGCAACACCATCACCATTCCTGTGACCGACTGGCCTGACTGGTTGATGATGGTGAAAGTTACTTGATAGATATCGGTATAAGCGACGGCGATCGCCAGGCTGGAGTTCTTAGATAGATTGAGGAACTGATTGCCAAGCGGGGGGATGATGACGCGCAGCGCCTGCGGCAGAACGACCAACCGCAGCATATCGCCTTGGGACAAGCCAAGCGCCCGCGACGCCTCCAACTGTCCCTTGGGCACGGCCTGGATGCCCGCGCGAACGATCTCGGCGATAAAGGCGGATGTGTAAATCACCAACCCCAGGAAGATCGCCAAATAAGAAGGAGATATCTCGATGCCGGTTTCCACATTTCGCCCGCGGCGGTCCAGCATCGGCGGACGGAAAATCAGCGGCTGACGCGTATATTCCAACTCCTGCTCAATCGTCAACATGCCCGATTCAAAGGCATCGTCGTAAGGCATTTCGACCGTGACATCGCGCTCTTCATCATAGACCGCTATGACCGAAGGCGTTGGACGCATGCCCATGACAAGCCAGCCCAGCAGCACAAACCCAATCAAGACGATAAGCGCGATTCGGGCTTTGGCGATTGGCTGCCCGGTGCTTTCGGTGATGAAACCGAAGTAGCGCCAAAGCAAGATCGCAACGACGATGCCAATGACGACGAATACCATCCACACGCCGAAGAGCGAGGACGGTATCAACTCGAATATGGCGACGCCTTTGATGCTGATGTAAATGCCGGGCAGGAATTCAATTGGCGTGCCGGAGCCAACCAGCACAATGCCGAAGAGATTGACCAGCACGACGATGGCGATGCCCACTTGCCGAACGCCGGTGCGCCAGGCCGGGCGGCGCAGCCCCCCGCTGTATTGCCAGATTGCCAGTATGACGACAAGCGAGAAGGCAAATTGCAGCAGGGGCAGATTTCGAATGCCCTCTTGGGGGAAGGCGATCGCTTCTTGCTGCGGCGGCAAGGCGAAGATGGCGATATAAAACCAGGCGAAGATCTGCAAGAGTACTGGCGTGTTGCGCAAGACTTCGACGTATGCGCGAGACAGGGTGCGCAGCAAGAAGTTCCGGCTCAACAAGAAGATGCCGACCATGATGCCGATGACGGTTGTCGCGGCCAAGCCCAGCAAAACCACGCGCAAGGTATTGATGAAACCGACGCGGAAGGCGTCAATATAACGATCGTTGGAGGAATAGCTGCCGGAATCGGCCAGGTCGAAGCCGGCGCGGTTCTGCAGGAATTCAAAATTCGGGGACTGATTCGTCGATTCCAGCGCGGTATTGATCCGCGTCTGCAAATCGTTCAACACGATGACAACAATGAAGGCGAAGATGATCTGGGCGATGCCCTGCAGAATACGGCCGTCGCGGAAGACAGCCGGCAGCAGGTTGTCGCTCGGTCTGCTCTCGCTCTGCAATGACATTGATTCGTCCCTATAACTCGATTCTCGAATCGGGGCGCGTCCATCTAAGCGATAATTGTAAGCAATAGCGGCGCGGCTGACAAATTTTTCTTGTTGCCAATTGAAAATAACCTAAAACGCCGGCGATCGGACCAAGGCGTGAAGCGCCAAAATAGAAAACGGGCTGCGCCACCGTTTTGATGACGCAGCCCGCAACTTACTGCTCGCAGCTTCTGCTATGGTCTAACGGAAGGGCGCCGCGTACATCAAACCGCCATCCGTCCAGAGGGCGTTGAAGCCGCGTTCCAGACCGAAGATGGTATCCGGACCCAGGTTGCGATCAAAGATCTCGCTGTAGTTACCCAATTGCGTGATCACGTCAACCATGAACTCGTCGTTGATGCCGAGATAGTCGCCAGCCACGTTGTCGCCCAAGCCAAGCAGACGGCCGATTCCCGCATCATCGCTATCCATGAAGTCGCCAATGTTCATGCTGTCGATGCCGAACTCTTCCGCGCTCAGCAGACCCCAGACCACCCAGCGGATGATGTCCGCGAAGTTGGCGTCATTCTGCGGGCTGACCGGTCCGAGCGGTTCCTTGCTGATGGCGCCGGGCAGGATCACATGCGCGGCGGGATCAGCCGAGGTGGCCTTGCGCGAGACCAGGCTGCTGATATCGCTGGTGAAGGCATCGCAGGCGCCGGCTTCATAGGCATCCATAATGGCGTCAAAGTCCGGGAATGTATTCAATTCCCAGTCGGCCCCAAGCGCATTGGCCTTGTCCGTGATGTTCAGTTCGGTGGTAGTGCCGGCGGTAGCGCACATCGTGATGCTTTCTTCGCCGAGTTCGTCAATGGTGCTCACGCCGAACTCAACCTTGACCATGATACCCTGACCATCATAGAAGGTCGTGGGACCGAAGGTGGCGCCCCACTCGGTATCGCGGCTGAGCGTCCAGGTGGTGTTGCGGCTAAGCATGTCAATCTCGCCGCTAGCCAGAGCGGTCGGGCGTTCGGCGGCAGTCAGCGGACGGAAAGCGATGGCGTTCGCGTCGCCCAGGATAGCTGCGGCGACAGCGCGGCAGATATCCACATCGAAGCCTTCAAATTCACCGGCGTCATTCTGCGTGCCGAAGCCCGGCAACACCGAATTCACGCCACAGATAAGCTCGCCACGGTCCATGATGCGCTCGACGATGTGACCGTCTTGCGCGGCGGCGAGTCCCGTGCTTAGAGCGAGCAAGGCAACCAATAGAACTGACAGCAATACAAGTCGTTTCATTTTTCCTGTCCTTCCCTGAGGAGATACGTTTGTCGCATACTGAGCAATTCGCCGACGACAGCCGCCGCCTTCACTGACCAGTATCTAAGTATTAGTCTATTACAGAAATCGAAGTATGCCAAGACCCCCCAGCCTTCCTGCAACAAAAAAACCGCCCGTTAAACTATTCTTAACAGGGCGGTTTTGTAGGTGTGGCGCAGTTACAAAGCAGATTCGCAACTTTTGGCTCGTTACTTGCTGGCCAGTTCAAAATCGGCCGGGCGAATTGTCTCCAGCGCCTTCATGATGCCGGCGCGGACCTCGCCTGGCTCGGCGTGCCTGCCAACCTCTTTCTTGGAGAAGATCAACTCGCCGTTGACCCAGACGTCAAAGACGCCGCCGCTGCCGGGAATCAACTTCCAACTGCTGATGAAGTATTCAATTTCGCGCTCGTTCAAGATTTCGTCCGTCAAACTGACGGCTTGTGGTTGGTGCCCTCAAGACGCGCAATACTTGACGACAATGTCCATTCCGCCTTCTTGCATGGTTATACCTTTCCAATCGCTAAAGGGACGATGCCAACATTATAACCAATGGTCAGAAAATGGCAAGAGGCGCGCCCACTGGCAGAGATTCGCCTCGCTGCCCTACCGCCAGCCTACGGGACTAATACGGCTAGACTACAATGCCGCCGCTCTGCTTGACTTGCCGCCCTGGCAACTTATGCTTAGCAATAAGTATTTCGGGGGAAAGGAGCGAACAAGTGAACGCAAAACAATTTACGCCGACCGCAATTGCCCTTGGCTTGCTCTGCATTGCGCTGCTGGCTCTGCCCGCGCAAGCTCAACAAGTCTACCGAGGCCACACTTGTAAGAACCTGTGGGAACACATCCACGCTGGAGGCCATGTAATTTTTGAGGAAACCAACAAGTGGTTCTACAGACAATGCACAAAAGAGGAAGAAGCAGATGAAGAAGAGGAACAGATTGAAGAGCGAGAGAACAGACCGACCGATGTGACTTGCCCTCACCTGCCGGCCAGGGTCGCCGTCTTTGGCTATGTCACAGGCACCCAATGCCAGATGGTCGGAGAGGTCGTCATAGGAAAGACGGACTTGATCGAGCGCGGTTTCATTGACGCGGTGGATGTGTGGAGCTACGTCAATGGCGGGGTGGAAGTCTGCTTCCGCAATACGGGCTGGCTAGTCTTTCTGGATGCCGCTTACGCCCCGCGCATGGTCATGGAACTGGGGCATCATCAGCGCGATGGCATGATCTGCGGCACGATTGACCGACCCGGCACAGTGGTGCTGCTGCGCGAAGCCGCGCCCTCAACTACTACACAGCCAGAGGAAAATGCCCTGCCCCTATATGATGCCATCCCGCAGAGCGATTGCCGGATCAAACTGGAGGAGACGCTCTTCCTCCGCGCCGAGCCGGCTGGCGAGATCATCGGCCTGGTCTGGATGTTTTCCGAAGTGCCCGTCTTTGAGGTCAGCGGCGACTGGTACAAGACCGAGTTCGAAGGGCGGATCGGCTACATCAGCCGCTTCTACAGCCGGGTCTTGCAGGGCGGCTGCATCTGAACTCCGCTGCGCATCGCCGAATTCTACGATGCCCCGCCTGAAACATTCGAGGCGGGGTTTTCTTTGAAGGCCGGCGAGAGAAAGCTACCGCAAGCCTACGGGCGATACGCGCCTGGTCTACTATCGAACGAGCTTGCTTGACGGACGGATTCTCAGATCTAGACTTGGGCAGGTGAATTATTAACGGTAGGAGAAACATGATGAACAGGGGAAAACTTGCGCGATTGTTCCAAAGCGCCTTCTTCATCTTGTTGGCTGCGACGCTGCTGAGCGCGAATGCGGCGCTGGCGCAGGGCGAAATCAATAACCTTCGCGTCACGGACGTAGAGGACAAGTCGATCACTTTGAGTTGGGACGACACGCCCGGATCCTCTGGCTACGGCTACGATATTTTTATTGGCCCCGCGCGCGGCAACAGCAATGATCCTGTTGGCGGGACCGACGGGACATCCTACATCATCAATGGGCTGCGGCCGGGCACGGATTACCGCATTATTGTGGTTATTACCGGTAACCCTCATCTGGGGCACAGCGTCATCACAGTTCGCACAGGGGGGGCTAAGCGCAAACTTAAAAAAACAGTCAGGTATACGCCGCCCGATGTGACCTGCCCGCACTTGCCGCCCAGGGTCGCCGTCTATGGCTACATAGAGAACACCCAATGCCAGATGGTCGGAGAGATCGTCATTGCGAAGACGGACTTGATCCAGCGCGGTTTCATCGATGCGGTGGATGTGTGGAGCGTCATGCCGGACAGCCTCGAAGTCTGCTTCCGCAATGAGGGTTGGCTCGTTTTCCTGGATGCCGCTTACGCGCCGCGTATGGTCATGGAACTGGAGCATTATCATCGCGATGGCATGACTTGCGGCGTGATTGACCGCGCCGGCACGGTGGCGCTGCTGCGCGAAGCCGCGACTCCGGACTCAGCCCCACAGCCAGAGCCAGAGGGGAACATCTTACCCATCTTTGACGCTATCCCGCTGAGCGATTGCCAGATCAAACTGGAGGAGACGCTCTTCCTGCGCGCCGAGCCAGCCGGCGAGATCATCGGATTGGTTTGGCTCAATTCTGAAGTGCCCGTCTTCGAAATCAACGGCTATTGGTACAAGGTCGAGTTTGAGGGCGTGACGGGCTATATCAGCCGCTATCATCGGGAAGTTTTGCGCGGCGGTTGCGGTTGAGCCCGGCGCATTGCCGAGCGCTGCGATGCCCCGCCTGAAACATTCGAGGCGAGGTTTTTCTTTGAAGCCGACGAAGGAAACCTACTGCAAGCCTACGGACGATACGCGCCTCGCCTACTATTAGTCAGATTTGCTTGAACCCTGCGTTCGCGCCCGTAGACTAGGAGCATAAGTATTATTTGGCGAGAGGAGACTATCGATGAACAACAAGAGAATTGGCATTGTAGCGCTGCTGGTTTGCTGGCTTTGCCTTCTGGCGGCAGGCCCGGCGACGCAAGCCCAGTACAGTTGCGAGTATATGCTGAACGAGCGATATCTGAACACCGCTGAGTGGAGCTGGTATAAAGACAACTGCAGGAACGAGCTGGAAGATGACGATGACGACGATGACGAAGAGCCAGAAGAATATCGGCCGCCTGATGTCACCTGCCCCCACCTGCCGTCCAGGGTCGCCGTATTTGGCTATGTGGAGAACACCCAGTGCCAGATGGTCGGAGAGGTCGTCATTGCAAAGACGGACTTGATCCAACGCGGTTTCATTGATGCGGTGGATGTGTGGAGCTATGTCAATGGCGGGCTGGAAGTCTGTTTCCGGGATGACGGCTGGCTGGTCTTCCTGGATGCCGCTTACGCCCCGCGCATGGTCATGGAACTGGAGCATTATCATCGCGATGGCATGACTTGCGGCACGATTGACCGCGCCGGTACGGTGGTGCTGCTGCGCGAAGCCGCGACTCCGGACTCAGCCCCACAGCCAGAGCCAGAGGGGAACACCTTACCTATCTTTGACGCCATCCCGTTGAGTGGCTGCCAGATCAAACTGGTGGAAACGCTCTTCCTGCGCGCCGAGCCCGGCGGCGAGATCATCGGACTGGTTTGGCTCAATTCTGAAGTGTCGGCCTTCGAGATTAACGGCTATTGGTACAAGGTCGAGTTCGAAGGGCAAATCGGCTATATCAGCCGCTTCTACCGACGTGTTCTAAGCGGCGGCTGCGGCTAAGCCCGTCACCGCAGAGCAAAGCAAAAGTCCCCTGCAACCGCATGCCCCGTTTCGAGCGATCGAGACGGGGCGTTTCATTTTAGACTACGATATTCACCTTGGGGTCGGTCCCGTTGCGCCCCGGGATGAAGATGGTACGCTTTGGCGCCTTGCCAGCCAGACTGCGTTGGGCCGCGCCGCTCGCCAGCGCCATCTCCTGCGCGCGCTCCCGCTCAATATCAACCGCCACCGAGATTGTCTCGCGCGGCTTGCCGTTGATCATTACCACCAAGTCGACCATCTCTTCGCGCGCCTTGTCCGCGTCGTACTCGGGCCAGGGCTGCGTATGCACGCTGTAATCCCAGCCCAGCCGCGCCCAGATTTCTTCGGCGATATGCGGGGCGAAAGGCGCCAGCAATCGGATCATTGAGTTCATCACCCCCCGCCACATGTCGGCCCCGATAGAGCCGTCGCGCAATGCCGCCTTCAGGCTATTCTTGAACTTCATCTGCTCGGCGATGGCGGTGTTGAAGCTGAAATCTTCCAGGCCGCGGTTGATCACGGCGATGGTCTGGTGCAGCTTGCGCTCGATATCGCGCTCGGCGGCGGAATCGCCCAATCCAGTTGGCGCGCCAGCCATAGCGATGTCCCAAACATCGTGCAGCCAGCCTTGCGGTCCCTTGATATTGCTCTCGTTCCAGGGGCCGCCCTTCTGCCAATCGAAGTTGAACATCAAGTAGCAGCGCATAACATCAGCGCCGTAATCCCCGACCAGTTCATCGGGATTAACGACATTGCCTTTGCTCTTGGACATGCGCTGGATATCCAGGTGGTGGCGCAATTGATTCACGTTGTTCTCGCCCGGGATATCGGGGATGATGATTTCCGCATCGGGCAGGACTTCGACGAATTGCGTGACGCCCGCCATATTCACATGCAGCACATCTTCCGTCCGGCGCGCGATCTCGCCGAAGATGCCATCAAAGCCGGCCGGCACTTGATTCCAGTCGACAACCTCGACGCGCTCCGCCAGCATCTTCTCGCCGGCCATCCTGCCGCTGCAGAGCGCGAAATCGCCTTGCCGCTCAGCGCCCAAGACCTGACCCTGATTGCGCAGGACGATCATGGGTTCGTCGAAAGCGCCTTCGGGATCGCGCCCATGACGGCGCATGGCCGCCGCCGCGTCAGCATAAACGCCGATATCGCGCAGCGCTTTGGTGAAGAAGCGCGTGTAGAGCAGGTGCATGACGGCATGTTCCGCCCCGCCGGTATAGACGTCAACCGGCAGCCAGTAAGCCGCTTCCTCGGCGTCGAAGGGCGCGCTGTCCAGATGAGGCGACAGATAGCGCAACTGATACCAGGACGAGCACATGAAGGTATCCAGGGTATCGGTCTCGCGCCGCATACTGTCATTAACCTTGAAGAAGGGTTCATGGTAGGTCAGCGGGCTGCGGCCGGTGGGCATGAAGTCGACATCTTCCGGCAGCTCGACTGGCAAGTCCTCATCGGGCACGGGAATGATTTCATCGCCGTCGTAGATCATCGGGATGGGGCCGCCCCAATAGCGCTGGCGACTGATCAGCCAGTCGCGCAGGCGGTAGTTGACCGCCTCCTCGCCTTTGCCGGTCGCCTCCAGCCAATCGATCACGCGGTTTATCGCCGGGTTCTTCCGGCCCTTCTGCCAGGTGCTGACGCTGCCATCCATGGCGTCGGAATTGACCATGACGCCGGGTCCGTCGTAGGCTTCCGTCATGGCCGCCTCGGTCAGCGGCTCTGTCATATCTTCCGGCTGGATCACCACGCGGATCGGCAAGTTATGGGCGCGGGCGAATTCGAAGTCGCGCTGGTCATGCGCCGGCACCGCCATGATGGCGCCCGTGCCGTATGTGATCATGACGTAGTCGGCGATCCAGATGGGAACGCGCTCGTCGTTGACCGGATTGATGGCGTAAGCGCCGGTGAAGACGCCGGTCTTTTCGCGGTGCTCCAGCATCCGCTCAATCTCGGTCTCCAGCGCCGTCTCATGGATGTACTCAGCGACAGCGGCGCGCTGCTCAGACGTGGTGATCTTGTCCAGCAAATCGTGCTCCGGCGCCAGCACCATAAAGGTCGCGCCCCAGAGCGTATCCGGCCGCGTGGTGTAGATCTCGATGGGATGGCCGCCGACTTCGGTATGGAAGGTGGCGCGCGCGCCTTCGCTGCGGCCGATCCAGTTGGTCTGCATGATCTTGATGGATTCGGGCCAGTCCATGCCCTCGAAGTCCAATAGTTCATCGGCGTATTTCGTGATGGCGAAGAACCACTGCTCCATCATCTTGTGCACGACCGGCTGGCCAGTGCGCTCATCCTTGCCATCAATCACCTGCTCATTGGCCAAGACAGTCTGCAAAGACTCGGACCAATTGACCAGCGCCGAGCCGCGATAGGCGATGCCCTGCTCATAGAAGCGCTTGAAGAACCACTCGGACCATTTGTAGTACTCCGGCGTGCAGGAGATGGCTTCGCGCTCCCAATCGAACATGGCGCCCATGCTGCGCAACTGCTCGCGCATGCGCTCAATATTGGCGTAAGTCCACTTCCAGGGGTGGATATTGCGCGAGATGGCCGCTTGCTCGGCTGGCAAGCCGAAGGCGTCGAAGCCCATCGGGAAGAGCACGTTATAGCCCTTCATGCGCATCCAGCGCGCGCGGGCGTCGGAGGGGGTCATGGCGAACCAGTGGCCGATATGCAGATCGCCGGAAGGGTATGGCAGCATGGTCAAGGCATAGTGCTTAGGCTTGTCCCAATCGACCTCGGAGCGATAGAGCTTGGTTTCGTCCCATTTCCGCTGCCATTTCACTTCGATCGCATGTGGTTGATACACGTCAGACATGTTTCTTCGCTCTCCTGTCAGATGTCGCTGCCAATTAAAACGCTATCAAACCCGCTCGCGTAAGCGCGTTCAACAGAATGGACAAATTGAAATTGAATATGAGAAGGGAAGGCTTCGATGAAGCGAGCGGCGTGGATAGCGCAGGCGTATGGCGCTACGCAAGGAAAGAGCGGGCTACCCCGAAACCCATCAATTTAACTTTCATGTCAGATCCGCCGCTAGAAGTCAGTGCTATTCGCAACAGGCTATCACGAAAGGGCAATGGTGTAAACATTGAATTGCGCAACTGCGGCGTCTATTGGTCTAAGCGCCCCAGGTCTTGCGCAGGACGCGCAGCCAGTTCTGATGACTCAGTTTGTTCAGCAAGCGCTTGTCGTAGCCGGCGTCTCTGAGCGCGGCGATGAGGTTGGGCAGCTTCGATACATCGCCGACCGCATCGGGCACACGCGCGCCATCATAATCCGAGCCCAGGCCGACGCGCGTCTCGCCCAGCCGCTCCACCAGGTAATCGAGATGCCGCACCATAATATCCAGCGGGCGGTCGCTATCCCAAGCGCCGTCTTCGTTGAGGAAGCCGGTGGCGAAGTTCAAGCCCACCATGCCATCGGAGGCTTTGATCGCGTCCAGTTGCTTGTCAGTGAGATTGCGCGAGATCGGGCAGATGGCATGGACGTTGGAATGGGTGGCGACCAAAGGCGCATCGCTGAGGGCGGCCACATCCCAGAAGCCCTTCTCGTTCATATGCGACAGGTCGATCATGATGCCGAGTTGGTTGCAGCGTTTGACCAGGCGTTTCCCGGCGTCGGTCAAGCCGGGTCCGATATCGGGCGAGGACGGATAAGCGATCGGCACGCCATGGGCGAAGATCGTCGGGCGGCTCCAGACGATGCCCAGCGAGCGGAGACCGGCCTGATAATAGACTTCCAGCGCGTTGAGATCTTCGTCGATGGCTTCCGCGCCTTCAAAATGCAGGAGCGCCGCGAATATCCCCTTGTCGATGCAATCTTGTAATTCCGCCGCTGTGCGCACCACTTTGATCTGACCTTCGGATTCCGCTTCCAGGCGGAACAAATCCGCCATTTGGCGCAGCGCAGCGCTTTGGGAAAAGACAAATTCCACCGCGGGCGGCGTGTAGGGCCTGCTCAAGTCGGGCATATTGTTGGGATCGATGCGCCGCTCGGGATTGGGCACATAGACGGCGAAGAAACCACCGGCGAAGCCACCGCGCCGCGCCCGAACGAGGTCAATATGTCCGCTGTCCATTTCGCTTAGGAAGTCGCTGAAGTCCACATCATCATTCTGGTAAAAGCGCAACAAGGTATCATTGTGTCCGTCAAATATCGGAAACTCGGGCATCATGATTCTCCCCGCTTACAAGCGTTTATTTGTCCCCAGATGATGTCAGCAAATGCGCTGCCATGCAACGGTAAGCTGCGAAACAACTGTCGAAAAGAAAACGCAGTTCGGATGAACTGCGCCGCGATGCAAGAAAATATTTCGGACCCTCTATGCGTTTTCCTGGCGTTTGCGCCGTTTGTGGACGGGCACGGGCACACGCGCCGGTTTGCGGTTCTGCGGCGCTTTGACATCGAAGAGATCGTCCAACTCTTTCAGCATCCGCCGCCCCGCGTTTAGCAAGTCTTCCCACACGCTGCGTTTGTGTTTCGCCACGATAGTATAATTCCTCTTTGCGCACGATTCGCAGTGCTGGCGGCTCAAGTCGAAAGCGGCAGCCAATCCAGAATCATAAACAGTATCACCAAGCCAATGCCCACTTTCAGGGCTAAAAGCACTCTTAGCATTTGCCGTAATTCCGCGATATCCGCCTTGACAGCCAAGAGTGACAGGGCTTGATCGACGCGCCCTTCCAGGCGGGCAATGCGTCCTTCTGATTGTATGGCCGATTCCACTAGCGCAATCTCCGCAGGCATGACGCTAAAGTGGACCTGAGGGGACTCGAACCCCTGACTTCCACAATGCCATTGTGGCGCTCTCCCAACTGAGCTACAGGCCCTTGCGACAATGTATCTTAACGATCCGCGAGCGGGCTGTCAATAGCATGGCTAATTCGAGCGTATTTCAGCCTCGGTTTCCGCTTCTTCGGCGAAATCCAATTCCCCGCTTGTATAGCCCGGTTTTTCGACGAGCCGCTCTGGGTGGTCTTCAGAGTTGTTTGGCGCATAAACTAACCTGGCCTCGCGCATCGCCTCGCGCAGTTCGGCGACTTCGTCCAAAAGAAGGTCGATCTTTTCATCTCGCAGCTGCTCTTGCGCCGGCCGGTCATAAAGCAGCCGCCGCAACAATCGGTAGATTGTTATGAGAACGACATAGCCGGTGTGGAAGTAGAAGGAGACGATCCAAAGTGAAAAGAGGGTGAATGAGAGGGGCGGACCAATATTTCCCGAAGAACCGACTGTCGACACTGGCTCACCGAAAGTCCAAGCTCTTAGTAGCAATGCCGCCACCGCCACCGCGTAAATCAGCAGATGCAAGCCATAGACCTGGTACATATTTAGGCGGCGCCTGCGTTTGCGCTTGCGCGGCATGATAAGCTCCTGAATCGCTACTTATATTGTAGCGGAAACCAGCGTGCGGATTCGCATCATTTCATGGCATAATACGTCGCAGTGATTGGACATTGAATGAGACAAACTAATGTCGGACTCGAAGAAGAGTATGAGTATCTTTGTCACGGGCGGCGCCGAGGACGCGGGCCTGGCGACCGTGCGCGCATTGCTAAAGCGCGGCCACAAAGTCATAGCCAGCGCCTGCGATGCGGAAGGCGCGCTGGCGATACGTCAAGTGGGCGCGTTGCCGGTCTATCCGGATCTGAGCCGCGCCAGCGAAGTGCTCAGCGTACTTAAGTTGGCCAAGGCTGACGCGGTCGCGCACGTCGGCCCGCAGTATTGTGGCGGCGCTCCGCAAGCCGATGTCGACTACAGCGCCAACGGCGAGCAATTGATGCAAGTCACGGAAGCGATCGCGCAGGCGGCGGCCAGCCATAACATCAAGCGCATCGTCTCGCTAAGCTTCGGCTATCTTTATGAAACTGGTCACGGCGTCGCCAGCGAAGGCGATCACGATGTGCATGACAGCGATTACTCGCCGATGCTGGCAGCCGAAGCGATGGTGAAAGACAGCGGCTTGAGCGGCTTCATATTGCGGGGCGCTTACATCTATGGCGGCAACAGCCCCGCCACAAATGCGATAGCCGACGCCATCAAAGCCTCGAAGCGGTTGCCCGCCGGGACGCGGGCGGCATCCTGGATCCACGAGGACGATCTGGCCGCGGCGATAGTGACGCTGGTGGAGGCGGATGAAGGGCTTGATGGCATCGAGATCATCAACGTTGCCGATGACAATCCGTGCAGCCCGGACGATTTTGCCGAAGCCGCCGCCGCCGCGCTTGGTTTGGGCGCCCTGCCCTCTGCCGGGGCCGGTCCCTTTGGCATGCTGCGGCAGAAGACCTTCCGCGATAAGCTGCTCGAACGGGAGATCGTGATCAGCAGCAGCGCCTTGAGAGAACGATTCGGCTGGCAGCCCCGGCATAGCAGCATCGAGAGCGGCTTGGAAGCTTGCGCCTTGGTCTGGCGGATGCGCGATGCGGTTAACCTCGATGATTTCTACAACGCATATCAGGACAAAGCGGCCGAAGCGATCGAATCCTTTGCCTACGATGTTGCCCTGCCCGAAGCGGTCGCCGAGGTTGAAGCGCCGGCCGCCGTCGAAGCCGAGGCCGCGCCCACAGCGCCACCGCCAAAAGCCGCCGCGCCCCCGCCTTCGGACGGACCGACGCCCTGGAATGAGGACGACGCCAAGCGCGAAGAGCGCCGCCGCAAAGCGCTGGAACGCAAGGCCAAGCGCGCCGTCAAACAAGCGAGAGGCTGATCGTGACGCCCTGCCAACTGAAAGGCGTGCTCTTTGACTTCGACGATACCTTGATCGATTGGAGCGGCGTAGAGTTGAGTTGGCACGAGCTCGAGGCGCCCCGTCTCATACGGGTGTATGAGTACGTTTGCCGCAGGACAGACCACAAGGGCTCGACAGTCAGTGACCTGATAAACTTGTATCAGGAGCGGACGATACAAGCCTGGTCGGAAGCGCGCCAAAGCCTTATCGCGCCGCACATGCCCAATATCCTCTTTGGAGCGCTGCGCGCTCTCGGCATTGACGGCGACGGGCTGGACCGCGACGCCGTCATGCGCGTTTACGACTGGAAGGTTATTCCTGGCACGGTTGTCTTTCCCGATGTCCTTCCTATGCTGGAAGCGCTGCGCGCGGCCGGCATCAAACTTGGCATCGTGACCAACGCGTCGCAGCCGATGGCGATGCGCGACGCGGAACTGGCGGGCCACGGCTTGATCGAGTATTTCCCCGACTGTCGCCTGGCGGCCGCCGATACCGGCTACCTCAAACCGCATCGGCTTATGTTTGAAGCGGCGCTGGCGCAGATAGACACGACGCCGAGTGAGACCGTCTTCATCGGCGACAACCCAAGGGCGGATATCGCGGGCGCCACAGCGGTGGGGATGCGCGCGGTCCAGCGGATTACCCGCCGCGTATTCGATGGTGGGGTTCGCGCCGTCGAGCCGAATACTCAGCGTGTCTTCCCTGGCTGGGAGAACATGAGCTTGCAAGCCAGCCTGCATTCGCTGGATGAACTGCCGGCAATCCTGGATAGCTGGTACCCCGATTGGCGCAATGGCAGCTAGTGAATACGCCCTTCATGGCGACCTCAATCTCATCGTCACCGGATATGTGGAGCCCAATCGACCGCGGCTGGCGCGTCAACTCGCGCTGCGGCTTGGCCTCGAGTTGATCGACGTCGAAAGAGAAGTCGAAGAGCGCCTGGGCGCTACCATAGAGACGATTCGCGCCACCTATGGCGATCGACGCCTCAGGACAATCGAAACGGAGATCATGGATGAGGTGGTATTGCATCGGCGCGGTCTCATCCGCGTGTCGGGTCACACGCTTCTCACCTCCGGGCACCTGGCGGAATTGCAGCGCAACGGCGTGATCATCTGCCTGGTCGCCACGCTCGATTCGATACTGCGGCGCATGCATCTGATGCTGGGCGCACGCTACCACAACCCGGCGGCGCGGGCCCGCGCCATCGGCGAATTGCAGCGGGAATGGAGAATCCGCGAAGTTTCGGATGTGGTCGAGTTTGACGCGACCTATACGAGCGAGGCGATCCTGATCGAGCGGATCGTCGCCTATTGGCGCGACCTGGCAATCCGCCGCGGCTGAATCGAACTGCCCGGCGCCATCAGAAAGAGACGCCGAGCAGGCCGCGCGTCACCTGGAAATCTTCCGCGCCGGTCAGTTGATGCCTGGCAATATGCTCGCCTTTCACCGTAGCCGCCAATAGCTCAAGCAGAGCGGCAGCGATATCGTCGCCCTGGTGGACAATCGCGTCAAAATCGGCGGCGGGGCTGGCTTTACCGCTAACTTGCAGCACTGGCGCCAGCGGATGTCCGGCCAGCGGGTAGTCGTCGATGTAGCCGAGCATAAGCTCGACGCCGCTCGCGCCCAAGCCGGCCAGGGTCTCGCTCCAATGCTGGCGCGGATTCGACATGATATGGAAACCGGCGCGCGCCGCCACCTGACCGTAGCCCAGCGTCGGCGCCGGTCCTTCGGGCAATTGCAGTTCGCCCGCAAACTCGGAAGCGACTAGAGGGTCTTTGTCCGAGACAACAACAGTGCCGCCGCCTTTGACGACAACCTTGCTCAACCGCGCCAGTCCGCGCGCCACATAGGCGGGCAAGTCGCCTTGAGTCAGCAAGCCGATGCGCAGGGCTTCCAGCCCGGCTATGGTTCGTTTTGGCGGGCTGCCGCGCCGCAATTGATCGCTGAACCAGCGCTGGATCTTCAGCATGACGGCATCAATGCCGCCGTCCAATTGGATGCTGGCCCAGCCGAATTGATCGGGGTCCAGGCCGCGCTCGGCCAGCAACTGGCGGAAAAAGCTGTTATGCGTGATTTCGCAGCCGTGCTCGAGCAATAAAATATGACGCAACTTGGGGTGCTGCAAGTAACCGATTTGCATCTCCTTGTATTCAGGCACAACCGTGCCGCCGCAGCCTTCAGTATGCACCAGCGCAGCAAAGCGCGTCAGGCCGTAAGCGCGGCCGAGATCGCCGGCATTCAGCGCGTCGGCTGTCATCTTGGCGATCTGCCCGGAGCACAGGCTGGTCGGCATGATCAGGGCGATCTGCTCGGTTGTGGGTCCGCGTTCCGTTTGGTAGACGGGCAAATCCAGAGACGGCGCAGCGACATCCTGCGGGATAGAAATCGGCTCGCCGGAGTAAGTTCGCGGCTCGATCAAGGTCAGATTGGCCGGGCGTGTTTGCTGCCAGTCGCGCCAGATTTGCGCTTGATAATGCCCGGCCCGCTCGCCAACCGATGGCCGCCCGCCCGCGACCTCGATGGTCAAGTCCAGCGTGCGTCCGCCGAGCTCAGGCAGCGGCGCGCCATCGAGGTATTCACCAGCGTTCACGTCCATGTCATTTTTGAGCAGCTCGTAGCGCGCGGTGGTGGTCACGATCTTGATGGTCGGCACAAAGGGGAAGTTGGTGATGGAGCCGTTGCCGGTGACGAAAAAGATCATATTGCAACCGCTAGCGACCTGGCCGGCGATGCTTTCGAGGTCATTGCCGGGGCTATCCATGAAGTAGAAACCGCCGCTCGTCATGCGTTGGCTGTATTCGATCACATCGTGCAGAGGCAGATCGGGATGCCGCTTGGCGGCGGCGCCGAGGGATTTGAGATAGATATTGTACAAGCCGCGATATTTGTTGCCGCCGGAGGGGTTGCCTTCGGCCGTCTGCCCGTGCCAGCCCACCCACTCCTTGAAGCGTTCCACCTTGGCTAAGAAACGACGAGCAATATCGACCCCCTCGACCTTGTCCAGCACGTAAGCTTCCGCGCCGATCAACTCGTCGGTCTCGGCCAGGTTGGCGGAGCCGCCATAGCGTATCACTTCCTTGGCGACCCAAGCCGCCAGCGGATTGCCGCTAATGCCGGAGAAAGCGTCCGAGCCGCCGCACTGCAAGGCGATCTTCAGCGCGCTCAGGGGTTGCGGGCTGCGCTGGAAGCGATTCAGGCGCGGCAGCCACTCGGCGAAGAGTTCTTTGAAATAGGCGATGTTGCTGTCAAAGCTGGGCGAAAGCGAATGAAAACGATGCTCGACCGCATCCAGCGGGTAGTCATTTTCCAGCAGGTAATCACGCAGATCCGCGTTGGTGATGGCTTCGGCGCCATAATCAACAGCAATCACTGCGCCGACATTGGGATGGGCAAAGAAGCCGGCGAGCGTGCGCAATAGCAACTCGCGATTGTTGGGGTTCCGGTGCCCGCCTTCGGTATGGGCGACCGGCACAATCCCATCCACATTGGGGAATTCCTCCGCCATCGGCGCAGTAAGCTGCGCGAGCTTCCGCACGAAGCCGGCGACCAATGACGATGTGCCCAAGATGACAATCATGTTGCGCGTGCCGACGCCGCGGCCGCCCTCCCGCGGGTAGCCCATGAAATGGCGCATTTCGCGATGACGCGGCAAAGCCGGGGTCGCGACAAAGCCGGCTTCATCGAAATGGTAGGGCATGATCATATTGTCAAAATTCGGTTGCGCGGGCAGCGCGAAATCAAGCTGGCGGCGCGCAAGCTCAATCTGAACGCCTTCGTTCATCACGTAGTCGCCCGCCCTGATGTCACGCGTTGCGACGCCGAAGCGCTGGCCCCAGGACGTCAGTTCCGCGCCGGACGGGATCGTCTTGATGGCAAAGCGATGGCCTTCGAGCACAGTGTGCGACAGCGTGAAGCTCCGGTCGTCCGTTTGCACAAGCGTGCCGGCCGGCAGGTCGCGTATGGCGATGGCGCAGTTGTCGGCTGGGTCGGGCAAGCGTCCGATGTCATTTAGATGAGGCATATCGACTCCTGATAAGCGTGGCGCGGCTTCGCCTGAATATACCATAGCCGCTCATGCGCGGCGATTCGCCTCTTCTTTGCCCGCATAGCAATCGCGCTTCCCTTGCGCATCTAGGGGATGTCCCGTATCTTTAGGGCTTGGATGCCCAATACAAGATGATGCGGCAAGATGGTCAAATTCATGATTCTCTTCCGGCAGCCGGAAGATCTTGACAAGTTTGAAAATGTGTATCAGGACTTCCTGGCTTTGGTCGAGCGCATGCCGCATATTCAGCGGCGTCAGGTGGTTCATGTGACCGGCAGCCCGCAAGGCGCGCCGGAATACTACCGACTCCTGGAAATCTATTTCGAGTCGAGCGAAATACAGCAGGAAGCCTTGATGTCGCCGGAGGGGCAAGAGGCGGGCACTGAACTCAATCGCCTTGATAGCGGCTCCTTCCAGTTACTCATGGCCGATGTCTACGAAGAGGTGGGCGGCAGCACGCCGCAAGCTACTGATGACGAAGCCGCAGCGGAAGTAGCTAATGCGGAAGCGACTGCAACGATTGATGAGGAAGCTCCTGAAGCCGCAGCAACTGAGCCTGAAACAGAAGCCGCTGAGGCAGAAGCGAAACAGCCGCCATCAGATACTGTCGCCGCTTCAAGCGCAGATTGACAGATGCGTTTTTAAGCCCGCGACGAAGTCATTCTTGCCGCCTTGAGCCGGGTGCCGCACTTTGCGGCAGTCGATCCCCCGCGCAACCAGGGTCTCGTGCGCCACATTGCCCACGGCGATAACAGTATCAAAGCGCCACATCTCCAGTATGCGGAGCAGGAAAGACGCGCCTAGCTCGATTTCGGCCCGGCGTGGCCGGCGATTGCTCTGCGGCTGCCCGGCTTTGTGAGGATGGAAGGGAAAAGCGTTCCAGATGAAAGGCAGGGCCTTCAGGGCGGCCAGCGTAGTCCAGACGATGGTGGCCGATTGTTCGCGGTAGAAGGGTTCAAATCCAGCGTCGTCCACCGGGCGGAAGCCGGCTTCAACACCGAATATATCCAGCGCGGGAACACCCTCCAACATGATTTTGCGGCTGGTCACGGGCAGGCCCGTCAAGCGGCAGCCGCGATAACCGGGCGCTTCCATCACCAGCAGGGTCGTCGGCGCCCGCGTCCTCATCGTCTTCAGGTAGAGGCGCAGGTTGGCCCGTCGGATAGCGTTGTCCCCATCGCCAGGCGCGTATTGGTTGAAGGCGTCGCGAGCGAGCCGGGCGCGTGACAGGTCGGTTATCAGCGCGTCAATCTGTTTATCGTTCGGTAGCATTCGCCTTCTCCGTCCGAGCGTAAGTTTGGAGTGTCATTTGAGCGCTTCAAGCGCCGCGGCCGCCTAATGATCTTGGCGCTCAGAAAGTAACAAGGCGACAATCCAGCGTAGCCGGAACGCTGAGCAACCCGCCGCACACTACTATATAATGAAAAGATGGCATGTATGCCGTATCGCGTATTGGCATTCGGCGAGTGGGCGACTGGATATGGTTCGTTGGAAGATCATAGCTCTGCTCTTTCTCAGCACAATCGTTGTTGCCGCGCAGGTCCGCCCGCGCGACTATTCCATTTCTTCTTCTTTCGTAAGTTACGATCTTGATGCCTTGACCGCCATCATCGCGTTCACAGTCGAGAATAAAGGCGGAGACGCGCAGGAAGCATCGGAGATCATCGCAAGTGTATACCAGGGCCAGGGCGCAGAGGTACGCGAGGGCTTGCCGGCGCTGCCCGCGGGGCAGACGCGAGACTTCGAGATTCTCTTTCCGCTTGAGGGTTTGCCGCCGAATGAAATCACCACCGTCGAGGTTCGCGCCGGGATCGACCAATATGAATTGGACGGCAGTCCCATCGCCCGGAACAACAGACAACTGGTCTACATCAACCCGGGCGACGCGGACATCACAAGCGGCCTTGACCCGGCCGCGCCAAGCTACGATCTCTATCTGCCGCTTGTCAACCTGGGCATAAACTTTCGGGCGGGCGGGATCGAAATCAACGGCAGGCGCTACAGCGGCGGCGAGTTCTTGGGCATCGCCGGCATCTTGCTGGCAGCGCTCTTCTGTCTTTGGCTGTTGAGCCTGGCGCTGCGGCTTGTTTTTCGGCGGCCGCCGAAGTTTGAACCCTGGCAGCCGCCTTATGCGGCAGGCGCCTGGCATGACCCCAATTCGGCGCTCGGGCGCCGGCAGAGCTGGCAGTTCCACGCGCAGAATTGCACGATAGACGCGCCGCGCGTTCCGAATCAGGTGACGGTCATCAAGCGCTTGACCGATGACGCCGGCGTCAACCTGGGCGGCTGGGAGATCAAGGCGGTGCGAACGGTGCAATACGACATTTACGGGCGCATCAGCCGCAGTGAAGTGGTCATGCCGCGGAAGGTCAACATGCAGTTGACACGACTCGCGCGGCGAGCGCGGCGGCTGGATCAAGCCGAATTGCGGAAGGCGATCAAGCCGGTGGCGCGACGAATGTGCCGTCATGCATTGGCCGCGATAGAGAAGCAGAATCGCATGCTGCCTTTGGCGCTGGATATGCGCTTCGAGGGCGCGCAGGGCGAGGCGCGCGTGCATTTTGAACTGTATCAATATCGTAGCGATGCCTGGCATTTGATCGATGAATGGGAGCCGGAGATGGGCAAGCTGGGCGCGCGGGTGCCGGAGCATTTCACCTTTTCGCTGAACGGTCAATTGCCGGGCGAGAGTTACCGCGAGTACAAAGCGCGCCTCCGCGATGATGTCGCGCAGCTGCTCAGGGGACTTTTCAGCGAACATCATCTTGACAGCGCGCCGGCGGCGGACGATGACGGGCGGGGGCCGCTTCAGCCTGAAGCGGCAGAGGGCGAGGCCGGCTGGCCCTATGCCGGGCCGGATGATGAGACTGACGCGCATTAGTCAGTCATTTGCGCTACAATCCCGCTGAATTTGGCGCCTGGAAGGAGTAAGAGAACATGGCTATAGAAATACCTGAGAATGTGAGAGATTTGCTGAATCGGCCGGTGGTTGTCGCCATTGCGACGATCAACCCCGATGGACAGCCGCAGGTGACGCCGGTCTGGGCCAGCCTGGAGGGCGATCAGGTATGGATCAACTCGGCGGTTGGGCGGCGCAAGGACCGCAACATCCGCGCCAATCCCAAGGTGACGGTGATGGCGCTTGATCCCGAGAATCCCTTTAATTGGGCGGAGATACGCGGGCAAGTGGTCGAGTTTGACGAGTCTGAAGCGGCGCTGGCGCATATCAACAAGCTTTCGGGCATTTACGCCGGCAACGATGATTATTACTCGTTTAATCCCGACGGCCGGGGCAAGGAGCAGCGCGTCATCTACAAGATCGAGCCGAGCAAGGTCAACACGATGTAGAGGCGCTCAGAGGCGGCCGGGGCGGCCGGTGTAATCGCGCAGATAGAGGAAGTCATGCCCGATGCTGCGCTTGCTGAGCTTGGCGATATTGGGCATGGTCCGCTTGTAGTGATTGGCTTTGACGCGTTCCCAGATTTTGACGACGAAGTCGGGGTCAAAGCCTTCTTCCGCGACTTCATCCACGGTGTAGCGTTCGTCCACCAGCAGGAACAAGACTTGATCGGCTTGGTCGTAGGTGAAGCCGAGTTCGTCTTCGTCGGTTTGACCGACCCATAGATCGGCGGAGGGCGGCTTGTTGATGACGGCGGCGGGCAAGCCGAGGAAGCGCGCCATCTGGCGCACCTGGCATTTGTAGAGGTCGGCGATGGGATGAAGGGCGACGCCGCTATCGCCGTAGATGGTGCTGTAGCCGAGCAGGAATTCGGTCTTGTTGCTGGTGCCCATGACGAGGCCGCCCCAAGCCATGGATTGATCGTAGAGCGTGGTCATGCGCATGCGCGCCATGATATTGCCCTGGCGCAGCCTGTTCATATCGGGGAAGCGCGAGATGAGGGCGTCGGCCATCTCGCTGATGGGGACGGTGATATGCGGCAGGCCGAGGTCTTCAATGACGGCTTGGGCATCGCTCAGGCTCTCCGCCGACGAGCTGCGGAAGGGCATGCGCAGAGCCAGCACATTTTCGGGGCCGAGGGCGCGGGCGGAGAGATAAGCGGAGACGGCGGAATCGATCCCGCCGGACAGGCCGATGACGGCGCGGGACATGCCGGCTTTGGCGACGCTGTCGCGGATGAAGCCGGTCAGGATACGGGACGCGAGTTCGGTGTTGATTGCCAGGCGAGGCAGTATGGACTTGGCTGTTTGACAGGTCATGCGAGAGACCTCAGGCTTCGTCTTCGAGCGGTTGCAGCGAGTAGTATGTTACCTGATGCGGATAGCTTTCGTTCACGTTCATTTTCAGACGCAGGCGCGCCCCGCCCTTTTCGGCGGACAGTATCAGGCTGATGGCGTAATCTTCGGCTGCTTCGACGGCGGCGACCTTGAGGCGGCCGTGCAGACGCCGCGTCGCCTTGAGATCGAGCAAGCGCCGCTCGACCGGATTTTCCATGAGGATCAGGTCATAATAGCCGCCCCGTATGAAGCCGCGCAGCTTGCGGAAGTCGCCCTCGTTGTAGTAGCGCATTTGGGCGATGAAGCGGCGGCCGGCTTTGCTCGCGCCGATCTGTTGTTTGAGGTCGCGCATGGCGCGGATTCTACAACGCGGCGGCGGGCTTGTCGATTGGGGGCGTTGACAGAGGCGAGCCGGGCGCAAAGGGATTTGCGGCGGGCGGTGGAGATCTTTGGCGAAGGAGCGAGCCAGGAAGACAAATGAAAACATGTAAGCAAAAGGTGGGTAAAGGCTGGACAGAGTATGGAAAAGAGTGGACGCAGTATGGGCTGAGTATGTCAAAAGACGGCGCTATATCGATACAGTATGTATATAGTGATATTTTTTCGAGCAAATGGTTGATTTGTGATATTGCCCGGGTTGTGTTTTGGATAGGGATAGTGATGCGGAGGGACTGAGCCGAGCGTGTACGCGGCGAAAAAGTTTTTTTGGCAATCTGGCAATCTGGCCATCTGCGGCGGCGGAGCAAGCCAGGGATATTAGATATTTGGCGCACATGGTCATAATCTGATGTTAGCATACTTTGGCGCGTATGATAAGAACGAATGTTCAATAATACAAGATGAAGTTGGATTAGAAAGGCACCAAGGGCAGGAAGAAATTGGCGGTGGATGATGATCGGCGGAATGGCAGGTTGCGCGCGCGGCATATAGAGAGCGCAGCGTAACACAGCCGCGGCATTATCGGGTATGATAGCCGCTAGGGCGCGAAGGAGAACCGGGAAGAAGTATGGCGGACAGACTGACGGAGATACGAGCGGCGATTGATAGCTTCCAGATGGACGAGGCGCGGGAATTGGCGGCGCGGGAGCTCGAGGAGAGCCCTAGCGCGGAAGCCTTTTATTTGGCGGCGCAGGCGGCGCTCAACCACGGGCAGCGGTTAATTTATCTGGAAAAGGCGCTGGAGATTGAGCCGGAGCACAAAGCGGCGCGCGAGGAGCTGGCGGGCATCCGGCGGCCAGATCAAGCCTGGCATGAGCCGGAGAGCAAGCCAAAGACAAAGCCGATGGAGCAAGCGGAGGCGGAGGCGGCGACAATCAAGCTGGCTTCGATCAGCAAGCGCTTCATCGCCATCTGCATCGACGGCTTCATCGTCGCCTTCTTTTCTTTGGCGCTCATGGCGGCCAACGGTCAATTCGCGCAGTTGTACGAGGCGATGTCCACCTTGGACGAGGCGGTGGTGGCCGGGGCGATCTCTCAATTTCAAGCGGATGCGATCCCGGTGAATCTGGCGGTGAGCGCGGTTTACAATGTGGTCTTGATGGTTGCCTTCAATGGGCAGACGCTGGGCAAGATGATCTTCGGGATGCGGGTGGTGAAGAAGCGCGGCGGACGGATTACGGTGCTGGACGCCTTCGTACGCAACGTCTTCGGGTATACCGTCAGCCAGATATTGCTGCTGGGGTATTTGTGGGCGGTGGTGGATGGCGAAGCGCAGGGCTGGCATGACAAGATGGCGGGCACGGTGGTGGTGGATGAGCGGAAGGCCGGTTCAAACTGATAAAGTCGTTGACTCATCTGGTAGAATACTGAAGTCTTTAGAAAGTCAGGATTCAGCGATGAATACAATTGATAGCATAGACTTGATCTACCGCAACCCCAACATTCGGGGTGGGCGTCCCTGCGTGGTGGGCACAGACTTGCGAGTACTCGATATCGTGGTCGCAATGATCTTTGATGAGCGCACAGCTGATCAATTGGCGCAAGACTATGCGCTTTCGATGGCAGAGGTCCATGCCGCATTGTCATATTATCACGGCAACAAAGCTGAAATCGATGAAGACATTCGTGAGGACATTCGGATTGGGCTGGAGTTGGCGAAGGAAGGCTGGGGCAGGCCAGAAAGGTCACTCAGCTCGCGGCTAAGGCATTTTATGCAGGATGAGGACCTTCGTTCCGCGATTTCAGAGGCGGTTTTAGCTTCTAACGAAAACCGCCCAGCGCTCATCAAGGCGCTTTTTGCAAAGATGGACGCCTTGGAGCTTGGCGCGCATGAGGGGATAGTCGAGCAGGCGCACGAGTCAAGTGAGTAAGGATTCACTGCGCTTCTAACTCGATGAACATGTGCCCGTTGAGATAGCTCATCAACTCAATCAACTCGGCATTGATACGGTCACTGTTCGAGACCAGAAGACACGCGGTAAAGATGATCCGAGCCAATTGCAAATCGCTAGCGACCAAGGTCGTGTGCTATGCACATTGGACAGCGACTACCTAGAACTTGCGAAGGACGGGGCAGTACACGCTGGAATTGTATTCATTCCCAGCGAGAACAGTGAAGTCGGCGTAGTTGTGACCTATCTAGCCCTTATGGCTAAAGTATTCACGGCTGACGAAGCGCGAAATCATGTGGAATATCTGACACGACTCGCGTGAATTGGGGGGGCAATCTGTGCAGCCTCACCACGTCACAAGCAATTAGCGCTTATTGCCATATCGCCGCACCCGCAAATCACATTGTTCCTTGTGCCCCATGAAGCCTTCGAGATCGCAGAGGCGATCCCGACATGACATTATTGCGTCAGTTTAAGGTACAATGCAAAATACTACAGCTAGCCAGGAGCCGGCGATGAAGACAATAGAGAGCATCAATTTGATCTATCGGGATCCTGAGGTCCGCGGGGGACGGCCCTGCGTACTGGGCACAGGCTTGCGCGTGATAGACATTGTGATGGCGATGCAATATGGACAGCGCAATCCGGAGCAGATAGCGGAGGATTTTCAGGTGTCGCTGGCGAAGGTGCATGCTTCGCTGGCTTACTATTATGAGCGCCAAGAGGAAATCGACGACGACATCCGCGACCATATCCGAGTAAGCAAGGAATACAAGGAAAAGCGTGTTGGCAGCCGACGAGATCCGGTACTATTTCGATGAAAACATGCCAGTAGTCATAGCAGCAGAGTTAAAGAAGCGGGGTATAGACGCTGTCACCGTTAGTGACCTCAGAGAATTCGGAGACGACGACAGGAATCATCTGCGGCGGGCAACCGAGCAGAGTCGTGTGCTATGCACATTCGACAGTGATTATCTTGAAATTGCCGGCGAGGGCAGGCCACACGCTGGTATAATCTTCGGCCAACAGGAAGAAGACGTTCACAATATTGGAAAGTGGGTGTTGCGCTTGTCCGAATTCCATGAGTATTTGAATTCAGACGACATGACGGATCATGTGGAATACTTGTAGGCGCTTGCCAGCGAGTTCCTGCAATTGCGCGCCGATGGGCACAGTGCAAGGCGAAGGTGTTTTGCCTACTTTAGCTTAGTACTATACCGCCGCAGGCGCAGATCACACTGCTCCTTGTGCCCCATGAAGCCTTCGAGATCGCAGAGGCGGCTGCCGTATTCGCCGATGAGGGCGCTGGCTTCTTCGGTGATGCGCTGGTAGGTCACGGTTTTGATGAACTTGCCCACCCACAAGCCGCCGGTGTAGCGGCCGGCTTTCTTGGTCGGCAGGGTGTGATTGGTGCCGATAACTTTGTCCCCGTAGGCGACGTTGGTCTCCGCGCCGAGGAAGAGAGCGCCGTAGTTGCTCATGTTCTCGAGGAAGTAATTCGGGTCGCGGGTGAGGATTTCGACGTGCTCGCTGGCGATGTCGTCGGCGACTTGAATCATTTCTTCGTCCGTGTCTACGAGAATGACTTCGCCGTAATCGCGCCAGGCGACGCCGGCCAGATCGGCGGTGGGCAGGGATTCGAGTTGGCGGCCGATTTCGGCTTCAATTCTTTTGGCGAGGGCGCGGCTGGTGGTGAGGAGGACGGCGGGAGAGGTCGGTCCGTGCTCGGCTTGGCCGAGCAGATCGACCGCGACCATCTCGGCGTCGGCGGTTTCATCGGCGACGATCAGCACTTCGGTGGGGCCGGCGAGGAGGTCGATGCCGACCAGGCCGAAGAGTTGCCGCTTGGCTTCGGCGACGTAGGCATTGCCGGGTCCCACGATCATATCGACCGGTTCGATCCCGAGGGCGCCGTAAGCCATCGCCGCCAGAGCCTGGATACCGCCGAGGATGTAGATATCGTCGGCGCCGCCGAAGCGCATGGCGGCGATCGTGGCGGCCGGGAGCTCGCCATTGATGGGCGGCGTGCAGGCGATGATGTGTTTGACGCCGGCGGTTTTCGCCGTGACCACACTCATGTGGGCTGAGGCGACCATCGGGTAGCGGCCGCCGGGGACGTAGCAGCCGACGCGGTTGACGGGGATATTCTTGTGGCCGAGGACGACACCGGGCAAGGTTTCCACTTCAATATCCAGCAGGGCGGCGCGTTGGGCCTTGGCGAAGTTCCGTACTTGCGCCTGGGCGAACTTGATATCCGAGACGGCTTGGTCGGGCAGGGTGGCGATCACCGCGTCAATTTCAGCGGCGGACAGCTTGAAGTTTGCCGGGTTCCAGTTGTCGAACTTCTGCGATAGCTCGCGGACGGCGGCGTCTTTGCGCTCGTTGATGTCCGCCAGGATGCCGCGCACAACTGCCTGCACCTGAGCGTCGGCGTCGGCTTTTTGCTCGATGGTCTTGCCTCGTTTGATGTATCGTATTGCCATTAGTCGCCTCGTCTCTCTAGCGCCAAGCTGGATATGCGAAAAAGTGATCCGTAGAATTTGACACGGGCGGGCGACTCACAGAGTCGCCCCTACAGATGTATCTATATTTCGCACTCATTTCCGCTTTGTTGAACTTTTCATGAATTCCCCACGCGCCAAGGCTGTAAATCTGACGAAGTCCGATCATCCCCAGAGCCGCGCGCTGGCGATGCGGGCGCCTTCGGCGAGGGCGGCCAGCTTGGCGTAAGCGATATCGGGATGTACCGCGCCGAAGCCGGCGAAGGTGCCGAAGCCGCAATCGGTGCCGGCGATAACACGATCCCGGCCGACGATGTCGCTATAGCGCTCGATGCGCTGGGCTACCAATTCCGGATGCTCAATGAAGTTGGTGGTGGTATCGAGCGTACCGGGAATGAGGATTTTGTCATCGGGGATGTCCGCTTCGGCCCAGATCGCCCATTCATGCTGATGGCGCGGGTTAGCGCCCTCGAACTGAATCGCCTGCGGCTTGGCGGAAAGCACGATGTCGATGATTTCGCGCAGGTCAACATCGTGGTGATGCGGTCCTTCGTAGTTGCCCCAGCAGAGGTGCATGCGCACGCGATCGGCCGGGACGTTTTCCAGCGCGTAATTCAGCGCTTCGACCTGCGCCTGAGCCGCTTTTTTGAAGGCCGCGGTATCGGCGTCGCGGAAGCGGATATGTCGGCCCATCGCCAGATCGGGGCAATCGACTTGCAGGATCAAGCCGGCTTGGGCGATCTTCTCGTATTCAACCTTCATCACCTCGGCCAGCGCGGCCAGGAATTGCTCGTCGTTTGGATAATATTCGTTGGGCTGGAAGACGGCGATGACGCCGGGCGAGGCGGAGTTCATGAAGGCTTCGGTCGCGCCGGCCGCCTCTTTGGCCGCGAGCAGGTTGGCGATGTCTTTTTCGAGGGGAGAAAGATCCTTGATCTTGATCGCCTCGCGCACGACCGGCCGGTGATATTTAGGCGTGCCGCCGGCATCTGCCAGACGCTGTTTGTAGGCGGGGAAGTCGTCCAAGTCTTTGGGCGTGGCGCGGGGCACTTCGTCGATTTCGAAGCCGGTGAAGCGGTGGCGGATATAGGTGGCGTAGCTGATCTTGCTCATCTCGCCATCGCTGATGACATCGACGCCAGCTTCGACTTGTTTGGCGGCGACTTCGCGGACGGCGCGCCGCATTACCTGATCGAATTCGGCTTGGTCGTAGGCCTCGCCGCGGTCTTGGGCGAAGAGTTGGTCGACGACATATTGGGGACGCGGCATGCTGCCGACGTGGGTGGTCAGGATACGCTCTGAACTCGTCTTCATATTTAGTTGCCATTTCTACCTGGGCGGACGGAAATCTTTCAATTCGACGCCGGTGAGATCGCGGAAGGTCTTGAGGAGATAGTCGTTCTGTTGCGCCTTTTGCGCTTCGTAATCGGGCGGGTGGACCATCTTGCCGCGGGCATCGGCTTCGTAGCCATTATCCCGCGCCTGCGCTTCGATCTGCGGCGACCAGTAGGGGTCTTTGCCTTCGTAGACTTTATGCGATTCCAGCACGGCGAAGAACCAGCCGATGGAGTCGCCCGAGTATTCGAAGCTGCGGTACATGCCCGGCGGCAGCGAGATCATGTCCCACTCGTTCAGCACAAATTCGCCCTCGACCTTGTCGGGATCGTCTTCGTTGCCCCAGTAGAAGGTCCAGGGGCCGCTGAGAATGAAGAAGGACTCGACATAGTCGTGCGTATGCCAGGCGGGACCGCAGCCGGGCGGCGCCCAAGCCATGCCTATTTGGTAGCGATGCGGCTCGGTGATGGCGCGCTGGATGCTGTAATCGGGGTTTTCCGCGGCGGTATCGCCGATCACAGCGTAGTTCATACGCATGTGCCCGGGCAGCATGCTGTCGATGAACATGATGGGGATGCCCTTTTCTTTGAGCTGCTCGAAGCGCATGATACGCGCCGCCATGCTTTCTTGCGTTTGCTTCGGATGATTCATCAATTTATTCTCCCCGCCCCATCCAAGCCGCTCGGCTACCGCAATGGGTGATTTGACAAAAAAGATAGTCGAAACCTGCGCCGAAGGCTACAGAATTGCTCCGCCTTTGTCAATCAGCGACCGTTATTTTCGCGCGATGATCAGCGTGGAGTAGTTGAATGCCCAGGGCAGCAGGCCTTTGAGTGCTGCGCCGAGGGCCTCGGCGAGGGGGCTCGTTTTGTAATAGCCGGGGGCGCGGAAGGGTCCGCCAAGCCCCCAAAGCGTGAAGGAGTGGCTGGTGGGCTGGCAGCGCTCGATGGTGAAGCCGGCCGCGGTCACGACATCGACTAGCTCTTGCCGCGTGTAGACGCTTTCGTAAAAGGCCTCATCGGCGAGCAGGCTGGCGCCGGCGCGAGCGCGTCGAAATTGCCCCAGTCGATAGACGAGATTGGGATAGGGAATTGTCAGGACAAGGACGCCGCCGACTTTCAGCACGCGATAGGCTTCTTGCAAGGCAGGCAGCATCCCGCGCTCGAAATGCTCGAGGACGCCGAAGGAGAGATAACTGCCGATGCTGTTCGCGCGATAGGGCAACTGATGGACATCGCCGGCGACCAAGGTCAGAGCGGGGTCGTATCGGCGGGACTCGCGCAGGGCGTTGACGGCATAATCCAAGCCCTGCACATCGTAACCGAGGGCGCGCAGTTTGATGACGATGGCGCTTAAGCCGCTGCCGGCTTCGAGATGGACTTCATCTTTCGAGAGAAAGGGCAAATAGGCGCGGATGGTAGCTTGCGCGCGGGCATAATCGGCCGCTTCCAGCTCGACCGCAATCGAGGCTTTGTCCCAGATATCTTGCCAGGAGTTGCGTGTGCTTTCGTATCGGTCCTTGTCTTGAGTCATGGTCTTCGGTCAAATCGCGGTTGTATCAACATCCCAGATTAACATGGATTCGCCAACGATCATCAGTGAAACAGCCAGCAATATCGTGCCGCTGTTTCCGCTGATTTCGCGGGCCAAAGCAAGCGCGGCGGGCAGGTCCTTGGTGTAATGCAGGCTGCTCGCCAAGCCCTGCGCAGCGGCAAGCGCCTGCTCAGGCGAGGGAAAGCGCGTATTGGGATTGATATCGGTCTCCGTGATGATCAGCGCCTGGCTGATTGCCGCCATGACCTTATACACAGCGGCGTAATCCCGATCGCGGGGGATGCCGACAATGGACAGGACCGGCTCGCGCAGGCGCGGCTTGACGCTGGCGACGAAGGACTCCGCCGAGCTCAAGGTGATCGCGCCATCGACATAGACGGCCGGCTTATCAGCGAGCTTCTGTACGCGCCCCAGCCATTTGACCTGCTGCAAGCCATGGCGAATCGCTTCCTTCCAGGATGCGTCGGGCGGGCGATTCCGCTGCGACATGAGCTCCACAGCGCGTATTGCGAGGGAGGCATTGTCAAGCTGGTAGCGCCCGAGCAGGGGCAAGTCAAGCTGGCCGTATGGACGCAAACGAATCCGCTGTCCGTCTTGGCGATCGGCGACCCAGGTTGCCAATTCTGATTCGCCAATGCGAACAAGCTGGGCGTCCAGGCGGTCACATTCCCGCTGCAGGACGTCAATGACCGCAGGCGCTTGTGGCAGGCTGATGGCGCGGCTGCCGCTTTTGATGATGCCCGCCTTGTGCCAGGCGATGCGCTCGAGGGTGTCGCCCAGCAGGGCAGTATGTTCCAGCATGATTGGCGCGAAGACGGAAAGCGCATTGGGCACGACAGCGACATCATCAAAGCGCCCGCCGCGCCCCACCTCGAGCAGGGCCGCATCGACGCCGGTCTCGTCAAAATAACGCAGGGCGATGGCCAGGAATATGCCTTGGGGGCTGAGATACTGTGTGCCTTTCAGGTCAGCAGTTATCGCATTGATGCTCGGCGCCAGGCTGTTGAGAATGCGCAGGAAGTCGGCGGTCGGGATCATGCCCCCGTTCACGCGAATCCGCTCGTTCCAGTGGACGAGGTGCGGGCTGGTAATGGCGCCGACGCGATGCCCCAGCGCTTCGAGCAATTTCGCCATGATGGCGGTGACCGACCCCTTGCCGCGGCTGCCGGTGACAACCGCGTATTCGCGCTCGGCGGCGAGCAAGTTTTCGCGGGCCAGCAGTTTGCGCGTCGGCGCGATATCGCGTGTATATTCGTCGAGTCCGCGCGAGGCGGCATCCAGGCGGCGGCGGGTGGCGAAGATGACGTTTAGCGCCTCTTCCATGGACGTGATCATTAGCGAGCTTCCCCTTTCGTCAGGGCATAATCATAGCGAAGGACTCGTCCCCGCCCTAGAACTGTTTTACAGCGGGATGGCGAACTTGGCCCAGTGGGGATTAAGCACAGGGGGCACAGGGTTAACATTTTGATTAAACGAAGAAGTCATGCGCTTTGTGTTCTCCAGCGCTCGGGCGAAAAATTGCGGTTGGACAGAAGAATGCAAGCGGTTGGAAGCTTGCGACATGGCGGTGTTGCCGCGATTCATTGCCCCTTTGTTAATTATGGCCTTTGGGCTAGATTCTGCCTTGATGGGACTCGGCGAGAGTGACCGCATTGTCTGAAGCCAAAACGATCACGGGCAGCGACGCCAGACGCGCCGCGCGCAACATCAGCGTACTGATGCTTGCCAGCGTCGTCAGCAAGGGCGCGCTTTATATCTGGCAGATCACGCTATCGGTCTTGCTTGGCCCGACCGAGTACGGCATCTATGGCACGATCGGCGGGATGATGGTCACGGCGGCGTCGGTGGCGAGTTTTGGCCTGGGTTTGATCGTCATCCGCGATGTGGCGCGCGAGCCGGAGAAGGCGGGCAAGTACTGGACCGCCATGATTTTCACACAGACAATCCTGGCCCTGTTCGCCTACGTTGGCATGAACGGCTTCGCAATAGGGTACAGCGAGACGCTACGCGCCTTTGCCGCCCTGGCCGGCATCAACCTGTTCATCGATCTTTTTGGCAATATGGGTTACGACTTGCTCTTGGCTCAAGAGCGCATGGCAGCCACATCGCTGGTCGAGATCGCGCATATCTTCTTGCGGATCGGCCTCGCGCTGCTGGCATTAAGCGCCGGTTGGGGCTTGCTGGGCGTATACGTGGCCGCTGTTATCTCAGGCATTCTTCGCTCGCTTGTGTTGGTGGCGCTGAACCTTCGCGCCGGCGTCCGGCCGCAATTTCCCTTCGACCGCACGGTGGCCAAGCCGCTGATCATCAACAGCGCGCCTCTGGCTTTGTCCGCGTTTTTGACGCTGGCCTACAATCATTCCGACAAGCTGCTGACGAGCGGGATCCTCAGCGAAACCATCACCGGTTATTTGACGGCCGCCTTCGTCATTAACTTCGGTCTGATCGAGCTCATCAGCGTGTCGGTCCTGGTGGCGGCCTATCCATTGCTTTCGCGTTATTATGACGAGGGGCGCAACCCTTTCTTCGGCTTCATGATCGAGAAGCTGGCGCTGTACACGGTGCTGGTCGGCGTGCCGATGGCGCTGAGCATCAGCATCCTGGCGGACAAGATCATCGTGCCGCTGCTGGGGGAAGCGTATGAGCCCTCGGCCGGCATCTTGCGTCTGCTGATCTGGTATACCGCTATCACCATCTTTGGCAATGTCATCAACCAAGGCATGCTGATCCAAAACCGTCAGCGGCGCCTGCTGCTAATCCGCGCGGCGAGCCTGGGGCTAAACATCATTTTGACCGCAGTCCTGCTATTCAATTGGGGTGATCCGCGCGGCGCCGTCGCCGCCTCTATTGTTGGGGAAGCGCTTGTCGTCGTCTTGCTGCTGCTGAGCTTCCGCGCACTGGGCTGGCAACCGGGCCGCATCGCCAGCAGCGCCCTCCGTCTGATACCGATTGCCGTACCGACTGCGCTGATTATGCTGGCGCTGCGCGAGCAGTTCATCGCGCTGCCATTGCTCGGCGGGCTCGGCGTCTATGCGGGAGGGGTCCTGTTGCTACGGGTCCTGCATTCGGAAGACTGGGACCTTTTCTACCGGCTTGCTTCCACGCTGCCGGGCGCGGGGATGTTGCTGCGTTACTGGAAACGCGATGTCGAATTGAGTTGGTGACTCAATGCGCATTTTGCATGTGACGCCGTATTACACGCCGGCTTACGCCTTTGGCGGCGTGGTACGTTCTGCCGAGATCATGGCGACCTCGTTGGCGGCGCGGGGGCACGATGTCACCGTCTTGACCACCGACGCCCTGGACCATGAGCGGCGATATGCGGGCATGCTGGACGAAAAGATTGGCGGCGTACGGGTTCTTCGGCGGCCGAATTTATCGCCCTGGTTGCGCGGCAAGCTCAACTTGTCTACGCCGCGAGGCATGAAGCGGGCTGCTGAGTCAATCCTGCCAAATGTCGATATCCTTCACGTACACGAATTTCGCACGCTGGAGAATCTGCTGGCGACGCCTGTCGCGCAGGCGCTGGGGAGGCCGATCGTGCTATCGCCGCATGGCACGCTGAATCTCAGCAGCGGGCGCAGCCGGCTGAAGTCCGCTTGGGATCGCGTCTTGGGCGCCGGCGTCGCCACCCGCATCGATCATGTCATCGCCTTGACCGATACGGAGCTGGCCGAGGTCAAGTCGCTCTGGAAAGGATTCGGGACGAGGCAAACTCCAACCGGATTCAGTGTCATTCCGAATGCCGTCTCTTTGGGCGAGTTTGATGCGCGGCGCCTGGCTGCCGACTTTCGCAAGCGGTATCACCTTGGCGACGCGCCGACCGCGCTCTTCATGGGGCGCTTGCATGCGCGCAAGGGCGTCGATGCGCTCATTGAAGCGTTTAAGGCGGCGGATGCGGGAGAGGCGCGCCTGCTGATCGTGGGGCCGGACGAGGGGATGCTGCCCACCCTGCGGGCGCTCGCGGGTGAGGACAGGCGCATCGTCTTCACCGGTCATCTGGATGGGGACGCGCGGCTGGGCGCGCTGGCGGCGGGTGATGTTTTTGCGCTGCCCGCGACCGGAGAGGGTCAGCCGATGGCAGCGTTGGAGGCGCTAGCGGCGGGCATGCCGGTTCTGCTTTCGCCGGGCTGCAATTTGGATGTGGTGGAGACGGCTGGCGCTGGCTATGTAGTTGAAGCGACGAGAGATGCACTCGCTGAGAAATTGCGCGAGCTGCTGCGGAATGACGCATTGCGCCGCGAGATGGGCGGCCGGGCGCGGCGGCTGGTCGCGGAGCGGTTTTCGCCGGATGTGGTGGTGGAGAGGCTGGAGGGGGTTTATCAGGGCCTGCTTGATCAGAAAGCGGCGCGATAGGCAGGAGCCTCGCAGCAGCGCAGCCGGCGCAAACGTGACCGCCTACCAATGCAAATCTTACGTTATGCCGTTATCCTGTATGAATGTCATGCGGAAATTCATCGCAACTGTACAATAGAATTGTTCCAAACGCGGACTAGTGTCGCCGCCTCTTTGCCATGCGCAATCTGCGAATCTCGACGGACAACTCAGCGTAGAATAACTATCGTTTTCAAGGAAGATACATGATCCGATTTGACCGATTCACCGAACGCGCCCAGGATGCCGCCGCCCGCGCCTACGAAATCCTGCACCGCTATGGCCACTCGCAGGTGGATACCGAGCATATCTTGCTGGCGCTGCTGGAACAGACGGATGGCGTCGTCCCGCAGATACTCGAGCGGCTCGCCGTGGATGTCGGCGCCTTGCGCTCCCGCGTTGACGATATCCTGCGGGAAAGCCCGCGGACAGCGACCATCTACGGGCAGGGCACGAATCAGGTCTTTATTACGCCGCGGCTGAAGAGCATCATCGACCGCGCCAACGAAGAGGCGAACCGCCTGCGCGATGAATACATCAGCACCGAGCATATCTTCCTGGCGCTGCTCAATGAGCGCAACACCGGCGTCGCCAACACCATGGCGGAATACAGCATCACCCGCGATCGCGTGGCCGACGCGGTCAAGGATATTCGAGGCGGGCAGCGCGTCACCGATCCGCAAGCGGAGAGCCGCTACCGCACGCTGGAAAAGTACAGCCGCGACCTGACGCGCATGGCGCATGAAGGCAAACTCGATCCGGTGATCGGGCGCGATGGCGAGATCTTGCGCGTTATACAAGTGCTGAGCCGCCGGACAAAGAACAATCCGGTGCTAATCGGCGAAGCGGGGGTGGGCAAGACCGCCATCGTCGAGGGCTTGGCGCAGAAAATCGCCGCCAACGATGTGCCGGACCTTCTGCTGGGCAAGCGCGTGCTGCGCCTGGACTTGAGCGGCATGCTGGCCGGCAGCCGTTTTCGCGGCGAGTTTGAAGAGCGGCTGAAGGGCACGATTGAAGAGATACAGCGCTCGGAAGGCGAGATCATCCTGTTCATCGACGAACTGCACCAAGTGGTGGGCGCGGGCGCGGCGGCCGGCGCGATGGACGCTGGCAACATGATGAAACCGGCGCTGGCGCGCGGAGAATTACAGACCGTCGGCGCGACCACAATGGATGAGTACCGGCAGCATATCGAAAAGGATAGCGCGCTAGACCGGCGCTTCGCTCCCATTTTCGTCGAAGAGCCGAATATCGAAGACAGCATCTCGATGCTGTACGGGATTCGCGATCGTTACGAGGCGCATCACAACGTCAACATCGCCGATGACGCGATTGAAGCGGCGGCGCGCCTATCCGCGCGTTACTTGACCGAGCGCAAACTGCCCGACAAAGCCATCGACCTGCTGGACGAAGCGGCGGCGAAATTGCGCGTCGCGCTATTCTCCATGCCCCCCGAACTGAAGAAACTGCGCGAGACCATTGATCAACTCGCGATGGAGGAACAGGCAGCCGGGCTCTCGCGCGATTATGAGCGGGCGGCGGATTGCAAGATGCAGCGCATTCAGCTCGAAGAAGAATACGAGCGCGCGCATCGCAGGTGGCGGCAGGAGAACACGCTCGATGAGTTGGTGACGGCCGACAACGTGGCGCAAGTGGTCGAGCAATGGACCGGCATCCCGGTGCAGAACATGCTGGAAACAGAATCCGAGAAGCTGCTGCGGATGGAGGATGTGCTCAAGGAACGGGTGATCGGGCAGGAAAATGCGGTCATCGCGCTTTCGGATGCGATCCGGCGGGCGCGCAGCGGGCTCAAAGATCCCAAGCGGCCCATCGGCTCCTTCATCTTCCTTGGCTCAAGCGGTGTCGGCAAGACGGAACTGGCGAAGGCCTTGGCGGAATTCATGTTTGATGACGAAGACAATTTGGTTCGCGTCGATATGAGCGAATACCGCGAGAAGCATACGGTCAGCCGGCTTTTCGGCGCGCCGCCCGGCTATGTCGGTTATGAAGCCGGCGGGCAGTTGACCGAAGCCATCCGCCGGCGGCCTTACCGGGTGGTCTTGTTTGATGAGATCGAAAAGGCGCATCCGGATGTATGGAGCGCGCTGCTGCAAGTGCTGGAAGATGGCCGGATGACCGATGGTCAGGGTCATACGGTTGACTTCCGCAATACCGTGCTGATCATGACCAGCAATCTCGGCACTGAGTTCGCCCGGCACGGCGGCGCGCTTGGATTCTTGCAGAGCGATGAGGAGGCCGTCGCCGACCACCGCAAGATTGAGAAAGCCATGCGCGATACCTTCCGTCCGGAGTTCCTGAATCGCATTGACGAGATCATCATATTTGAGCCGCTGACGCTTGAAGCAGTCGAGCAGATGGTTGATTTGCAGTTGCGGGAATTGGCGGAGCGCATGGACGATGCTGGATTGAGCATCCACTTGACGGAGCCGGCGCGCTATTGGCTGGCGAAAAAGGGCTATGACCCGCAGTTTGGCGCTCGCCCCCTGCGCCGCGCCGTGCAGCGCCATATCGAAACGCCGCTGAGCATTCATCTGCTCAAGGGCGATTTCAACGCTGGCGACCTCGTGGTCATCGACGAGCAGGACGATCAACTCGAATTCTCGCGCCACGCTGATCAGCAGAGTGTTTATGCTGAGGGCAGCGAGGCGACGCAAAGCGAATACGGGGACTTCTACGAAGAAAGTTACCCGACGCAGGATTACTACGATGCCAGATATGAAGATGAAGACTTCGCCGATTTTCTCTCGCAGACTGATGATGACGATGAGTTTGATCCCTTCCCGGCGCCGCCGCGGGGCACATAGGCTCATTCACCGGCGAGAATCGCCATAACGCGTTTCACTTGTCTAAGCTGGCCAAATCAGCCGGGATTCCAGATAGCGCGCAGTTTGCGTTGCTCATTTTGTCCTTTGACTATACGCGGGCAATAGCTATAATGTCTGCGCAGACTTCGGGCAAGAGATGGGTGCCGCCATGAGTGTACAAGAACAAGGTAAGATTGAAGAATCGCAGCAGGATGCTTCGTCTGCCGAGTTGTCGTCTTCAGAGTCCTCCAACCTTGAGGCAGTCGTTGACCTGGTTTCGGCAGAGAACATCGCCGCGGATAGCAGCATCGCTGATGAGGAGCCGGCGACAAGCGCCGTTGCTGAAGCGGCTGCGCCAGCGCCCGAGGCGGTCTCGGCCGAATCCGAGGCCGATGCAGTCACGGTTGTTGAGAACGCAACCGACGCCGCGCAAGAAGCGACCCAGAATGTGGCGGAAACCGTCGCGGACCCTGCCTCATCCCAAGCCGACGAAACCAAACCGGCTGATGACACAGCAACTGCGCCAGCAAAAGAAGAAGTGAAATTCAAGCGCGGACAGGTGTATCAGGGCGTTATAAGCAGCACGACGCCGACCGCCGTCACTGTCGATCTCGGCGATGGCGATCAAGGCATTGTGCCTGGCCGGGAACTGGAGTTGATGACGCGGAAGATGCTTGAGTCCCTGGTGGTTGGGGCGAGCGTGGATGTTTATGTGGTGAACCCGCGCAATCATCGTGGTGATACCATTCTTTCGATCAATCACGCGCTGGAAGAACTTGACTGGCGCAATGCTGAAGAATTCTCCAAATCCAAGCAAGTTCATGATGCTTTGATCGGCGGCTACAACAAAGGCGGCCTTATCGTGCGCTTTGGGCGCTTGCGCGGTTTTGTGCCGCAGAGCCAACTGGCGGAAGAGCGGGTTCGTAATATGACCGGCGCCACGCCGGAAGAGCGATTTGGTCCAATGGTGAATCAGCCGATCGGCGTGAAGGTGATGGAAGTCGACCGCCACCGCAATCGCCTGATCCTGTCGGAACGGGCTGCCTTGCGCGATGTCCGCCAACGGCGCAAGGAAGCGTTAATCGCCGAATTGAAGGTAGGTGATATTCGCAAGGGCAAGGTCGTCAGCCTGGAGAATTTTGGCGCCTTTGTTGACATTGGCGGAGGCGAGGGCTTAATTCATCTTTCCGAGCTGGCCTGGGGGCATATTACGCATCCGCGTCAAGCGGTGAATATCGGCGATGAAGTTGAGGTTGAGGTGATCAGCGTCAATGCCGATGCCAAGCGCATTGGCTTGAGCCGGCGGCGTGTCATCAGCGACCCATGGGACGAAATCGCGACATCGCTGCGGCGGGGCCAGTTGGTGCGCGGTCGCGTTACCAAGTTGACCAAATTCGGCGCTTTCGCTCGCCTCATTGACCATGACGCTGTAGAAGGCTTGATTCACATTTCCGAGCTCGCCAGCGAGCGCGTCAGCCATCCGCGCGAAGTCGTCAACCGCGGCGACGAGTTGGTCCTGCGCATTGTCAAAATCGATATCAAGGAGCGCCGGCTCGGCCTCAGCCTGAAGTCGGTCAATTCGACAGAATTTCTCGATTTGGACTGGGAGATGGCGCTACAAGATTCGGCGGCGCTTTCGCAAACGGCAGAAGCATCGGAGGCTGCCGAACCGGAAAACGAAGACCGGTAAGGTCAAATTGCAGCAATCACGTGAGGACATCCGCATTGGATGTCTTTTTGTTTACATAGCGGTCGGTTGCGTCCAAAGACAAGACTATTTCGTACAAATTACAGAAAGCCTTACTGCAAAGCGACGCTGTTGATGGCAGGAGGTTGTGCCAATGTCAAACAGAATGGAACGTTTCACACAGCGCGCGCGCCATGTACTGAGCTTGGCGCAAGAAGAGGCCAATCGCCTGCGTCACCATCAGATTGGAACGGAACACCTGCTGCTGGGCTTGATGCGGGAAGAAGTCGGCATCGCCGGAAGAGTCCTGCGCGATCTGGGCCTGGACCTGCGGCGGGTGGAAGAATTGGTCAAGCGCCTGTCAACGGCGGGTGAGCGCAGCGCAAATTCTCAGCTGGATCTATCGCCAGGAACAAGGCGGACGCTTGAGTTGGCGGTCAATGAGGCGCGCCGCTTGGGGCATCGCTACATCGGCTCCGAGCATCTGCTGCTTGGGCTGGCGCGGCTTCCGGATGGCGTCGCCATGGAAATCTTGCGCCTGCTAGGTATTGACGCTGACCAAATACGACAAGGGGTCCACAATGTAGTTCAAGAGCCTGCGGCAGTTTCAGCGCGAACAAGAGAATCGCCGCCCGCCCGTCAACCTGCCCCTGGCAACCCGGAATTCCTGCTCCAGCGGATTTCCTACGTTTCCGGTCGCATCTTCCATTATCCCGTTGAGCTGTCACCAAGCCTTAAGAACGCGCTTGAGCTGGCCCTGCAAGAAATAGGCTTGGCGCAATCCTTCGTCTTGGACGACCGTCACATCCTGCTGGGACTACTGAAAAATCCGGATAGCTTCGTGAGCCGAGCCTTGCGGGATATGGGCATCGACCGCCGGGAATTGACTCGCATACTGCGTCATTCTTCTTAGATATGAGCAAGAGAACCGATTCATCCGCCCGCTGCCCCTCAGCCAAGCCGGGTTTTCCGTTGATAATTTTTACATCATCGGCTAGTATCAAGTAAGTCTTGTACGTCATGCCCGGTTTGAATTGATGATTATACGCGACTGCGCGTGGCTTGGTTTGACCGCTGGTAATGAAAGATCAACGACCAATTCTGTTCTGGCCCATCCGATGGGCGCCTGATTTGGGAGGGATTGACCGTGCCGAATAAAATGGAACGCTTCACGCAGCGGGCGCGGCGAGTGTTGAGCTTGGCGCAAGAAGAGGCCGATCGCCTGCGTCATCATCAAATTGGAACGGAACACCTGCTATTGGGCTTGATGCGCGAGGAAGGCGGCGTCGCGGGAAGAGTCCTGCGCGACCTGGGCCTGGACCTGCGGCGAGTAGAAGAATTGGTCAAGCGCCTGTCAACGGCGGGTGAGCGCAGCACGAACTCACAACTGGATCTTTCGCCAGGTACAAAGAAGGTGCTCGAATTGGCCGTCGATGAAGCGCGGCGCATGGGGCATCACTATATCGGGACCGAGCATCTGCTGCTGGGCCTGGTGCGGCAGCAGGAAGGCATCGCCCTTGATGTGCTGCGGCGCCTGGGTGTCAGCCCCGAGGAAGTGCGGCGGCAGACCAGCAAGGTCCTGCAAGAGAGCCCGGTGCAATCTACGCCAAAGGCGCATGAGCGCGCCCACGGCAAGTCGTCACGCAAGGACAGCACGCCACTGGTTGATCAGTTGGCGACTGATTTAACGAGCCTGGCGGAAACCGGCAAGCTGGATCCGGTCGTCGGCCGGGAGATGGAGATTGAGCGCGTCATACAGGTGCTCAGCCGGCGTCGCAAGAACAATCCGGCCTTGATCGGCGAGCCTGGCGTGGGCAAGACCGCCATTGTGGAGGGCTTGGCGCAACGCATCGTCGAAGGCGATACGCCCAAGCCGCTGCTGCGCAAGCGCGTCTTGCAGTTGGATGTCGGATCGCTGGTGGCGGGCACGATGTACCGCGGCCAGTTTGAGGAGCGTCTCAAGCGCGTCATTGAAGAACTCAAAGCTTCGGATACGATCCTCTTCATTGATGAGGTACACATGCTCGTCGGCGCCGGTTCAGCCGGCAGCAGCGTGGACGCGGCCAATATCCTGAAGCCGGCATTGGCGCGCGGCGAATTGCAGTGCATCGGCGCGACTACCCTTGATGAATATCGCAAACATATCGAGAGCGATGCCGCCCTGGAACGGCGCTTCCAGCAGATTCAAGTTGCGGAGCCGACCATTGAAGAGACGATCGAAATCCTGCAAGGCATCAAATTCCCTTATCAAGATCATCATCATAATGTCGAAATAACTGACGACGCCATTGAAACGGCGGCGAACCTCTCGGCCCGTTATATTCCCGACCGCTTTTTGCCCGATAAGGCCATCGATCTCATCGACGAGGCGGCGGCCCGCTTGCGAATGTACAAGAGTCCGGAAGCGGCCGCGGTGCGCCGCGTCATGGATGAACTGGAAGACTTGCACGAAGAGATCGAGATGGCGGAGGTGGCTGGCGAGCAGGATGAAGTGACATCGCTGCAGTCGCGGCGCGAATCGCTTGACGCCACCCTGGCTGATTATAGCGTCAACTGGAATGAAGAGACCGGGCAACCGCGCCTGGTGGGCGAAGATATCTCGGAAGTGGCGGCTATGTGGACCGGCATCCCGGTGACGCGAATCGCAAACGAGGAGAGCGAGCGCCTGATGGAGATGGAAGACAAACTGCATGAGCGGATTGTCGGGCAGCATGAAGCTATCGTTTCCATCAGCAAAGCAGTGCGCCGCGCCCGCGCCGGATTAAAAGACCCGCGTCGCCCGATCGGGTCTTTTATGTTCCTGGGGCCGACCGGCGTCGGCAAGACAGAGTTGACGAAGGCGCTGGCGGAGTTTCTCTTTGGCAGCGAAGACGCTTTGATCCAGCTCGACATGAGCGAATTCATGGAAAGGCATTCGGTGGCGCGTCTGGTCGGCGCCCCGCCCGGTTATGTCGGCTATGAAGACGCGGGCCAGTTGACCGAAGCGGTGCGGCGGCGCCCCTACTCCATTGTCGTCTTCGACGAGGTGGAAAAGGCGCATCCGGAAGCCTTTAACATGCTGCTGCAAGTGATGGAAGAAGGCACGTTGACCGATGCCCGCGGCCGCCGAGTCGATTTTCGCAACGCTATGATCGTCATGACGAGCAATGTCGGCGCCGAGTTAATCAAGCCAAATTCCGGCTTGGGCTTCAATACGCCGCTCGATACGGACAAGCTCGATGAGGAAGCCTACGAAGACATGAGCCGCAATGTCACCGATCAATTGCAGCGCCTGTTCCGGCCCGAGTTTCTCAATCGCGTCGATGCCACCATCATCTTCCGCTCGCTCACCCGCGACGAGATCCAGCAGATTGTTGACCTGGAACTGAACAAGGTACGCGAGCGGCTGCTGGAACATGCCATCACGCTGGAGGCGACTGACTCCGGCATCGAGTGGCTGGCTGAGAACGGCTACAATCCCGAGTTCGGCGCTCGCCCATTGCGCCGGCTGATTCAGAACGAGGTCGAAGATCGCCTCTCGGATGGCATCCTCTCCGGTCAGTTCAGGCTAGCGAGCATCGTCCGCATTGATGTGGATGAAGACGGCGGGCTGACGATGTACACAGTCGAGGAAGAGGAAGTCGCCGGTGAGTTCGAAGCGAGTGTCTAAGCTCAACCTTGATAGCATATCATTCTCAACAGGTTTGTGACTGAATGCTTGGCAGCCGGCATCGGGCAGCTTGGGCGGTTGTCTTAGTCCTGGCGCTCTTGCCCTTAATGCTTATCGTCATTTTGGGCAGCCACGGCAGGTTGATGGGGGACGATTTCTGTCACTTGATCTCGGGGCTGGAGTACGGTCCTTGGGGAAACGCCCTATATTGGCGAAACTCGCTAAATGGCAGCTTTAGCTTCTATTTCTTACACGGATTGACCGCGCCGCTAGATACACAGGCTGCTGGCGTAATCGTTGCCATCATCGTTTTAGCTTGGACATTTGGTCTCGCCTGGATGATCCTTGCCTGCCACCAACTTTTTAGACGGGACAGACCGCCGCTGATACGAACAGTCATGATGGCGGCGGCATTGGTGTGGCTCGCAGTACACGGGCTGGCAACACCGCTTTCGATCTACTTCTATTCAGCCGCGACGCGCCATACGCTTCCTGTCGCCATCTTTGTAGTCGCCTTGGCTGCCTGCTGCGAATACATCCCTCGAGTTCAGTCCGTCCGCAGGCTTGTGGCAGCCTGCGCAATTTTCGCTCTGGTTGCCTTCGTTAACACAGGCATGTCGGAAGTCCTCGGCGCAGTACAGTTGGCGCTTCTCACTATATTGTTGCCCGCCGTTTACACAATGATTCCGCGGGAATTCCGGCGAAATAGCCTTGCTTTTGTCATATCTGGTTTGGCGGCGACCGTCGCGGCATTGTTAATTATGGCGACCGCCCCGGGGGTCGCTAAACGACTCGCGATGTTTGGCATAGACACAGACTCGCCGCTGCGCGTCCGCGCGGATCTATTTCCGAAAGTTCTCGAGCATATTCAGTCTTTCTTAATAGACAGAGAATTAAACACCGCGTTTATCGGCATGCTTGCCATTTGCCTATTCCTCATGCTGACGGTTCAGCGCTCGGCCCAAACATCACCGGTCCGCAAGCCATTTCAACTTGCCTTGCCCCCTCTGTTGTTGTGCTTGCTTGTCCAGTTGCTGCTCCTGCCGCTTGTCTGGATTCACCAGAGCGACGACCAGTTCGTGTTTGCCCCCCCCCCCCCCGCATATATGGTCGTCGGCGCGAACATATCTATCCTCGCGAGCCTAGCGGCAATCCACCTGGGAAGGCAAAGGATTAATGCCCTTTTGCTAAACAGACCCGAAAATTGGGCGGCAATTCCCGCATTGACGCTGGGAGTGGTTATCACTTTATTCGGTCTCTCCCAACTTCAAGGCATCAACTGGCGAGCCGCGACATACGTCTCTTGCAGCATCTATACGCTGCTATTTGCTCTACTGTGGCAATTTCATTTTCACTTTCAGGCGAGCGGCAAAAAGAGTCGATTCTTCGCAGCCGTTCTTTGGGCATTTACTGTGACAGGAGTATCCGCGCTCGCGCTTGTTGTCCTTAACCAGGCCATCGGGGACAGGCAATTTACTTACAACTTGTCCTTCATATCATTTGCTTTTGCCTTTTCAGGTTTCATTTGCGGCATTTCGCTCGCTTATGCGATCAACCAGGTAAACGCAACTGCCGCACCTGCCATTCGTCCAACGCTCGCACTCATGTATGGGAGCGCGATAGTCGCCACTGCGATCTGGTTCAGTATATTGTTGGGCAATGCCGAGAATGTTCCGCAATTCGAGCGATTCTCACGAGCTTGGGACGAACGCCACCAACTGATTCTGGCCAAACGCAAAGGAGGCGAGCGGCTGGCAACACCTCCTCGACTAGCTAAAGATATTTTGAAAATCCCGGGCGATTTCAGGGACAAGTATGATTATTGGCAGAGTAATTGCGCGTCCGACGAAATCACCGGGCTAATCAAGGATAGATATCGCGCCTAGGTGTATAGCTTCGGAATATATGAGACTAAACAGATAGCATGTCACAGCGCAGGCGCTTCGACAAACAGAGAGGACTGCCCTATGACAGTCCTCCGAATGCGTTTCTACTTCTCAGGCGGTGAGCCAGCTTACATCATGCCGCCCATGCCACCCATGCCGTCCATGCCGCCACCGGGCATTGGCGGCGGCGTCTCTTCCGGAACATCGGTGATCAGAGCTTCGGTGGTAAGGATCATGGCCGCGATCGAGGCCGAGTTTTCGATGGCGCCGCGGGTTACCTTGGCGGGGTCGGGAATGCCAGCTTCGATCATATCGCCGTATTGGCCGTCCATCACGTTGAAGCCAACGCGATGATTGCTGGCGTCCTGCTGCGCCCGGCGCACATTCTGGATGATGACCGCGCCGTCTTCACCGGCATTAGCGGCAATCTTGCGCATGGGCATTTCCAGCGCGCGACGCATAATAGTGACGCCGGTGTTCTCATCGCTGACGCCCAGGCTGACGCCATCAAGCGAGCTGACGGCGTTGATCAGAGCGACGCCGCCGCCGGGCACGATGCCTTCCTCAACGGCAGCGCGGGTGGCGCTCAAGGCGTCCTCGACCCGGTGCTTCTTTTCCTTGAGCTCAGTCTCGGTCGCCGCGCCAACACGGATGACGGCAACGCCACCGCTCAGCTTCGCCAGGCGTTCCTGCAGTTTTTCGCGATCGTAGTCGCTGGTGCTGTTATCGATCTCGCGGCGGATTTCCTCGATGCGACCTACGATTGAGCCTTCTTCGCCGGCGCCGTCAACGATGACGGTATCGTCCTTGGTGCTGACGACCTTCGCCGCCCGGCCCAAGTCTTGCACGGTCACGCTGTCCAGCTTGCGGCCGGTCTCTTCGCTGATGACGGAGCCGCCGGTCAAAACGGCGATATCGCGCAGCATGGCTTTGCGGCGGTCGCCGAAGCCGGGCGCTTTGACGGCCAGTACGTTGATCGCGCCGCGCAGCTTGTTGACCACCATCGTCGCCAGCGCCTCGCCGTCGACGTCTTCGGCGATGATGACCAGCTCGCGCTTGCCGATCTGATGCAGCTTCTCCAGGATCGGGATGATATCCTGGGCGGCGCTGACCTTCTTGTCGTGGATGAGAATGTAGGGCTCTTCGATGTCGGATTCCATCGTCTCGCTATTGGTGACGAAGTAAGGGCTGATGTACCCGCGGTCGAACTGCATGCCTTCGACGTACTCGGTCTCGAATTCCAGACCGCGGCTCTCCTCCACGGTGACGACGCCGTCCTTGCCGACCTTGTCCATCACTTCGGCGATCAGGTCGCCAATTTCGGTATCCTGCGCCGAGACGCTGGCGACATTGGCGATCTCGTCTTTGGTGTCGATCGGCGTTGACTGCTCCAGGATATCGCGAGATACGACATCGGCCGCATGCAAGATGCCCCGCTTCAGCAGCATGGGATTCGCGCCGGCCGCCACATTCTTCAAGCCTTCGCTGACAATCGCCTGCGCCAGAACGGTCGCGGTTGTTGTGCCATCGCCGGCGATGTCATTGGTCTTGGTGGCCGCTTCCTTCAACAACTGCGCGCCCATGTTTTCATAGGGATCTTCAAGTTCGATCTCTTTGGCGACGGTGACGCCATCGTGGGTCACGGTCGGCGCGCCGAATTTCTTGTCGAGCGCGACGTTGCGCCCCTTGGGGCCGAGCGTCGTGCTGACGGCATTCGCGACCTTGTCAACGCCGGATTGCAGCTTGCGGCGGGCATCTTCTTTGAATATGAGTTGCTTTGCCATGGATTCCTCCTGAATATTGTCGGTCTAGTCTAGGGTCGATACCTGTCCTCGTTCGCCAAGTCCGCTAGACTTGGACGATGCCGAGGATGTCGGATTCTTTCATGATCAGCATCTTAACGCCGTCAAGCTTTACTTCGGTGCCGGCATACTTCGCGAAGAGCACACGGTCGCCTTCCTGAACATCCATCGGAATGCGCTTTTCACCTTCTTCGTCATATTTGCCGGGACCAGCGGCGCGAATGACACCTTGCTGCGGCTTTTCCTTCGCCGTCTCCGGCAATACGAAGGCGCCACCGCCGAAGGTCTCTTCGGACTCCACGGGTTCGACCAAAACACGGTCACCAAGCGGGCGGATCGATACAGCCATTTTCTTCTCCCTCTATGAACTATCGATAAGCGTGACATTGCTAAACGCTTGCTTTCACAATGTTAGCACTCACTTAATGAGAGTGCCAGACATTCAGCGATAAGGTAGCATAATGCCCGACTTGAGTCAATAGATTTGGCAGAGACAAAGAGGGATTGCCAGAAATTATATGATTTTCTTATGTTTCGGAAGCCAGGCCTGTCACCGCAGATGCCGAGAAACGACAGCGCGCGAGTGGATTGGGCCGCCTCAGGCGTTGATTATCTCTATGGACTCCACGTTATAGAATTGCTCGGCGAAACGCAGTGTGCCCATGCCGATGTAATCAGCCAGGTCAAATGAGAGCGGAGCCACCTCAATATGGGTCAAGCCGCTATCGCGCTGCGCCAGGATGGCATCGTGCCGAGCATCCCATTCGCGCGCATACGTTTGAAAGTCGGGGATCAGCCGAGCATGGCCTAAGAAGATGCCGCCAGCTATTGCGAGAGCCAACATCAAGCTTCCCGCCGCCAGCAGCCAAGACTTCGCCGCCGCCGATTGCTTAATCACGATTCCCAGGTACAAGCCCCAAAATAGCCCGGCGATCACTTGCAAAAATGCGGGACCCGCCATCATCCGGTGTGAGGTGAAGCCGTGACCGATGAATGTCACAAATATCAGCGCTGCAATCGTGACCCAGGCAATAAAAAGTGTGCCCGCTGACGCTCGCTCAAGCGCGCGTGTTCCGCAATCGGGAAGTTCCGGCCGCCACAGAATTGCCAGCATGAACAACATGCCTAGCGCGGCCGCAAACAGGTAAGTCGAGGCGCGCGCGTCAATGCTGCGGACCTGCGTTATTGTCACCAGAATCAGGAAGGCCAACAGCAGGGAGCCAGAGACTGCGGTCAGTCCGCGTTCTTGAGTTTTTAGAGCTGCTGTCACTCGCCGCCGCTGCCATAGCAGCAGCAGAAAAACGAGCAGCAGCGCCAGGTTTATAGCGAGGACGATCATGTAACTTGCGCTATAACGCCCTAAGAACTGCGGGTTGTCGCTAAGATGCGCCCACAAGATCGGCAGAAACACAAATTGAACAGCCAGGCCGGTCAATACGGCATGGGATATTCGATTGTCTGCTGAGCTTGGCGCAGGTCTATCCGGCCGCGTGTTTGCCTGCAAGCCCAGATTAATGCCGATCCCGAACAGGAGCGCGAAACCGGCGATGACCTCTTGCCGGCCTACGCTCTCGAAACTTATCTGTGCCGTAACAACTGCCAACTGCGATAGCGAGCGGATCGGCGGGCGATAATTGGCGGCATCCGCCTCCATGCGATTCCAAATGCCGGGCGAGCTGAGCTGAACAATCAATCCAATGACGGTCGCGATCAGCATCGCGCCGGCCACGATAGCCAGGGCGCGACGTCTTTGCCCGCCGACGACCGTGAAAGCCAGCGCCGCGAGCAGTGTCAGAAACGTCGCCTGAAACACGAGAAACATTTCGGAGGCGCCGGCGGTGAGAAAGCTGATCAGCGCACAGGCGCTCACCCCCAAAAGAAGGCGCTTTCTACAATGGGACCACTTGTCGATCGTCCAGGCAGCAAGCGCCAGACATACGATGAGGCAAACAAGCGGCAGGGTGTATTGCACACTGGCGGAATACCAGTAGAAGGACTCCGGCGTATAGAAGGCGTTGATGGCGGCCGCAAGCGCGAGGCCAGACGCGGCGAGCGTATAAACGCGGCGCGGTCCGCCCAGTTGAATCTGCGTGAATATCTGACTGAGCAGCCAATACAATCCAAGTAAGCCGATGGCAATGATGAGCAGGGTAAGTAGCGGCGGCAGCGCAACAGCGCATTCAGCCAAGCTCAGCCTGAGAAAGATGCTTGAATAGGCGCTGGTCCAGCGATTGTAGTATTGGACCAAGCCATCCCAGGCGCCGTACTTCAGTCCCGCGGCGGCAACACCAAAGTCATCGTGGATCATGCGGCTATGCAAACCCAGGTAGGCAAAGAGCAGAAGCGGCGCGCTCAACAGCACAAGCAAAAGCCACTTAAACGTCCGCTCCAACTTCACAACGCTACCCGGCTTCGTCTCTCGAAATCACCAGCCGCGACTCAGCGCGATTGCCCACCTGGTCATAGGCCACCGCTCGAACCGCCGCGTCCCCGGCGCTTCCGATGTCTACTTCTATGCCGTAGGGCCATTCGACATCGACGCCGAGCAATTCATCATCGCGGTAGAACTCAACCCGCTCTATCGTCAAGTTGTCACTGACGGCCGCAAGGAGCGACACTGTCTGACCGGCCGGCGGCGATCCGTCGCTTTTTTGCAGTTGTATGGCCGGCGGGGTGTTATCGAAGGTCAGCAACCTGGTATCGGTCTCCCGGCTGCCGTCGGTGAAGATCACCGTCAAGCGCAGGGTGTGGATGCCGCTGAGCAGCGCAGTTTCCCAGGTAGCAGAAATGGCGCCGCCGGGCGCAGGTCGACGCCGCTCGCCGATCGCTTGCCATGATTTTGGATTGACATCCGCGCCATACTCCAAGAACCAGCTTTCGGCGCCAGCGCGATTTATCGTGGCGCGTATATCGACGGTTGAGCCGACATAGGCGTAATCGGCCGGCGCCGAAATCTGGACGGCTTTGCTGGCCGGAGCCGCACCATCGGCACTGTAACTTGTAGGCGGCAAGGGTTTGTCATTTTCCACCCACCAATCCAGGATCGCTTCCGGCGGCAGGAAGTAAGCCACTTCTTCGCGCAAATCGTCCGGCGTGTTGACGGTGGCCAGCTGACCGGTAGCGCGGTTGATCTCGACCGTTTGCCACATGTCATCGCGCCGCAGGTTGGAGCCGGCGGGCATCAACTCGCGCCGCGTCGGACAATGATCGGTGGTCCCCGGCAACAAGCCGGAAAGCTCACAGACCAGGTATTCTTCCACATCATCAGGCGCTTGCCAGGCCCTCGGCGGCAAGGCGCGCTGCTGATGCGCATAAGTCATCAGCGACTGCCAGACGGGCGCTGACGCCAGACGTTGCGCCGCATTGATACTCATGTCCGCCTCATCATCACGGCCCACGCGCACGACGATGGCCAACTGCGGCGTATAACCCACGGTCCAGCTATCGCGTTTGTCCCCGCTCAGCCCGTCCAGCACGGCAGCCGGTCGCGCAAGTTGCAGAGCGAGGTCCGGCTCTTGCAGCGTTGTCTGCCGCGCCTCGCCGTCGGCCAAAATATCATTCACCAAGTAGGCCAGGCTCGGTTCGATAATCTGTGTCTGCCGCGCCTCTTCTCCCGCATAAGCCCAAAGGACGACGCCGGCCGCGTCCGCGATCTCCAGTACCGCCACCGGGTCCCGCCCGCGATAGCCGGCGCCCGGCGATTCTATAGGCAGGCCCCGCATCGCGCCGAGTGAAGCCAGCACGCTGTAGGCGTAAGCGGTATCCAGCACGGAAACGCTTCCGCCGCGCTCCAGGAGCGCCAAATCCACGTCGCTGGCCTCCAAGCTGCTGAAGCCCATGGCCTGCGCCGTGTTTATCACTGCCGGCATACCGGCCGCGCTGGCCACCTGCGCCACCGGCGGGAGCAGGTCGGCCGCCATGGCATCGCGCAGGTTCAGCGGGCCGCGATGGCGGCCATCGGGATTGGCCGGCGTATAAATCAACTCGGCACTTCGCCCGGGATAAGCGCGCGGGATATCGTAGACCATCGAGGCCGGCGTGAGTTCGCGCTGCAGGAAGGCGTGCATATAGACGAAGGGATGCAGCACGGTCGCCGGTTGATGCCGCGGCGCGGCGGCAGCGCCGACCAGGCTCAGAATCTCGCCGCTGCCGACATCGATCAGGACAAGCGCGCCTTGGTTGGGCGGCGATGCTAGGGATAGCGACGGCAGCTTCAAGTCGGAAGAGGCGTCACAGCCGCCGCCGGGATCCGTTCCGTCGCCGGATAGATGTCCCAAGTGGCTCTCTAGCGCGCACTCAGCCTGATATTGCAGGTCCAAATCGAGTGATGTGATAATCCGCAGGCCGCCACGCGCTACCAGGCTTTCGCCGTCCTGCCCCAGCCGCGTGAGAATCGCCGCCGCTTGCACTCGCGCGTAGTCGACAAATTCGGACGCGAGCGAGGATTCTTTTGATGCCGGCGCCAGGACAGGCGGGGCACTTGCCGAGGCCGCGTCAAATTGCGCCTCGTCGATCATTTCCGCAGCGAGCATGTCAAAGAGCAGATCGGCGCCGCGCTCGCGACTGCGCTGTTGGGCGTCGATGGGATTCAGGGCCGGCTCTTCGGCCGTCTTGGCCAAGATTGCCGCTTCCGCCAGGTCAAGTTGCGCGGCGTTTTTGCCGAAGTAGACCTTCGCGGCCGCGTCGATCCCGTAGGCATCGTGACCATAGAAACGGCTGTTCAGCCGCCACTCGAGCAATTCTCCCGCCGAGCGGCTGCGCTTGCTTTCGGCGATCAGCACGATTTCCAGCAAACGCGGATCCAATCCGCTCCTTCGGGTTAATGGCAGCATGGCCTCACGCACGAGCGCGCCGGTGAGGTCGTCGTTCGGCGCGAGCGGCAATCCAATGATGTAGCGCCAGGTTTGCAGCGCGGCGTCGAGCAGATCAAATGAGGGCGGCGCAGTCAGAAATGTAGGCTCCTCGACCAGCAGCGCCGCGTCAATCACATATTTCGGCAACTGATCAAGCTGCCGCCAGGGCCGCTCGTCGCCAAGCGGATCGCGGGTACGGTGGATTTCTGTTGCGCCGCCCCGATCATAATAGCGCGTGACGCCGTAGACCGGATCCAGAAAGACGCTTTCTTGCGGCGTCGGCAGGTGGCTGGCCGCTTGTATATAGAGCCAGATGGACAAGCCCAGCCCGGCAATTGCAGGCGTTAACAGAAGCAAGGCGGGAAAGAAGAGAATCAGGGTCAGCCAAAATGCCGAGCGCCGCGATTCATGGCGGCGTCGACGCTTGCGGCTGTGCCGCCGGCGAATGATATGAGCCACAGCGGGCATTGGCGGTCCTTAATGCAGCGGCGCTGATGTTCAGTGTACTTGGGATTCACCTCGCCGCAAATCGGGGCATGAATCATCGGCATCGCGTCAACACTATGATCCTGAGGAAACCGTTTGGCTCAAGGACAGCCAGCGCGCGTCAGGAGCGCTTAGTCATCCAGCGAATCCAAATAGCCCCGCAGCCCGTCCCAGTCGTCTTTCGCGGCGAATTCAGCCTGGGCCGGCCAGGTCTCCAGGCGCCCGGGACGGCTGCGACCGGCCGCTTCGAATATCGCTTCCAGGTCTTGCACATTGGCCTTCGCCAGCGCGCTGTATGTTGTGATGCCAGCTTCATTCAGCACCGCCTCGAAGACAGCGCCGACGCCATTCACGCGGGTCAAGTCATCGGGCCCGGAACGTTCTTCGATTGTTTCGGCAGCCTCATCGGCATGACGGACGATGGTCCGCTTCGCCAGTTCTTCCGCCTCTTCCGCCGCGGCTTCGGCTGCTTCCGCCTCGCTGCGGACGACGCTGTCACGGCGCGACCATATCCAGACGACAACCGCCACCGTCAGCAAACTGATCGTCCAGGACCACATATCGCGGTTGCCCTGCGGCGCCAGCAAAGCATTTAGCGCCAATGCGATAGCGAGCACCAAAGCCATCATCGCCAGCATATTCTTCGCTTCTTGATTGAATCTCATCGTGACCGTCCAGTTTTTGCCATGCGCCAAATTATAACATATCGGCTATGATAAACGCCGAGAGCGCTTAACGCCATATGCGCTAACTTCTATACGCTGAATGCGCCGCGAATGGTTTCAAGACTTGCAATGACGCGTGGACGGGCAAGTAAGCATGGACAACACCTTCGGCAAGTACATAAGCGATGAACTCAAGCTGACGAACCATCGCGCCAACCTGAGCGGCGTACAGCATCAACACCGCATCACGCCGCGTGATCCGGCGCCCGGTGAAAGCGTGAAAGTTCATATGATCACGACCAGCGAACCGGCGGTTCGGAAAGCCAAGCTGCGTTACACCATCGATGGATCCGATCCGCGTCAATGGCCAAACACTGCCGAAGAGGCCGATGTTTTCCCGGTCGGATACGAGTGGGACACGCAACTCTGGGATTACGTCAACCTTTGGGAAGCGGAAATCCCGCCGCAGCTCGAGGGCACGATGGTGACCTATTACATCAGCGCAGAGCCCTATATCAGCAGCGACAAAGGCAACAGGCAATTCTTGTACCCAGACACCCCCGATGCCGAAGAGCGCATCCAGCACGCAACCATGATTCACTTCAAGAACATCCCGCCGGATACACCCTTTACTCCGTCGCCGCAGAGCGACGTCCCCTTGTTCTGCTACCACGTCGACCGCCTCAAAGCACCCGACTGGCTGAAAGACGCCATCATCTACCATATCTTCCTCGATCGCTTTTACCCGGGCGATGGCAGAGACTGGCGGCAGACGGACGACCTGGGTGGCTTCTGCGGCGGGACGCTCTGGGGCCTGCGCGACAAACTCGATTACCTGGCCGAGCTCGGCGTCAACTGTCTTTGGATTAGCCCCTGTTGGAAGAGCCCGAGCAATCACGGCTACGATGTCGCCGACTATGAAGTAATCGAGCCGCGCCTGGGCGGGGAAGAAGCGCTTCACGCGGTCGTCGAAGGCGCTCATGAGCGCGGCATGCGCATCCTGCTCGATCTGGTCTGCAATCACCTCTCGGATGAGCATCCGATTTTCATCGACGCGGCGAGCAGCGAAGACAGCCCCTATCGCGACTGGTTCATTTTCGACGAGCGCTATCGGCATGGTTATCGTTGCTTTTTCAATGTCAAGAACATGCCCAAGGTCAACCTGGAGACGCCAGCCGCCCGCGAGTGGATGATCAGCATGGCGATCAAGCAATTGCGGGTCTTCGATGTCGATGGTTTCCGGCTGGATGTGGCCGATGGCGCGGGAGCCAATTTCTGGACGCATTGTCGTCCGCGATTGCGGGCGGTCAAGCCGGACTGCGCCCTCATCGGCGAGATCGTCGATACGCCTGAATATCTGCGTGTGTATGAAGGCCGGCTGGACGGCTGCCTTGACTTCTCCACGAATGAGGCCTTGCGTAACACCTTCGCTTGGGAAAGCTGGAGCCTCGAGCGTTTTGACGAGTTTATATCGAGTCATCGGCGATATTTTGGCGAGGACTTCATCTTACCCAGCTTCATCGACAACCACGATATGGACCGTTTCTCGCTCATCGCCGGCAACGACAGGGACAAGATCAAGCGCGCGGTCGAGGCGCAGATGCTGCTACCCAACCCGCCAATAATCTTGTATGGTACAGAAGTTGGCTTGCGTCAGCCGGTCAGTACGCGCGGCAGCACCCTGGATCAGTGCCGCGTTCCGATGGTCTGGGGCGATGAGCAGAACCGGGACTTGCTGGCGTTTTACAAACGGCAAATCAACGACAGAAAGAAGTGGAAGGCAAAAGTCAATGATTCTAGGCTTAACGGGTGTACTTGTTGATGACCAGGAGAAAGCCAAGAAATTCTACACGGAGGTGCTCGGCTTTCTGCCGAAGCGGGACATCCCCCTTGGCAATCCCGAAGGCGATCGTTGGTTAACCATTGTTTCGCCGGAGCGGCCCGATGGCGTGGAGCTGCTGCTGGAGCCCAATCGCAACCCCATCTCCAGCACCTTTCAGCAGGGTTTGATGGAGCAGGGCATCCCCGCGACGATATTCAGCACCGCCGACATACAAGCGGAGTACGAGCGTCTCTCAGCGCTCGGCGTCGAATTCACTATGCCACCAGGCGACATCGGGCCGGCAATCATAGCGATATTCAACGACACCTGCGGCAACTTGATTCAGATCATGCAGGAAAAAGGCGGCTGATCCCGCCCCATATCAGAATCGGTAGGGGCGACTTTGTGAGTCGCTCGCGCCTATTGGACGCTCAGCCGCCGTGCTGGCGCAAGAGACGCAGGGCGCTCTCGGCCATGACGCCAACGCCGATGGGCAGGCAGCCCTCGTGAATATCGAATATCGGGCTGTGATGCGGCCGGTTCATCTCATCGAGCTGCGCGCCGAGGCGCAGCATAGCGCCGGGCGCCTTCTGCGTCATGAAAGCGAAATCTTCGCCCGCCATGATCGGCTCGCCGTGACCCGATTTCTCTGCGCCCAGCAAGTCACGGCTCACATCCCGAATCAGTTCGGCCACGCCCGGATCGTTGTATAACGCCGGGTAGCCGGTCGAGATGTTCAGCTTGTAATCGCCGCCGAAGTGGCGGGCCAGGGCAAAAGCCTCTTCAACCAGCCGATGGATTTCCTCGCGGGCCTCTTGCTCGAAGGTACGGATCGTGCCGGTCAGCAGGACTTCATTAGGAATGACATTGGGCGCGATGCCAGCGTGGATCGAGCCGAGCGTCACGACTGAGCGTTCGGTCGGATTGCGCCGGCGCGAGCGGATAGCCTGCAGCGCGTTAATCACCTGCGCGCTCAGCCAGATGGGGTCGAGGCCGTTGTGAGGCGCGGCGCCATGCGTGCCTTCGCCGATGATGGTCGCCTCGAAGGAATCGGGGGCGGCCAGCGAAAAGCCATCGCAGACTTCGACTTCGCCCATGGGCGAGCCGCTTGATACGTGGCAGGCGATGACAGCGTCCAGACCGTCCAAAGCGTTCTGCTCGACCATGAGGCTGCCGCCGCTGTGCCCATCGGATTCGCGCCATTTCTCTTCGCTCGGCTGGAATAACAGGCGGATTTCACCCGCGGGACGGTCCGGCAGGTCGTTGAGCAGCTTGGCTACGCCGAGGAGCATGGAGGTGTGGGCATCGTGGCCGCAGGCGTGCATCAGCCCGGGCGTCTGCGACTTGTAAGGCACATCGTTGGCTTCCTGAATCGGCAGGGCGTCCATATCGGCGCGGATGCCGACAGCCGGACGACCTTCGCCGATGCGGGCGACGACCCCTGTCTCGGCTACACCGACTTCGATTTCGATGCCCATCTCGCGCAGGGAATCAGCAACCAGGCGCGAGGTCCGCTGCTCTTCAAAGCCCAGCTCGGGGTGCATGTGAATATCACGGCGCCAGGCGACCAGTTGCTCTTGCATCTCATGGGCTTTATCCAGAATTGTCATGTCTTGGTCCTCTAGTGTTCTCGTGAAGTGGCTAGATGATACCGTAGAATTGGATTGTGGCGAAGGCGGGCGACTCACAGAGCCGCCTCTACAAGTGAATTTGAAGTTCCGCTCATCTCTTTATTTGGCGACATTTTCTCATGGCTTTGAGTGATCTAGCGCAATTGTCATGGGCGGATTGGGGGCTTCGTTGACGCTGAGCTTGAAGACATCCGGGCGGTTGTAATGCCCGACGACATCGAAGTCCAGGTGCCCCTGGTGTATCAAGTTCAGATCAAGCTCGGCGTAAAGCAGGCCTTCCGCGCCATAAAGCGGCTGACAGAGGTATTCGCCGAAAGGATCGACGATGGCGCTGCCGCCGCGGCAAAGCTCCTCCGGCAGATCCGCCAGTTCGTCATAGAGCGCGAGATCTCGCGGGTACATCGACTTGCGGAAGTATTGATTGCAGCCGAGCACAAAGCAGCGCCCCTCGCAAGCGATGTGACGCAGGGTCGCTTGCCAGGATTCGCGCTGGTCGGCGGTGGGCGCGAGGTAGATGCTCAGGCCTTTGGCGTACATGGCCATGCGCGCCATTGGCATGTAGTTCTCCCAGCAGATCAAACCGCCGATCGTCGCGAAGGGCGTCGCGATCGCCGTCAGGGTACTGCCATCGCCGCTGCCCCAGATCAAGCGCTCGGAGCCGGTCGGCATCAGTTTGCGATGCGCGCCGAGGATATCGCCGCTGGGACCTATGTAGAGCAGCGAGTTGAACAACGTGCCGCCATTGCCGGCCTCGCTCCGCTCCGAGATGCCGATGGCAACGTAGGCGTTCGCCGCTTGAGCCGCCTCGCGCAGGGGGCGTGTCTCGACATCGTTGACGGTCAGGGAGGCTTTCCAGAAGCGGGCGAAATCCTCACGACCGGCGCTCGTCCGATTGCCGATATAAGCGCCGTAGGTGAAGCCGCGGGGATAACCGGGGATCATGGCTTCGGGCAGCAGGATCAAGTTCGCGCCTTGGGCGCCGGCCTCGGCGATCACTTCGACCGCTTTGGCGATGCAGGCTTCTTTGTCGGCGAAGACCGATGCCACCTGCGCCACGGCAACGCTTATTTTGTCCATTGATCCGCCCCCCATACATCATCACCTAGCAAGTGGATTTTGGCGTGATTGGCGCGTTTTGGCGCTCTCCGCGCCATGCGTTTCGCGCTTTGCGCCAAAGCGGATTCCCAGTAGCTGCGCGGGTTTGGGCGGCATTGAGAGCGATTTTGGCATTGGCGCAACCGAATTTTTTCCGCGCCAATCCTGCCGCGACGGGAGGCTGGCTCCGTTTCATCCGGTCACAACCATGACATTCTGCCAGCACCATTATAAACGAAAGAGGCGATAGAATGACAGACCAAATGTTCGGGAGTGGTGAAAGTCGTGGATATGCCAACATCGCAAGGCAATGTAGGGGCGACTTATTAGTCGCCCGAAAACTGCATCTGGAAACGCGGGCGACCTGGTAGGTCGCCCCTACGATAAGTCTTGGTGTGTAGTTTCGCACGACTATTCTGGAACTTCTGAGACACAGAGCGCAATCAACCGCCGGCGACGCCGATCAGGGGGCAGCCTCGATTGGCAGATGGCCCCGCTTCGTTCGGGCAGTCATCGGCGGCCGTATCCAAGCCATCGTCATCGAAATCGCGGCAGCCGCGCGGGGAATTCAGCGCAAACTCGTTGGGGCAGGCATCGGCGCTATCGCGTATGCCATCGCGATCGGCGTCATCGGGATAGGGACAGCCCTCGTTATCGGCATAGCCAAACTCACTTGGGCATTTGTCCTGGTCATCAGCTATGCCATCGAAATCCGCGTCGTCAATCGCGCTGGTGGGGCGCCGGGTCGGGCTGGGCGGCGGATCGGTCGCGAGGGGCGTCGGACTGACGACCGTCGCGATGGTTTGGGCGGGGATCGCTGTCGGCGGCAGAAATTGCACCGGTGTGCGAATCGGCTGTCCGAGCGGCGTGAAGGTGGCGAGGGCCGGCGGCGCATCGGTGGCGGCGGGGGAGGCGAACAGATTTGCGCCCAAAGGCGTGAAAGTGGGCGCGGGCGAGGCGGTCTGCGGGATAGCCGTGGTGTAACCTTCGGGCGGCGCGCTGCCGATAAAGTAGATGGCGAAGCAATAGAAGGGGAAGGTGCCGGCGATGATCAGAAGCATCAAGAGGCGCAAGCTTTGATTGCGATTGCTTTGGCTTTGAATGACGTCAATCGTTCTCATTGGCGGGCTTGCTGCGCAGGCTGCTCGAAGGCGCGCCGCGTGATTGCAACGCGGGCGTCACGCTTATTCTAGCGGAAGCCTTGAATCTTGCGCCGCGGGCTTTGGCAGATCGCGCAACTGATACAGGTCGCCATCGACGAAGCCGCGCCGGCGATAATACTCGCGCGTGCCGATGGCCGAGATGACGGCAAGCCGCCGGTAGCCGCGATCGGCCGCGATTGCCGCAGCGCGTTCGATCAGACCTGTGCCCAGCCCGGCGTGTTGCGCCCGGCCCGCTTGCGCCGCGCCGATGCCGAGCGCCAAGCCATAGACGTGCACTTCGCGGATCATGGCGCAGCCCCGCAGTTCGGCAAGCAGGGGCGCTTCGTCTTGGTCGGGCAGCGACAGGCGCAGGAAGCCGGCGATATCGCGCTCGTCGGTAATGAGTTGCAGGAATATCTCGTCGCCGATGCTTGAGCGATAGCTGAGGCAATGCAAATGCAGGTCATCGCGCGTGACCTGTTTCTTGCGGATTTCACGGGCGCGAATGTCGACGGAGGTTTCACCGCGCCGGTCCAATTCACGCTCGACCAATTGGCGGAAGTTGGTCACTTTGTTGCCGTCCACGATATCGGTGCCCGGTATGTCGCGGATGACGCGGGTCAGCCGGCAGTATTCCGGCGTGCGCTTGAAACAGTTCAGCAATAGCTCCAGCAATTCAGCGCGAGTGTAAGGCCGCCACTGGCCGGCTTGATACTGCTGCATCAGCTCGGCGCTTTCAATCAAGGAGCAGGGGTAGATTTTCAGTTCGTCCGGCCGGAAATCCGGGTCGCCGAAAAGCGTCTCGTAATCGGCCAAGTCAGCTTCCGGCGACGAGCCGTAGAGGTTAGGCATCCAGTGGGCGTGAATTTTGAAGCCGGCTTTGCGCAAAAGCCGCAGAGCGCGCCGCGTCGCCGCAACATCGTGTCCGCGTTTGTTAAGCGCCAGCACGCGGTCATTCAAGCTTTGGAAGCCGATCTGCACTTTGGTGCAACCCAGCCGCCGCACGCGGATCATCTCTTCCTCACTGATGTGGTCGGGCCGCGTCTCGATGACCAAACCGACCGAGCGACAGGCGGCCGTCTCGTTCTCGCGTTGCGCCGCTTCCAGTTCGTCCCACGCAGCGTATTCGTCGACCGGGCCCCGTCCCCGCCGGCCGGCGGCGATAGCTTCAGCCAGCCCGCGCGAGCGGAAAATCTCGTCGGCGTAAATGCTCTGCACAGTCTGATTGTAAGACGCCTCCGGCGCAAGACCTTGAATCGTCGCCTGGCTGACCGGCTCGCCGGTGAATTGGGATGCTTCGCGCAGAGCAGCGCGGACGTCGGCGCGGCGGTCGATGCCTTTGCCAAAATCATGCAGCGCGTCCAGGATGCGCTTGACAAACCAGATTTGATAGGTCTCCGGATAAAATGACCAGGTGCCGCCCAAGATGATGATCTCGATTTTGTCGGTCGAATGCCCCAGGTTGTGGTAAGTCTGCAAGCGCATCCAGGCCTGCAAGTAGGGATCAAAGGCGTTCTTCTCGGCGCGTTGCGCGCCCGGTTCATCGGCGAGGTAACTCTTCGGCATGCGAATATCGTTCGGGCAGAAGATGCAGGTACCGGGGCAGGGAAAGGGTTTGGTCAGCACGGTCAGGGGCGTCACGCCGGACATGGTGCGGACGGGCTTGCGGCGCAGCTTGTAGAGCAGGGCTTCGTCGTAGTCCGGCAGTCCGTTTTGACCGGCGAAGAGGCGCCAGGCGTCAACCAGATTGGCGAGGCTATAGAAGCCTTCACCAGCCGGCTTGGGATAGCGGCGCATCAATTGTTGATGCTCGCGAGAACTGAGGCGTTTCGGCGCAGCCAGGATGATTTTGAGCAGGGGGATCAACTGCTCTCGGTGCACTTCCGCGTCAAAGTCGTATTTGCGGTCGGTCAGCATGCGCTGTCCTGATGGTCTTTGCTTCTGCCTATTTTAATGGCGAAGGCGGGAAAGTTGAACGCTGCGCCTTGACGATATTTATCGAATTGTCTTTTCCGCTACACTTAGACTGACTCAACCCGGGAGACGAGCCGGTCCATGACTCATTTGCTGCCGCCATTCAAGCGCGCCTTGCTGCGCCGCCCGGCCGATAACTTCGCCGATGGCATCACCGCTGCCGGTCACTTGGGGGCACCCGATTTCGACCGGGCGATGCGCCAGTACGAGACCTACACGCAGGGGCTGCGCGATTGCGGTCTCGCGGTCACTGTCTTGCCGGCCGACGAGCGATATCCCGATGGGCATTTCGTGGAAGACCCATTCGTGATCTTTCATGAGCTCGCCTTTCACTGCCGCTCGGGCGCGCCTTCCCGGCAGGGCGAAGGGGAATCGCTGAAGCCGCATCTTTCCCATCTCCGCATGGTTGACGCGCCGGCTGGCGCCTATATTGACGGCGGCGATGTGCTCTTCTGCTATGACCGGGTCTTGGTCGGCATTTCGCGCCGGACGAACCGCGCCGGTTACGAGGCGCTGCGGTCCGCCCTGCGATCGGCAATGGCTGGAATCCGCGTGGAGGCCGTGCCCTTTAGCGGCGTCCTGCATCTCAAAAGCGGCTTGACCGAGCTGGCGCCGGGCGTTCTGCTTCATGACCCGGCGCTGCGGACGGAATACGATCTGTCCTGGGCGCGAGTCATCACGCTGCCGCCGGAGGAGGGCTATGCCGCCGATGTCATGCCGGTGAAGGACACGGTGTTCGTGGCGGCGCATTGCCCAGTTGTCTACAAAGCGGCGGCCGAATGTTGCGAACGGGTTATCGCCCTGGATATGAGCGAATTCGTCAAAATGGATGGTGGTTTGACATGTCTGTCTCTGCGCTATTGAGTCGTCGCCTGGGCAAGCTTATGCTTTTGCTTTGGCTGGCGTTCGTCGCTGCCGCCGCAAGCCAGGCGCAGCAGCCGGAATTGCCGGAGTGCGCCGACCGCCCGGCAGCCGTTTCGGGCGAGCTATACGTTGACAATATCCGCTGGTGCGTGGAGCAGATCGCGCATGAGCCGGAGCTTGAGCCGCTGTCTTTTACAGCGCTGGAAGCGGCGCCCGATGGCAGGCTCTACGCGACGCGTCCGCTGGCCGGCAAGGTCATGGTCCTGCGCGATACGGATGGCGATACGCTGCCGGATACGATGGCGACATTCGCTGAGGGCTTAAGCTTCCCCAACGGCTTGGCTTATCACGAGGACAATCTTTATGTGGCTGGCGGCAGCACGATCACGCGGATTTCGCCGGCCGGCGATGTGACAGTGTTGGTTGAGGACCTGCCGGTCGGCACGGGGTTCGGGGCCGGCGGCATCGCGATCGGCGCCGATGATCGTCTCTACCTGGCGATTGGCGCGCCCTGCAGCTTCTGCGAGTTCGACGAGGCCGAACGCGGCATCATTCTGAGCATGGGCCTTGATGGCGGGGACCGGCAGGTGGTCGCCTCCGGCTTCCGCAATCCGGCTGACGTCGCCTTCTTTCGCGGGGGGCTTTGGACGCTCGATAGCGCGCCGCGGCAGCGTGACCGGGTGGCGCTGGACGAGTTGAATCGAGTAGAAGCGGGCGGCTGGTATGGCTTCCCCTATTGCCTCGGCAGCGATACCGTTGGCATCGCTTCGGGCGCGCATGGTTGCAATGGGAGCATCGCGCCTGTCATGCGGTTCGGCAGCGGCGCCGTGCCGAGCAATTTGGCGGCTTATTCACATGATGTCTTGCCTGGCACGAAGGACACTCTGATCGTCGTCCTCCGCGGCGAGCCGGGCCAAGTCGATATCGTCGGCCACAAGGTGATCATGATCAGTTTTGACGATGCCGACCAGCCGCTCGGCGCAACTGTTGTGATTCCCATGCGCCTGCAGTTTGGCCGGAACGCCTATCTGCCGTATCAAGGCGAAGGACTGTTTTGGGAGACCTTCATTCACATCAACGAACTCGGTTTCGGTTTCTATCCACAGCAGCCACTGGCGGTCGCCGTCAGTCCCTTGGGCTGGATTTACATAAGCATGACCGGCGGTCGGATCATCGCCTTGCGCCCAAGGTACGATCAGACAGATTACGACCGCTTCTACCCGATTTGGACGCCGATGCACCCGAACTTCGACCCGGCCGCCCGGCCCCAAACAGACACAGGCTAGCGAGCCTCCTGCGCCAGACATTTGACGCCGAGCCATACCTCTGCGCTACCGAGGCGCGCTTTGCGCTTGGGCTATAATGAGGAGAATGGAACTGCTGAGGAAATCGACCGCGATGCTCAAGCAAGTCCGCCTCTTCCTGCTTGTCGCTCTGCTCGGTCTGCTCACCTGCGGAGCGGCCTTCGCGCGCGGCATAGAACAGGGCGAAACTTGCAGCGTGCCGGCCGACGCCGTGATACAAGGCGCTCTCTTCGCCTTTTGCCAAACCCTGGACATTGCGGGCAGGGTCGAAGGCAATGTGATCGGCATCGGGTTGCGGGCGACGATCAGCGGTGATGTGAGCGGGAATGTCTACCTGGCCGGCCTGGAGCTGGACGTGACCGGCGCCGTCGATGGCGACTTGCACTATGTGGGTTTGATGCTGGAATTGGCAAGCGCCGATACAGCGCAGCGCCATGTCGTCCGCGGCCAATTGATCTTCGCCGCTTTATCCTTCGCCCTCGGTAGCGAGACGCAATTCTTCGGTCCTATCACCGGCGTCGGCTATCAGGCGCTTATCAACGGCGAAGTTCGCGGCGAGGTCAATTATTGGGGTTCCGCCTTCCTGCTCAATAACAAGCTTGATGGCGATGTCTACACCACGGTCGGCAATCCCGGATCCGATGTCAGCGATGTGGAGACATTGCTGCTGCCGCTGGGCATTGAGTTTTCGCCGGCGACGCCGGGCCTTGTCATCACCGGCAGAGGCAGCATCCGCGGAGATCTGGAATACAGCGGGCCGGCCGAAGCGGTGATAGAAGGCCAGATCAGCGGCGATGTGACGCATTATTCGACCATGACGGTCTTTATTCCCGAGCTCCCGCAACGGGGTTTGGCAACGCTGATTTATGACAATTTCAAACGCGAGTTTACCGTGCTGCTCACAGTTGGAATTCTTGGAATCGCCTTTGCCGGCAGGCGCTTTCCTTACCCGCTGACACAAATGCGACGGCGCCCGGCGCACAGTTTTGTCATCGGCATGCTGCTCTTCATCATTTCATTTCCGATTACGCTGCTGCTGCTGCTGGCTACGCTGGTCATCGTCTTGCTGCTGCTGGTCCTAAATCTCGAGGGGGTCGCGCTGCCGGTGGGCGTATTTCTGGGGCTGGTTGATGTGGGCTTGATCGGAAGCTTTTATTTCTGCGCCATATTCGCGGCGCGGGCGGTCTTCGCTTTGGGCTTGGGGCGCCTGGTCATGCAAGTGGCGACGGGGCGAGCCAATGCGCGGCGGCGGCCACGCCTCAGCATGCTCATCGGCGTCGCGCTGCTGGCGCTGCTCACGGCCGTGCCCGGCCTCGGCTTCCTCTTTAATGCCGGCGCCTTGTTTCTGGGTTTGGGCGCTATAGCCAGTTCAATAATGGGCTGGCTGCGGGCCATGCGCCGCAGTCGCTCAGGCGGAGCGTCGCCGGCGGGGGGCGTCGGATGGTCGGTGGAAGACGAGCCCCAGTCGGCAAATATCGCGCCTACAGCGCAGGCCGAACTTCCGCCGCTTCTGCCAGCGAATCTCGGGCTCGAAGATTTACCAGTCGGCTTTGATCCCGATTTCTTTTTCTCCGATGACTAAAGCCGCAGGTATTGTCTCGTCCCCAAGCACACGCTCTACGGATTGCCACCGAGCGGGACGTTTTGGTATATTTGCTTCACGCGACAAGGAAAATATAATCCGATGACCGCTCTGGACATCATCGCCAAACATAAAATCGTCGCCATCGTCCGCCTGGATGACCTCTCGGCAGCCGGGAATATCACCAAGGCCCTGATTGCGGGCGGCATTCGCGCGATCGAATTCACCTTGACCAACGAGGCGGCCGTGTCAACTATCGCGGAGATCGTCAACCTGGTTGATGAGTCAGTCGCGATCGGCGCCGGCTCAGTTGTCAACGCGGATCAAGCGCGGGCGGTGGCGGAGGCCGGCGCCCAATTCGTGGTTTCGCCCGTATGCAAACGGGAAGTGATTGAGGCCTGCCTGGCGCTCGATTTGCCGACCATGCCGGGCGCATTCACACCGAGCGAGATTCAGCAGGCTTGGGAATGGGGCGCGGCGGTTGTCAAGGTCTTCCCCGCCAACCACCTGGGAAAACGCTACATCAAGGATGTTATGGCGCCGCTGCCGCATCTTCGCCTGATGCCGACCGGCGGGGTGAACGCGGACAACCTGCGCGAGTTCCTCGATTTCGGCGCTTTTGCTTTGGGCGTGGGATCGGCATTGATCAACAAAGAGGCGGTCGCCGGTCGCGATTGGAAGCGCCTGGAAGCGGAAGCCCGGCGCTATGTTGATCAATTGCCCTGAGCCTCAATTTCGCCCAACAGTTTCAGCAGGCGCTGGCAAGTATTCCAGTTTCGCGCGGTCGAGACGACATTGAGGGCGCGCTCAATGCGCTTGTTATCTAGTTTTGAGCGGGCGGCGCCATCGGTGTAAAAGATGTAGAGCGCATCCCCGGCGGAGTGAATAACTTCGCGCCCCGGATTATTCTCGCCTAGCGCTTCAACGGCGGCCGGGGCAGGCAGGGCGGAGAGGAAAGCAATCAGCGCATGGTTGCCACGATCGAGTTGGGCCGCGGTGAAAGGATGGCGATCAAGCGCGGCTTTGAAATCTTCCGCCCCGCGCAGTATGATTCCGGCCTCGAATCCAAAGCGCTCGCGTATAGCCGTCTCGAGTTGCTGCTGGAGCCGGGCGAGGTCGGTCTCGTCGGCAGCGAAAACAGCATTGCCGCTCTGCAAGACGGTGCGGACTTGACGCAAGCCCAGCGAAGTGAAAAGCTCGCGCAGGTCGGCCATCTTGATTTTCTTGTGACCGCCGACGTTGATGCCGCGAATCAAAGCGATGACTGCCGACATTGTTGTTCTCCTCCCGTCGTCATGAAGCGCGCTTGGGAAATGCCGCGCCACTTTAACACCATCCGTCTTTGGATTACACTCTCATCATACCGCCGCAGTTGAACATTAGCTGGTAAAGGCAGGTTGCGTGACTCGCCGCTACAGCATTTTGAAGCGATACGATTATAGCGTCAGGCGACTGGTCTGATGTTCTCGGACATTCGCACTGCCTTTTCCTTCCTCACGATCCTGCCGCTCGGCGCAGCCGACTGGGGAAAGCCCGGTCGCGCATTCGCCTGGTTTCCGCTGGTCGGCTTGTGCATCGGCGCCTGTCTGGTCGCTATCGCGCGCTTCTCGCCTTTTGATCGCGATCTCAGCGCCTTTCTCATCCTGCTCGCCTGGGTCGTCATCAGCGGGGGCCTGCATCTGGACGGCTTCGGCGACTGCTGCGATGGCTTGCTGGCGAGCAAAAGGCCGGAAGAGCGCCGCCAAATCATGAAAGACCCGCGCGTCGGCGTCTGGGCTGCCGCCGGCTTGATTCTCCTGCTGCTCGGCAAATGGCTGGCGATACGCGCCGTCCCGCTTGAGATGTTGATTTTAGCGCCAGTGCTGGGGCGTTGGGCGATGGTCTGGGCGGTTCACCGGTTTCCCTCTGTCACTAGCGACGGCCTAGGCGCGGCCTTTCGACAAGGATTGGGCTGGCAACAGGTTTTCATCGCTTCCGCCACTGTGACCCTGCTGGTCACGACCGTAGAAATCGTCGCCCTCTGGCTATCCATCTACTGCTGCACAATGTTGTTGGGACGTTGGGCGGCGAGGCGGCTCGGCGGCGGCATCAGCGGCGATGTCTGCGGCGCGATCTGCGAGTTGAGCGAGTTGCTATGTCTGCTGGCGCTGGCTGTGATTCATGGCTAAACGGCTGATCTTCCTGCTCGGTGGCGCGCGTAGCGGCAAGAGCCGCTATGCCGAGCAATGGGCGCGGAGAAATGCCGAGCGCGCGCTCTTCGTCGCCACCGCCGAGGCGCATGATGAAGATATGCGGCGGCGCATCGCCGAGCACCGTCAGGAGCGCCCGGCACACTGGCATACGCTGGAAGCGCCACGCGATACCGCGCGGCAGATAGCGGCTTGCAGCGCGGGGCATGATACGCTCTTGCTCGATTGCCTGACGCTTCTGACGAGCAATATCCTGCTCACGCTGCCGGAGGGCGCGACACAGACTGAGGCGAATGATGCTGTCCTGCGCGAAGTCGAGCGCCTGCTGGCGGTCTACGCCGATTCAGACGCGACCTGGCTGGTGGTCAGCAACGAGGTGGGGATGGGCGTCGTGCCGCCGACGCGATTGGGGGTCCTGTATCGGGATATGCTGGGGCGGGCGAATCAGCGGTTGGCCGAGGCGGCGGATGAGGTGCTGCTGTTGGTGGCGGGGATTCCTTGGCGGTTGAAGTGAAATGGGAGCAATACTATTCAAGCTAACCCATGCTAAAATGGGAAACTCAACGAAATCAAGGAAATCACTAATTGATGAAACATGATCCATTCTACGGAAAGATTATTGAACGTCTCAATGGACAGCTTGATCCAAATACGTTTGAGGCTTGCGTCGTAGATCTGCTTCGCACACAAGACGGACTATTTGCTGTACCCATCCCAGGCGGCAGCGATAGTGGAATGGACGGTGCGGTCGCCGATTTTGAAGGTGAGCCGTTTCCCGTGGTTACAACAACTGCCAAGGACGTTATCGGTAATCTAAGAAAAAACTTAGATCGATACAAGGCAGATGGTGGATCGAAAAGAACGTGTATCGTAGCTACATCACAAAAACTTACACAGGAAAGACTTGACAATCTTACAGACCGCGCCGCTAAACGTGGATTCACGCTAATTCAGAGACTAGAACAATCTGCTATCGCGTCGCGACTTTACCATGCGTCTTATTGGTGCAAAGAACTTCTTCATTTGACGGGTAAACCCTCGGCGTTGTCGGTTATCCCTGTGACTCACCGACCGTTACCAGGATTTGAACTCATCGGACGTACCGAGGCGAGGGATTGGCTCCGAAACTCTGATGGAGACAGACTGCTTGTTGGTGAACCCGGTGCAGGAAAGACTTCGCTGCTTCATGAGTTTGCGATAGATGAAGAAAATCGAGCCTTGTTTGTAGTCAGCCACGACGAAGGCGAAATTGCCAATGCGGTTCGGGATCAAGAGCCTAAAGTACTAATCGTAGATGACGCCCATGCAGACATTAATTTCCTCACCAAACTCAAGCAGCTACGCCAAGAAATCTCTGCTGACTTTGATATCTTGGCCACGAGTTGGAAGGGAGACGGGCCAGAGATAGCGCATAAATTATATGCCACGCCAGAGAAAGTACACGAGTTGAAGCGATTGACACAAGATGAGATTGCGGAAATCGCAATTAACGCGGGCATAACCGGAAATCACTGGCTCGTTAACGAAATTGTGCGACAAGCTGCAGGTTTGCCTGGACTTGCCGGAACCCTGGCTTATTTCGCTTTACAAGGTCGATGGCGGGAAATTTACACCGGAGAAGCCTTAGCAACCGATATCACTACATTCTATAAGAACAGAGTCAGCGGCGATGTTGCAGGTTTGCTAGCGTGTTTTGCGCTTGGTGGAAATTCTGGGATGGGCAAAGACACTGTTTCCAAAACGATAAATATGCCGATACTTCAACTGCGACAAGACCTTTCAAATCTTGCACACGGTGGCATTATTGCGGAAGTGCCAATCAGAAAAGATTTCATAAAAGTTCGCCCATCTGCGCTGCGGCATGCTCTTATTCGAGACATCTTTTTCTCAGGCCCCGATACATTGCCTGAAACTTGCCTTCAAGACTTAATTGCTGCTGCACCAGATGACGTTGATACCGTCAGAGAACTCATCGACGTAAGACGACGCTGGGGAAATGTGCCGCCAAACCTGATTCAGAAACATCTAAAAGAGTTCATAGCAGAAATGATGCGTTGGATTCCTATACTACCGTCTTCTCCCTTGGGGTACAGCACTCCTTCACTTAAAGCTGTGAGAGAGTATGCTTGGCTGGGATCCGAAGAAGCGAATTGGGTTACTGATAATTTCACTGCAAACCTTTCAAACGTAGCAAGACCCTTACTGCAAAATGTACCTGAGCGTGTCATTCCCTGCTTACTCACTGAAGCAATTGGTGACAATCGCCCTTTGAACTCTAACACGGAGCATCCACTTCGGCTTCTTCAGGACTGGATAAAGCAGGCGCATCCGGGAACAGCGGAGCCGCTCCAACGCCGCGCGAAGATCTTGCACGCTACCAAAACTTGGTTGTCCGGTGGCCATGACACCGCCATCGGTTACAGCGCTATGCTCTTGGCAGTACTACCGCATTTTGACTTTTCCGAAAATCAACCAGGAATCGACGGTTCGATTAGAATCTACAGCGGTTTCTTGATCCATGAACATCTGGTAAAGCTACAGGAATATTGGGAAGAGATAATCGAATGTGCGCGAGTTTACACGGCGTCAAACTGGGAGGAATTCCTTAGTACGGTCGGCAGTTGGGCATACCCGTATCATGGAAACGGTCCAGACGAGAACACTCGAAAAATGATGACTGACTTTGCGCAAAGAATGGCGTTTGATGTCGCAGAAGTGGCTTCTGAACACGTTGGTGTTCTTCATCGACTTAAGGCTTTAATGGACAGATCATATCCCGATTTTGAGATCGTTACAGATGATGCAATTGAAATTCTTTATCCGATTGAAAGGCTGGAAAACGACTGGGAGAAACAGGAGAGTAACTGGAAAGAAGATGCCGACAAACTCGCTGATCAATGGGCTTTACGTAAGCCAATAGAAGTTGTCGCACAAATTGAGCATATTGAATCTGAGATAAGCAAGGCGGGCAAGAGTTGGCCTCGATTGACACCTCATTTGTGTTGTCGACTCGCAGAAAAGACGTCTGATCCTTTAAGGTGGTTCGAGGCCATGTTGCCAACAACTTTACCAGTAGATACGGTTTTTCCCTTCTTGCTTGAAGCAGTCGAGCAAAATATAGCAGGATGGGAACACGCTTTAGAATCAGCTTTCGATACAGCCAGACTTAAGGCAAGCGCTATGTCCATCATCCTGACAAAAGATGACGTTACGATGAATCTCAAACTCAATGCAATGCGAGATGCAGCCCAGTTTCCCAATTTGATTGAACAATTGGTTCGCTCAAATCGTCTGTCGAAGGCAGTCACTGTTGAATTGTATGAACACGCAGATAAATCGCTAGCCAGTAAAGTCGCATTATCGCAGTGGAAACAGAATGACAGTGGCGGAATACCAAGCTGGATTCGATCGCAATGGGAAGAAGCCATTATTAATCACGCAGCTGCAGATTATCAGGGGGAAGACTTTCAACTGGGAGAGATCTTTGCCTCTGAGCCCTCGCTAGGAAAGAAATGGCTTGTACAAAATTTCAAGGACGATTCCTTTGAGCCTTTCAAATTTGAAAAGAGCATAGATAGTGTGATTGCAAGCTTGACCGGACCGTCGCGCCAAGAGTTACTTGAGTTAATTCCGGAGGGCTACCGTTGGCGCTCGACTGCGGCAGCATTAGTAGGTGACAGCCCCGAGCTATTTGAAAAACTCTTAAGCTTACCGCGTAACGAACTTGATGTTCTTGCGCCTCTCTCTCGATCCATGATTGATTCGGTGTGGATGGCGTTCGCTAAACTAGCATTTCAACATGGACATTCGGAGGCAAGTATCGCTTCTTGTGCGTTCACTAATTCTTCTACCTGGTCAGGAAGATACTCTGACATTGTGAAAAGTCAGTACAAGCAGTTTGAGCGATTTTGTAGCGACAATGACGAAATAGTGCGGCGAATAGCCAACGCTGGAAACGAATATTTTTCCCAACAGTATGAGTACTGGCGCAAAAGAGAGAGAGACGAAGATGTATTCGGCCGGGATTAAGAAGAGAATCAAGACCAAAGTTATAGGTCATTGAAGAACTTTACATTGACCATTACACGCTCGGCGATGAACCGCACCGTTTTCACACCAATCCCAAGTTCCTTCAGCTTTTCGATTAATTGCTCACCGTCAACAAGATCAATTTCAGGTGCGCCATCACGTGTAGCTTCACGTGTCGCGGCTGGTGTAAAGTTTCCGGTAGTAACAATCAAGCCCTTGTCGGTGCGCCCAACCATAGCACCGCGAAAATCGCGAACAACGCCTGCCCCGATGGATCCCTTGTACCGTTTGCATTGAAAGAGCACCTTGAACGAAAGGAAACCACCGATTCGCATAACACCAATGCCGTCAATACCACCATCTCCGCTTCGTCCAGTGACCTCAACCTGAGTAAAGCCGCTTTCTCGCAGAATCCGCTGGAACAGTCGCTCGAAGGCAGATGGATCCATTTCCGAAAGCACGGTATAAAGCTGTTCCTGCCAGGACTCGTCGCCGGCAGATTCATCGATTTCGATTAAGTTTTCCGCATCGTTAATCGAAACGGCTGACTTCTTTTTGGATTCTTTTTCTTGTCTTATCTGCTCACTGACGACGCGATCAACTTCCTTGTGATCAACTTCGGTTGTGCCACGACCCTGGAGCGTAAGCGACCAAACGCCCTTGCGGGAGTTTTCAAGCAAGCCATATCGCTTTAGCCAGGTTCGTACCCACCCAAGCCGATATTTGATATCAGTCGGACTGTTCGGGCGGGGGCCATGCGGCAAGGCAATCTCTTCCTCGGTGAGCCCCAGGCTGGTTACCACTTCATCATGAATCTCGTGAATTGTGGCCGAGCCGCCCAGCTTGTGGAGAGCCTGCAATGTGCCATCATATAGTTGCTGATATGAGACTTTGTTCATGGCTCGGTCACGATCCATTTCATACATCCCCAAACCAATCGCGCTCAATAATTACCCGCTCGACGACGACCTGCTCCGTCCGCACGCCCAACTCCAACTCCTTCAACTTCCCGACCAACTCCTCGCCATCGATCAGCCGGATCTCCGGCGCGCGCTCATTGGCTGCTTTCAAGACCGCCTCCTGCGTGAAGCGCCCCGTGGTGATGAGCAAGCCCTTGTCCGCCCGGCCGACCATCACGCCGCGCCGAAAATCATCCACCTGCGCCGAGCTAATCCGTCCGCCACCGCGGATGCAGCGGAAGGACACACGGAAGGACAAGAAGCCGCCGCCGCCAAAGACGCCCATCCCCTCAATCGTATCATTGGCGTGGCTGACATCGATATCGCTGACGCCATCCTTGCCCAGCACGCGCAGGATCAAGCGCTCAAAAGCCTCGGTCGGCATCTGCTCCAGGACATCCGTCAACTCATCGCGCCAGCGCAGAATGCTTTCCAACAACTCTTGCGCGTCGACCGGCGCCTCGTCCGCCCCCGCCTGCGGCGCCTCGGCTGCTTCGATAATCTCCATTTGCTGTCCATCTTGTTCGCTCATAAGACCTTTCCTCATCTCTCATACATTTTGTCGTTTCATTCGTTCGCCAGGCTTGTCACCAGCAGGTCAAGCGCCAGACGCGGCTCGATCCGCCCGGTCTTGATATCTTGATCGTAGCGCTGCAGCCGCTTGAGTATCGCATCCAATTGCTCGGCTTGAAAGCGCCGAGCCTGCGCCGGCAACTTGCGCGCGGCGAAGGGATGCGCCCCCACCGCTTTGGCAAGGACCGAAGGTTGGGCGCCGCCGCCCCGATCCAGGTGATCGCGGGTCATGAGCAGGAGGCGAAACTGCCGCGCGATCAGCATGAACAAGCCGAAGCCGGGATCACGCGGATTGTCGCGCAGCGATTGCTGAATCAACTCCAGCGCCCGCTTGCCATTGCCGACCGCGAGCGCGTCGACCATTTCAAAGACATTCGCCTCGGGCACGTAGGGCGTCAAGACCGCGACATCCTCCTCGCTGATGGGCCGCTCGCCATCGACATAGGCGACCAGCTTGCACAGTTCGTTATCGGCGCGCAGCAGATCGTCATTGACGACATCGGCAATGGCATGGGCGGCGCGCGGACTGATCTCGGCCTCATATTCAGCCTTCGCCCGTTGCTGTATCCAGCGCGTCAGATTCTGCGGCTTTTTGAACTCGCCGATGAAGCCGTTGCTCATCTCCCGCGCCGCTTTGAGAACGCGATTGCTACCGGACAGCGTATCATCTTCCACCAGCACGAGCCGCGCAAACTCGGGCAAGCGCGGCAATTCCTCGATCAGCCGGTCGGCGGCCAGCCGGCCCGCTTGGCCCGCCCCTTTGCGGGTGATATGACCGATCAAGCCGCGGGCGATCACCAGGCGTTTATCCGCCAGAAATGGCAGTGACCTGGCCGCCGCCAGCACTTCGGGCAGGGGCGTCACAGCCCCATCGAATTCCGAGCGGTTGAGATCGCCGTCCTCGCCCAGCGAGCGCCGCATCCGCGCCAGCGCTTCACCACGCCGGATGAGATCATCGCCGTGAAAGATGTAGAATTGCGGCGTCGCGCTCATGAGCCCTTAGGCCTGCGCGGTCACGATGCGATGCACGGTCAATTGCTGGCCGTTTAGAGGCAGGTTGATCGTCTCGCGCGTGACGCTGACCAGTTCCATTTCGCCGAGGTCGCCCTCGGTGGTGAAATGCCGCTGCAAGCTCATGCCCAGCGGCGTCGAGAGCAAGATCACCGCCATCATGAGAATCATCATGGTCGGAAAGCGTTCCCAGGCGCGCCGCCAGCGGCGTCCGGCAAAGCCGAAGAAAGCAATCGCCGTGACCAGAAATCCGCTGGTCACCAGGTTCGTGCCGCAATTCGGATGCAGCGCCAATTGGCGTTCGCCCGCCTTCATCCGCGCCAGCGCCTCACGAACGGCGCTCTCAATATCTTCCGTCGGCGCTTCGCCCAAGAGGACAAATCCGGTTTCGCTGCTGCGCCCGGAGAGCTTGTAGCGCTGACGATTCAGGATATGGATCGTGGCGTGTTCCAGGCCATGGTTGCGCCTGACCTTGAGGATCACGGGCTGCCGCAGCAGGGGCGCGCAATAATCCGCCAACTGTTCGATGGGTGACATCGGCCGCCCTTCCTTAACGTGAAAACTGCCTCTTAACTTAGCACAAAGCGCCCCCCTTGCGAACGGTCAGTGGCAATTCGTCGGCATGGGGGCCTGTGATATAATGCCGCCATGTCCAGTCAACTCAAGGTGCCAAGTCAACTGCGGCGCGCGGCAAGTCATCTGGCCACGGGTCCGCGCGCCATCGCCCTTCGCTGGTACGACGTGTTTCACCGGCGCTCCCGGGGAAGTCCCGTCTGGCAGTTGAGCGCGATCACGCCGCAACTGTATGTCGGCGGCCAGCATTACAAGCAGGGCTATCAGCGTATGCTTGACTTCGGCATCACGGCGATCGTCAACATGCGGCGCGAACATTGCGATCGCGAAAAGGGCATCGCCTGCGAGCGCTATTTGCAATTGGCGACGGTTGATAACACCCCGCCCCGCGTTGAAGACTTGCTGCGCGGCGTCGACTTCATCGACGCGGAGATCGCGCGCGGCGGCAAGGTCTACGTTCATTGCGCCGTCGGTTGCGGACGCGCCCCGACTATGGCCGCCGCCTGGCTCATTTCGAGCGGAGAGTCGCCAACGCAAGCGCTAGGGCGCATCCGGCAGGTTCGCCCCTTTATCAACCCGACCAGACAACAGAAACGCGTCCTCGAAGACTTTGCCGCGGCCTGGGTAGCAAACCAGGGTGCAGTCCCATGCTCAAGCTGATCATCACCGCCGACGACTGCGGCTTAACCGAAGGCATCAACCAGACCGTCTATGACCTGCATCAGCGGGGGTACATCACTGCCGCCAGCGTCATGACCAACTTCCCGGCGCATGCCTCCGCGCTTGAGCGTTTCCGCGCCTGCCCGGATCTTGACCTCGGCATCCACCTGTCCTTGACCGACGGCCATCCGGTGACTGCTTTTGACGACCATCATCCCCATCTGCTGAACGAAGACTTCAGCTTTCGCAGCAATCTCAGTTTGTACATTCGTTCCCATTTCTTCAGCGCCGTCGCGGTCGACTGGATTCGGAACGAGCTGGACGCGCAGTTGCGCCGTTTCAGCGACCTGGGCATTCGGCCCGACCATATTTCCACCCATCATCACTTCCACGCCATTCCGCTGCTGCGCCGCATCGTGCACGAGCTGGCCGAGCGATACGCTGTGAAATGGGTGCGCAGTCATGACTTCCGCGCCTCGGTCTCGTCGCATAATTTCTTCCTGCGCTGCCAGAGAAAACTCCCGCATGACCGCTTCGTTATGCCGGACTACGTCAGCGCGATACAGGCTTGCATGTCGCTTTCCATCGACGACTATTGCGCGCGCATCGCCCGCTTGACCGGCACGGTGGAAATCATCGTCCATCCGTCGCCGGCCCGCGACCCGGACTTCCCCTCCGACATGCATTACGGGCCGGCGCAACGCTATGCCGAGACGCAGTACCTCATCCGCGCCATTGACCGCCTGCGCGAGCTCGGCATCACCACTTGAGCGCAGCAACGCCATAGCCTACAATGGCAGACGCTCCCGACCGGACGCGACTGACACGGTCGCGAATTGCCAGCGAGCCTGTAGTTTGATGATCAGCGAAAAGACGCTCGCCACACTGGAATTGCACAAGATCCTGCAAGCTCTTTCGGCCTACACCACTTTCGGCGCCGGCGAAGAATTTGCCATTGAGCTTTACCCGTCGACCGAGCTGGAAGAAGTGCAGCTTTGGCAGCGCGAAACCGCCGAAGCCGTTGCCTTGCTCGAGGAGCGCTCCAATATCACCTTGCGCGGCGCCCGCGATGTGCGCGATCCGGTCGTGAAATCCCTGCGCGGCGTCATCATCGAGCCGAGCGCGCTGCTGGATATCCGCTACACTTTGCGCCGCGGCACGACGCTCAAGCGCACGCTGGGGCGCATGAGCGCGGCCTTCCCGCTCCTGGCCGAGCTGGCCAACGAGATTGAAGACTGCCTCGAATTGCAAAACTCCATCGAGAAGGCGGTCGACGATAACGCCGAGATCAAAGACAGCGCCAGCGCCCGCCTGGCGATTATCCGACGCGACCTCAAAGTCGCCTTCGAGCGCTTGCAGACCAAACTCAATCGCATCGTCACGAACAAGGCGAACCAGGACAAGCTGCAAGAAGCGATCGTCACTATGCGCCACGGCCGCTACGTCATCCCGCTCAAAGCCGAGCATAAGGGCAAGATCAAAGGCATCATGCACGATTCCTCCGCTTCCGGCGCTACCATCTTCATTGAGCCGTTGGAGACGGTCGAGCTCAACAACAAGTGGCGTGAATTGCAGGTCGAGGAGGAAAAGGAGATCCGCCGCATCCTGGCCGACCTCACCGAAGAAGTCGCCGGCGAATGCGAGCATATCGTGCGCACAGTGCAGTTGCTGGGCTACCTCGATCTCACCTTTGCCAAAGCGCGCTACGCTCTCGATCACAGTTGCATTCAACCCAAAATGGTCGCCATCCAATCCAAACTGCCCTCCACCGGGCATCCTGGCAGCACCATCAACCTGCAAGCCGCGCGTCACCCCCTGCTCACAGACCATGTCGTGCCGCTTGACCTTCACTTTGACGACGACTGCTGGGTCCTGGTCGTGACCGGCCCCAACACCGGCGGCAAAACAGTTGCCCTCAAGACCGTCGGCTTGATGATCCTGATGGCGCAATGCGGTTTGCATATCCCGGCGGACGCGGCCGAGCTTTCGGTCTTTCAAGGCATATTCGCCGATATCGGCGACGAGCAAAGCATCGAGCAATCGCTCTCGACCTTTTCCTCGCACATGACCAATATCATCGACATCCTCGCCCAGGCCGACAGCCGCTCGCTGGTCATCCTCGATGAAGTCGGCGCCGGCACCGACCCGGCAGAAGGCTCGGCCTTGGCGCGGGCCCTGCTCAATAACTTCAAGAATCGCGGCGTCACCACCATGGTCACGACCCATCACCCCGAGCTCAAGATCTACGGCGTGGAGACGCCGGGCGTGCGCAATGCCAGCGTCGAATTCGACCTGGAAACGCTGCAGCCCACCTACCGCCTGATCGTCGGCTTGCCCGGCCGCTCCAACGCCCTGGCGATCGCCGAGCGGCTGGGGCTGGATGAGGCGATCGTCGCCGATGCTCGCGGCATGGTGGCCACGGAAGACCTGACCGCCGATGACTTGCTGGACGAGATCCAGCGCACCCGCGCCGAAACGCGTTTGCAGCATGAAGAGATCGTCCATTTGCGCGAACAAGTTTCGACCCAGCGCGATGACCTGCAAGCCCGCCTCGACAATATCGAAGACGAGCGCCGCGATGTCATCCGCGCCGCCCGCCGCCACGCCGAAGAGGATCTGAGTGATTTCAACAAACAACTGCGCAAGATGCGCAACGAACTGCGCTCAGCCGGCATGCCCGCCGAGACACTCAACGCCCTCAAGGCAGCCGCCGATAAAATGGCCAGTTGGACCAAGGCCCCGCTTGATGACGCGGAAGAAGTTCAGCGGTTGGACGATGTCGATTGGCTGCCGCGCATCGGCGATACCGTCTTCCTCGACACGCTGAACGCCGAGGGCGTCATCGTCGAGCTGGATGCGAGAGCGGCGCAAGTGCAAGTCGGCTCGCTGCGCGTCCGCGCCAAGTACAGCGATATGCGCCGCCGCAACCGCAGCGAAAGGCGCGCCGCCGAACGCGGGCACGTCCGCCAATACGAGCCGGCTGATATCCCGCCGCCGCAAGCATCCTCGCCGGGCATGGAGCTCGACATCCGCGGCAAACGCGTCGACGAAGCGCTGGAAATCCTCGACCGTTACATCAACGCCGCCTACAACGCGGGCCTGCCCTTCGGCAAGATCGTGCATGGCAAGGGCACCGGCCGTCTGCGCCAGGCCGTGCGCATGTACCTCAAGGATCACGCCCTGATCAGCAAGGTCACGCAGGGCTTGCAGAACGAAGGCGGCGCCGGCGTCACCGTCATTCACATGGTGCCGATAACGTGAAGTCCTTTTCCCGTTTTCTACCCCACCCCCAGCCCCTCCCCGAAGCATCAGGGAGGGGAGTTTCGCACGATGCGACAAGTCTCCCCCATCGCGATGGGGGAGGTTTAGAGGGGGTTAAATTTGCACGACTGACCTGGAACTACTTCTGTGTACCTGGTGATTCAATTCTATAAGCCGTCAGTTGCATAATGACATGACTGAAGACCGCCAGCCAATGTTCAGCCAGCGCTACGCCGACGGCGACATGCCTTGGGATAGCGGCATCACCCCGCCCGAGATCATCGACATCCTCGCCGAGTTGTCGCCGGGCAAGGCGCTCGATCTCGGCTGCGGCACTGGCACCGTCATCCGCGATCTTCTGAATCAGGGCTGGCAGGCCGATGGCATCGACTTCGTGCCGCGCGCGATCGAACTGGCGGCCGCCAAACTTGCCGACTGCCCGCCCGATTCATACCGCCTCGTCTGCGGCGATGTCACGCGCCTGGCTGATCTGCCCGAACTGCGCCGGCCCTACGATCTCATCATCGATATCGGCTGCGGCCACAGCATCGACAAGGCGCTGAACGAAGCCTACGCCGCCGGCATCACAAATCAACTCAAGCCGGGCGGCAGCTTCATGCTCTACGCCAGCCATCCCCGTCCCGAATCGACAGTCGGCTGGACGCCCATGCAGCTTGCGCGGCTCTTCAACGGCAAGCTCGACTTGTTCTGGGAGCAGCGCAGCTATGATGCGGGACTTGGCGTCGCCGCGAGTTGGTATCGCTGGCGGAAGCGCTAAAGGCGCTTAAAACTATAATTAGCGGCATGATCAAATTCTAAGATCAGCTTATGCCATTTGAATCGACAATACACAAACCGATACTCCCTCGCTCAAGACTGTGGTGGCTTGGTCTTGTGCTACTGCTATTGTTGGCCGGCTGGCTCTATTTCCGCGGCTACAATGCGAGCTTGCCCTTTATTAAGCACGTCGACGAACCACATCATCTGCTAGCAGCGCAGCTGACGATAGACGATGGCAGCGCGCGAAGAGTCAACCACGAAGCCTATCCGCCAGGTGTGAGGACTCTCAACTATTTACTGCTCAAGCATGTCAAGCCCCCAGAAGCCCATCACGGCACGATGCTGCCCGCCCTTCGCCTCATTACCATTACAGCCTGGATGCTGGTCGTGGTGGTCATTGCGCTTCTAGGTTCAATGATAAGTCATCCCTTGACCGGACTGATGTCGGCAGCAATTTGGATTGTCAATCCTTGGGTCGTCGAGCGAGCGCGCTGGGCGCTGCCAGATGGCTTTTTGACGCTTTTCACGTTACTGGCATTGTGGCTGGCATTAGTCGGCTGCTTGCGGTGCCGCCGCAGTTTCAGCACAGCGGCGGTCTACAGTATCATGTTGGCGATTGTATTTAAGACGCAGGCGCTTTTTGTCGCACCACTTATTCTGTTGCTGCCGCTCATAAACTTGTCGAGAATGCCAGAACGGCGCAAAGATGTATGGCAGTTGACTTTCTGGAACAGTTTGCGATTTGCTGTATTCCTATTTTGGCTGCTTCTGATATACCCAACGCTAGAAGCCAATAACATTCCATATTGGGCTGCGCCAACAGACAGCGTTTCGCTCCCTTCTGTTCAGGTGATTTTGCATAATCTGCTGCCGGTGTTACAGAGTTTTCAATCGCTCCACGTCTGGATGGGACAACTATTGCTAACCGCTCTTTTTTGGCGCTATAGGCAACGCATAAACGGCATCGTTCTTATCGTCCTGATTGTTAGCGGACTATGCTGGCTCATCGGCATCAGCCTATTTGGAATGCAGGACTTGCGCCAATTTTTCGTGTTAGGCGCTATGCTGGCACTGCTTTACGCAATGGGTTTTACTGTATTGAGTTACTTGCTTGAAGAAGCATTAACACACCTGCCCCCCCCCCGCCGCGCAACAATTATTGCTGCGTTTTCGCCTAGTCTTAGCCACAAGCATCATTACCATATTTTTCGCCATCTGTCTGCTGCCCTCTTATCGCGAATCGGATGCGCTAGCGCATAACTTCACGCTGCACGACCGCCGCAATGACCTGGCAACATATATGGACACATCTCTTCCACCAGGCATGTATATCGCCAATTATGACAATCACAAAACATTTAACCGCGCTTGGGGCGGTTACAACGGTCAACATGACTTCCTATGGTTAAAGCCCTCGGCTGCGCTGTCCGACAAGCCCATTTCAGAGTGGCGCGAATTAGGGGTTGAATACGCTATTATGCCGCATCTGCCGCTGTTGGTGGACGCCGATATTTATTCTCCGAACGAAACTACTCTGCTGAAGACCTATCCCATAGACCCCAACTTCCGCGGACCCGATATGGTCGTCCTTCGCCTATACCCGATGCAATTCGCTGCGACCGGACAACTCGGCCCCATCCACCTCGTCGGCTATGATCTCAATGCCACTCAGCTACCGCCCGGGGGCGACCTCGTCTTCCGCCACTATTGGCGCGCCGACTCTCCCACCGCTGCCCCCAAGCGGGTCTTCAACCACTTGCTGGACAGCAAGGGCGAACTTGTCGCTCAAGTCGACTACATCCCTTTATTCGACGAGCGCCGCTCCACCAGCACTTGGGACGACCCCGACGAGATCCTGCTAGGGCGCGAATTCATCCTAAACCTGCCCGCCGACTTAAGACCCGGCCACTATACGCTGACGAGCGGCTTAAACGATGCGGAGACCGGCATACTGCTGGCGCCCGACGGCAGCGATCGTCTCCATATCGCCACGATCACCGTCATTGACGCCTAGCCCGCATCCCAACAACCATTATCACTTTCCCGCCCACCCGTCGCGCCCAATTCCACGATTCCACTATAATGAAGGCGCAATCCCGAGCATCCAAGGTCTCCATGCGCCGTCTCGCCCTACTCTGCCTACTCTGCCTGCTCACAGTCAGCGGTTGCCGCCAGGCTGCCGATCAGTCAGCCGCCGCCATCGCGACCGCCGCGCCAAAGCGTCAAGCGGCCGATCTTGAAGCCGCCAGCGCTGTGGCCAGCCGCTTCCTCGAAGCCTGGCAAAGCGGCGACTTCGCGGCCATGCACGACTTGCTCACCTTCCGCAACCGCGAGTTGACATCGTTCACCGAATTCCGCGATCTCTATCAAAATGCGCAGGACACGATGGCGCTCGATAGCATGGAGTTTCGCCCGCGCACACTGACCGGCGACGGGCGCGTGCTCACCTTCCAATACGCGATGACCTTCAAATCCCGCATCCTGGGCCGATTCAGCGACCCCGACCGGCGGCTGCAACTGGTCATTGATCCCGGCGCCGACGCCTGGCGCATCGCCTGGTCGCCCGCCGATGTCTTCGCCGAGATGGGCCAGGGCGCGCGCCTCATCTTCGAAGAGCAGGTGCCCGGCCGCGCCAACATTTATGATCGATACGGCAAGATACTGGCGGACCAAAACGGGCGCGTTGTGACTGTCCTGGTCGATAACCGGCACATCCCCGATCGTGAGATCTGCTTTGGCGCCCTGGCCGAGGCAAGCGGCAAATCAGTCGAGTTCTTCCGCGATCTTTTTAATGTTCGCTCCGGCGCCGACTGGATCGTCGATGCCGGCATCCTGGAAGCGACCGACTACATCGAAACCGGCGATCGCCTCAAGAGCGACTGCGGCGCCGAATTCCAGCAGCAGCCGACCCGCCGCTACCTTGACGGGGCTTTGCTGCCGCATGTCATCGGTCATGTCGGTTATCCCGATCCCGAAGAAATCGCGGGGCTGGAAGCCATCGGCTTCGACGCCGAGACCATCATCGGCAAAGCCGGCATTGAAGCCAGCATGAATCGCACGCTGGCGGGCCAGCCGGGCGGGCGGCTCTCCCTGGTCGGCGCGGACGGACGCCGTATCCGCGTATTAAGCGAAGTTCGCTCGCGCATCCCCGAAAGCCTGTGGCTCACGATCGATGCCGGCCTGCAAGCTGCGGTCGTCCGTTTACTGACGGCAGCCTACGAAAACGGCACATGGGCGGCTGACTCGCCCGGCGCGGCTGTCCTCGTCATGGACGTGCACAACGGCGAAATCCTGGCGCTGTTCAGCCACCCGACATTCGACGCCAACATCCTCAATCCCTTCCCCATTGTGGGGCGCGCCACCGCGACGGAAGCGCTGGAGGCGCTGACCGAGGACGAACGCCTGCCCATGCTCAACCGCGCCGCGCAAGGCGCATACCCAACCGGCTCGGTTATGAAAGGGATGACCGCTATCGCCGCGCTGGAGAGCGGCGTCTACGATGATGACACGCGTTATCACTGCATCGGCAGTTGGGCTTATGGCGCCGATATACGTTATGACTGGCTTCGCAGCGGCCACGGCATCATGTCGGTTCAGACCGGCATCACCAATAGCTGCAACCCTTTCTTCTATGAAGCCGGCTTCCGCCTGAACGCCAAAGACCCCTGGCTCCTGCCCTCCTACGCCGTCAAACTTGGCTTGGGAAACAGCACCGGCATTAACCAGATTCCCGAAGTCACCGGCATCGCGCCCAGCCCCGATAACGTCACGCGTTATACCGGCTTGCCCTGGTCCTACGCCCATGCCGTCAATCTGTCCATCGGTCAAGGCGAGGTCCTGGCGAGCCCCTTGCAGATGCTGCGCCTCTACGCCGTCATCGCCAATGGCGGCTATCTCCTGCGGCCGCATCTCGTGCGCGAGCGCGGCATCCTCGATCAGCGTACACGCGTCGCCGAGCGCGAGGTCATGCTGGATACGCAATTTGATCCCGCCAACCTCGCCATCATCCGCCGCGGCATGTGCGATGTCGTCAGCAGCTACACCGGCACCGCCGCGCACCAATTCTACAATTCGCCACTGCGCGATGTGGGCGTCTGCGGCAAGACCGGCACGGCGCAGGTGCCCGGCGACGACAAGCGGCCGCATAGCTGGTTCATTGCCTACGCGCCAGCCAAAGAGCCGCAAATCGCTATTGTCACCATGGTGGAAAACGCGGGCGAGGGCTCAGCAGTGGCGGCGCCGCTGACGCGCGAGATCCTGGAGTATTATTACTTCGGCTCGTCTTGACTCAACCGGCGATCACCAACTGCAATCCGATAATCGCCAACTCAACCGCCAATGCCCGCAGATACAGCCGGCGCATCCCGAAGGTCCGCCAGCGCTTCATGCCGTAATCCAGCAGATATATCACGATGCCCACCATGACAGCGCCGCCAGCCAGCAAAAAGAAATTTCGTACCGTGGCCAAGGCATAGCGGCTGCTCACCGGACTGTCGTTCGTCGTGATAATGACATAGGCGGCCGCAAATTGCACCAAGTCCAGCAGCGCGAAAAATGACACCAGCGCCAAGGCCATAACGCAAGCGATAAGAACCAGATTCAGCAGCATGTCCGCCGGTCGCGGCGCTTTTTCTCGCTTTGCCGCCCCGCGCTGCCTTCCTGTCGCCACGTTCTTCTCTTTCTTCATACCTGCCAGTAGCTCACATTGACGCATCCACGCAACTCCAATACTACCGTAAACGGACCAGGAGACCAACGGGCAGCCCGCCAAGCCCTCTCTCACGATTCGCAACTCTTGCGCAGACATGCGCTTGAAATGAATGGGGCTCTTCGCTACAATTGTGACAAATTGAACAAGCGCCTGTGGTGCGCCATTCGCGACTGCGAAGGGCTGGCCAGGCGACAGCAAATTGCCTTGTGATATCAGGTTCTCGTGGCTCTAAATTGCAGGTGGTAGTCCAGTATGGAAGATAATCGTTCCAATACCCCATCGATTAGCCCGGCCGCCATTGTCGTCGCCGCCGTCTTCATCGTCGTCAGCGCCATCGGCATCAACTGGTTCACGAGCTTTGTCCCGGTCGTTTTGCCAGCGCAGGCTTCGGCTGAATCCAAGAGCGTCGACGAGCTCTTCTACATTCTGGTCATTATCGGCGGCGTGGTCTTCTTTCTCATCCAGGGTATGCTGCTCATCTCCGTGATATTCTTTCGCGCCCGCGGCGATGACCGCAGCGACGGCCCCACCTATCACGGCAATCCTCTGCTGGAACTGGTCTGGACCATCATCCCGTCGCTGGTCGTTGTATTCCTGGCGGTGGTCAGCTTCAATGTTTGGAGCCAAAACTCCGAGCCGAAAGCGGCTGTCAACATGATCAACGGCGAAGAGATCGCCATCAAAGTGACCGGCGCGCGTTATGCCTGGACGCATACCTACGAGACCGGCCAGCTCGATCCCGATGGCGACCCGATCGTCATCAATAGCGGCGACGCGCTGCATACCTACATCGGCCAGAATGTCGATCTCGAATTGCGGACGCAAGACGTGATCCATTCCTACTGGGTGCCGGCCATGCGCGTCAAGCAAGACCTGCTGCCCGGCAATCCCGCGACCGGCGGCCGACCGACCGAAATCCGCTTTACTCCCATCCGCGTCGACGGCGCCGAATACCCGGCCACTTATCCCATCGTCTGCGCCGAGCTCTGTGGCGACGGTCACGGACGAATGCGCGGCACGGTCGTCGTCTATGAGGATGAGCAACAATTCCTCGAGCAATTCTACGATCCCGCCATCCACGCGATTTTGAATCCGCCGGCTGATCCCGTCCTCCGCGGCGAGATCATCATTCAAGAATATGTCTGTCACAGTTGCCACGTCCTCGATAGCCTGGGCTGGACGAGCCGCACCGGGCCATCTCTCAACGGCATCGCTGACCGGGCCGGGGAGCGCGTCCCCGGGCAATCGGCCGAAGAATACATCGTCACTTCGGTTTGGGATGCGGCCGCTTTCGTCGTCCCCGGTTATACCGAGCAGATGGCGCAATTCGGTCCTGACCAGCCCGATACCTATCAGATGGACGCGGAGCAACTCTATTCCATCGTGGCCTACCTCTGCACACAGGGCGAGCAGTCGGACTGCGATTTGGAAAACAGCACGACCGCCATCCCCGAGGCGATCCAAACTGTCTTCGGCTTGGAGGTCGATATCACCTTCGGCCAGGGCGATGACGAAGCGACCGACGCGGAGGTCTAAGCGAGCGATGCCGAGGCGAATCAAGAAGAGGGCTCGGCCTCAAGCAAAGACGAGCAAAAGACCAGCTATGGATAACTAGGCGAATCCGAGAGAAAAGGCGCAAACATGGCAACAATCGCCGTCCCCTTGGGGGGACAAGCAGAAGGTCACCAAGCGGACGCGGTTCAGCGCCCGGCCTTAAGCGAATACCTGCGCTGGAGCGTCGATCACAAGATCATCGGCGTTCAATACGGCGTGGCGTCTTTCCTGTTTTTCATCATCGGCGGCGCCATGGCGATGCTCATTCGCCTCGAGCTTTGGACGCCTGAGCTCGATGTCATGGTATCGGGTGCGGCTTATAACAGCCTTTTTACCATGCACGGCACCGTCATGATCTTCCTTTTCATCATTCCGATGTGGGCTGCTTTCGGCAATTTCGTCGTACCCTTACAGTTGGGCGCCAAGGATATGGCTTTCCCCTGGCTCAACGCCTTCGCCTTCTGGTTGATTCCGCCGGCGGCCATCGTGGTGCTGCTGGGTTACTTCGTCACACCCGCCGAAGCCGGCTGGACCTCTTACCCGCCGCTCTCGACGCTTTTCAGCGGTGACGGCCAGACGCTCTGGGCCCTCGGCGCGCACCTGCTGGGCATCTCCTCCATCATGGGCTCGATCAATTTTATCGTCACCATCTTTAATATGCGTCCGCCGCAGATGACACTCTGGCGCATGCCCCTGCTCTGCTGGGCCGTCCTGGCCACCAGCATCATCGCTGTCATGGCGACGCCCTTCCTGGCCGGCGCTTTGACCCTGCTGCTGCTCGATCGCGTCGCCGGCACCACCTTTTTTGACGCGGCCGGCGGCGGCGATGTCCTGCTCTGGCAGAATATCTTCTGGTTCTACAGCCACCCGGCCGTCTACATCATGGTGCTGCCGGGCATGGGTGTCTTGTCCGAGGTGCTTTCGGTGCACAGCCGCAAGCCAGTCTTCGGTTATCGCATGGTGGGCTTGTCCAGCATGGGCATCGCCTTCGTCGGCTTCACCGTCTGGGCGCATCACATGTTCACCAGCTTGCAGCCCGAACTGCGCATCCCCTTCATGATCACGACCATGATCATCGCCGTGCCGACCGGCATCAAGATGTTCAGTTGGCTGGGCACCATCTGGGGCGGCAAGATCCGCTTCACCAGCGCCATGCTCTTCGCCTTGGGTTTCATGTCGATGTTTGTCATCGGCGGCATCACCGGCGTCATGCTGGCGGCCCTGCCCTTCGATATCCACGTGCACGATACCTACTTTGTCGTCAGCCACTTCCACTTCGTGCTCTTCGGCGGCAGCGTCTTCGCCATCTACGCCGCGCTCTATCATTGGTTCCCGAAGATCACCGGGCGCATGATGAACGAGCGCCTCGGCCGGATCCACTTTGCCTTCACCTACTTTGGTTTCCTCTTCACCTTCTTCCCCATGCACATCGTGGGCATGTTGGGCATGCCGCGGCGCGTCGCCGTCTATGACGAGGCCTTCGCCAACTGGAATCAGCTCATCAGCTTTTCCGCCTTTGTGTTGGGCTTCTCGACCTTTATCGTCATCTACAACATCATCCGCTCCTACTATCGCGGTCCGGTCGCCGGCGCCAATCCTTGGCGCGCCTTGACGCTGGAATGGGCGACCACTTCGCCGCCGCCCGTCACCAACTTCGCCGATGATCCTATTCCCTTTGAAGATCCTTATGGCTACGGCACCGAGGCTTCCGTCGCCTATCTGAACGCCGTGGAAGCCGCCTTTGACGGCCGCGAAAACCGGACAATTTTAGACTGAATTGGACATTCCCGGCGCAAAATTGGGACATCAATGGGCAAAAGATGATGACCAGCTACGTTGATCGACAAGAAAAACCAAAGATCGGCCTCGACCGCGATGCCGCTTTGCGCCTGAAGAACAACCGCCTCGGGATGACGATCTTCCAGGCGAGTTGGATCATGGTTTTCTTCGCGATAATCGTAGTGAATTGGCAACTGCGCTTCAGCTATGTGCAGTGGCCGCCGGCAGGCGTCGCGCCTTTCGACTTGCTGCTGCCCAGCATCGCCACCCTGGCGCTGCTGCTGAGCGCGCTGCTGGCCCGCCGCGGCTGGGCTGGCTTGCGACGCGGTCGGCTCGGCGAGTTTCTTGCGAGTTGGCGGCTGGCGATTTTCCTCGGCGTCGGCTTCATGGCGATCATCGTTTACGAATTCGCGACGGTTTCCGAGGCGGCGCTGGCGACGCAATATGGCATTACCCTCCGCCTGATGACCGGCTTCCACTTTGTGCATGCCCTGGCGATTCTGGCGGTGATGCTACACGTCTACCGGGGCGCCGGCGCGGGCGCTTACCGCGGCGGCGAGCACGACGCCTGGGCGATCGAAGGCGCGGCGAAGCTATGGTACTTCGTGGCGGTCGCCTGGATATTATTTTATGTGGTGCTGTATTGGATCCGCTGAGAGCGGGATTCTAGCTATCGGCGCGGCTGGGCTTTGGTATACTCGGCGCGCGGCAGAAAAGGGAGTAGCGGGACATGGATAAACCGGGACTTGGCAGGGCGATACCGGCGTTAATCGTGGGATTTGTCGCATCGCTCGCCTTCGTCTATGCCATGCGGTCCCTGCAGCAGATGGATCCGGTCTGGATGAATGCCGAATCGAGTGAAGGCGCGCAGGTCGGCTTGGTCTTGGCGGCCTTTGTCTGCATGGGCACGTTCATGTGGGGCGTCGGCGCCTTTGACCCCAAGATGAGCGAGCACGGCGAGCACGCGGATGAGCACGAGGACGAAGCGCCGGAGAAAGACTTTGCCTTAAGCACATCGGGACCGGTATTCCGCGCCGGCATGTGGCTTTGGGATGCGGCCTGGAGCCTCATCAACGACAGTCCCAAGCCCTGGCGCTTCCCCTATCTGAATGTCAGTTTCTTCCTGGTCAATTGGATCGTGAATGTCGTCTGGTTCTTGATCTGGTTCCCGCTGCTTTTCACTGCCTGGCGCCTGCTGCTCATCACCGTGGCCGGGATACCGGGCACGCTGGGCGTGTTGCTGATGACCGTTTCCTGCCTGTGGCAGGTGATCGCCTTTTACGCCGGTCAACTCTTCCTGGTGCTGACGATCGCCGTGATCGTGACGATTGTGCTCTTCACCTTCGCGCTGCTGCCGCATGGCCTGGGCCTGCAAGTGGCGACTGAACCGAATGCCGATTTTTTCGCCAACGGCTTCGGCGACTTCATCATCCCGATTCAGGACATCCTGGGTTTAGTTTTGCCGCCTGATGATTTCGCCAACCAAACGATTGAAGGCACGAGTCAATTCACCGTGCTGCTGGGCTTTATCCTGATTATGTTTGTCTCCCTGGCATTGGCCGCTGGCGGCATCGCCTTGTTCTTCTATCTGGCGAACCGCGGTGTGCGCGAAGTGAAAGAGTTGGAACCGACCGACGGACAGCGGACGCAGATACTGCCGATCCGCGAGGCGGGCAAGATCGCCGGCGGCGTCATCAGCGTTATCCGCGCCATCCCCCGCGCCATCGGCTATCAAAAGTAAAGCGAGAAAACAAGCATGGCGGAACTGACAGCCAATCAGCTTCATGCGGTCGCCCACGATGATCACGGGCATCTCAGCGAGGAAGAAAAGAATGACAACCTCAAGCTGGGCGTCTGGCTATACCTGGCATCCGAGATCGTCATCTTCTCCATCATGATCGTAGGTTACATCCTGCTGCGCATCAACGAGCCGGACGTCGTGGCGCATGCGCATGAGCAGCTCGGCGTCGGCCTGGTCACGGCCAACACATTCGTCTTGCTGGCGAGCAGTTATTTCATGGTTATGGGCTTGCGCGCCATGCAGCAGGGCAATCGCGCCGGCATGCTGCGCTGGATTGGGGCGACCGCGCTTGGCGGCACGGTCTTTTTAATCGGCCAATACATCGAATATAGCGAACTGGCGCACTTGGGAATCGTGCTCGGCTATTCCGAATCTCAATGGAGCACGCTGGGCATGCGCTTTTACGCGCCGACTTTCTTCCACGGCGCGCACGTCTTTGTCGGCGTGATATGGGCGCTGGAGGTGCTGCGGCGCGGCGCTCAGGGGCGCTACGATCATAACCCGATCGGCATCGAAATGTTCGGCTTGTACTGGCACTTTGTTGATGTGGTCTGGATCATGCTGTTCACGCTGATCTACCTGGTATAGGAGCGCAACCGATGGCAGAAGCGACCCGCGACGAAGGACATCACAGTCACAGCAACACTGTTCGGCTGCTCGGCCGTGAAATCACGGTCGAAGGCGGCGTTTACACCGTAGTCTTTGTCGGCCTGGCGATCCTGACGGTCATCGAAGTGCTGAGCGCCGAGTACCTCAAAGGCGCGATCCACGATGCGCCCAGCGCGGCCGCGACCTTGCAGGCGATCAAAGCTGTGTTGCTGTTGGGCATCGCCATCATCAAGGCGGGCTTGGTGATTTGGTTCTATATGCACCTGCGCGATGAGAAGCCGCTGCTGGCGGTTGTCTTGCTCTTGCCCCTGCTCATCGCCACCCTGTCGATCATGTATCTGCTGGCGATTCCTCCGGGCGGTTATGCCCTCTGAAACGCGCATCCGCCTTCCCTTAAGTTAATCAGAGTCGCGGCAGGCTGTGTTATACTTGGTCAACGATGGGGCTTAAGGCAGGAACATAATGACTGTCAAAGAGAAGCTATATACGGTCGACGACCTGTGGGCGATGGAGCATGATCCAGCCTATGAAGGCCGCTACTTTTATCTAATAGACGGAATGCTTTTCGAGGATGAGATGCCGGGCAGGACACACGGACGGCTGGCGATTAAGCTCGGTCGCTACTTGGATGAATTTGTGGAATCTCACGACCTGGGCGAAGTAACTTCAGAAACAGGCTATTATCCCGACGAGGATACGCGCGATACCCTGCTTCTGCCTGACATCGCGTTTCAGCGCTCTGAGAGCGTACCGCAGCCGGAGCCCGCAGGATACGTTCAAGCCATGCCGGATCTAGCCGTAGAGATTGTGTCGCCAAATGACACGTTGGCAAAAGCGCGAAGAAAGGCGCAAGTCTATCTCCACAACGGGACATCGCTGGTCTGGATCGTTCGACCAAATCAACGAGGCATTGATGTCTGCCGGGCAGCTGACGATGGCGGCTTGCAGATAGATTTTGTCGGGCAGGGAGATAGGCTGAGCGGCGAAGATATCCTGCCCGGTTTCGAACTGGAAGTCAGCAAGATATTCGCGGTTATTCGTGATTAGCGCCCTATGATTCCGATCCAAAGTTGAGGAACAGCCCATGCCAGTAGATATCGTCCTTAGCGAAGGCGTCCGCGCCACCATCAACATCCGGCATCACGAATGGCATGCCGATGAGCCGCTGGACGCGGGCGGCACGGATACGGCGCCGACGCCGGGCGAACTGATGTTGGGCGCGCTTGGCTCCTGCATGGCGATCACCTGCAAGCTATACGCCGAACGCAAGGGCTGGGACTTGCAGGGCGTGGAAGTGAAACTGGATTATGAGCGTTTTCGCGGGCGCGATTACCCGGCGCATGAAGGGGACGATCTATATGTGCATGAAGTGCGGGAGGCGTTGGTCTTCCACGGCGATTTGGACGATAAACAACTGACGCGCTTGCGCGATATCGCCGGCAAATGTCCAGTGCACCGTCTATTGAGCAGCCCGACTTACTTCGTCGATATGGCGCTGGCGGAAGAACGGGACTAACGCCGGTGCGCGCGGATCCAGCCGCCGCGAATAAACTCCGAATGCTCCACCGTCACGAAGACATCTTCCTTGATGCTGTGGATGATTTGCAGCACCTGGTGCAAATCCCGCCGATGCACGATGATGCGCAGCTCCTCGACTTGGCCATGCGCGCCCTCCCCCATGATTTCGGTGACGCCATGGCCGCGTTCGCGCAGTGCCAGCGCCATCGCGTGTGAGACATCGCGCGAGGCGATGACGGTCACGCTTTCGTAGGCTTTGACATAACGATTCTCCACTTGCATGCCGACAATGCCGCCGACGGCGAAGCCGAAAACGTAAGCCGCCAGATTCGGCAAGTTGTTCAGGTCGGTGATGACCTGGCCCGCGGTGTAGGCAAAAAGCAGCGACTCCAGCGAGGCAAAGGCGAAACCCCAGACGCGCTGCCCGCGGGATACAAGTATCAGCCGGACGGTGCCGATGACATTATTAGTGACGCGCAGGGCGAAGATTAGAATTGGCAGAAACTGAGGATCAAACAGGGTCATGGCTCGCGCTGTGATGTTTTTCCGACTCGCTCATTTTAGCAGAGCCTGCGCAAGAGTATGGCGGCAACCCTACTCAAAAGCGCCGCCCTGTGGTCAACTGAAAGCCCGGCAAACACGACGTGACGCAGGCGCGCGATGTCAATCAGCCCAAAGGCGCTGCTCGATAGCTATGGTGTGCAGCCCAAGAAGAGCCTCGGGCAGAACTTCATGCACGACCCGAATATGCTGGAGAAGGTCGTCAAAGCCGCAGAAGTGCGGAGCGGCGATATCGTGGTCGAGGTAGGCGCGGGCGCTGGCGCCTTGACTGATGTCTTGGCGGGCCTGGAGACGCAGGTCTTCGCGATAGAGATCGACGAGCGCATGCGGCTGCTGCTCGAAGAGCGCTTCGAGGAGCGCGATAATGTCTATCTCGTTTTCAGCGATATTCTCAAGACGGATATTGATGCGCTCTTGGGCGATGACGAGTATCTGGTGGTGGCGAATGTTCCTTATTACATCAGCAGCGCGATTCTCTGGCGCTTCCTGGAGGCGCGACGGGCGCCGCGGCGGATGGTCATGACGATGCAATATGAGGTGGCGGAACGGATCATCGGGACGCCGGGCACGATGAATTTGCTGTCGATCGCAGTGCAGTTTTACGGCCGACCGCGTATTATCGGCAAGTTAAGCCCGGCGGTGTTTTGGCCGCGCCCCAATATCCATAGCGCGATCTTACGCATCGAAACGCACCCCGAGCGGCCAGTGCGCGTGCCATCACAGGAAGCATTCTTCAAGGTGCTGCGAGCCGGCTTCAGCCTAAAGCGCAAGCAGTTGAAGAATTCTTTGGGGAGCGGGCTGGGCATCAAAGCGCGCGAAGCCGCTTCGCTGTTAAAAGCAGCCGACATTGATCCGCAGCGCCGCGCCGAGACATTGTCCCTGCAAGAGTGGGCACAACTGAGTTGGATGGCGGCAGAGAAACATGCGGCGCTCTGATGTTAGATTTATGCTGCCGTAGCAATTCGGCAAGATTCATCGACGATGCTGGTCTTGTGCCGGTATGGTAGAAGGATGGAGATCATGGGTAAGGAACTGGCGACATTAGGCGGTGGATGCTTCTGGTGCGTGGAAGCGGTCTTCAATCAGTTGGACGGCGTTGAATCGGCGATCTCAGGCTATATGGGCGGGCATGTCGATAACCCGACGTATGCGCAGGTCTGCACGAAGACGACCGGGCATGCCGAGGTGGTCAACGTGACCTTCGACAATGAAGTCATCAGTTTTGAAGATGTCTTGAACATTTTCTTCGCGACGCACGACCCTACCACCTTGAATCGGCAAGGCAACGATGTGGGACCACAGTATCGCTCGGGTATTTGGTATCACGATGAGCGGCAACGACAACTCGCCAAAGACACGATCGCGGGCCTCGATGCCGAAGGTCTCTTCGGGCGGAAGATCGTCACGGAAGTGACGCCGGCGAGCGCGTTCTGGGTAGCGGAGGATTATCATCAAGACTACTTCGCCAATAATCCGCGCCAGGGCTATTGCGCAGTTGTAATCGCGCCGAAGGTGGCGAAGTTCCGCAAGCGATATTTTCAGAAGCTGAAGCGCTAGACTGGCCGTGATAGGAATATCGGGCTGAGCGAGTGGATCGCGCCTGAGATTCTCGTTGCATTCTGCGGGCGACCTGAAAAGCCGCCCTACATTGCACCGTTTTTGGAGAAATGCTAATCAACTAAATGGCGGCTTCGACGCGGACGCCGGGCCCCATGGTCGATGTCAGGACCATACGGCGGACGTAGCTGCCTTTCTGCGATTCCGGCTTGGAACCTCGTATGGTGTCGACAACCGCTTGCAGATTATCGGTCAACTGCTCGTGCGAGAAGCTGGCTTTGCCGACGGGCACGTGCACATTGCCGGTGCGGTCGTTGCGAAATTCGACGCGGCCGGCTTTCAGTTCGTTGATGACGCGAGGAATATCATCGGGCGGCACGACCGTACCCGCTTTGGGATTGGGCATCAAGCCGCGCGGGCCAAGGATGCGGGCGATCTGCCCGACCTTGCGCATCATCGGCGGGGTGGCGATCGTCGCGTCAAATTCCAGCCAGCCGTCGTTGCGTATCTTGTTGATAACATCGTCCGTACCGATGATGTCAGCGCCGGCCTCGAGCGCTGCCGCTTCATGCTGCTCATCGACAAAGGCCAAAATGCGGACGGTCTTGCCGGTGCCGTGCGGCAGCATGACCGTGCTGCGGACCTGTTGATCGCTGTGACGCGGGTCAATGCCGAGGCGGAAGTGAACTTCAATGGTCTCATCGAACTTGGCTTTGGCGTTGCTTTTGACGATTTTCAGCGCTTCGTCCATCGGATAATTCTGCTGCCGATCAAAAGCCTTAAGCGCGTTTTTGTATCTCTTTCCCATTTCGTTTTCTCCTCGTGGTCAACGGGCAGGCACGCCCTCCCACAATCTTCGGACTAAGCAAACTGCAACTCGCGATAGCATCCCCGCCGGCGTACTAGTCGGCGACCTTGATACCCATCTGGCGCGCGGTGCCTTCGACTTGCCGCATCGCGCCTTCAATGTCGATAGCATTCATGTCTTTCAGCTTGACTTGGGCGATCTCCCGCACCTGGTCGCGATCGAGTACAGCGACAGTTTCGACGAGCGGGTTGGAGGCCGCCTTGTCAATGCCGGCCGCTTTTTTGATAAGGAAGGAGGTCGGCGGGCTCTTGAGGGCGAATTTGAAGGAGCCGTCAGCGAAAACGGTGATTTCCGCCGGCACGATCTCGCCCATGCGACTGGAGGTACGGCCGTTGTATTCCTTGCAGAATTGCATCAGGTTGATGCCGTGCTGGGCCAGCGCCGGTCCAATTGGCGGGGCCGGGTTGGCTTTGCCCGCGGGAATCTGCAATTTGACGATCGCCTTAACTTTCTTTGCCATGTCTTACCTCGCTCGCTTTCATAGTGAACCCGGCCGCGCCGGAACTGTCTTGCCTTTATCAAATGCGACTTTCGCCCGGCTACATGCGTTCCACTTCCATGAAGCTGAGCACAACGGCGGTCTCGCGGCCGAAGAAGTCGACCATCACGCGGACTTTTTCCCGACCGGAATCGATCGTGGCGACAGTACCGGGGAAGTCGTTGAAGGGACCGCCGACGATGCGAATGCGCTCGCCGATCTTGTAATCGACCTTGACGACCTTGTCTTCGGAATCCATACGGTCCATGATGCGCTTGACTTCTTCGGCGCGCAGGGGCGTGGCCTGGATGCTGGCATCATGATCGGCGCCGACGAAACCGACCACGCCGGGCGTATTCCGCACGGTGTACCAGGCGTCGTCATCCAGGCGATTCCTGCCCTCGCCTTCGTCCCAGACCCAGCGCATTTGCACCATGACGTAGCCGGGGAAGACGCGCTTCTCGACCGTGCGGCGCTTGCCGTCCTTGACTTCGATCTCGTCTTCGGTCGGGATGAGCACATCGTAGATTTGATCCTGCATGCCCATGGTCTCGATGCGCTGGCGCAGGGCGTGCTCGACCTTTTTCTCGTAACCGGAATAGCAATGGATGAAGAACCAACTGCGTTCGGTGTCGTCCTCGCCGGTCCCGTCATCCAGGGTGATATTCAAGCCCTCGACCTCGTCATCGTCATCAATATAGACGGGGGCGGGATCGTAGTCGGTCAGTTGTTGCGTGTCTTGCGTCTGTTCGCTCATAAGATTTTCTTGTCTATGTTACAGGGAAAGGCGCTAAATCGAGCCGCGGCGGATCATGTAGAAGGCGCCGCCAACCATGGCCACGATGACCGCGAGCAGCATCCAGGCGTTGCCCGGGTTCAAGCCGACGCGCATGAATTCGGACCAGATCACGGCGAGAATACCGAGAAAGATGGCGGAAGCGATAGTGACATTGATGCAGAGGATGGTCAGGCGGCGGGTGTCCTCGCGGTTGGGCCAGGCGACCTTGTTCAACTCCGAGCGCACATTGCTAAAATAATCGACCGTCGTGTAAAGCGGGCGCGTTATTGCGTTGCCTTGCGGCTCGGCCTTGGTGTTTTTGACCTTGCGACTGCGCCGACCAGGCGTCGCCTTGCCTTTTTTCTCGGTGATGGCGCCGGTGGATCGTTTTTCAACTGTTTTGTCTACCGCCATTGGCAAACGCTCCTCACTAAAATCTTCGGGGCTTGTCGCTCCCGATAACTAAACACCGCCGCGGCGGACGGTGTTCAGGCTACTTCGACAGGGGCAGAAAGACTCGAACTCTCGACCTACGGTTTTGGAGACCGTCGCTCTACCAACTGAGCTATACCCCTATGCTATCTGCGCGTCCTGCCCGTACTATACACCAATACGCGGCGCAAATCTACTTCGTTTCGCGATACAGCACATGGCGGCGGACGTGCGGATCATACTTCCGCAGCTCGAGGCGACCCTGCGTATTGCGGCGGCTCTTCTCCGTGATGTAGATATGACCGCTCTCGGTGCTGCGCATTTTGACGACAATGCGCTGTCCTTTTTTTGCCATTCTATTCCCTCGTCACACTCTTTCAGGTCTCTGTGTCGCTCCTGGTGTAGAGCCTCCGATGAGATTTGAACTCATGACCTCGCCCTTACCAAGGGAGCGCTCTACCCCTGAGCTACGGAGGCAATCATCCGCGCGCCGCTCAAGCGCAGCGGATCATGAAACAGTGGGCCGGACTGGATTCGAACCAGTGTAGGCTCTCGCCAGCGAATTTACAGTCCGCCCCCTTTAGCCACTCGGGCACCGACCCATGCTTTAAGGCTGTTAAGCTAGAGCCACCACTGGGACTCGAACCCAGAACAACCTGTTTACAAAACAGGTGCTCTGCCAATTGAGCTATGGTGGCATAGCCGAAGCAGTTTACCACGCGGGCAGAGCTTGCTCAAGGATGTTTCCTGTGGCGGACAAGTCGCGTCATTTTACGACGGCAGATGCTTAATGTCAAGACAGCGCATACTCGGAACCAGGGCCAATCGCTTCAAATTTTTTCTTAGCGCTGAGTACAGCGATGGTCGCGCAGACACTGATCGTCGGTCGCGCGACACCCACTAGGCCTTCGACGCAACCCGCCGGCACTGAATGTTAATATTTGCCAGCGAAGTTATCATGCAGCCACTCTCAGAGGGTATTTGTTTTCGGTTTGTTTATTGTCCGACTTTGTCCGTTTCGGACAATAAAATATATTGTTCGGACAATAGACACGGTTTTCTGGGCGAAACGGCGGAAAGGCAGGCGGCTGCCGGTATGATTTTGGTATGCCGGCGCAACGGCGCAACCGCCAGCATACAGGCGGGCATCGGTTGGGCGCCGCGATTGAGAGGCTGCGATAATTGATCCATAGAGGAAGTGTATCATGATTTTGCATAGAAGAAAAGAACAAATATTCCCCATTTTCGAGGTCGGCGAAATGCGATTTCGGGCATCTGGCAGGGTTGCGTAGGTCGCGTAGACATTGACCTTCGGCGCGCTCGGCGGCGAATTGAATTTGAATGTAGTCTTCGCGGCGGATGTCAATTCTGATGCGATTGCCCTGTACTCGGAACATCATCCGTCTTTGCGCCCGCAACTGCCGATTCTCGTTCTGTGACCGGTCGCTGGCTCCATCACCTTCTCTTTCCAAGACAAAACGAACTCGCTACAACGAGGTAGCGAGCCCGCTTGAAGTCCTCTATTTGGTTTTCACGCGATCGGAAAAGGTCAACTTGCGATCACGCCACCGCAAAGACCGATCTAGCGACGCCTGCCGGGACGCCGACCACGCCGCCGGTCAACCAACAGCGTTTCTTCGCTGCTGTATTGGGCCTGATAGGCGTAGGCCTGCATCTGCGCGGCGCTGTACTGTGCCGCGAGAACCATGCCGCAGCCGGCGTTGAGGCACTCAAGCACGTCGCGCCCGGGCGCGGTCTGCGTCACGATCGTTTGCGTCCGCTCGGCATAGAGCGTGCTGGTCTCGACTTCGTGCAGCATTTCCTGCCCATCGTAGAACATCATGCCGCCATCGCCCTCGGCGAACATGCGGACATGCGAAGCGGCGAAGCGTTCGCTGTAGCTCGTGTGGTAGACGCGCTCGCTGGTCGTGATGACGCTGATCTGCGGCTGCGACAACTGCCGCTCCAACTCGGTTGCGACTTCGCGCAGGGCGTTTTCGGCATCCCTGAGCTGACGATTGCTCTGCGCCAACTGGCCAGCAGCTTCGCCAAGCGCGCGCTTGAGATCCCACTGTTCATTGACCATGGCTTGAATCAGCCGGTTCTTTTCGACATGCTGACGCTGAGCCAAGTCCAGCGCGCCCGACTTGCTGGCGAGTATCTCTTCCGTGGTGGAAAGCTCGCTCTGCGCGCTGTCGAGTTCCCGCTGCGTATCGGCAAGCTCGTACTTGGCAACGGCGAGCTCGCTTTGGCTGGCGGCCAAGGCTTCATGCACGGCCGACAATTCGCCCAGCAAATTCTTCACACCGCCGAAGACCATAACAGCGGCAATTGCGAAGGCGATCAAAGTACCAAGAAGGCGCGACCAAAATAGCGACCTTCTCCCTACGCTTCCTGTTTGCTTCATAACGACCTCCAAAGAAATTAACTTACTCGACGTATGGATCGCGGACGTTCACCGTAGTATAACGCTCTTCTGCATTAGTGTGCCACATTTGGCTGAACAATGCCAACAGTTTTGCCTTTTCGGATGGCGAGTTTCACCTCGCCGATGGCTTTGGTCACTTCAATTTCGCGCGGGCAAGCGGGCGTGCAGTTAAAAATGGTGCGGCAACGCCAGACCCCGTTCGGCTCGCTGAGGATATCGAGCCGCTCTTTGCCGGCTTGATCGCGCGTATCAAAGATGAAGCGGTGAGCTTGCACGATGGCGGCCGGTCCCACATAATGGCCGTTCGCCCAAAAGCTCGGACAAGATGTCGTGCAACAAGCGCAGAGGATGCACTTGGTACTGTCGTCGAAAAGCTCGCGGTCGGCTTGAGTTTGCAGGCGCTCGCGCCCGTCGGCCGGCAGCGGATCATCATTGACGAAGAAAGGCATCACCTGTCGGTAATGATCGAAGAAGGGTTCCATATCGACGATCAGATCCTTGATGACGGGCATACCGAGGATGGGCTCGACTTGAATCCGCTCGCCCAGATCGCGGACGAGAATCTTGCAGGCCAGACGGTTGACGCCGTTGATGCGCATGGCGTCCGAGCCGCAGATGCCGTGAGCGCAAGACCGCCGCAGCGACAGCGAGCCGTCCTGCTCCCATTTGATGCGATGCAGCATCTCAAGGACGCGATCGGTGGGGTCGACATCCTGCAAAACAAATTCCTGCCAGTAGGGTTTCTCCTTGCCAGGAAGCTCCGGATTCTGCCGTCTGATTTTGAAAGTCACGTCCATTCGTTCACGTCCAGTCTACATGCGGATAAGCGTGATAAGCGCCAGGCCATAAATCGATACTGCGATGCAGGCCGCAAAAGCGACGCGGTGCTCGTTTGACATCGATTTGATGGAGTACCACAATTCCACAGCTTCAATAAGCGCCGCTCCCGCTGCTTTGAGGAGATAATACTTAATATGTAAATAAATGTATACAACATGCAAATAGATGTAACGAACAAGCAAGCTAAATAATCGAACTTGACCAATGATGATTCTCACAGCCGGTCTATCCATCATATCGGTCTACTCAAGATCCGCCATGAAGATGATTTCCGCTTGCCCGGCGCATCCAGATTCTGTCGTCTGATTCTGAATGTGACTTCCATGGTTTGCCTCCATCCCCTGCTCCCCAAAATGAGGGAAGGGGAGTTTCAGTGTTCTATATTGGCCGCTAATAGACACGCTCTATCGGGCGGAACTTCTGCTGGTCTTCCGGCAGGCCTTGAGCGATCTCCTCTTCCCAAAGGGAAAGATCAACTTTGCGGTCGAAGTTTAGCTCGAAATGAGGAGCGCTCATCTCGCCGCTCATGCTCACCAGCGAATGCGCCATCCAGTTTTCATCATCGCGCGCCTTGAAGTCTTCGCGGCTGTGGGCGCCGCGGCTCTCTTTACGCTCGAAGGCGGCGCGGGCGGTGACATCGGCCAGGTCAAGCAGGCAGCCCAGTTCCCAGGCTTCCATCAAGTCGGTATTGAAGACGCGCGATTTGTCGTCGATTTGCAGATCCTTGTGGAAGCGGTCGCGCAGTTCCGCCAGGTCGTCGATGCCTTGCTGTAAGGTCTCCTCACTGCGGAAGACGCCGACATTCTCCATCATCGTCTGCTGCATCAACTGTCGCAGCTCGCCCGGGCGCGACGCGCCGGAGCCGCCGCGAATGCGATCAAACTCGGCGCGAATCTCGTTGCCGGCATCGCCAGGCAGGGCGACCCAATCCGCCCCTTTGACATATTCCGCCACTTTCATCCCGCCGCGCCGTCCGAAGACAACGAGATCGACAAGCGAGTTGGTGCCCAGGCGATTGGCGCCGTGGACACTGACGCAAGCGGTTTCGCCGGCGGCATAAGCGCCCGGCATGATCGCGCCGGCGGCGTCGATGACAACTTCGGCATCAACATTGGTCGGGATGCCGCCCATGGCGTAATGCGCGGTCGGCTGCACCGGCATCGGCTCATGGACCGGATCGACGCCCAGATAGGTGCGGCAGAAATCGAGGATATCGGGCAGTTTGCGCTCAATGGTAGCGTCGTCGATGAAGTCGCCCCGGTCGCGCCCCTCTTCGGCGAAGTAGCGATTCACGGTACCTGGGCGGACGTCCAGATGCACATAGCCGCGATTCTTGATGCTGCGTCCGGCGCGCGTCTCGAGATAGATGGCGCGGCTGACGACATCTCGGCTGGCGAGGTCCTTGGCGCTGGGCGCATAACGCTCCATGAAGCGCTCGCCCTGGCTGTTGATGAGCACGCCGCCTTCGCCCCGCACGCCTTCGGTGATGAGGATGCCCATGCGATAGATACCGGTGGGATGAAACTGGAAGAACTCCATATCTTCCAGGGGCAGGCCCCGGCGCAAGGCAATCGCCGCCCCGTCGCCCGTCAAAGAATGAGCGTTGCTGGTGACGGACCAGCAGCGGCCCCAGCCGCCGGTGGCGAAGAAGCTGGCCTTGCCGTGGAATATGTGGAATTCGCCACTGCCCAGTTCGATGGCGACAACGCCGGCGCAGACGCCATCCACGACGATCATATCGACTACTTGAAACTCGTCGAAAAAGGAAACTTCATTTTTGATGCACTGCTGGTAAAGCGTCTGCAAGATCATGTGTCCGGTGCGGTCGGCGGCGTGACAGGCGCGGCGGACAAGCTCCTCGCCGAAGTTGCGCGTATGCCCGCCGAAACGACGTTGGCTGATGCGCTTGGCCGAGGTGCGGTCGAAGGGCAAGCCCATGTGCTCAAGCTCAATGACGGCATCGACAGCGTTCTCCGCCAGGATCTTCGCCGCCGCCTGATCGGTCAGGTAATCGCCGCCTTTGACCGTGTCATAGGTGTGATAGATCGGCTTGTCTTCATCGAGGTTGCCCAGAGCCGCGCCGATGCCTCCCTGCGCGGTGCCGGTATGGCTGCGGGTCGGGTAGAGCTTGCTGACGACCGCGACATCCGCGCCGCCTTTGCTGGCATAGAGCGCCGCCATCAATCCAGCGCCGCCGGCGCCAATGATAATCGCATCGTGTTTGTGAACTTTCATTCAGCCCCCACTAGGCGGGCGATACAAGTATCGCCCCTACAGGTCCTCACTCAAAAACGCTTTTAATTCCTCCGGGACTTCTTCGCCGCGCAACTCATAAATCTCGGCGGTGGCAGCCATAGCTTCGTTGATGATGTCTTTTTCCAGCGGGACGAAGAGCGCGGCCGCGCCTACCGCCAGCAGAACCGCCGCAGTCACGGTGCAGAGCGCGACGGACGTGCGGCGAGCGAAGTCGTTGAAGCTGGTGTAATCGGTCAAGACATAGCGCAAACCGTTGAAGCCGTGCAAGGTGACCAGCACCAGCAGGAAGAGATCGTAAACGCGCCAGACGAAGACGCCGCCGGCAGCATAAGACCAGCGATGGAAAACAAATTCGACCGCGCTCGGCACAACGCCGATTGTGCCATTGGTCGCCAAAGTACCGGCGACTTCTTGCGCGGCGGTGATATCAAAGACGCCTTGCACGACGTGCATCAGCGCCAGGTGACCGAAAACCAGGGGCAAGATCAAGATGCCGCTGAGGCGCATGAAGCCCCACCAGAAGCGTTCGACCGGACTAGCCTGCGGGTATTTGCCGCGCTGAGAGGCGTCGCCCCTGACCAGGCTGAAAAGCGCCGCCAGGACAATCGCCGCGGCCAACACGCCAACGAAGCCGGCGATGAAAGGAAGTTGCTCGATAATCGAGAAAACCACCACATCCATGATCTTGCTGCCGGCGATGGCTTGCTCGGTGACGTAGAAATCAATGACGTGGGATGCCATCCCGAGGAAAACCGGGGCGAGGACCAGCAGCGTCAGGGCGAGTACGACGACCGCCGCTTGCGCTTGATGACGCCAGAGCTCCGGCTTGTAATCGAAGATGACGATGCGGATGCCATTAAAGGCGTGATAAACCACGGCGAAGACCAAGCCGAATTCGCCCAAGGTGAAGATGGGCGATTGATAAGCGGCGATGGCTTTGACATAGAGATCGGGATAGAAGACCGCCCATGAGGTGTCGATGACGTGGAGGGCGAGGAAAAGCACGACGCCGACGCCGGTCAGCCGATGCAAAACCCAACTCCACTGGCCGATCGCGCCGCGGTAGCGCAATGTTTCTCTCACGGTTAGAACAAGAGACGTCACAGCTTGCCCTTTCTCAATCGCTTCGGTGTTTTAAGCTTGACCTCAGACTTGGGCGGACAACGCCGCTAATTATAGCACGGGCGCGCAGCCGCGAAAAGGCAAGCCGGAACGCGCCCGTTGACAGGTTAGCGATTCTGGGTAAGCTGGATGTGACTGCACCGGGAGGTTGTCGATGAATGATTTCGCTGTCCTGATAGATGGGCTGCATGGCTTCAGTATCGTGCTGGGCTTGGGTATTGGCTTGGTGGGCGGATTTGTCTTCGCCATGCTTACTTACCGCTTTTACGGGAAGAACTTCCGCAATACCTTCGAGCGGCTTTCGGATGAGATGAAGAAGACTTTTGACGGTTTGTCAGCGGAAGCCTTGAATAAGAATCAAGAGCGATTCCTGAATCTGGCAAACGACAAATTCACCCATCAGGCGGAGCGACACAACATCGAACTCGAAGGCAAGGAAAAGCAAATTGATACGAGACTCCAGCAAATGAAGGATACACTTGATACAGTGCCCGCCGAACTAGAGAAGAATCAGCAAAATGTCGGCGACGTTATCGAAAAGTCAACGAAGAATCTCGAAGAATCCAACAAGACCCACCTGACGCGGCTGCAAGAGCGCTCCGACAATCAGACGAAGGAGCATATCGCCAAGCTGGACGAGAAGGAACTGCTGATCAACCGGCGACTAACAGATATGGACGAGAAGCTGAGCAAAGTTCAAAAGCTGATTGACGAATTTGAAAAAGCGCGTGAGAACAAGCTGGGAGCTCTGGATGATCAACTCAAGAATCTGACGCAGACCACGTCGGAATTGCATCGGGCGCTGGCGGACAACCGAGCGCGCGGGCAATGGGGCGAGCGCATTGCGGAAGACTTGCTGAAACTCATGGGATTCGTCGAAGGCATCAATTTCTTTAAGCAAATGACGCTGGCGTCTGGAGAACGCCCCGACTTCACCATTTCACTGCCGACCGGGATCTACGTACATATGGACGTTAAGTACTCATTCGACAATTACGATATGTATCATAAGGCGGACAATAATCATGACCGCGCCAAGTATGCTGATGCGTTTGGCCGGAACGTGAAAAATGTTATCAGAGATGTCGCGAACAAAGGCTACATCAATGAAGAAACCGTTGACTGTGTGGTTCTGCTCATCCCGAATGAACCAGTCTATCGATTCATGCACGAAAAAGATCACAGCATGATGGACTTTGCTATGCAAAATAGAGTTGTCTTGTGTTCGCCGATGAATTTGTATCCCGTGCTTGCCGTGATCCACCAAGCAGCGCAGAGCCTCGCCTTCGAGAAAAGATCGCAACAAGTGTTCGCAGTGCTTACCGAAATCAAAACAGAATGGGCAAAGTACACCGATCACATGGACGGCATGGAAAAGAATTTTGCGACGCTAGAGCGAAAGTTCCGCGATCTGACTGGTGCGCGAACTCGTCAGTTGGATAAGAAGTTCGACAAGATTGACACGATTTTGGACAGCAACGAGTCTGATGCTGACGCAGAAATTTTGTTCCCACAACTCCCAGGCTAATCCACCTACTTCAGGACCGCCTGCCGCTCCCCCATCAACTCCATCAGCGTATTCGCGATCAACTCCGGGCTGTGGCGGATGGTATCCTGCTTCTGCCAAAGCGCGCGCTTGCCCGACTTGGTATCGGCGACATCGGCTTTGACCGGCGTCACGTTCATCGTCAGGATATTATGCACCTCGTGCATCGTCGGCAGCAGCACATCAACCCTCTCCCGCGCGTACAATTCCATCAGCTCCGCGCTCGGCTCGGACGAGTTGAGCACCACATAATTGAGCACGCCAATGCCGAGGTAGGAGATGACCTGCCGGACATGATCGGACAGGGTATAACCGTCGGTCTGGCCCGGCTGGGTGGTGGTATTGCAGATGTACACTTTCACGGCTTGGGAATCGCGAATCGCTTGCGTGATCTCTTTGAAAGCGAGACAAGCGATCACAGTTGTGAATAGACTGCCCGGACCGATCGTGATGAGGTCGGCTTCGCGCAGGGCATCGAGGCAGGGACCGTAAGCGGTCGCCTCGGGATTCTGCACGAAGATGCGCTTGATCGCGGCTTTGTCCAATTGCCGCACGTTGAATTCCTGCTCGACGATGGTGCCGTCCACCAGTTCGGCGCAGATATGCGCGTTCTCCTCAGTGACCGGATAGATATTCGCCTGCACATCGAGAAATTCGCTGATCTGCTCGATGGCGGTGACGAAGCTGTCCGACATTTGCGTCAGGGCGGCGATGAAAAGATTGCCGAAAGCCATGCCATCAAGCTTGGGATCGTCCGGCGCCGTGATGCGATGCTGCATGACCCGCGTGAGCAGAGAATCGTCATCGAGAGCCAGCGTGGCCAGGGCATTGCGGATGTCGCCCGGCGCGGGAATCTGAGCGAATTCGCGGACGATGCCAGTGCTTCGACCGGTGTCGGTGACAGCGATGATGCCAGTTAGACTGCTGGTATGGCGCTGCATGCCTTGCATGACTTGCACCGCGCCCAAGCCGCCGCCGATGGAAACCACTTTCATCCCGCATTGTCCTCTCGATATGTGGCCAAACATTGTTCTAGTATAGCCCAGAATCGGTATGGCGATGGCTGAAACCTGGTCATTGGCAGCCGACCATGGGCGCATCGTTGACAACTCGAATCGGGCGCTGAATCAAGCCGTTCCGCAGCATCAAACTTCAATCGTCGCCAGTTCCAGTTCGCGCTCGAAGCGTTCATTCGTCCCCGTCAGAATACCGCCCTGGCTGACCTGTGTCTCGAAATCATAAACGATCAGCTTCGCCGTATATGCGCCGGCCGGCAGGGACTGCGTATCCACGTCATGGATGGCCAGCAGACGCGGCCAGATCGGATGATCATACTGCGCTACTTTTTGGCCGGCTTGGTCAAACAATTGAATCGAGAATGCGTAAGGCCTGTCTACCAGACTGGTCCAGGCGAAGTAGAATCGGATCTGCTTCGGCTCAACGTTGAACGAAGCGTTATGCAGATGCACGCCGCTATCGTATCGAACCTCGAACGCGCTCTCTTCACCTATTGCGCCGCAGGGTATTTCGCGCCTCAAATATAGGTCTAGCGCCGTGTCTTCATCCTCATGGACGCGTTGGCAAAATTTGAATCGCGCCAATAACCAAGCGAAGTTGCTGTCCGTCCGCTCCGGGATGAAATCATTCCGGTCCTGCACCAGCCATATTGCGCTTTGCGCTTCAAGGTCAACCGATCCTGTGCTGCGAATGACCATGTTTCCCGCGTCATCGTTTGAAAGCGCAACAGCTTCAATCTCGGCTAGATCATTGTGTCGAAGGTACCGCAGGAAATGGTCGGCGATCTGGGAGGTCGGCGCAAGGATGACCGCCGCGCCATGCCGCTCTGACAAGATCCTATTCTGGCTCAGGACCTCAGCGAATGTCGCCGCGAAGAAATGCCGCGCGCTTAAGACCTCCGGGCAACTCGCGCGCAGGTCGTCCAAACGGTACACAGATACGTAGCCGTCTTCAAACGACGCCTGAACCCCGTCGAAGCTCTCCGCGACATCTGCCGATTTAGCATATACGCGATGGAAAACGATGTGGCTGAATCCGTCCGCTTCCAATGTCGCCAGCGCAGCGAGGTAGGTGTCTCGATCGGCGGTTTCGCAATGGATTGGGCGATGATTGTACCAAGCATTTAACACATAGTTCGATTTGATGTAGTCGTAGGCGTCGTCCGGTGTGCGGCTGATAGCGCCTTCGACTTGCGGGTAGCCGCTCAGTATCTGGAAATAGAGGTAGTCTCTGGCGTGGATCCAACGAAAGGGCAAATTCACGAGCGCAATATCGGATTCGTCTTCTTGCTCCAGCCAATCGAGATAGGCGGTGCGGTCGGCCAAGACATCACCGGCCCAAGTTGGCTCGACAGTCTCATCGATCGGATAATAATAGTCCAGAGCGACAATTGCGATCAGCGCCAGGACGAAAGCCGGTCGCGCCGCAAATGTTACTCGCTCGCGCAGCGCCAGGAGACCGAAGCAGGCCGATACCGCCAGCGGCAGCCAGGCCCCTGCCACGAATACGAGCACGCGATAAAATGCTCCAAACACAAAGGGCAACAATTGGTTCAGGTAGTATTTCGGCAGTATTATGCCGTCGAACGTGGTTCCACTGACCACGAGCGCCGTGTCTAGCGACAACAAGAGGAACAACAGCAGAAGCGCTGCCCAGGGCAACATTTTCCGCCGGACGCCCCTTGTCAGCAGTCCAATTGCCACAAGCGCCAACGGCGCCAAGCCGAGATAGCGTTTTCTCTTGATGCGCGCGTCTTCCGGGATTTGAAACACTGTATCAGCAAGCGGACCCACGACCGGATTCTTGCGGTCAATGAAGAAGGACATCACATCAACGCCGGCCGGCGTGGCGCTAACGTAGTTATTGGCGCGCGCAAGCGCCTCCTGATCCTGCAACATTGGGATGACCCGCCAGGAGCTCGCCAGCGTCAATGTCGCCATCAGCAACACAACATGACGCCAAAACGCGCGGTCGCGCCAGCGCGAAACGCCCAAGCCAGTGATGAACAAGACTAAAGTAATCAGGACGCATACGAAGAGATACATTAGCATTGCGCTCGTAAAGCCGGCAATTAAGCCAGCGAACAAAACCAGAGCGGTTCGCTTTTCCTTTATGCCGCGGTGAGCGCAATAAATAACCAGCGGTATCGGCGCGATCCAGATAATGGACGGCCAAGCCGTATGGCCAACCACGAACGGACTGAAGCCAAATATGACAACTCCAAACGACGCGAGCCATTTGTCCTTGAACAACCACCACAGATAGACATATGCGGCAAAGGCGTTCGACAAAATAATGAGAAGATAAGCAAGGCTGAAAGCATTGGAGATCGGCATCAAACGGTGTAGCAGGTTCATTACAAAAACGTACGGGATGTTTATGTGGTGGTAGGTCAGCGATACGCCATCAGGAAAAAATATGAACTCGGTATGATGACGATCCGCCTGTCCCGCCAGAACTTTTCCGCCGTACCAGACATTCCATAACTCAATATAGACATCATTATTCAACTTCTCCGGCAACCAGAAGACATCCGGCTTGAAGACGTATACGATCGTCGGGAAGGTCATCACAATCGTGAGGACTGCGGTGACCATTATGAAGTGAAGATGTCGGCGGAGAGCTTCGAGCATGTTCATTTCGTCCATGCTGTCCGGAATATAAAATACATTACTAACTGTACTGGCATCTCACTCAATATTCATTCATTGTCAATCCAGTTCGCTATTATCAGTCAAAGGACAGGGTTAAACTGAACCCGAGCATGGCAACGCAGCGGGTCATAGCGATGTGAAGGGCGCGAGAATCTGAGCGAATTCGTGGTCAAAACATCGCTCCAGTATAGCGCAGAAAAAATATGACGATGGCTGAAAACAGGGCGCTGGCAGGCGAGAATCTGCGACCGTAGGCTCATCGTAGCCGGCTGGAATTGGACGCTGGGTGAACAAGCGGTGTCAAACTTCAATCGTCGCCAATTCAAACACGCGTTCAAAGCGTTCCGTCGTCGCCGTTGGCACGCCGCTCTGGCTGACTTGTGTCTCGAAATCATATACGATCAACTTCGCCGAGTACGCGCCCGCAGGAAGCGAAGATGTATCGACTTCATGGACCGCCAGCAGATCAGGCCAGATCGGGTGATCATACTGCGATACTTTTTGGCCGGCTTGATCAAACAATTGAATCGAGAATGCGTAGCGCCTGTCAGTTTGGTTGGTCCAGGCAAAGTAGAATCGGACCAGGTTCGGCTCAACTGTGAACGAAGCGTTTTGCAGACGTACGCCGCTATCGTAACGAACATCGAGCGCGCTCCCTTCGCTCATTGCAGTGCAAGGTATTTCCCGCCTCAAATATATGTCTAGCGTCGTGTTTTCATCCTCATGGACGCGCTGGCAGAATCGAAATCGCTGCAAGAGCCAGGCGTAGTTTGCGTCCGTCCGCGCCGGCATGAAATCGTGTCGGTCCTGCATCAGCCACACCGCATTTTCCGCTTCTAGGTCAATCGATGCCGTGCTTCGCATTGCGATGTTTCCCTCTCCATCGCTTGAAAGCGCCACAACTGTTTTCTTAGCCTGACCATTGTGACGAAGAAATCGTATGAAATGGTCGGCGATTTCGAATGTAGGCGCAAAGATGACCACCGCGCCCTGCCGCTCTGACAGGATCGAATTCTGGACCAGAGCATCAGCATAAGCCACCGCGAAGAAATGCCGCGCGCTTAATGCGTCCGGACAGCTCGCGCGCAAGTCTTCCAATCGGTACACCGATACATAGCTGTCTTCATACGACGCCTGAACGCCGTCGAAGCTCTCCGCGACCTGCTTCGCATCCACATGCGCTCGATGAAGAACGATGTGGCTGAATCCGTCCGCTTCCAGCGCCGCCAGCGCAGCCAGATAGGCGTCGCGGTCGGCCGTCTCGCAGTGGATAGGGCGGTAGCTGTGCCAGGCAGCGAGCATGTAGTTCGCCTTGATATAGTCATACGCTTTATCCGTTATGCGGCTGATAGCGCCTTCAGCTTGAGGATAGCCCCTTAGCGTCTGGAAGTAGGAATAAACTCGTGAATATGACCAACCAAAGGGCAAATTGACGAGCGCTATCTCGCCTTCTTCCTGCCCAAGCCAATCGAGATACTCGGTCCGACCGTCAAGTACATCGTTTGTCCACGTTGGCTTGGAAGACTCATCAATCGGACTGTAGTATTCCAGCGCGACGATTGCGATCAACGCCAGGACGAAACCGGGCCGCGCCACTGTAGCAAAGCGCCCGCGCAGCGCCAGGAGGCCGAAGCAGGCCAATACAGCCAGCGGCAACCAGGCGCCGGCCATATAAATGTTCAAGCGAGTGAATGTAGCAAAAGCAAAGGGCAACAGCCGATTCAGGTAGTGCTTTGGCAGTTTAATACTTTGGAGCCAGACGCCATTGACCGAAAGCTCCAAGCCTAGCGACAATACGACGAAAACCAGCAAAAGCGCCATCCAGGGCAACATTTTACGCCGGTCGCTTTTCTTCAGCAGTCCGATGGCAATCAGCACGAGCGAGACTAAACCGAGATAACTATTGTCGTTGAGAAAATCGTTGTCATTGATATTTAGAATTGTAGCGGCGAGCGGACCCAACAGCGGATTCTCTTCGTTCACAAAAAAAGAAATGACGTCACCGCTCCTAAACACTCTGCTTGGCTCGCTGTAAGGCTCGTCGCGCTGCGCTTCGGCCCGCGTCAAGGGCAGCACGCGCCAGGAAGAAGAAAACGCGAGTACCGCAACCAACAACAGAACGTGACCCCAAAACATGCGGTCGCGCCAGCGTGAAGCAGCCAAGCCACAGATGAACAGTCCCAGCGTGATCAGTACACATACAAACATGTACATGATGGTCACGCTCGTCAACCCGGCAAATAAGCCGGCGAGAAACACGAGAATGGCGCGCTTTTCCTTGATGCCGCGATGCACGCAATATATGACCAGCGGCATCGGCATGATCCAAGCGATTGAAGGCCAGGCCGGGTAGCCGGTTACGAACGGGCTAAAGCCGAAAACTATAGCGCCGAAGAGCGCGATCCACTTGTCCTTGAAAAGCCATAATAGATAGGCATACGCGGCAAGGGCATTCGAAATTATGATGAGCAAATAAGTCAGGCTGTAGGCGTTTGATATAGGCATCAAGGCAACAAGCGCGTTCATCACAATAATGTAGGGGAAGTTCAGCGGTTGATTGATCAGCGACACGCCATCAGGGTAGAAGATCAGGTCGGTGTAGAAACGATCCGCCCGTCCCGTGAGCACTTGCCCGCCATACCAGACATCCCAGAAGCTGATGAAGACATCCCGATTTGTTTTCTCCGGCAGCCAAAAGACATCCGGCTTGAAGACGTATACGATCGTCGGGAAGGTCATCACGATCGTGAGGACAGTGGTGACCACTATGAAGTGAAGATGGCGGCGCAGTGTTTCAAGCATCATGGCATCGTCGATTGTTTTCGCCCCGCAGGATATATAGGCGCGGGCCTGATTGCAATAATACACACTGAGCTTCAAACTTGCTCGCATGTTTGGATTTACTGGCGGACCGCGACTGAAACTTGTCACAGCAGCGCGTCGGCAGCTTACGCGATCCCGTCCGTGAAGATGACAGCCGAGGGCAATGGCGCCGCAGCAACTGACAAAATGCGCGAACTGTGCCATGATGATATTTGTCTTCGCCTTCAAAACTGGATGCGTAGTTGATGTCACTTGAAAGACGCCTGTGTCTGACGATCTTGCTCGGTTATCTGGTCGCCGGCGCATTATTCGCGCGGTATTCACCGGCCTGGCAATTGCCAGACGAGCCGGCGCATTACAACTACATTCGGCAAGTGGTCGAGGCTGGCTGCTGCCCGCGCATAGAGGCGGGAGACTGGTCGAGCGAATATCTCGCGCAGTTGACAAGCGGCCGGTTCAAGCCGGACCTGCTCGGCGAACTTGATAGCGTGCAATACGAGGATCATCATCCGCCTCTGTATTACTTGCTGGCGTCGCTCGTTTACAGATTAAGCGGAGGCGAACTTGTGCCGCTGCGTCTCTTCAGCGTCCTTCTCGGCGCCGGCGTCGTGATCTTGAGCTACCTGATTAGCCGCCGTATAGCGCCGGACCAGCCGCTGGTCGCGCTGGGAACGATGGCGCTGGTCGCCTTCTTGCCCCAACACTTGCACATGATGAGCGCGGTTAACAACGATGCGCTGGCGGAGCTGATTGTCGGGTTGGCTTTGTTCTGGTTTCTGCGTCGCCTGGAGTCCGACACGGTCCCGATCTGGCAGCTGGGGCTGATCGTCGGGCTCGCCTTTCTCACCAAGCTCACGATCTATTTTCTCGCCTTTCCGGCAATACTGACGATCTGGCTAAAATGGCGCCGAAGCGGCCAGCCAATATATGAGTTGCTGCGATCTCTGGCCGTTTTCGCGCTTGCGGCTGGCATAATCGGGGGCCTTTGGTGGCTGCGCAATATTGCTGTCTACGGCTTTCCCGATTTCCTTGGTCTGGCGGCGCATGATCTTGTGGTTGCCGATCAGCCGCGCACGACGGATTACATCGCCTCGCAGGGCATTATCGCCTTCGCGAGTGATTTGGCGGGTACGACCTACAAAAGCTTTTGGGGGCAATTCGGCTGGATGGCGCTACCCCTGGACACGGCGCTCGGAGGCTGGATCTATCGGGGATTCGGACTGCTATTGCTTGCAGGATTGTCTGGCGCGCTTCTGGCAAGCCGCCGTGGTGAGATAGCCGCTGCGTCCTGGGTCCTTCTGCTTGCCACTGTCTTGATCGTGCTGCTGCAATTCGCTTACTACAACATCGAGTTTCAGCAGTGGCAGGGGCGTTATCTATTCCCGGCGTTGATCCCGATCGCTTTCCTGCTGGCTTACGGCGTCGATCACTGGCGGGCGCGGTTGCCGCAGAACCGGGGCTGGACGCGCTGGCTGACGCCGCTAGGCATGATGGGCTTGTTCGCGCTGGATATCTACTTGCTGTTTCGCGTCATCGTACCCGGGCTGTCGCCATAGGCTACTTGCTGACGCGAGTGACGTAAGCCAATTCTTCGAGATTGATTTTAACCATGTCGCCGACGTTGATAAACATCGGCGCGCTGACCTCGAAGCCGCTTTCAAGTTTGATTTTCTTGGTCGGGCTGTTGGCCGTGTCGCCGGCGACCGCCGCTTCGACTTCGATGACCTCATACTCCATCGTCTTGGGCAATTCGTAATCGATGATTTCGCTTTCATAACTGAGCAGCTTGATCTCCATGCTGTCTTTGATGTACTGCAAGTCATCGCCGAAGATTGCGCGGTTGAGTTGCGGCTGCTCATACGTTTCAGTGTTCATGAACGTGACGAAGTCATCATCGGCATAGAGGAATTCGACCCGGCTGGCTTCTACGCGAATGTCCTCGACCCGCTCGCCCGAGTTGAATGTCATCTCGGTGGTGGAGCCGCTGCGCAGGTCCCGCACGGTTACGCGGATGGTGGCTTTGCCGCGCCCGGGTTTGTGATGCCGATACTCAAGCACGCGGTAAAGACTGCCGCTTGCGGTGAAGGTCGTGCCTTTGCGCAACTGGTTGACATCAATCATTGGGGCTGATTCCCTTGTTCACGATAGTCCAAGTCTCTAGCGACCATTGTAGCAAAAGCGGCAAAGCCTGCGTAGCCCATTACTCAAGCAGCGCGACCGCTTCGATCTCCACCAGCGCGCCAACCGGCAAACCGCCGGCCTGGATCGTCGACCGCGCCGGCGGATCCGCTTTGAAGAACTCGGCGTAAACCGCGTTGAACTCGGCGAAGTCCTTGATATCAGCCAGGAAAACGGTGGTCTTGACGACCTTGTCCAGGCTGCTGCCCGCCGCTTCTAGCACGCCCTTGATATTGGTCAGCGACTGCCGCGTCTGCGCCTGGATGCCGCCCTCGCGCAGATTAGACGTGCCCGGGATGAGCGGGATCTGCCCGGCAGTGAAGACGAAGCCATTGGCGATGATGCCCTGCGAATAAGCGCCGACAGCCGCCGGCGCGTTCTTGGTGGAGATAACTTGTTTTGGCATGAGTCCTACCTTCTCCATACATAGAATTTGTACAGACATTGTGGTATCTTTAGGTCGAGTGTCAAGGGAGAGGATGCTCTGATGGATCCCATTGAACGCAAGACTCCGACTAAGGCGATGGAAGAGAGCAGCGAGTTCATCACGGCGATAGATGACGACGAGCCGACAGAAGAAGAATTCCGGGCAAGCATTCGGCGCAGCATGCGGCAAGCGCTAGCGGGTGAAACGCGCCCAGCAGACGAAGCCCTGGAAGAGATTCGTCGAGAGCTAGCAGGTTATGCCGACGCGCGTCAGGACCACTGAAGACTTTGATAAGCAAGTGGCGAGAATCGCTCGCAAATTCCCAGCAGTACTCGACGAAGTTGCCACATTCATTTCGCGGTTGAAAAGCGCTGATATTACACAACTTCCGGGCCGTAGGGTTCGCCGTATAGGTTATACCGTGTACAAAGAAGACTGCCAAATCCATCCGCACGTCGGGGAAAACGGGGCGGATTCCGCGTCTATTATTGGGTCCCGGGTCAAGATCACCTTGTGCTTGTTGCCATTTGTTCCAAGACGGAGCAAGAAGGTATTGTCGAATCTGAATTGCGCCACATGATCAAAGATATTGATTAGATATTCGCTACGCTGTCGGTTGTCATCGCCCCCGCCGACCATGGCAGCGCTTGAACTTCTTCCCGCTGCCACAGGGGCAGAGATCGTTGCGCCCGGCCTGCGCGAAAGCCCGCTCCAGCTCGGCATCGTAACGCGCCATCTCCAGCATCACATTCGCCGGCGGACGCCGCCCCGCTAACTCAGCCGCCATGAAATTCATCGTCGGCCGCACATGGTTGAAAAAGGCGCGATATCCGGCGCAGAGGTAATTCAAGCCGGGCTCGCCGTCCGGCGTCTCGATGAAGCGGTTCTTGGGGCAGCCGCCATTGCAGACGAACTTGACCTCGCAATCCAGGCAATACTGCGGCAGCGTATCGCGCTTGTCTTGGCCGAACTTGATCTGCCCGTCCATGACCACAATCTCGCTCAAGGGCACATCCATGATATTGCCCAGCTTGTAATCCGGCTCGACATAATGATCGCAGGAGAAGACATCGCCGTTGTGCTCCATCGCCAGCGCCAAACCGCAGGTCTCGTCAAAGATGCAGAGCCCGGGCGGCGCGCCGGTCCAGGCCGCCAGCGCGATATCGAAGATCTGCACGAAGACTTTACCGACATCTCGCCGCACCCACTCCTCGTACATGTCAATGAGGAATTGCCCATAACCCGCCGCTGTGATCGAGCGGTCCGTGACCTGATCCCCCTCCTGATAACCCGTGTCGTTGTCGCGCTCCACGATGGGGATGAACTGCATGAAGGCCGTGCCGACCTCATCACGCAAGAATCTGTAAACGCGCGCGCCTTGCCCTTCGTTGGCGGCGTGCACGGTGGTCAGGATGTTGTATTCGGCGTTGTGCTTCTGCAAGAGGCGGATGCCCGCCATAACCTTGTGAAAGGTCGGGTTGCCGCCTTTGTCGACGCGGTAGTAATCATGCATATCAGCCGGCCCGTCCAGGCTGACGCCCAGCAGGAAATCGTTGGCGGCGAAGAATTCGCACCAGTCGTCATCCAGCGTCACGGCGTTGGTTTGCAAGGCGTTGGTGATGCGCATGCCCGGCCGCTTGTGCTTCTGCTGATAGCGAACCGCTTGGCGGAAGAAATCCAAACCCATCAGCGTCGGTTCGCCGCCCTGCCAGGCGAAGTTGATGTCATTCACCTGCTGCGCCTCAATGTACTGGCGGATGTACTCCTCGAGCAGATTGTCCGACATGCGGAACTTGCTGCCCGGATACAGCGCTTCTTTGGAGAGGAAATAGCAATACTTGCAATCGAGGTTGCAGATGGCGCCTCGCGGCTTCGTCATCAGGTGGAAGGCGGTGGGTTGTTGCGTGGTCGCTTGCATGGTGGGGAGTATAGCTTAATTCGCGATATAGGGACAGGATTCACCACAGAGACACAGAGAGCACAGAGAGCACAGAGATATTTTGTCCAAAATGTTGCGCTATGCTAAACTTTCGTTGATATAGGATTGAACGGCAAAGGTAAGGGCGATGAGCCTGTTTGATGCCTTGAGCAAGATTTCGGAACAAATTCAAAGTCAGCGTCACCTGATGAGAAATGAAGAAGCGACCCTACAGGTCTCTATCCGACCTTTCATTGAAGCTCTAGGTTACAATACCCGCAATTTAGCTGAAGTTGCGCCACAATTTACCGCCGATCCTCGCCCAAGCGGGACTGACCGCGTCGATTATGCGATTCTACGTGATAGTAATCCTGTTATCTTGATTGAAGCCAAACCGGCCAATACGAACCTTACGGAAAACAATTGGAAACAACTCCATGACTACTTTAATGCGGAAGAAGTTCGCTTTGGTATTCTGACGAACGGTATTGAGTACCGATTCTATACCGACCTCAACAAACGCAACATCATGGACAAGGATCCATTTTTAACCATCGACATGCTAATACTCGATGAACAGTTGGTGGAGGAACTCGCACCGTTTACACGTAAGGGCTTCAATTCCGAGCGGATTATTGCCAGCGCACGAAAGTTGGCGGTTGTCCGCTTGCTTGAAGATGAGTACCGACAACCAACTACGGAGTTTGCTGGATATTTTGCCAGACAAGTCTATCCGGGGCGCATAACGCAATCGGTTATTGAAGAATTTATGCCCGTCTTCAGACAAGCATGGAGGCAGTTTGTAAATCAGCAGATTCTCAGTCATCCGCAACTTGTCGTTCAAACCGAGAAAGCTATTGTAGAACGTAAAACTCAACTTATCGCCGAAGAGATGCCGGCAACATTCACTACCGAACTTAGCAGGGAAATCCCTGTATACGCTGAATGGCGGGGTCGCTCATTTGAAGCAACGCTAGTATTCGACGAATCTCATCATCGTAGATCCCGAGTAACGTTTAATGGGTTGACCGCAACGCCTTCCAAAACTGCATTGAAAGCAACTCGCTCTGTTGTGCCCGATTTTAAGGCAATAAATGGATGGGACTTTTGGAAACTTCGCGATCCTAATGGGAATCAAGAACGGTCTATAAGTGATTTGCGAAATGACGATGCTTTGGTGCGCCGACTGCAAGGCAAAACCTAGCCAGTCTTATCTCTGTGCCTCTGTGGTGAATCCCCCTGCCGTAACTTCCCCAAGCGCTCGCCCGAGACGGAAACCAGCTCGACCCGAACATGCTATACTTGCACAATCAATGACGCAGCACTTACGAGGCGTGATATGAATTTGTACGACGATTTAAGCAAGATTTCAAAACGGGTGAAAAGTCAACTCCAACAAATGAAGAATAACGAGGCGGCTACAATAAACGTCTCCGTCCAGCCAGTCATCCGCGCCTTAGGTTACGACATGGAAAACCTCAGCGAGGTGTATCCCGAATACCCGATACTCAATATGGACGCGGTCGATTACGCCATCATGCGCGATGGAAAGCCGAAAATATTTATTGAAGCAAAAAACGCCAATCTCGCGCTTGATAAACACTGGAAACAACTATTTCAGTATTTTAATGCTGACGATGTGATCGTTGGTATTTTGACGAATGGCATCGAGTATCGCTTCTACACTGACCTCAAGAAAAGCAATATCATGGACAAAGAGCCGTTCATGACGATTGATATGCTGAATCTCGATAAGCGGCTGGTAAAAGAACTGGAAGGTTTTGCTAAGTCCAGCTTTGATCCTGAGCGAATAATTGCAGGCGCGCAAAGACGAGTGTTGATGCAATTATTGCGACAAGAAATGGAACGACCCTCTGATGAATTTGTCCGGCACTTTGCCAGACTGGTGCATTCGGGGCGGCTGCCTAATTCGGATATTCAGCGATTTGCGCAGTTAGTGAAAGAGGCGTGGCTCGAATTAATGGAGCAGAAGATTGCGGATCGAATGCAGCCAGAGCCAGATAAAGAGGACAGCGACAATGGTGCGGGACCAGTATTATCTGGCACGGAAGTTCCAGTATTTGGGACGTACAAAGGACGGCGATTTAAAGCGACGCTAATGATTGACGATAGTATGCGGTTGCAGAGGGAAGACAATATGTTGTTCGATGGTAAACCCATGAATCATGCCGTCGCTGCTTTTGAGGCGGTGAAGAAAGTCGACCCATTGATGAAAAAGTGGCCTACGGGCTGGATATTCTGGCGTTTCATCGACTCCGATACCGGTGAAGAACGACCAATTAAAGAAATCTTTGAAGAAGTATGGACTCGTAATTCAAGCAACGGTTATTAGGCTGCCAGATCGAGAGATTCCTTAAATGAGCGCAACACAACGTACAGAATCTCTGTGCCCTCTGTGCCTCTGTGGTTAATCCCCTACCGCAACTTCTCCATCAACGCCCGCAGCGAAACAATTGTTGACAGCACTCGCCTTTTGCACGATACTCCATGTTAAGATTCTGCAAACATCACGCATCAAGGAACTGGCATGACAGCGCGAACTGAATCGGAAGAGCGTCTTTTGACCGAGACTGTGAACCGGCATGCGCAACAAATCGCGAGACTGGAAGCGAGCCAAGAGCATGCGGCCACCAAGGCTGATGTGGCGATGGTGCAAACCGACATTGAGAGACTCCGCGCTGATATGGAAAAGCTGAAATCGGACTTGACTTGGCGCATCGTCATCGCCATGAGCATTATGACGGCCATTTTCGCCGCAATCGTAAGGCTGACGCCGCCAGCCGCGTAGCCCCCTCTGTAGTCCAAACCAAAAACCCCCTACCGCAGCTTCTCCATCACACTCCTCAAGCCCACCGGCAACTCGCTCACAAAACTCATCCGCTCCCCGCTGACCGGATGCTCAAAAGCCAGTTCATGCGCGTGCAAGAACTGCCGCTTCATCTTCACCCGCTGCTTCCTGCGCCCATAGACCGTATCCCCCAGCACCGGACAACCGATGAAGGCCAGGTGCGCGCGAATCTGATGCGTCCGCCCGGTCAACAGCTTCAACTTCACCAGCGCCCGGTCGCCTTGAAAATCGTCATCCAGCACCTCGAATTCGGTCTGCGCCGGCTTGCCATCCCGCCGGACCGCCATGCGTTTGCGCTGTCGCGGATCGCGGGCGATCGGCGCGTCGATGAGGCCCGTATTTGACGCCGGCCGCTTCTCCAGCAGCGCCAGGTAGACCTTGTCCACCGTCCGCGCCTGAAACTGCCCCATCAGCGCCAGCAGGGTCGCTTTGTCCCGCGCAATCACAAGCAAGCCGCTCGTGCCCCGGTCGAGCCGATGGACGATGCCGAGCCGGTCCCCCGTCTCCGGATCGTCCATCATATCCGCCAGTTCCGGGTAGCGCGCCAGCAAGGCGTTGACCAGCGTGCCGCTTTCGTTGCCCGGTCCCGGATGCACCACCATGCCGGCCGCTTTGTCGATGACAGCGAGATGCTTGTCCTCGTACACAATGTCAAGCGGGATGGCCTCCGGCTCAATCGTGGCATTCTCCCGCGGCGGGATGCAAACGCTCACCGTTTCGCCGCCTTTGAAGCGATAGCCGCTCTTCTGGACGACGCCGTCAACGAGCACATGCCCATCGCGGATTAGCGCCTGCGCCTGCGTCCGCGAATAGCCGGGCAGATGCGCCAGCAGGAACTTGTCCAGCCGCTGCTGGGGTTTATTTGCGCTGAGGGTTAAGGATTGCTCTGGCACGGGTAATTGTCCAGCAGCCTTTCGCCGTAGCGCTGCTCGACGCGCGGCGCTTCGTTCATTCGCGGCACAGCGACCGTCGCCCGTCCTTCTGGACTAAGCCCGACAAGCGACGCATCCGGATTGACTTGAAAATGCTCATGCCAGTTCTGCTGCCGTGGGTTAAAGAGCTTGGTCGCCTCGTCAGTGAGAGGATCAATCGCGGCGATTTCAGAACCTTTGTAGCGATTGCACTCGGCGCAAGATAGGCAAAGATTGTCGATTAAATCTTCACCGCCATGTTTAATTGGGATAATGTGATCGATTTGGAATGCGATAGGTTCTCTGCCATCTCCAACACGGCAGTATTCACAGCATCTGCCTGCCCGTTCAAATACGTATCGCCGTTGTTGTGCAGAGATTGTCACGCTTCCAAGCCCCGCATCCGAAGCTCGGTTCTGATTTTCAGTGTGCTTATCATGCGATTGGCGCGCATGTAATCATCGAGCTCATGCCGCTGTTCACAGGTCAGTTCAGACTCCCGGTTGAGGTACAGCAGATGGCTCACGCGCTCTTGCAGATCCTCCGGCAGCTTATAGGCGAGCAACTCTTCATCCGTCGGGTCTTCCGCTAAAAAGTCGGTGATGACGGCAAAAACATCGCGTACTTGCGCTTCTTTCATAATTGCTTCTCCTCCGCCCTTGCCGCATTATACCCCGAATCCCCCCGCGAATCACGCAGTGCGAATCAAAGCGTCCCCAGCGCCGAACTGAGCAGCGCGGCGATGGCGCCGGCCGCGATGATCGCCAGCAGCATGATCAAAGCCATGCGGATCAGCTTGCGCAGCGCCGCCCGCTCGGCCTCGGTCCATTGCCCCTTGCGCTCGTCCGTCATGTCCTCTCCAGCAATTGCGCGCTCGTTCAAGATTAAACCATAATCCGCCCCCGCTCCACAATACGGCGGCCGGCCCCTGGAGTCGCGATTTCTGATGACAAGCGAGCAGTTGCGCCAGTTCTGAATCGTGATTCCACTAAGGTGACCTTAGGACTATAATCGGCGGTTGAAGGGAGTGCCGCGACATGAAAATACTGGTGACGGGCGGCGCCGGCTATATCGGCAGCCACGTGGTGCAGATGCTGGTCGAGCGCGGCCAAGAAGTCGTCGTCTACGACAACCTGAGCACGGGCCATCGCGGCGCGGTGCATTCCGATGCGGCGCTGATCGTCGGCGATCTGCACGATCGCCCGGCGCTGGCAGCCGCTTTCGAAGCCCATCAGTTTGACGGCATCATGCACTTCGCCTCGCAGATCCTCGTTGGCGAAAGCATGCAGCGGCCTTTCATGTACCTGCGCGACAATCTCTATACGGTCATCAACGTGCTGGAGCAAGCCAGCCGGCGCGGCGTCAAACGCTTCATCCTCTCTTCCACCGCCAACCTCTTTGACCAGCCGAAGCGGATTCCCATCGACGAAAGCGAGGCGCTTAACCCCGGCAGCATTTACGGCGAAACCAAATACATGGCGGAACGGCTGCTGGCCTGGATGGACCGCTTATACGGCATCAAGTATTGCTGCCTGCGCTATTTCAACGCTTGCGGCGCCCATCCGGACGGGCATATCGGCGAGGCGCACGACCCGGAATCCCACCTGATTCCGCTGGTGCTGCAAGTCGCCCTGGGCCAGCGCGAAGCGATCGAAATCTACGGCACAGATTACGATACGCCCGATGGCGCCTGCATCCGCGATTACGTCCATGTGCAAGACCTGGCCCGGGCGCATATCCTGGCGCTGGAGGCGCTGGCCGATGGCGATAGCCGCGTCTACAACCTCGGCAGCGGCAGCGGCTTCTCCGTGCTTGAAGTGATCGAGACCGCGCGCGCGGTCACTAGTCACGCCATACCCGCTCTGTCAGCGCCCCGGCGCCCGGGAGATTTGCCCGTCCTGGTCGCCAACAGCGACAAGATCGGGCGCGAGCTCGGTTGGGAAACCGAATACAACAGCCTGCGCGCGATCATCGAATCGGCCTGGAATTGGCATCGTTGGCATCCCGACGGCTACGACTCCTGACTGCGGAATACACCCGTCATCGCTGTATCAGCTTCTGTTAGCTTAAGGAGGACTGATATGACGCGATTGGCGGTTCTGGCCGATATCCACGGCAACCTACCCGCCTTGGAGGCGGTCATCGACGACATGGCCCAGTTCAATGTGGATCATGTGGTCCTGGCTGGCGACAGCATAAATTGGGGTCCATTTTCCCGCGAAGTGATTGAAATAATTGCCGCGCGGGGCTGGAAGGCAATCCGCGGCAACAATGAACTGTACGTCCTGGATTACTGTACTGAGCGCGCGCCGGCGCATTGGTCAACCTTCACCATGCCGCCATACCTGCACGCACAGCTTGGCGATCGGTGGGTCAACACCATAGCGACCATGCCCGATACGCTCCAGCTTCGCTTTCGTGATGCGCCGCCGCTGCGCCTCTTTCACGGTATTCCTGACGACCCCTGGACCGCAATCTATCCGAGCGACTCAGGGGCTCGAATCCGCCGCTGGCTTGATGGCGTCGCCGAACATACTGTTATCGCCGCGCACAGCCATGTCGCGATGGAGCGCCATGTGGCCGACTGGCAGATCTTCAATCCGGGCTCGGTTGGCGTACCGCTGGATGGCGAACACAGCGCGAGTTATATGATCCTGGAGAGCGACCAACGCGGCTGGGAACTGATTGCGCACCGCCGCGTGGACTTTGACCCGGCCCGCCTGATTGACGAGTTCGAGCGGCAGGACTTCGTCGCTCGCTGCGGTGTCACCGGCTGCCTGGTCATCGAAGAGTTCCGCGCCGCCCGCTTGTACCTGGCGCCATTTATCATCTGGAAAGGGAAACATTATCCCGAGCAAGAGGACAGCTTCGCGCTTTTGCGGGAGTTTCTCGCTCTGGATGACATTGATGACTATCTGCCAGCGCCCTATCGCGGTTTGACGCCTGAGCTATACCGAGACTGAAACGCTCGCCAATGCTATACTTCCCTGACAGGCGCGACTTTGATAAGGATAGGACGATGTGCCGAAACATCCGCACGCTCTACAATTACGACCCGCCGAGCACCAGAGACGATATTGAAGCCGCCGCCCTGCAATATGTGCGCAAGGTCAGCGGCTACCAGAAGCCATCGGCCATCAACCAAGCCGCTTTTGACCGCGCCGTCGCTGATGTCGCGCGGACGACAACTGCCCTGCTCGCCTCCTTGCATACAACCGCGCCGCCACGAAATCGCGAGGCGGAAATCGCCAAGGCCCGCGCACGCAACGCCAAACGCTTCGGCCGCGCCTGAGCCGTTTACAGCTACAACGCCTTGCATTAGACTATGCCCGATTCACAGCGACAGTGATGAGGAAACATCATGGCGCAAACCAGCGGCAGCATGCGCGCCGTCATCATGGAGAGAATAGGCAAAGCCCGCGTCCTCAAGCCGACCCGGCTTCCGCGTCCGCAACCCGCTCCCGGCGAAGCGCTGGTGAAAGTTCACGCGGCATCGGTAAATGCATCGGACTTGCTCCTCCGCAGCGGCCGCCTGGTCATACGCCAGCCCTTGCCGCATATCCTGGGCTCGGACCTGGCCGGCGAGATTGCGCAAATCGGCGACGATGTGACCGGCTGGCGAACCGGCGACCGCGTCTGCGCCGCTTTCGAGCAGCTCGGCTCCGAGATCAACGGCGGCTATGCCGAGTATTGCGCCCTGCCGGCTCATCAACTTATCCGCCTGCCAGACGACCTGGGCTTCCAATCGGCGGTCGCGGCCGGCGCGTCTTTTGCCGCCGCCTTCCTGGCCCTGGTGACGCAGGGCAAGCTCAAGAAAGCCGATACAGTGGTGGTTCGCGGCGCGGCCGGCAGCATCGGCGCCTCTGCCGTGCAGATTGCCGCTGTCCGCGGCGCCAAGGTCATCGCCATCTGCGAAGAAGCATTCGCCGCCGACTTGCATGACATCGGCGCGGATATCGTGTTGGAAGACGCCGGCGGCGATCTCATCCGCCAGGTGAAAGTGGCTACCGATGAAAATGGCGCCAGCCTCGTCCTGCATTGCAGCGAGGCGCTTGACCTGCAAGGCTCCCTCGATATGCTCCGCGCCGGCGGACGGCTGGTCATCGCCAGCGCCCTCGCCAAGCCCAGCGCCAGGCTGAACGCGATGGAATTGTATCTGCGGAATCTCAGCCTGCACGGTTCCTTCGGCTCGGTCAAACCCAAGGACTTCGAGTCCGTCCTGACCAATATGGCGAAGGGCAAGTATCGCGCGCTGATCGACGAGGTCATGCCCTTGAGCCAGGCCCGCCAGGCGCATCAGAAAATGGAGAAGAAACCCGGCTTCGGCAAGATCCTGCTCGTGCCGGATTCGATCCTGGAAGCAGACAAGAAACCGGACAACTGGATCCCCATCGACTAGACCGGCTCAGGCCTCAAGCCCCGGATAGGTCAAGAATAGCGCGTCAAGCAACAGTCGCGGATTGGCGTTGGTATCGAGAGCGCCCAAGGCGCCCGCGGTCGCTTCCAAAGCGGCGCGCGCCGTCTCAGCGCTGATGCGCCCGGCCAGCGCGCGGATTTCGGCGCGGCGGTCCACATTACAAGGTTTCACCGGGCTGTCATAGCACATCAACAAGACATCGCGCCAGTAGCTCTGCCAGATCTCCAGCACATTGCGCAGTTGCGCCTTATCCCGCCCGGCGCGGCGGTTGAGCTCATCCGACATTCTTATTCGTGGCAGCCGCGTCCCGGCGATGACTTTGCTCAACGTATCAAGCGTTTCCTGCCGAAAAGCCAGCAGCGCTTCGTCGCCCGCCGCCGCCAATGCCCAACCCATTCGCCCGCCGCTGAGGCCCGCGATGAGTTCGGCTCGTTCTTCGTCGCAGCCGCTGACGACAAGCTGATTCTTGATCAATTGCTGCGGTATCGGGCGCAAAGGGATCTGTTGAGCGCGACTGCGTATGGTGGGCAGAACACGCTCGGCCGATGTTGCCAGCAAGATCATGATGGCATGAGGCGCCGGCTCTTCCAGCGTCTTCAGCAGCGCGTCCTGCGCCAGGGGCGCTGCCAAGTGAAAGTCGTCAAGAATGGCGATGCGGTAGCGCCCGCTGTATGGCTTCAGCGCCAGCAAACGCAAGACATTGCGGATCTCATTGATCTTCAGGGGCGCATCCGCGCCGGCCACGATCAAATCGGGATGGCTGCCGCGGCTGATGGCGTCGCAGGCCTGACAATTGAAGCAAGGGCGCTGCCCAAGCGGCTCCATCTCGCAGTTGAGCGCCCTGGCAAATGCCAGCCCCAGCCGCATTTTGCCCAGCGCCGGACTGCCGGTGATCAGGGTAGCCTGACGGTTGCGACCGTAGGCAAGAGAGCGGCGCAGGAAAGCAACCGCCCGCTCATTCCCGATCATTCCCCAGTTTTCCGCCGCAGACGCGCCATCGTTCATGCGCGCATTATACAGCCTGCATCCGCGTTGCGGGAACGGTTGAGGTGGAGGGCCGAACACAGTAAAAACTCTGCAAAATCCCCGCAGCTTGCGGCATAGCGCCGGCGCCCTTGCCCTATAATTGTTAAGAAGCGCTGGCTACAATGGCGGCGCTGCATTGAAACTACAGCTAACATGCAAAGGATGGCGCCATGCGTTTTCCCGTCGTGCGACTCATTCTCCTCTGCTGCGCCCTGCTCACCCTCGTCCTCCCCTTTCGGGCGCAAGACAGCCCGGCCGTGAGCATCACGCCGGAAGCCGGCCCGGCGGAGCAAGCGATCTTCGAAATCAAGATCAGCGGATTGAAACCCGAAAGCCCCTACCTTGTCGAGATCCTATTCAGGGGTGATGTCGTCTTCAGCAGCGACGAAATGAGCAACGCCGACGGGCAGATCGATTATCCCATCATCAGCACGGAAGGCGATGCGCCGGGAATCTATACCTTGCAGGTGGTCAGCGACGGCGAGGTTATCGCGAGCGCCGACTTTGAGCTGACCGAAGCCGCCGCCGATGACACCGAAGCCGAAGTCGACTTCCTCGGCGATGTGACGGTGACGCCGGAGACAGCGCCCTTTGGCAAGGTGCAGACCATTCGCATTGACGAACTGGAAGCGGGGACAAAATACACACTGGAGATCACCGCCAGCGAAACTTTGCAGGTCGCTTATCGTCGCATTCACACGAGCGATGACGACGGCACCATCGAGATCGAGGTCTTCGCGGAAGCGGATGACTCGCCCGGCCGCCACGCGATCGCGGTCTACGACGAAGGGGGCGAGCTTATCGCCGAGGGCGAATTCAGCATTGAAGCGCCGGCCGAGCGCGCTGTCCTGGTCGAGCTGCAGCCCGATATCATTCAAGCCGGGCAAGCGGTCGATATTGTCGTCAGCGGCCTATCCGCCTTTGACGGCGTCACCGCACAGATCACCTCGGCGGATGGCGTCCTGATCAATACGATCCTGGCGCGAGCGTCGATCGATGGCGACTTGACCGTGACCTTCAACGCGGCTGACGATCTGGCCGCTGGCGACTATGCCGTCGACCTCTTCGTCGAAGCGGACAAGCTCGGGGGCGCCGTCTTCGCGGTCGTCACAGTTGAAGACGCGGCGGAGCCGACTGCGGAAGCGCCGATGCAAGAACCGCAGGAAGAAACCGCGCCAGTGGAAAGCGGCGACGCCGTCAGCGAAGCGGCAGCGTCAATCGAGCCGGCTGCGGCCCCGCTCGGCTCCAGCCATCTTGTCACGGTCAGCGGCTTGGGCGCGAACGAGACGATCACGCTTGATGTCATGTTCGCCGGCGAATCAGTCTATCGCACACAGAAGACCGCTGACGCGGAGGGCGCAGTCCGCATCGAATTGCTGACTGACGCGGAAGACGAAACAGGAGACTATATCATCACCGTCTTGCGCGAGGCGGGCAATCAGCCCTCGGTGGTCTTGACCGCCACCGCGAAAGCGGCCGTCGAGTTTGTCGCGACCACGATTGGCGCTGCCGAGGTCATCGAGAGCCGCCTGGTCGATGGCGGCGCTGAGTTCGATTTCGATGGCGAGGCGGGCAGGTACTTGCAGATCAGCGTCGCCTCGGCCGATTTTGATCCGGCGCTGGCTTTGATCAACCGCGAGGACTTGATCATCGCCTTTAGCGATGACAGCCGCGGACGGAAAGACCCGATCATCGGTCCGCTGGCTTTGCCCTACTCGGGGCGCTACAAGCTCGAGATTTCCGCCCAGCCGTTGATGATGGCGCAGGGCGCGATCGACGGCGACTTCGTCATTAGCATCGCGGAAGCGAACCCGGCGCCAATCGCCTTTGATGCCGCGACGCCTTTCGCGCTGAGTGCTGATGCGCCGACGCAATACTTTTCGCTGCCGGTGGAGACCGGCGACAGCCTCACGGTGACGCTGGATAGCGGCGGCAGCCTCGATACCGTGCTGCAAGTGGTCGCGCCCGATGGCGAAGAATTCGCCTTCGATGACGACAGCGGCTCCGGCTTTGACGCTGAGTTGAGCAACCTCGTCTTCGACCACGCGGCCACTTATGCGCTCGTGGTTTCCAGCTTCGATAGCGGCGCGAGCGGGCAAGGCGCGGTACACATCCGCCGCAATCCGGTTCATGCGCTGGAAGACGGCGAAACGGTGATCACCCTGAATGACAAAGCCATTCGCGACCTGGTCATTTTCGACGCCGAAGAAGACGAGAACCTCATCCTCAACCTGGACAAGCTCAGAGGCGATGTCGAAGACCTCTACGTGACGGCGACGGTGGAGGGCATGGAAGTCATGGCTTACAGCACCATGGGGGTGCCGGACGAGCTGCCATTGGCCTTTGTCATGCCGATGAGCGGGCGCGTCGTCGTCACGCTGGAGAAGTTCGGCTTTGATGACGCGATCTCGCTTCAAGTCTCTTTGGAGCGGCCCTAATAGACCTGCAAGCCGCGCGCTTCCCGCCGGCCATCGCGCCAGGCTTCGTTGCCGTCATTGTGCAGCGGCTGCCGCTTGACCCGCAAGCCGGAGCGCGCCGCCACCTCATGCTCGGCGTAGAATGCGTCCAGCCGCGCCTGGTATGCGGCGGCGATTTCGGGCTGCTGCGCATAGCAATTGACCGATTCGGACGGATCGCGACGCAAGTCGAAGAGTTCGTGCGGCCCCTCGGGGTAGCGCAAGATCAGTTTCCAGCGCTCATCGCGGATCATGCGCAAGTCGCCATATTCGCCGAAGCGCGTATTATCCCAGTTGATCTCCTGCCCGCGCAGCAGATCGACGTATGAGGCGCCGGCGTAGCTATCCCCCGGTAAATCCACATTCGCCAACTGGCAGATCGTATGAAAAGTATCGCAGTGATCGACGTACTGGTCGAGCGTCCGCGGCTCGATACCGGCGCCTGACAGGATGAGCGGCACTTGCAGCGATATCTCGTACATATTGAGCGGGCGCGTGCTGTTGCCCTTGCCGAAGAACCCTTTATGACCGATGGCGCAGCCGTGATCGGAGGTATAGATGATGATCGTATTCTCCCGCAGGTTGCGCTGCTCCAGCGCGCCGAGGACGCGAGCGATATTGTCGTCGATTTCGGTCACGGCGGCATAATAGCCGATGTAGCGGTCGCGCAAGTCCTGCTCGCTCAATTCGTTCGGACCGCCTTCGTTCTTGACCCAAGGGTGTGGCTTCCACGGCGGAATCTCGCTGAAGGCGCAGTTTTGATAACGCTCGGTCTGCCCCGGATCGTGCGTCTGTTGCGCGTAGGGAGAGTGGGTCGCGATATAGCCGATGTTGAGGAAAAAGGGCTTATCGGCCGGGACGGTATCGAGAAACTCGATTGCGTGGTCGGTGATGAGGCTCGATTTATTGCCGTCCAAGTCGACCAGTTCGCCATCGCGGACGTAAGTATAGGGACCGTTATGCGCGCCCTGCCAGCCGGGCAAACCGAAATGATAATCAGCGCCCCGCGGCGCCAGATGGGATTGCCCCAGGTGCCATTTGCCGCTCAAGCCGGTGTGATAGCCGGCCTCGGACAGATACTGGAAAAGCGTGCGCGTCGTGCCCAGCCAGTCGCGTTCGCCGACTTCGGGGATGGCCTCTTGCAGCCAATCGTGTATGCCCACTTGGGAAGCGGTCTTGCCGGTTAAGAGACAGGCCCGCGCCGGCGAACAGACGGGCGTCGGCGTATAGGCGCGGCTGAATCTTGCGCCGGTCGCAGCCAGGGCGTCAAGCGTGGGCGTATGCGCTTCGCCATTGCCGTAACAGCCATTGGCCCAGGCGCCGTGGTCGTCAGTGAGAAATAATACGATATTCGGTCGGTCGCGCATCTGTGCTCCTTAATCAGGCTCGGGCGATACTCCATGAAAAGCGGCCGGATGCCCGGCGGAAAAGGATTTACGAACTGTGAAAAGATGAGCAATGGAAGGCAAATTG
>JAJEBE010000039.1 GCA_022822545.1 Anaerolineae bacterium
AGGAAGCCGCCAAGATTTTTTATCTGAGCAATTGTTTCAAATTTTTTGCCGCCGAGTACACCGAGTTAATTTGAGTACACAGAGTTTTTCTGAGCATTTCGCAATATTCGCAGCCTGCCAATCACAGGAGGAGAGTGTTCGATGAGGGAGTTCCAGGTTCGTCAAAGCGCGGTTTTGCCGGCTGAGCCGCCGCCGATCGTCAGCATTGGCTTGGGCGGGATCGTGCATGACGCTCATTATCCGGCGTACAGAATCGCCGGTTTCGATGTGGTCGGCGGTTACGATATTGATGCTGAGCGGGCGGCGATGATGCAGGAGAAGTTCGGCATTCCGCGGCTTTATGGGTCGCTGGCGGAAGCGATTGAGGAGGCGCCGGAGGAGGCTGTCTTTGATATCGCTGTGCCGGGGAGCGCCATCGCGGATATTCTGCGGGAGATACCGGCGGGGCGGGCGGCGCTCATCCAGAAGCCGATGGGGGAGGACCTGGCGGAGGCGCGTCAGATCCTGAGCATTTGTCGGGAGCGCAATTTGGTCGCGGCGATCAATTTTCAGTTGCGTTACGCGCCCTTCATCATCGCGGCGCGGGATATGATCGAGCAGGGGTTGATCGGCGAGTTGTACGATGTGGAGTTCCGCGTGCAGTGCAACACGCCCTGGCATTTGTGGAGCTTCCTCTTCCCGTTGCCGCGGGTGGAGATTCTGTATCACAGCATTCATTATGTCGACCTCATCCGTTCTTTCTGCGGGAGTCCGAAGGGGGTCTACGCCAAGACGATGAGCCACCCGACGGCGCCGGAGTTGCGCGGGGGCAGCCGCTCGATGATCATCATGGATTATGGGGAGAACCCGCGGGTCAATGTGATGACCAACCACAGCCACGCTTATGGCGGGGAGAAGCAGCAATCCTACGTCAAGTTCGAGGGGAGCAAGGGGGCGATCCGAATCCGCGCCGGTTTGAACATGAATTATCCGGAGGGCGTGCCGGACCGCTTCGAGTATATCTTGTTGGATGACGGGGCGGCGCCGCGGTGGCGGTCGCTTGAGATCGCCGGGTCCTGGTTCCCGGAGGCCTTCATCGGCACGATGGCCAGCTTGATGCGTTATGCCGGGGGCGAGACGGCGGCATTGCCGACCTCGGTGGAGGATGCGATCGAGACGATGGCGACGGTGGAAGCGGCGTATGAGTCCAGCGCGGCTGGGGGGAGGCCTTTGCCGGCGGTTTGAGCGGGGGCAATGTTTTCACCACAGAGGCACAGAGGCACAGACGTTTTTTACGGTTAGCGAGAGAAATGAGGGAAGATTATGGTCGTTACAATATCCTGGACCACCGTGTTTATCGTGTTCATCTCGTTTGTATTCTTCGCAGTATGGCAAGCGGAAAGCAAACTGAGGGACGCCATTCAGGAATTGCGCGCGGATCATCGACAAGAAATCGCTCATCTCAGGTCCGAAAACCGCGAGTTGCAATACAAGCTGACGCGGCTACAGGGAGAACTCGCCAGCGTCGAGCGGCGCGTCAGGTGACTGGCAGCAAGAAGTTGGCGAGTCTACAAGCCAAGATTGTAGAAGTCGTTGGCGGTTCCGCCGAGGATGGCGGCTTTTTCTTCATTTGACAGATCGGCCAGGCATTTGTTGGTTTCGGCCCAGACTTTGGCGTAATCGCCGGCGAGCACGGCGACGGGCCAATCGCTGCCGAACATCAGGCGGTCGGGGCCAAAAGTTTCGATGGCGAAGTCAATCAGCGGTTTGATGTCTTCGTAGGTCCAGTTCTCGAAGTCGGGGGTCACGGTATTCAAGCCGGAGACTTTGGCGTAGACATTCGGGCTTTCGGCGGCGGCGGTCATTTGTTCGCGCCAGGCGGCCCGGTCGTCCTCGCCCAGGGGGGGCTTGGCCAGGTGGTCGATGACCATTTTGAGGGTCGGGACTTTTTCCGCCAGGGTCGGCACATGCTTGAGGTGGTTGGGGAATACGGCGACCACATCGAAGGCGAGGTCGCGGTCGGCGAGGATCTGCAGGCCTTCGAAGACTTGCTTCTGCACGACCCAGTCGGGATTGGGTTCGTCGTGGATGAGATGGCGGATGCCTTTAAAGTAGGGATTCGCCCCGTATTCGGCGAGTTTTTTGGCGGTCTCGGCCGGGTCATGGATGGGCAGCCAGCCGACCACGCCGGCGACCCAGTCGCGGTTAGCGGCGATGGCGAGCATGGAGTCGGTATCGGCGTAGGAGTTGGCCGATTGCACGATGACGGTTTTATCCAGGCCGGCGGCGGCCAACTGGGGTTCGAGCTCGGCGGGGGCGAACTCGCGGTAGATGGGTCCGTAGTCGGGAATCAGCCAAGAGTAGGCGACTTCGTCCAGGTTCCAAAAATGCTGATGGGTATCGACCTTTAGCATGGCTGCCTCCTTTTTACTCTACTCCGTGCCCGTCAACCATTTCTAGCGTCGCGCGGGCACTGGCAGATCTGGCGGGCGACCTGGTAGGTCGCCCCTACAAGCGACTAAATTGAGCGAATTCAATTTGTTTGTGCGGGTTTTCAATTTCGATGCGATTGCTTCGGCACTCCCGCGGTTATTTGACAGATTGGCATTCGCTGACTATATTTTACGGATAAAAAATGTTTTTGCAAGCAAAACAGATTTGGGGACGTGGCGATCGCTTCAAAATTAACATTCGCTGGAACGAGAAAAATACACTGAAATTTAACCACAGAGAACACAGAGAGCACAGAGATATTTTATTACAGGGTGATTCAACGCAGGAGTAGTTCCAAGAAAGTGATGAGAATATTGGAGAACGTTTAGCGGACGGGTTTCGGGTGACCTGGTAGGTCGCCCCTACGGTCGCTGGGCGGGTAACTGGCGATTGCGGCTAGCGCAAAAGGGGGTTGAAGAGAAGCGATGAAACCACTGGAAGGTTTACTGGTATTGGACTTCAGCATCTTCTTGTCGGGGCCGTCGGCGGCGTTGCGCCTGGCGGATTTGGGGGCGCGGGTGATCAAGGTGGAGCGGCCTGATGGGGGGGATCTTTGCCGGCAGCTTTATATTTCCGAGTTGGAGCTGGATGGGGAAAGTACGCTTTTTCATTCCATCAACCGCAACAAGGAGAGCTTCGCCGCCAACCTGAAAGACCCGATTGACCTGGAGCGGGTCAAGGCGCTGATCAAGCAAGCGGATGTCATCGTGCAGAACTTCCGCCCGGGGGTGATGACGCGTTTGGGTTTGGATTACGAAGCGGTGCGCGCGATCAATCCCGGCATCGTCTACGGCGAGATCACCGGTTATGGCAACGAGGGGCCCTGGGTTTACAAGCCGGGGCAGGATTTGCTGCTGCAATCGATCTCGGGTTTGGTCTGGCTGAACGGCGATGCGGACCGCCCGCCGACGCCTTTCGGTCTGGCGGTGGTGGATCTCTTCGCCGGGGCGCATTTGGTGCAGGGCATCCTGGCTTGTCTCGTGCGCCGCGGGGTCAGTGGCGAGGGCGGTCTGGTGCAGGTGAGTTTGCTGGAATCCATCCTCGATTTCCAGTTTGAGGTATTGACCACGCATCTGAACGATGGCGGGAAGCTGCCGCAGCGGAGCCGGATCAACAACGCCCATGCCTACCTGGCGGCGCCTTATGGCATCTACGAGACGGCGGATGGTTATCTGGCGCTGGCGATGGGGTCGATACCGGCGCTGGGCGAGTTGCTGGATTGTCCGCCGCTGCGGGAATTTACCGATTCCGCCACCTGGTTCAGCGAGCGGGACGATATCAAGGCGATCCTGGTGGATCATCTCAAAGGCCATTCGACGCAGCACTGGCTGGATATCCTCGAGCCGCGGGATATCTGGTGCGCCGATGTGCTGACCTGGGAGCGTTTGCTGCGGCACGAAGGTTTCAAGGTCGTCGATATGGTCCAGGAGGTGGCGCGGGATGAGGATGTCAAGCTGGATACGACGCGCTGTCCGATACGCATCGATGGGGAGATATTAAAGAGCGGGAAAGGGGCGCCGCGCATCGGCGAAGATACGGGGCGGATCATGTCCGAATTTGCGATTGTGGGTTGATTTATGCGCCACAGAGGGCGCAGAAGTAAGCCCAAGGAAGTCATGCATAAATAAATTAGCCACCGAGGACACCGAGTAAAGCTGTTTAATAGTTATATGGCAGCGACAGTTTCCATAAGAAGGATGGCGGCATAAATTGCGCGAGCGTCGAAACAATATCAAAACCTCTGTGCCCTCAAAATCACTCGGTGTCCTCGGTGGTAAAAAAACAGTCATTGAGACAGGATTTGCATTAATTTCTTGGATACTGAGGGAACAGAGATTTTTTCATTTGCTTGAGTTCATGATATTAGATTGAGGGAAGAGCCATGCCAGAAAACACGCCGGTTGAAATGCACGCGGAGTTGCCGCTGTTCAACACCGAGACCTGGATGTACGAGGACTTCGAGTTGGGGGCCAAGATCAAGTCGATACGGCGCACGCTATCGGAAGGCGAGTGCATGATTTTCAACGCGATCGTGCTGGATATGCACCCGTATGTGGCCGATGAGATTTTCGCCCGGGACGAGGGCATCTTCGACAAGCGGCTGGTGGCCGGCTCGATGGTGTTCAGCATCGGCCTGGGTTTGATGGCGCATAACAACGTGCATACTTTCAGCTACGGCTATGACCGGCTGCGCTTCATCAAGCCGGTTTTCATCGGCGATACGATTTATACGGTGCGGACTCACTTGAGCAAGGAGCCGAAGTACAAGGAGATGGGTTTGGTCAAGGTGAGTTATGAGGTTTACAAGAACGAAGGGGTGCTGGCCTTATACTGCGAGCATTTGCAGACGGTGAAGTATCGGCAGCCGGAGAATTTCAATATCGGTTCTGATTAGGAGACTAGCGATGCAACGATTTGGACAGGTGATTGGATTGCGGGCGGAAGACGCGGCCGAGTATATCCGCTTGCACGCGGATGTTTGGCCGGGCGTGTTGAAGAAGATCGAGGAGTGCAATATCCGCAATTACTCGATTTATCGTTATGGCGATCTGCTATTCGCTTACATGGAATATCATGGGGATGATTTCGAAGCGGATATGGCGGCGATGGCGGCGGACGAGACGACGCAGAAGTGGTGGGATCTTTGCATGCCGATGCAGAAACCGGTGGAAGAGCGGGCTGAGGGCGAGTGGTGGCATAATATTGAAGAAGTTTTCCACATGGATTAGGGGTTGGCGGGGCGCAGGTGGAGGGCTTTATCACAAAGGGCACGAAGGCATTCATTTGTGTTGCGGGCGACCTGGTAGGTCGCCCCTACGGTTTGCATTTTGTGGAATTGGCGGACGAGTGGCGATTTGACTGGCGGGCGGCGGAAGCGTCGTCTATGTGAGAAGCTAGTGGTGTTGCGGGCGACCTGGTAGGTCGCCCCTACAGCACCGCGACGGTGGCGTCGTCGATGAAGTCCCAGTCCCATTCGATGCCGGTTCCTGGGCCTTGGGGCGGGTGGGCGTAGCCGTCGGCGTCGATTTGAATGGGGTTCTTGATGCCCAGCTTCATCAGCGAGCCGGGGTAGAGGGCTTCGAAGAATTCGCAATTGGCGATGGCGCAGCAGCAGTGCAGGTTGACGATTTCCAGGGCCGGGTAAATGGCCGTGTGGATTTCGCAGCGCATGCCGAAGGCTTCGGCCAGGTGGGCGGTTTTCATCACCGCGGTCACGCCGCCTTTCCAGGAGACATCGCTGCGGACGATATCAACCACGTCGCCGGCGATGCACTCGGCGGTGGAATAATGCGAGCCGGCCAGGACTTCGGCGCCGCATATCGGTATGTCCAGGTCGCGGGTCAGCTTGCGCAAGCCATTGAAGTCGACATCGTAGAGGGGCTCCTCAAACCAGTAATAATCCAGTTTTTCGAGTTCGCGGCCCATGCGCAGAGCTTCTTCGTAATAGGTGTGGGCCGTGACCGGATCGGCCATGAGCTTGAATTTCGGGTCAGGGCCGACGGCTTCCCGGCACAGGCGATAGGCTTCGAGGGCTTCATGATAATCGCTGGGGGGGTGCAGTTTGTAGCCGTGGAAGCCACCTTGCTTGAAATTCAGGGCTTGCTCGGCGTAGTCTTGCGGGGAATCGAGAAAGAGGGAGCTGACGTAGGTCGGCGCTTTATCGCGATAGTGGCCGAGCAGTTGGTAGAGGGGCAAGCCGGCGAGTTGGCCGGCGATATCCCAGAGGGCGATATCGAAGGGGCCGTAGGCGTATATGGGGGTGAGATGCCAGACGCGGTCATAGCGCCGGAAATCGTGCCAGTGTTTTTCGCGGGCGAGGGGGTCTTTGCCCAGGAAGAAGGGTTTGAGGGAACCGGCGGCGATGGCGCCCGCCATTTCCGCGCCCATGCCGGCGAAGCCCATGCTGACGCCGTCGATGCCGGCGTCGGTCTTGAGGGTGATGATGAGGAAGTGCATATCGGACTTTTGGGCGTCGCGCAGCTCGGTGGCGGACATGACTTGTTCCTGGTGTTTGCAGAGGCGGATTTCGATATCGGTGATTTTCATGGTTGGGTTCCCTTTGAGATGAACATTCATAGATTTTACCACCGCGGGCACCGAGTTTTGTCGAGAACGCCGAGTGGTTTCGGGCGACCTAATGGCTCGCCTCTGCGGCCGGATTTCTGCGATTGACCTACGATTTGCCGCCGGGCCGGCGTAAGCTGATACTGTCAGCATTCCAGGCAGCGCTGGGGGATTTTATGCGATTTGCAATTCTAATATGCTTCGTCGCGCTCTTGCTGTGCCGGCCCGGGCAGGCGCAGGACGGGGATTATCCGACGCTGGATGCTTTGGAGAATTTGGAAGTTCCGCGTTTTGATTACGCCGAAATGGTGGAGAGATTCAGCAGTCGCGATACGAGCTTTAGCCCGCCGGCGAGCCCGCCCGATCTCAAGCTGGGCGACAGCGAAAGTTTCTTTGTCATCGTAAGCGTGGGCGGGGGGGACAGGCGCGAGGAGATCGTGGCGGACTTGCGGGCGATGACGGAACGCGTCCTGATCTGGGTTGAGACGGCGGTGGACTACCCGAACTGGCGGGCGCAGGCTTTGGCGCGAAGCCTGGAAAGCCAGGTATTGGACCCGGTGGAGGCGCTCTTCCAATTCGCCGAGCCGCCCGGCATTGACGGCGATTCGCGTTTGACGGTTGTGATGATCCATGCGCCGGAGGATACGACGCTGGGTTATTTCCCGCCGGCCAGCACACTGCCGCAAAAATTATTCTCGAAGAGCAACGAGCGGGAGATGTTGGTGGTCAACCTGGCGCTGGATGATGAATACGATTTCTTTGACGATATTCTGGTCGAAACGGTCGCGCATGAATTTAGCCATATTCTGCATCACCACCAGGACCCGAGCGAAGAGATCTGGCTTGACGAGGGTTTGGCGGGTTATGCCGCCTATCAGGCCTCGAAAGCCTTGTTCAGCTACCAGGCTATGCACGAGGATGCGGAGGATTTCCTGGCCGCGCCTAACACCGGCTTGACGCATTGGCAGGCGGCGCCGGAGACGGGCCGCAAATATGGCGCCGCCTCCTTGTTCATCTTGTATTTGACGGAGCGCTTCGGCAAGGAGATCGCGGCGCGTTTGCTGGCCGAGCCGGCCGATGGCTGGCGGTCTGTCGACAAGGCGCTGCGGGATGAGTACGGCGCGTCGGCCGAGGAGGTCTTCGCCGATTGGGTCTTGGCCAATTATTTTCAGGACAGTCGGCGGGGGTATGGTTACCGGGCGCTGGATGCCGATTTGCCGCCGCCGCAGCCAGTCGCCAGCTTCAACAGTTTCCCGGCGGTGCATAAGGGCGAGCTGCCGCAACTCAGCACGGATTATTTTGCCGTTGATGTCCGCGGCGCCGATGCACTCCATCTGCGGCTGTGGCAAGCGGCGGATGCCCAGTTGATACCGGCGACGGCGCCCGAAGGCGATTATTTCGCTTACGCCTTTGCTTCCGACACGGGCAACAGCCGACTGACGCGGGAGTTTATTTTGACCGCGCCGCGCGAAGCATGGCTGGAGTTTGATATCTGGTACGACCTGGAATATGATGGCGAATACGGTTATGTGACGGTCAGCGATGACCTGGGCCGGACATGGCGGACGCTGCCGAGCCGTTACACGACCAAGTCCTACACTTACGAGGAATTCTATGAGGAAGGCTTTAACGGTTCTTCTCGCGGCTGGCGGGCAGAGCGCGTTGACCTGAGCGCCTATACGCCGGGCCGTGTGCTGATTGGATTCGAGGTGGTATCGAATATCGTCACCACATACCGCGGCATGGCGATCGACAACTTGCGGATTGAAGCGCTGAATTTCCACGAAGGCTTTGAAAGCCCGGATGATGCCTGGGAATATGAGGGCTGGGCGCGCACTGACAACCGCCTGCCCAACAAGACCTGGCTGCAAGTCGCTCAGGACACGGGCGGTGAATTGCATGTCCGCCGGGAGTTGGCGCATGGCAATGGCGAGTTGATTGTGGATTTGTTGCCGGGCGTGAGCCAGGTTATGGCGGCTGTGTCGCCGATCGCGCCGGTGACCAGTTTGCGGAGCGAGTATGAATTGGAGGCGTATCTGCTGGATGCGGCCGGCGAGGTCCTGGTGGTGAGCCGGGAATGTTCGGTGACGACTACAGATCCGTTGAACTTCCGGGCGACGCCGAACGGCAGGAAGATCGGGCTTTTGCCCGAGGGGACGACGGTCGACGCGCTGGACAAAGAGGGGGATTGGTTTCAGGTGGAATACAATGGCGCGCAGGGCTGGGTGCACGGGGATTATGTGAATACGGCGGGGGAATGCGCTTGAGGTTGGGGAGCTTCGCAGAGGATAATTCACCACAGAGATTTTTTTAGCACAAAGGTCACAAAGGCAGGAAGGACACAAAGGTGTTGCAGGCGGGTGATTCGGCGGGTCGCCCCTACGGCCTTATTTATTTTCGCGTTTATGGCGCATATCTGATATGGTTTTCGTTGGAATATGGTCTTGCCGGGAGGATCGTATGCGGTGGTTAATTTGCGCTATGGCGCTGTTGCTGTGCCTGCCGGCGGGGGCGCAGGAGCGGGAGTTCCCCACGCTGGAGGCTTTGGCGAATATGACGATCTCGGCTTTTGATTATGTCGATATGGTGGATCGCATGTCGGCGATGAATACTGATTACAGGCCGCCAGCGGAGGGCCCGCAATACGAAGTTGGCGACCGTGAGTGGTTCATTTTGGGATTGGGCGAGGATTATGAGTCCAAACGAGTTCAAATGGAGTTGCGCGCTCAAAGCGATCGTGTCTTGATCTGGGCGGAAGTGAATGTCGATTATCCGCCCTGGCGGGCCCAGGCGTTGACGCGCCGGGTTGAGAACTACGTGCTGGACCCGGTGCAGAAGCTATTGGGGTATGCCGAGCCGGCGGGCGTAGATGGCGATCCTCGCTTTGTCATCGCCCTGGTGCATGATCCGGAGGGACCTTATGGCGGTTATTTTTCCCGGGGCGACGTCCGCCCGCGCAGCATAGCCTCGGACAGCAATCAGCGTGAGCTGGTGGTGGTCAACCTGGCGACGGATGAGGAATACGACTTCTTCGACAGCATCATTGTCGACATCCTCGCGCACGAATATTTCCATGTCTTGCAGCAGCATAGCGATTTCGGGGAAGAATCCTGGCTTGACGAAGCGCTCGCCACTTATGTCGGTTTCCAGGCTTCCAAGCGCTTTTTGAGCCGCTCCACGGGGCATGCGGTGGCGGACAGCTTCCTGGAAGCGCCCGATACCGGATTAACGCAGTGGCAGTCGGTGGAGGACAGGCTGGTCAAGTATGGCGCCGGGTTCTTGTTCATCACCTACTTGAGCGAGCGCTTCGGCGCTGAGATCCCGGCGCGGTTGCTGGCGGAGCCGAGCAATGGCTGGCGTTCGGTGACGAAGGTGCTGCGGGATGAGTACGGCGCGTCGGCCGATGAGGTCTTCGCCGATTGGGTCCTGGCCAATTATTTTCAAGAGAGCCGGCGCGGTTATGGCTATCGCGAGTTGGATAAGGAATTGAGCGCGCCGCGGCCGGCTGCGGCGCTGAACAGCTTCCCCGCTGTTTATGAGGGCGAGCTGCCGCAGTACAGCACGGATTACATCGCGGTGGACGCGCGCGGGGCGGAGAAACTGCTTCTGCGCCTCTGGCAGGCGCCGGAAGCCCGGCTGATAGACCAGGCGCCGGTCGAAGGGGATTTCTTCGCTTACGCGGTCCCGGCCGATTATGGCTATGCCCGGCTGACGCGGGCTTTTGATCTCAACACCTATCGGCAAGCGCGGATGCAGTTCAGGCTGTGGTATAACCTGGATGATGAAATGGAATACGCTTACGTCACGCTCAGCGAGGACGGGGGCGAGACCTGGCAGACGCTGCGCGGCGAGCACAGCGAATGGACCAGGGTTTACGATGACTTCTATGCTCATGGCTATACGGGCCATGCCCGCTTTTGGCGATTCGAGCGCATTGATCTCAGCGATTTCGCGCCCGGGGAGGTGCTGATCCGTTTCGAGCTCATGTCCGACTACGGCACGACGTATGGCGGGGTGGCGATCGATGACATTCGCATAAGCGCGATTGATTTCCAGGAGGGCTTTGAGACGCCGGACGATGCCTGGGAATATGAAGGCTGGATCCGCACTGACAACCGCCTGCCCAACAAGACCTGGCTGCAGGTCGCGCAGGACACGGGCGGTGAATTGCATGTCAGCCGGGAGTTGGTGACCGGCAATGGCGAGTTGACTGTGGAGCTCTTGCCCGGCGCGAGCCAGGCGTTGGTGGCTGTATCGCCGATCACGCTGGTGACCAGCTTGCGGAGTGAATATGAATTGGAGGTTTCTCTGCTGGATGCGGCCGGCGAGGTCCTGGCGGTGAGCCGGGAATGCTCGGTGACGACTACAGATCCGTTGAACTTCCGGGCGACGCCGAATGGCAGGAAGATCGGGCTTTTGCCCAAGGGGACGACGGTCGACGCGCTGGACAAAGAGGGGGATTGGTTTCAGGTGGAATACAATGGCGCGCGGGGCTGGGTGCACGGGGATTATGTGAACGCGGCGGGGGAGTGTCCTTGAGGTTGGGGGGGAAGCAGCCTCAAGCAAGTAGTGAGATTTTTAGCACAAAGGTCACAAAGGCAGGAAGGACACAAAGGTGTTGCAGGCGGGCGATTCGGTGGGTCGTCCAAAGCGAAATCCGTTTGTAAGACGGGCGACCTGGTAGGTCGCCCCTACGGGATGCGTTGGCGTGTGGCAAGATATCGGGTGGGCAAGTTCATCATAGAGATTGATTGGGAGGGGCGGCGGCCGGGCTGATGGAACTTCGTTTTCGCTTTATTGTGCTTGCGTTGGTGGGATTGATCGCGGTGGCGGTCTGGACTTTTCCCGCCTGGCGTCTTTACTTCCGCGAGCGGGGGGAAGACGCGCCTTTTCCCGGTTTGGCCTTTGAGCTGCAGGATGATTTTCTGGCCTTGCCGCGGGCGCGGCGGGAGAGGCTGCTGGAAGAATATGAGCGGGACGCGTCTATCGCCCTGGAGATGGCGTTGGCGGCGATAGAAGCGGATCGGCCGGCGCCGCCGGAGGACATCGCCGATCAACTGGAGGCGGCGCGGGCTTTGGTCAGCGGCGAATTTCAAGAGTTGGACGCGCTGCATTGGGGGGCGGGACGGGCGACGATTTATGAGTTGGCGGATGGGCGGCGGATACTGCGCTTTGTGGATTTCGCCTCGGCGCTTTGCCGCGATGTGCGGGTGTATCTGGCGCGGGATCCGCAGCCTTTAAGCGCTTTGCAGTTGGCGGGCTCGCTGGATTTGGGACGGCTGAAAGGCAATATCGGCGATCAGTATTATTTCCTGCCCGGCGATCATGACTTGAGCGTGTATGAATCGGCGGTGATTTTCTGTCAGCAATTTGATACGGTGCTGACGGTGGCGCGGCTGCGTTGAGGGCCGCTTTATATCTTTGCCACAGAGGTCACAGAGAGAAAAGAGGACACAGAGAAAAGCTATTTGTATAGCTCGTGGCAGGGAGGGTTTCCTGTTCGCGACGGCGATGGTGTAGGCGGGCGACCTGATAGCTCGCCCCTACGGCTGTACTGGCGTGAGGCTTCGGGCGGCGTGTGGGTCGCCCCTAGATCCAGGTTGTCTGAGGTGTGAAGCGTTGGGGGCAGGGTGCTGGGCGGATGATGAGTGAATCGCCGGTATCAAAACGGGGGTGGTTGCTGGGCATTGCGCTCGGCGCGTTGTTTGTTTTGGCTTTGGCGCTGGCGCCGACGCCGAGCCGGGCGATCGGCAAAGTCAGTCCGACGCCGGCGGCGACCGCCTTCCCCGACGATCTGGATGTCGACGAGGCGCTGGAGAGCCTGCTGACCTTGCTTGAAGAGCGTGCTTACGAAGAGGCCTTGGCGCTGGCTGGGAGGATCTTGCAGGAGGATGGGGAAGCCTGGCGCGCTTATTATTATCGCGGCTTCGCGCAGGCGCAACTGGAGGAGCTTGCGGCGGGCATCGAAGATTATACGGCGGTGCTGGACCTGCGGCCCTGGGACAGCCGGTTTTGGCGTTTGCGGGGCGAATTGCATTTGCGGGATCGCAATCCGCGGGGGGCGCGGGGGGATTACAAGCGGGCGCTCTTCTACAATCCGCGCTCGGGGCAGACTTATCTGAGGCTGGCGGAATTGCACGAGCGCGATGTGGACAAGCGTTTGCGTGACTTGTACCGGATGATCGTCGAGGCGCGGGCAGCGGATTCGCGGGGGGCGAGCAACCGCGCGCTGGATTTGCTGACTGAAGCGATCGATGGCTTCGACCGGGGCAGCGCGCCGGAGGAATTGGGCTATGCCTATTTCGCGCGGGCGAATATCTGGACGGCGCAGGAGCGCTGGGACGAGGCGCTGGCGGACTTAGACGAGGCGCTGGCATTGCAGCCGGCGATGCAGGATTATTACATGGCGCGGGGCTCGGTGTATTCGGCGCTGGGGCGGCCGGCGCTGGCGGGGCGGGATTTTTACCGGCGCATGACCTTGCTCGAGCGCGAGTCCTACGAGGCGGCGCTGGAGGCGGGGGGGAGCGTCACGGTGGAGATGGAACAGGGATTGGTGGCGCGGTTGCGCTTCGAGGGCGCCGCGGGCCAGCGGGTGACGATCGCGGCGCGGGACACTCTGGGCGCGGGGGTGGATCCGCTGCTGGCGCTGCTGGACCCGGCGGGTCAGCCGCTGCTGGGGGATGACGATGGCGGCGGCGAGCTGGACGCGTTGATCAGCGATTTTGAATTGCCGGCGGACGGGGAATATACGGCGGTGGTCAGCCATGCGAACGGGGGCTACGAGGGGAAGGTGCGGGTGAGCTTGCGTTGAGCGGATAGGACACAATTTGCCACTGAGGGCACAGAGTTGATTCCAAGAAAGTAATGGGAATTTCGCTAAAACAACGATCTGTAGGGGCGACATACCATGTCGCCCGCAACCACAAGTCGCAGCGGCGGCGGGCGACCAGATTGGTCGCCCCTACAAGTCTCGCTTTTTCGCGTGACTTACTTGGTCTTACTGAGAAAAGCTGATGCCCCGATTATGTCAGCGAGTTGGGATTCAGTTGCGTTTAATGGGGCGCAGGCAAGTAAGCGCTCCGCCGGGAAGATGAGTCAGGAAACCACAAGACACCCAGATGTTTTCCTTAGTGCTGCTGCCGTTAGGCCCTGACACGGTTCGGAATTTTCTGCCGCAAGGGGCCCGACTCATCATCACGGGGGAGCACGTATGGGGCGAGTATAGTCGGGGGATGGCGGGGCGTCAATATCGCTGACGATGTGGGCTGTGGATATTTTGATGTATTTATCACAAAGAGCGCGAAGGCGCGAAGGACACAAAGGGGTTGCAGGCGGGGGACCGAGCCGCGCCGATGCCGCGCGCGATTGCGGAAACGGGTTCGTTTGGAGATAATACGCGTCAATATCAAACTGTGGAGAGAAGACTGATGAGCGACGCAATTCGATTTGACTTGCCGCAGAGCGCGATTCCCGGCAGTTGGTACAACGTGCAGGCGGATTTGCCGCGCCCGCTGCCGCCGGTCTTGCATCCAGGGACACATCAGCCGGTGGGGCCGGATGATTTGGCGCCGCTGTTCCCGCTGGGCTTGATCTTGCAGGAGGTGAGCCAGGAGCGCTGGATCGAGATACCGGACGAGGTGCGGGAGATATACAAGCTGTGGCGGCCGACGCCTTTGCTGCGGGCGCGGCGTTTGGAGAAGGCCTTGGATACGCCGGCGCATATCTATTACAAGTACGAGGGGGTATCGCCCTCGGGCAGCCACAAGCTCAACACGGCGACGGCGCAGGCTTATTACAACAAGCAGGAGGGCATCGGCGGCTTGACGACGGAGACGGGCGCGGGTCAATGGGGTACGGCGCTGGCGCAGGCTTGCAGCTTCTTTGATATGGAGTGCGTCGTTTACATGGTGCGGATCAGCTATGAGCAGAAGCCGTATCGGCGGGCGATCATGCAGAGCTTCGGCGCGAGCGTGACCGCCAGCCCGAGCGACGCGACCAATGCCGGGCGGGCGATATTGGAGGCGGATCCGGACAGTACGGGTTCGCTGGGCATCGCCATCAGCGAAGCGGTGGAAGTGGCGGCGACCAGCGGGGGCAAATACAAGTATTCGCTGGGCAGCGTCTTGAATCATGTCTTGATGCACCAGACGGTGATCGGGCAGGAGGCTTTGGCGCAGATGGAATTGGCGGGGGAGTATCCCGATGTGGTGGTGGGACCGACGGGCGGGGGCAGCAATTTCGCCGGGATCGCTCTGCCTTTCTTGCATCAGAACTTGACGGCGGGCAAGGGGACCAAGCTGCTGGGCGTGGAGCCGGCGGCTTGCCCGAGCTTGACGCGGGGCAAATACGCCTATGACTTCGGCGATACGGTGGGCATGACGCCGCTGGTGAAGATGTATACGCTGGGGCATGGTTTTGTGCCGCCGCCCTTACATGCCGGCGGATTGCGTTATCATGGCATGGCGTCGATCATCTGCGAGCTTTGGGATCAGGATTTGATTTCGATGCAGGCGATCCCGCAGATGGAGACCTTTGGCGCGGCGCTGACTTTCGCCAAAGCCGAGGGCATCATCGCGGCGCCGGAAGCGGCGCACGGGATTGCCGGGGCGATCCGCGAGGCGGAGGCGGCCAAGGCGGCCGGCGAGGAGCGCGTCATCCTTTTCAATCTTTGCGGGCACGGGCATTTTGATATGAGCGCTTACGACGCCTACCTGGGCGGGGAGCTATCGGATTACGAGTATCCGCAGGCGGCGATCGAGCGGGCGATGGAGGCCCTGCCGCAGGTGGGGTAGTTTAGGCGGGGCGCCCCTAAGATCGTCGTGGGTGAAGCGCGGGCGATCTGGTAGATCGCCCCTACAGTTTTTTGTTTTAGCGGGCGGCCCAAGGGTCGTCCGTACATTTTCAAGCGAGAAGGCTATTTGCCGGGAGCGGTCGGGGGGATGGGGCAGAAAGCGGCGGTTGGGCCATAATATCGCTAGAATCGCGCGCGCCTCAAGTAGCCCGTCTATACAGACGCCACTATAATGGAAGCAGCCTGATTCCGGTGCGAGGGGACGTGACCCGATGAAACCGAGACTGCTCGTGACGCTGGCTTTGTGCGCGCTATTGCTGACCGCTTGTTATCGCCAGACGGAAGAGCCTTTCCAGCAAGTCGATAGCGCTGAGGTCCCGGCGGTCCTTAGTCCGACCGGCATCGAGGCGGTCGGCGAAGACGGTACCGCAATCACTGAAGCTGAGGCGGAGGCGACGGGCGAATACGTGACGCCGGAGATTTTGCCCGGGCAAGTGGAGCAGCCGACGCTTGCCTTGCCGACCGCGATCTTGATCGAGACGGCCACGCCGGCGCCGACGCTGACGCCAACCGCCCTGGAGACCGCGACCGAGGCAGTAGAGTTGGACCCCAACCATGAGTGCGTCTACGCGGTGCGGTCGGGGGACAATTTGTTCCGGCTGTCGCTGAGTTGGGGCAGTACGGTGGACGAGATCATGGATGCGAGCGGGATCGATAGCGATGCGTTGTCGATTGGTCAATTGCTGCTGCGGCCGGGCTGCGAGTATGGCGCGCCGACGGCAAGACCGACGGAATCGCCGGCGCCGGTGGCAGTCGAGACGGAGGCGCCCGAGGCGGACAGCGAAGTTGAGGCTGAGGTAGAGGTTGAAGCGGTGGATACGGCGACGCCCGGGCCGCGGTTCCATGTGGTATCGGCGGGGGAGACGATTGAGAGCATCTCGCTGCGGTATCGGGTGAATGTCAACCATTTGATCGCGCTGAACAATCTGACGAACCCGAACCGCTTGTTGGTGGGCCAGGAATTGCTGCTGCCGGAATAGAGGGCGCGGGGGAGCATCAACGAAGTTATCAGGCAAGAATAGGGAATTTCACCACAAAGACACAAAGGGCGCAAAGATATTCTTCTTTTGCTTCAGGGCGCTCTCAGCAGTTCCAAGTTAGTCATGTGAATAGCGGTCTGTAGTGGATGTTGCCGGCGGGCGGCCTGGTAGGGCGCGTAGACCGGCCGTCCCTACAGATTATGAGATATGCTGTCGGCGAAGTTTGCCGCGCTAAAGGCTCAGGCGCGTTGGAAGGTTTGGGGTGTCAGGCGGTTCAAGATGGCCTGGGACAAGTTCAGCGCAGATTCATAATCATCGAGGTTCAGCAGCGCTGTCGGCGTATGTATGTAGCGGCAGGGCGCGGAGATTGGCATGGTCGGGATACCGGCCTGCGCCGTGTGAATGGCTCCGCCATCGGTGCCTCCGCCAGCCATGGTCTTCACTTGGTAAGGGATGTCGTTCGTTTCGGCTGTTTCGCGCAGGAAAGCGAAGACGCGCGGATCAGTGATCATCTGCCTGTCGGACAGAGTGATGACGGCGCCTTCGCCGAAGCGTGTTCCGGGGTTCCTGGGCAGATCGCCGGCATCGGCTTCGCGGTTGGGGTCCGGCACATCATTGGCGTAGGTGCCTTCGAGGACGATGGCGGCGTCCGGCTTCAGGCGTTGGGCGGCGACTTTTGCGCCGCGCAGGCCGATCTCTTCCTGGACGGTGAAGGCGGCGGCGATGGTCACCGGGTAGGGGCCCGCGCGCAGGATATCGATGAGGATGGAGCAGCCGACGCGGTCGTCGAAGGCTTTGCCGCGCAGGACCTTTGGGCTGAGGCGGGCAAAGCCGCTATCAAAGGCGATGCGGTCGCCCGGTTTGGCGGCGCTTTTATCATCGGCGCCGACATCGATGCGCAGGCTGTCGAGGGGGACCGTTTTCATGTCGCGGCCGAGGTGGATCGGTTTCCAGAGGATGACGCCGGGGGTACGCTGGGGGCCGACTTTGACGCGCAAGCCGGGGAGAATGCGCGGGTCAATGCCGCCGATATTGGTGAATTGGATGAGACCGTTGGAGTCGACGGCGGTGACCATCATGCCGATTTCGTCCATGTGGGCGGCGATCATGACGGTGAATTCGGGATAGACGGCGCCGCGCTGGATGGCGGTGAGGTTGCCGAGGGCGTCCACCTCAATGTCGGCGGCGTGATCGCGGATGGCGGGCAGAATGAGGTTGCGGACCTCGTCTTCTTCGCCGCTGACGCCGATGGCGTTTGACAGCGTTTCCAGGAGCATCTGCTGTCCTTTGCTGGTAGGCTGGTCGGGGAGAGTACAGGGAATTTAACCACAGAGAACACAGATAGCACAGAGGTTTTTAGCGCAAAGGCGCGAAGCTGTTGTAGGGGTGACCAACCTGGTCGCCCATTATAGTGGCAGGATGCGTTTTCGGGCGACTTGATAAGTCGCCCCTACACATTTGCCCCGACTGCTGATGGATTCTTGCAGATCTAATTGAAAAGTGGCGCGGTCGTAGTTTGAGCGGAAGGCAAGGCAGACAAAATGCGGGCGGCATGGAGACCGCCCCTATTTGCGGCGGGAAGGGCGAGACCGGTTTAGCCTGGCGTGGGGGTAGCGGTTGGGTTGAGGCTGTTGATGATATTGGAGAATATATTGCCGATTGCCGGGCCCAGCAGCGCGAGAATAACGATAACGACCACCGCGACCAGAACGAGAATTAGCGCATATTCGACCAAACCTTGTCCACTTGGGTTTCTTGGTTTGCGAGCCATCAGAATACTCCTGCGATAAGTGTGTCGGCGGGAATGAACAGTGATTGATCACCTGTATTCAATATAGCACAGGATGTGGCGGCGGGCAATCAAAGCCGGGCTGGGGAGCGGTGAATTCTACGGGCGTCGTATAGTTTCACCGCAAAGACGCAAAGGCGCCAAGATCACAAAGAAATTTTCATAATATCTGTAGTGGTATACCCTCTTTTCCCTCGCTGTCCTCGGTGGTGAAAAAAATCTTTGTGTACTCTGCGCCGGCGGGCTGTGCCTCCGCGCCCCCTGCGCTGAAAACACACCCCCTCCCCTGTATCCATACTGTATCAATACACACCGCCATTCACCAGCTTTTTCCCGCGCCCCGCAGCGTCTTTCCCGCCGCCAGGTATCCGTATGGCATATCCAGCGAAACTCGGCTAGCATTGCGCCAACTTCACAGCGGAAGGATTAACAAATATGAGATTCGGCGTTGTATTTCCTCAGACGCAGTTGGGCGCGGATCCCGCGCTGCTGCGCGATTATGTGCAAGCGGCCGAGGGCATGGGCTATCACCACCTGCTGGCTTACGACCACGTCCTCGGCGCCAACCCGGACCGCGAAGGCTGGGGCGCTGGCCGGCCCTACGATTACAAGGACATGTTCCACGAACCCTTCACCCTGTTCTCCTGGATGGCCGCCCTCACCGAGCGCATCGGCTTTATGACCGGCGTCTTGATCCTGCCGCAGCGGCAGACGGCCCTCGTGGCCAAGCAGGCCGCTCAGCTGGACCTGCTCTCCGCCGGCCGCTTCCGCATGGGCATAGGCGTCGGCTGGAACGAGGTGGAATACAACTCCCTCGGCTACGACTTCAAAACCCGCGGCGCTCGCGTCGAAGAACAGATCGGCATCCTGCGCGCCTTGTGGACGCGCGAACTGGTTAATATCGAAGGCCGCTTCGATACCATCGACGATGCCGGCATCAACCCGCTGCCGCAAGCGCCGATTCCGATCTGGATCGGCGGTTATGCCGATGTCGTATTGCGCCGGGTGGCCCGCCTCGGCGATGGCTATGTGGCCCAGGAAGGCGCGCCGGAGCTGGCGAAACCGCTTTGCGATGCCTTCTGGGCCTATGCCGAAGAAGCCGGCCGCGCCGACCAGGTAGGCCTGCATACGCGGCTGGCAACGGCGAATACGCCCCAAAACCAATGGGAAGCGCATATCGAAGGCTGGAAAGGCAACGGCGTGACTGAACTCGCTGTCTATCCCCACGGCGACAAACTGGACGATTATCTCGCGCAGTTGCGGCGCTTCAAGGAGACCTTCGGCTTCTAGCTGATGCGCCCGACCCCGCCTCTAAGCTTGCGGCTCGCCCTGCGCTATATCAGCCGGCGCCTCTTTCAAAGCGCCATGTTTGTCCTGGGCGTCGCCCTCGGGGTGGCTGTGGTCATCGCCATCGATATCGCCAATGAATCGGCCGCCCGCGCCTTCAGCTTGAGCGGCGAAAGCCTGGTCGGCCGCGCCACCCATCAGATCATCGGCGGCCCCAACGGCTTCCCGACCGAGATCTACCAGCGCTTGCGCATCGAGCGCGGCCTCAAGCTCAGCGCGCCGGTCCTGACGGAAATCGTGCGCGTCGCCGGCAGCGACCAAGCCTTGCGTCTGCTCGGCGTCGACCCGCTGGCCGAAGCGCCCTTCCGCTCCTACCTGACCGCCGCGGACGACGCCGTCGATTTCGCCGCGCTCAACCGCATCATTGCCGAGCCGGGCGCGGTTGTGCTCAGCCAGTCCCTGGCCGAGCGGCTGGCGCTGGATGTCGAAGACGAATTGCGGATCAGCGCCGGCGGAGGCTTCAGCGCCGCCCGCCTGGTCGGCATCCTGCAGCCCGCTAACAATGCCAGCCGCCAAGCCCTGGATGATCTCATCATCAGCGACATCGCGACGGCCCAGGAAATCGTCGGGCTGGTCGGGCGCCTCGGCCGCATCGATCTCATCCTGGACGCGGATGAGCTTGCTTCGCTGCGCGACTGGCTGCCGGCGGGCCTCAGGCTCGCGGATGTCAAAGAGGCGAACTCCCTCGATCAGATGATCGCCGCCTTCGAGCTTAACCTGCAAGCGATGAGCTTGCTGGCGCTGGTGGTTGGGCTTTTCCTTATCTACAACACGGTCAATTTCAGCGTGGTGCAGCGGCGCAATACCATTGGCGTCATGCGCTCCCTGGGCACGACGCGCGGGCAGATCTTCCGTTTCATCCTGCTGGAAGCCTTTCTGCTCGGCTTGGTTGGCGCGGTTCTCGGTTTGGCCCTCGGCGTCATATTCGGCCGCGGCGCGGTGGCCCTGGTCTCGCAGACCATCAGCGACCTCTATTTCAGCGTGAATGTGCGGGGCGTCAGCATCCCGCCCTTGACGCTGCTGAAGGGCGCGTTGGTGGGCATAGCGGCCAGTTTGCTGGCGGCGGCTCTGCCATCCTGGGCGGCGACCCGCACACCGCCCGCCGGCGTGATGAAACGCTCGAACGAAGAAGAGGCGGCGCGGCGTCTGCTGCCAGCCATGACAGCGGCGGCGGTCGGCTTGACTATTTTGGGCTTTGTCTTGCTGGGCGCCCCCGATAGCCTGACGCTCGGTTTCGCCGCCCTGCTTTGCATAATCGTCGGCGGCGCGCTGTTTACGCCCCTCGCCCTGGTCCTTGGGCTGCGCCTGCTGGCCCGCCCGAGCGAAGCGCTCTTTGGCGTCTTGGGGCGCTTGGCCGCCCGCGCCGTCGTCCGCTCATTGAGCCGCACCGGCGTGGCGGTGGCCGCCTTGACGGTGGCGGTCAGCGTCATCGTCGGCGTCAGCGCCATGATCGGCAGTTTCCGCCTGACCGTCGCCGATTGGCTGGAGGCATCCCTGGGCGCGCAGATCTACGTCTCGCCGCCGCTATTCGCCTCCAACAACGCCAGCGTCGATGTGGATAGCGCCGTGAAAGCGATCGCGCGGGCCGCGCCCGGCGTGAGGGCGGTTTCGTCGGCGCGGCATGTGATCGTCAACGCGCCGGACTATCCCGATCTGCCGCCGGTCAATCTGCTCGCCAGCGACTTCGATATCGCCGGCGACAATCGCCGCTTCAAGTGGAGCGAAGTTCCGGTCGAAGCCCATCAGGCGGCGCTGGAAGCGGGCCAAGTCATGGTCAGCGAGAGCTTCGCTTTCCGCCGCGGCATCGACCCGGAGCGCAATACCATCACGCTGGATACCGAAGTCGGCGCGCGAACCTTCAAGGTCTTTGGCGTCTACTACGATTACAGCACCGATCAAGGCGCGGTCTACATCGCGCGCTCGGTCTATGACCGCTACTTCAACGATCCCTTCATCAGTTCCCTGGGCATCTTCATTGAGGATGGCGCCGATGCCGCTGCGGTCATCAGCGACTTACGGACGCGCTTCGCCGATTATGATCTGCTGGTGCAGGACAACGCCAGCCTGCGCGGGGGCGCGCTGGAGGTCTTCGACCGCACCTTCGCCATCACCATCGCCTTGCGCCTGCTGACCACCCTGGTCGCCTTCATCGGCATCCTGGCGGCGCTGATGGCGCTGCAACTGGAGGACGCGCGCGAATACGGCGTGATGCGCGCCACCGGCATGACCGGGCGTCAACTGACGCAATTCGCCATGATTCAAACCGGGCTGATGGGCCTGGTCGCCGGCTTGCTGGCGCTGCCGATTGGCCTGCTGACATCGCTGTTCTTGACGCATGTCATCAACCTGCGTTCCTTCGGCTGGACGATGGAATTCGCGCCGCAGCCGTCGCAATTGCTAGAGGCGCTGCTGGTGGCGATTGCCGCGGCGCTCTTGGCGGGGGCCTATCCGGCCTGGCTGCTGGGTCGGCTGAAGCCGGCCGAGGCTTTGCGGCGGGAGTGAGCTTGGGCAGGGACGTGACACTTTACCACCGAGTACAGCGAGTTAATTCGAGTACACTGAGAGGTAAATCGTTGTCTGGTTACATATTCGTTCCACAGTTGATTTTGACTAGATTGGCGCTGGAGTTTGGCGCGGACATTATAAGAATGATGCAGACGGTGCCGAGGCTTTTATTCAAGGGAAGAGGGCAGGCGAATGTTCAGCAAAAACGAAATCGAACAATTCCGGACCGAGGGCTGGGTCGCCAAAGACGCGTTCTGGTCCGAGCGCGAGCTGCGGGCGATGCGGCGGGAATTGGAGCGCCTGAAAGCTCTGGGCTTGCTGCGTAATGTCGCCACCGACGGCGATGGCGAGACGCCGGCGTCGGACAAGATCAACTTGCAACTCTGCCCCATGTTCCCGCACAGCGATCTGTACCGCGCGATGCCCTTCGCCGACAAAGCCATCGAGGCCGTGCGGCAACTGATCGGCGATCCGGTGGTATTGCATCTCGATCAGGTCTTCATCAAGCCGGGCAAGCAAGGCATGGGCACGAACTGGCATCAGGACAATGCCTATTTTCGGATTGACGATCCGCTGAAAGGCACGGCGATGTGGACGGCCGTGCATGACGCGACCGTGGCCAACGGCACGATCCACGTCATCCCGGGCAGCTACCGCGTCCGCTACGAGCACAGCCGCGACCCTTACAGCGACCACCATATCCGCTGCTATCCGCCGGAAGACGAGGCGCTCCCGATAGAGTTGCCGGCCGGCGGCGTCGCTTTCTTCGCCTACGGCGTGGCGCATTGCACGCTGGCGAATACGACTGGGAACGAGCGCGCCGGCGTGGCGCTGCATTTCATCAATGGCGCGATGGATGCGACGGCGGAGAGCGGCTTTCCCCTGGGCAAGCGGCCTTACCTGACCGGCGAGGCGGCCAGCGGCGGCCTCCAGGAGCACGGGGTGGTGGTGGCGGGAAGTTGGGAGCAAGAGGTGGAGGCAGCGCTCGCTCAACCTGATTAGCTGATTCGCTACTGTTCGTATTCCGGGCGACCTGACAGAGCGCCACCTTGGGCCTACATCAAGCGCTGCTGCCGCAGTTCGATCTTGCCCAGCATAATCTGGCTGAGGCGGAACATATCGGTGCGCGAGGTCATATCGAGGCTGATGGGCGTCACCGAGATCATCTTGTCGTTCAGCAGGGTGTAGACATCGCTGTCAGGCTCGGCGGCGGCTGGGTCGCTATTGTATTGATAACCAAGTTTGCCCGTATCGTGCAGCGCCATGCGCTCAGGGCGGGTGGGCCAATAGACGCGGCGGCGCGACAACCTGGTCAGGCGCCAGTCAGTCTCGCTGGTCGCGCCCCAGGGCACATCGATTTTCAGCACATCCACATCATCGGGCAAGGTGGAATGATCCATCAGCCAGTTGCCGATCTTCAGGCTGAAATCGGCGGAGACGCTGAAATCGACATCGTTCGAGTGGCTTTTGTGCAAGTCAAGCGGCGTCTGCAGGCTGATGGCGATGGACGGGATGCCGAGGCTGGCGCCCTCGAGCGCCGCGCCGACCGTGCCGGAGATAGTGACGCCGTTGCCGGTGTTCTCGCCGTAGTTGATGCCGGAGACAAGCAGGGCCGGCTGCTCCTCCGCCAATTCGAGCACGGCGTGCTGTACGGCTTGGGCCGGCGTGCCATCGACGGCGTAGGCGACGCAATCGCTGCAATCTATCGGCGCTTCGTAGGGGAAGATGCGCCCTTCGCTGTAATGCGGCATGCTGCGGCCCATGCCCGATTGCTGCTCGCGCGGGGCGGTCACGAGCAGGCGCCCGCTGCCGCGAAAGGCGTTGACAGCCGCCCACAAGCCGGGCGAGCGTATGCCGTCGTCATTGGTGAAGAGTATGGTCGGCTTGGCGGAGTTAGCCATCAGGATATTCCTGTCTGAAGTCTAGGCGGTCGACATAACCCCTTAGCTTATGTCATGGTTCTTACGCGGGCAAGGCTGTATGTTGCGGGCGGATTAGAGTGGTGTCATGTCACGATGATCAAGGGCAGTCGGGTGAAAGAAAGTTTCTGCTGAAGTGTGACAAGTCGGGAGTGGCGTTAAAGGTATTGTTACAGGTCGACGACTCAGCCTGAACTCGTTTCAAATTCCCTGTTGTCAGCCTTATTGAGACATGGTATCAATAAGGATGTAAATGATACGTGGTATCAATAAGAAGCACAAGGTTGGATGTCTCATGCCCAGCAAAAGGATCAATCCCGCAGACTGGCTGACCGCGCTCGACGAGAGCGGCTTCCGCGTGACAACAGTTCAGGAGACGTTGATCGATATCTTCGCGCGCAGCGAGTATCCGCTCAGCGCCGAGCAGGCTTGGGAGATCGCCCGTCAGTCGCGCCCGAAAACCGGCAGAGCGACGGTCTACCGCATGGTCGATAAGCTCGAAAATTTGGGCCTAATACGCCGCGTTCATGGTTATCAGGGATGCAGTCACTTCGTACCAACCCTGCCCGAGCTAATGATGCTGTTCATCTGTCTGAGCTGCGGACGCGCGGATTATCTCGACAGCCAACCGCTGGAAGATCTGATTCAGCACAGTGAACATACCAGCGGGCATCACATCACCGACAGTCGATTGCAACTCTTCGGCGACTGCGCGGACTGTCAAGAAAACGCTTAACTATACGGGAGAAAGAACAGGATGAATTTGCCAGTCGACTGGGGAACATTGTGGCTCGGGGGCTTTTGCCCGGTGGGGGCGCTGGGTGGTTTGCCGGTGCGCGGCGCGGATTATGCCGCCCATCCGCCGCTGGATGATTTGCTGACCCTGCCCCCCGATACAAGGTTGCGCGCCGATGCGACGCTTGAGTCCGCCGAAGAGGCATGGTCGGAACGACTGGGCGGCGCAATGGTCCTGCTGGCGCGCGATGCTTACCGGGCGCGCCGCTTGCTGCATCAGGCGGCGGGGATTCAGCCAGGTGAATGGGTCGGTATCCCGGCGAATGCCAGCCATGACCTGGCGGAGTCGGTCAAACATCACAAGGCGCTGCCGCGCTTTCTGGACTTTGACGCGAATCTGCGGTTGGCGGCGTCCAGTACGCGCTTCACCTGGACGCAGGTGCTGCGGGGGTTGTGGCAGCCGCAGAACGCTACCTGGCTCGACTGTGCTGACACCCTGCCTATGCCCGGTGCGGCAGAGCGTTCGGTAGTGACGCTCTACGGCTTGCATCTGCCTGATGCTGATGACCGCCCCGGCGCGCTGTTGGCATTCAATGATGAGGCGCTTTATGCAGAGGTGAAAGCATTGCGTCAACCGGCTGACTGCCCGAACGCAGCGCAGGCATTAGCGCAGTCTGAACGCCTGCCAGAACTGGCGGAGCGGCAAAGCGCGAATCTGGCGGAGGCGCGGCGCGGTCTGCGTGAAGCTGCCGGGCTGGCGACGCACGAGCCCAACAGTCTGGCGCTGGCGACCGCGGTCGCGGTACAGATTCCGCTGGAGTGCGATGCCGCCACGTTTTACGCCTACGTTGAGCAGGAAAATACGCCCGTGCGCTGGCTGCCACAGATTCAACCTTTGCATTATGCCGCGCTCCGTGCTGACGGCGCGCCAGAGCACCGGAGAACGGCGGAGAACCTCGCCCGCTGGTTGTACGTCCCGGTGGGGCCAGATTACACCTTTGAGGAGATCAAACACGGTGTGCTGGGCATCGTCAAAGCGGCGGAATATCTCGGTGTGCGCTGGCGCAGCAATCCAGCCCATGCGGCCGAGTACGCTGCCTTGATGGATCAAACGTATGGCGCCGGGCATGATGCCTACCGCCCATTGTTTGCGCTGGATGGAGCCTTCGCGGCCGGAGATTAGCCATGCAGTTGATCGCCATCACCGGGATGCCGCATCAACCAAAAGCCAGGTTTACGCAGGCGCTCATTGAAGTGTTGTCTGAGGAAACGGACCGCCTCGCGCTGATCGACAATTGCGATATGCCGCTGTCGATCTCTGGGGTGACGCGTCAACGGCTGGCGGGCGGTTGTGTCTGTTGTTCTCTGGCGTCTGGGCTGATATCGCAGCTAGGGCGACTGGATGCCGATTATGCGCTTCTGCCTGTCTCGGCGCTGGCAGACCCGGGGGCGCTGGCGTCGATCCTGGATAGTTTGCGGAGTGAAGGCCTTCAGATAACAACAGTGTCCCTCATTGATATTCTGACTCAGATTCGTAACCCGTATCTATCGAGGAAGCTGAAGTATTACAGCGATTTTCAGGTTTATGAGCCATTTGAATTCTCGGAGGCAGTTCAAGCCGCTATAGGCATGCCCTTGTGAGGAAGGCGTCACATGCTTTGAACAGTGGCGCTTCCGAGCTTATACCGGCAGCGCAGCAGTCTGTCCCGATTGCGGATGTTGCATCTCTGTACGAAAACCATCGTTAAGTAGAGGAGGCAGAAACATGTTGGATACTTTTGAAACACGAGTTCCCGTTACTGTGCTGACCGGCTTTCTGGGGTCAGGCAAAACCACACTGCTCAACCGCATCCTGACCGAAAATCACGGCAAAAAAATCGCGGTGATTGAGAATGAATTTGGCGAGGTCGGCATCGATAACGACCTGGTCATTGGCGCGGAAGAAGAAATCTTCGAGATGAACAACGGCTGTATCTGCTGCACCGTGCGGGGTGATTTGATTCGCATCCTTGGCCATCTTATGAAACGCCGCGACAAGTTTGATTACATCATGATCGAAACCACGGGCATGGCCGATCCCGGTCCCGTCGCGCAAACCTTTTACGTCGATGATGACATGCAGCAGAAGCTCCATTTGGATGCGATTGTCACGTTGGTCGACGCCAAGCATATCTGGGAACATATTGACGACAGCGACGAAGCCAAAGAACAGGTTGCCTTTGCTGATGTAATCCTGCTCAACAAAATTGATCTGGTCGCCCCGGAAGACCTCGAGAAGCTGGAAGCCCGCATCAAAGGCATGAACAGCATGGCGAAAATCTACCGCAGCCGCGACGCGGTGGTCGAGATGGACAAGATCCTGAATGTGGGCGGCTTCAACCTCGACCGGGCGCTGGAAATCGACCCGAAGTTCATGGAGCCGGAATACCCGTTTGAATGGTCGGGTATCTATCAACTGAACAGCGGGACCTACGAGTGGGTGATGGGTGAAGGTCCTGACCCGGCAATGGGAGCGGCGCTGTTGCCGCTGGCGAATATGGGATTAGCGGCGAAGGAAGCAACCCTGATGGACGCAGTGCTGACCTTCTCTGAAGATGAGCAGGCCCTGGAGGCAGGCGAAATGATGCGCCTGGGCAAAGGACAGTACAACCAACTCGTGCTGAACGAAAACGGTGAGACCGTCTTCAATTTCGCGATCCAACAGCCGGGCTATTACATGCTGTTCACCGAACATCACCCGGATGAATTCGACGCGCGTTTGTGCGGCGCGGGGTCCGTGCTTGACCCGCTCGAGACCCGTGAGTACAAGCCCGATCATGAACACGACGAAGAAGTGACTTCCGTTGGCATTACCCTCGCCGGCGATCTCCAGTTAGAGAAGCTCAATGGCTGGCTCAGCCTGCTCCTGCGCGAACACGGACAGGACATCTTCCGTATGAAGGGCGTGTTGAGCGTGCGCGGTTGGGATGAGCGCTTCGTTTTTCAGGGGGTGCATATGCTCTTTGATGGCCGCCCCGATCGTCCCTGGGGGAAGGAACTGCGTCATAACAAGATGATCTTTATCGGGCGTCACCTGGATCGGGCTGCGCTGGAAAACGGCTTCCGCGAATGTCTCGCATCATGATGCAGCGCAAGCGCAAATCCAAACCAGCACAGCCACCGCTCAAGGCAATATGGCGCGCCAACATTGACGATCATCCGATCGGGCTGGCATGGTCGCCGGATGGCAAGAGCCTGGCGGTTGCGGGGGTGTCTGGTCCAATCACGCTGTTTAATGGCGCTGATGGCGCGGTTCAGCACAAGTTGCCCGGTCACGCCCTCGATACGATGGCAATTTCCTGGCACAGGGACAGCCGCCTCCTCGCCAGCGTCGGGCAAGATGGCAAGGTGCGGCTTTGGGATGTCGAGACAGGAAGGCAGAGATCTGAAATGGCGGGCGGGGCGAGCTGGGTGGAGCGCGTCGCTTTCAGCCCGGTGGGTGATTGGCTGGTGTCGGCCGCCGGGCGCAAACTGCGACTGTGGAACAGCAGCGGGGAATTGATCCGCGAATATCCCGATGCGAACAGCACTATTACGGATATCAAGTGGCGCTATGACGGCAAGCAGTTCGCCATCTCCGCCTACAATGGAGTCGTGCTCTATGACCCTACGGAGGCGGAACCGCTGCACCGTTTCGAATGGCAGGGGTCGACGCTGACATTGGAATGGAGTCCCGATGGTAAATACATTGCCACCGGCGACCAGGACTCGACGGTGCATTTCTGGATCGCCGATAGCGGGAAAGATCTGCAGATGTGGGGCTACGAAACGAAGGTGCTGGAACTGGCATGGAGCTTCAATAGCCGCTATTTGGCGACCGGCGGCGGGACTCAGGCAGTGGTCTGGGACTGTTCCGGCAAGGGGCCAGAAAACACCCGACCGCTAATGTTGGAAGGTCATCAGCAGCTCATCAAGCATCTGAAATTTCAGCGACGGGGTATGTTGCTGGCATCCGGCGGCAATGATGGTATGTTGGCGATCTGGAAGGTCAAGAAGAAGAAAGCCGCTTTACTGGCGGATGCTGTGTTCAAAGCGCCGATTGCCAGCTTGGCTTGGTCACCGGATGATCGCCGTATCGCGGTGGCAGATGAGAGTGGCACCCTGTCGATAGCGGCAGTGCGGCGATTTTGAGAAACGTGTTCTATATGAAATATTCCCCCTCGCATACCGCCTAAAAAGTCGTTCTGAGTGAATGTCTGAGCGAGAAGCCCTACGAGTTGGGCGGGTTACAGGCAAAGACCGCCGGCCGGCCGGGCTTATAGTCGTTACTGCGTTTGAATCGAGAAGGGCAATGACACGGTACTTGACGGAAATCTCTTGGGAAACTGAGGTTTGGCTGGCAGATGCGCCGGACCACCTGATTCATTTTGATGGTGAAAGATTCTTGGGTCCTTATCTATAATGCGTGTCGTACTTAGTATCCCATCCGTTATCATACGCCTAAGAGATTGCTTGAAATGGCCGACGTCTCTCCTCTGACGATTCAATACCTTGCGCTGCTCAAGCGGCATCTGCCCGAATTGGCCTTCCGCCAGGCTCGGCTCCTGCCGGCCTCCGGTCAGTTCAACCATGTACTCAGCCTCGATGAGCGCTGGATTTTCCGCTTTCCCAAGAGCGTTCATGTGGCGGCCGATCTGGCGCATGAGCTTGAAATATTGCCGCGCTTGGCGGGGCGGCTGCCGTTGTCTATCCCGGCGCCGACATTCTGGGCTGAGGACGACGACACGGGGCGCGCGCTTTTTATGGGCTACGCGATGCTGCCCGGCGAACCCCTGCTTCGCGAGCGCTATGCGCGACTGCAAGGAGACGCGGGAGTAGTGGGGCGGATTGCGGACGATCTCGCTGGTTTCTTGCGGACGCTGCACCGGATTCCGTCGGTTGATCTTGGGCTTGAACCGACGGCCGACGATGCGCGGGCTGCCTGGGCGCGTTACTATGCCGATATCCGCGAGCGGCTCTATCCGTACATGCGGGCCGACGCTCGCTGCGATGTTGGCCGGGACTTTGACATGGCGCTGAATGACGAAGCGCTCTGGCAATATGAGAGCTGCTTGATCCATGGCGACTTCGGCACGGGCAATATCCTGATTCAGGACGGTTGTGTCAGCGGCATCATCGATTTCAGCTTCTGCGCTATCGGTGATCCGGCGCAAGATCTGGGCGCTCTGCTCGCTAGCTACGGCGACGAGTTCGTCGAGCGGACGCTGGCGCATTATCCGGCTCTGCGCGCGCATCTGCCGCGAGCGCGCTTTTATCGGGGCAATTACGCTTTGCTGCAAGCGCTCTTCGCCCTGCGCGATGGCGATCGGGCGGAATTCGAAGATGGCATTGCCGGTTATCGTTAGCGGCGGCGGGGGCGAGAAATAGTGCCTGCGGGCGTCCATTACGCTCGGGGCAACTATGCTATAATTCCTTGTAATTTGTTATGCAAACAGAATAAGCGGGACCTTTATGGCGGAAATCAGCCTGCGGGAATATCAAGACAAGATTAAGAGCCTGGCTGCCGATGAGCGCTTCGACGAAGTCATCGCGCATGCGCGGCATATTCTCAAGTCGCAGCCGAAGAATCTGCGCGCCTACGAATTTCTGGGCAGCGCGCTCTTTGCCAAGGGGCGCTGGGAGGAAGCGGCCAATATATTGCGGCGGATGCTCGGCGCGAAGCCACAGGACTTCGAGACGCATCTGCGCCTGGGGCAGTCTTATCAGCAGTTGGAGCAGTATGACCGCGCGATATGGCATGCCGAGCGCGCCCTGGACCAGATGCCGAATGACGCGACGGCCACTGGATTGATCCGCGCGCTCTACCGTCAGCATCGACAAGAAGAGGTCGAGCGCCTGCAAATGACGGCGGGCGCCCTGGCGCAACAGCATATCCGCGGCAACCTGCTGGCCGAAGCGCTGGATACACTGGACACAGCGCTGGCGCGCAACCCGGAGCGGCTGGACCTGCGACTGCTGCGCGCGCGCGCGCTTTGGCTGGATGGCCAGCGCATGGACGCCGCCGAATCCGCCGTTGAGATTCTGGAGCGCTTGCCCTACGCCATCGACGCGAACCGCATCATGACCGAGCTTTGGCTGGCGGAGCAGCGCCCCTCGGATGCGCAGACCTATTTGAAGCGCATTGAAGAGCTTGATCCCTACCTGGCGCGTCAATTGGCGGCCGGCCAGCCCGCCCCCGATGACTTGCTGCAACTCGACGAGTTGGATTACAACAGCATTTCCTCGCGCGAACACGCCATCGTAGATCCGGAATGGCTGCGCGAGCGCGGCGAGGATAGCGGCTTGGGCGCCTTATTCGGCATCGACGAGGCGGAGGCGGCGCACGAGGAACAGGTCACCGCCGATCTCGATGATTTGCTTTCGGATGACGAAATCGAAACGTTGTTCAGCGAATTGGTGACCGGCGAAGCGGTGGCTGAAGTCAGCGAAGCCAAGTTTGAGGATGAGGCCGAGCCGGTTGTCGATGCGCTTGCTGAGCAGGGCTTGCTGCCTGACGCGCCTCAAGGAGGCATCGTCGCTGATGAGTCAGATGAGCTAGATGATATCCTGGCGCAAATGAGCGCGCCCGAGCCGGAAGTCGCCGACGGCGAAAGCGGCGTCATCAGCGATGCCCTCGACAATGAATTGGCGAGCCTGCTCGAGCAATTGGATGAGGACGGCGAAGGCAACGAGGATGGCGATTGGATGGCGGAGATCCAGCAGGGCAGCCTGGAGTTGGGCGCCGACGATGAGTCGCTGGAGTATCTCGAAGATTTCGACCGCGAGTGGGTCCAGGAGCCGGACGATGCGGAAGCGGGCGGCGCGCCCTGGCTTTCGGCCGCCATGCGCGAATCCCTAGACAAGGATGCGGACGGCGACTTCGACCTGATTGGCGATGATGAGCAACTGCGGAACCTGCTCAATCGCACATCGGATACCGAGCCGATTCACCGTAGTGATATTGAAGATTGGCTGAATGCCGAACGGGATGTCGAATCGGGCGAATCGGAAGAACGCTACCTCGATATTGAAGACGAGCTGCTGCATTCGCCGCCGGCGCGTTCCTGGCTGGAAGATATTGAGGCTGATGCCTCAGCCGGCCCGACCGCCAGCGACGACCCGAACCGAGAGAACGCCGCCTTGATCGATAGTTGGCAATCCGAGTTGGGCGACGACCAGGACGACGATCCTTATGTCGATTGGCTCAAGGACGATCCCAACGAGTTGGATGATGACTTGGGCATATTTGCTGTCGGGGCGGATGAAGCGGAAGGCGCCGCGCCGGCGCTATCGCCGGAGGCCGGGGACGCGGAAGAGCAAGCGCGGGCCTGGGGCTTGAGCGATCCCGATCAACTGGCGGATTTCGTTGAACAAGGCGCCCATGCCGGCGCCAGCGCGCCCGATTGGCTGAACGCCGTCGTGCCGGGCCTGGACCGCGAGAATGACGCCTCGACCGACGATGTCAATGAATACGCGCGTCCGATGGCGCCGCCGGGCAAGGAATTCGCCTGGGTCAGCGATATCGTGGAGGAAGAGACGGGCGAGATGCAGGCGGTTGACCCGGCCGAAGTGGACGAGACGCTGTACTTCCGCTTCAGCAAGCCGCCCGCCTGGCTCGTGAGCATGCAGGCGAAAGCGGGGGGCATAGCCGAAGGCGTCACCGCCTTAAGCATCGACGCCGATATGGAATCGCTCGAGCTTGATGATCTGACCTTTGACAACTACTTCAGCTTCGATACGCCAACGGATAAACTGGATGTGATCAATCTTGACGAAGACACACAAGAATTGAGCTTCGTCGGGTTGGATTGGGACGACTACTTCGATCTGGAATCACCGACCGAGAAGACCATCGCCATCACGCTGGACGAAAGCGCGATGGGCCTGGACTATGACGAGCTCGGTGTAGAGGACGATGATTTCACTTTCGCGAAAGACCGTGAGAAATCGCCCGATCCCTTGCTGGATGCCGAGGGCGATCTCTTTAGCGATATCGGCTTGGACGACGAGACAGAGCCGAAGGACCGCCCTCTCTGGCTCGAGTACAACGATAGGGCTGACGATTCCGATTCTGATGATTCGGATCGCCGCAGCGGACAATCGACGCTATAATCTGAAACCCTTTGCGCAAATTCAATCCTTCCTGGCCGCATGAGAGACGCGCCGATGTTTGCAGACCCTGAATTGCCCGATTTCGATTCGATGTCCCAGGAAGAGCTCATCGAATGGCTGGAGCAGTTGGCGAAGAGCCACGGCGCGGCCGCTTCCGAATTCCTCGATGATTACGCGGGCGATCAAGCGCTGGCGCAGGAGGATGAGCTGGAGGACGGCGATGACTGGTCGGACTGGCTGGATGACAGATTGCCCGGTGAAAGGGCGATCGCCGCGGACGACAACTTTATCGCGGATGCCGGCTTGGGGTCGGGCGATCCCGATCCGCCGGTCGACCTGAGCTTGCTGGATGACGAGGACACCGCGGCCACCGCCTCGCTGGATTGGCTGGATGAGATCATCGCGGCCCAAAACGTTGATGAATTGCCTGACTTCAAGAGCCTGGAGACCGAGGCGCAAGCGACGGGGAACCCGCGCGGCTTGCCTGGCGATGACGATGACGATGACCCGCTGGACTGGCTCAACGCCTTGGATACCAACGGTGTGACGGCCTCGTCTAGCGGGGGGGCATCGTATGACGCCGATTTCCCGGAAGACTTCGATGAAACCTGGGAGGATGACGAGACGCTCGACGACCTGGAAGACGAGAGTTTGTACTCGCGGAATGCTGACGGGCCGACCAGCTTTATCGAGTCGCTGGCGGGCTTGGAAGACCGCGAGGCGGAACAGCACAGCACACAATCGATGGCGCCGGTGCCGGATTCTACGCCCGTGGACAAGCCCGAAGCGCATGAGAGGGTCGTTGTCGCCGCAGCCGACCGCGATGACAGCTTGACCAGAGCCTTCCTCATCCAGGAGCGCGACGCGGATCTGGAAGCCTGGTACGCCGAACGTTTGCTCGCGGTCACGACAAGCGGGGCGCCTGCCGATCAGCCGCCGCCGATCAAGCCGGGAAAACCGCCGCCGCCCGGGCTGAAGGCCGCCATCTTTTCCGCGCGGGACAAGGTCAAAGCGGAGAATCTTGCCGACGCGCTGCTGGATTATGAGACGCTCTTGGGCACGACCGCGGGCTTGCAGTGGGTTGTGCATGATATGCGCGCTTTGATCGCGCAAGAGCAATACCGCGATAAGCCGGCCGTGCATCGTGTGCTGGGTGATGCCTTGATGCGCCAGGGTTATCTCAATGCGGCGCTGAATGTCTACCGCCACGCGCTCTCCCTGCTCTAAACCGATGTCGCCCGCTTTCATTGAAGCGCTGCTCCGCTGGTATCGCGGCGGCCGCGCGGATCTGCCTTGGCGGCGCGAGCCCAGCCCCTATCATGTTTGGCTGTCCGAAGTCATGCTGCAGCAGACCCAGGTGGAGACGGTCATCCCCTACTATCTGCGCTTCATTGACGCCTATCCCACGATCGCTGACCTGGCGCGGGCGTCCCTTGATGATGTGCTGAAACTCTGGGAGGGCTTGGGGTATTACAGCCGCGCGCGCAATCTGCATCGCGCCGCCGGCGTCATTGTGGCGGATTATGGCGGTATTTTGCCCGGCGATGTGAGCGAATTGCGGAAGCTGCCGGGAATCGGGCGCTACACTGCCGGCGCCATCGCCAGTATCGCTTTTGGTCGCCCGGCGCCCGTGCTGGACGGCAATGTGACGCGCGTCTTCACGCGCTTGCTCGACCTGGATGACGACATCACTGTGAACGCCACTCAAGAGAAATTGTGGACGATCGCCGCTGACTGGCTGCCGCAGTCGGGGGCGGGCGATTACAATCAGGCGCTGATGGAACTGGGGCAGAAGGTGTGCCGGCCCGGCAATCCGCGATGCGAGGCTTGTCCCGTGCGGCCGCACTGCCGCGCCTTTGCTTTGGGCAGCGTTGCCGAGCGGCCGGTGCGGACGAAGCGCGCGCCGAGGCCGCATTATGACGTCGCCGCTGGCATAATAAGGGATGGTCAGGGGCGCTTGCTGATCGCGCAGCGCCCGCTCGACGGCTTGCTGGGCGGCTTGTGGGAGTTCCCCGGCGGCAAGGCCGAAGGCGGGGAGAGCCTTGAACAATGCTTGCGGCGCGAACTGCGGGAGGAGCTCGCGATCGAAGTGGAGGTTGGGGAATTGTTCATGGTCGTCGAGCATGGCTTCACGCATTTTAAGATCACGCTGCACGCCTTTGAGTGTCGTTATCTGCGGGCGCTGCCGCCGTACGCTGAGCCGCAAGCCCTCCAAGCGCTGGGCTGGGCTTGGACGGGCGAGGAGCAGTTGGGGGGCTACAGCTTCGGCAAAGCTGATCGGCAGGTCATCGCTGAGTTGCGGCGACGGCGGGAGACGCTATTGTAGGCGCGTCTTAGCCCGGCGCGATCGGGATGCCCAAACCCTTGGATAACAACTGGAAGTCTACTAAAATGCCATCTGCTGTCCACGCTATGAGAATCCAAACAAACATGACAACGCGTGACTACTACTGTCAGCAAGGTCCTATCACCGATCCCGGTGATTACGCTGGTCTCTACGATGCGCTGCCCGATGATATCGCCGGGATATGTCGAGCCGCGCAGGGGCTAATCGTGCATTACGCCGCGCCGGTGCATCGTCCGACGCCCGAGCGCCTGCACGAGATTGACTGCCGCTATATGAGCGCCATGCTCAAACGCATCCTTGAACTGGACGACCGCCCGCTGACAGAAGCGCGCCCGGTGGAAAAGAGACTGGTGGGATGTTGTCGCGATATCACTGTGCTGGTCGTCTCTATTTTGCGCCACAAGGGTATTCCCGCACGGGCTCGATATGGTACCGCAACATATTTTGATGTCGGATATTTCGACGATCATGTCATTCTTGAGTATTGGAATGGAATGCGTTGGGTGGGGGTGGATAGCGAACTCAGCCCAGAGGTTATTGAGCACTTCAATATTCGCTTTGATCCTCTCAATGTGCCAGACAATCAATTCCTGCGCGGTGGCATGGGCTGGCTGATGTGCCGCAGCGGCGCAGCCGATCCGGACCGCTTTGGCTTGGGTCCTAATTCGCCACTGCGCGGCTGGGAGTTTATCGTTACCGAAACGCTGCTGGACCTGGCGGCGCTGAACCGGCTGGAAATGCTATGTTGGGATTCCTGGGGCATGGGCAAAACATCGTTGGACCTGTCTGACGATGACAAGCTCTTCCTCGATGAGATCGCTCGCGTCACCTTGGACGAATCTCGCTCCCACGAATGGCAGCGACTCTTTAAGGACGACCGATTGCGTATCCCGCTCGTAATTGAAAGCTTCTCGCCGGCAGTCAAGCCCGAGGACATGCCCTTAACGGTTGCGCTTGGATTTGTAAACCAGTAGTGATTGTAGACCTAACTCGGCATATAATCAGTTTCGCATCTGGCAGCCGAAAGGACGGCGGAAAATGCTCTCAGAAGAATTGCTCGAACAGGTCAAACGCCTGGACGAGAACGACAAGCTTGAGCTTGTACAGTTGCTGATTGAGGATCTCAAGCTGGTGGGTACCGCTTATGAGATCTATACGCCATTTGGCAATGAGGCGGCAGCGCGAATGCTGCAAGCCAAGCTACAGAGGCTAGAACTCTCGACTCAGCCAGAAATTGAATAATGGCGCGTTTTGCATATAAGGCGGCGGCCACTGATTCAAGTTCCTTGATGCCGCGCCTACCCATGACTCTCAGCTATGGTAGCCGCTCAATACAGGTTGAGTGTCTTATTGATACAGGATCCACCATCAACGTTCTGCCCTACAATTGTGGATTGACGCTTGGCATGGATTGGGAAGAGCAAAAAATAGCGCTAACCCTTACTGGATCGCTCGCCAAGCATGAGGCGCGAGCAATTTTTGTGTCAGCAAACAATCCGCAATTAACTGGAGCAAGTCCAGTGCAACTCGCTGTTGCGTGGATACGCGCAGATGACCTGCCTGTTATCCTTGGCCAAACAAATTTCTTCATGGAGTTCAACGCCTGTTTCTACCGTTCGCAGAATTACTTTGAAGTGTGGCGCCGAACCCAAACTTGAAACAGACCCGATAGATTGAAACTAGCGCTTTCAGCATAATATATGCGATTAGAAAGCAAAGCCTGACCTATGCTTGACTTGCTGAAAAACCTCCGCAACCTCCTCCGCGACCTCTTCGGCGACAACGTACCGGAGACCGCCAACTGGGATCGTGTGCCGCCTGAACTGATGACGCCGCGCGAGCGCTTGATCCGGCGCAGTTCGCTGATTATGTTTTGGGGCGCGCTGGTGAATGCCATCGCCGGCGTCATGATGGTTGCGACAGCCGTACACGCCGGCAATGTCGATGCGACCCTGTTCGACGCGCTTCAAGCCGCGCTGCTGGGCAAGTTCACCATCAGCGCCGATGCCGCCGCGCTGCTGATCAGCGCCGGAATCCTGGCGAATATGGCGGTGCTGCTCGTGCTTTCGGTGGTCATCCTGGCGCAAGAGCTCTGGACCGTCTTCACCGCCTGGCTCTTGACCGCGGTCAATCTGGCGGCTTTGCTCGCTTTTGGCTTCCTGCCAGCGCTCTTGGCGATCGCGCCTTTATTGACCGTCGGCGTCATGACCGCTGGCGACCTAAAAGCTTTTCGGCTCAACCCGGTCATGGTCAAGGAATTGCGCGGGCGGATGCGCGGCATTCGCGGTTTCGCTATCATCACGATCTTCCTGACGCTGATGAGTTTCTTCACGATACTGCTCTACCTGCTGCAGGTGCCGCGCGGCGGCGTGGTCGTCACGGGCGAGCTAGGGCGGCAGCTCTTCGTCGGCGTGCTTTTCATCGAACTGATGCTGATCATATTTATCGTGCCCGCGCTCACCGCCGGCGCCATCACCACTGAGCGCGAGCGCAAGACTTATGATCTGCTGCAAACGACGTTGATCACCAAGGCGACCTTTGTCGTCGGCAAGATGCAATCCGCCCTCGGTTATATTGTGCTGCTGCTGCTTTCCGCCATTCCCTTGCAGAGCATTGCTTTCCTCTTCGGCGGCGTCAGCGAGCAAGAGCTTGTTTTGGCGCTGCTGGTGCTGCTGGTGTCCGCCATCACGCTGGGCGCCTTTGGCATGTTCTTCTCCTCCATCACCGAGCGCACACTGGCGGCGACTATCCGCTCATACACAGTCGCGATCGCCGTCACCGTCGGGCTGCCGGTTGTGGCGGCGATTCTGTTCCAAAACGCTTATGGCAATGTGGTCAACAGCTTCACCAACCGGTTCACTAACGATCCTGCGGTTGAAGCGACGACAATCTATCTTGATATGATCGCCACCAGTCTGAATCCGATCATGGCGACCCTCCGCTCCCAGCAAATGCTGATTGATCATCAGCAACTGGTGACGATGCGCGTGACCCTCGCGAGCAATGGCGCGTCCATTCCCGTACTGTCGCCCTGGGTGCTTTTGACGCTGAGCTACCTTTCAGTGACCGCGCTGCTGGTGCTGATATCGATCCGCCGGATGGAGCGGCAGAGCGGGTAGCGAGGGATCGGTAACTGCGGTTTTTCCGCTGAATCACGGAAAGTACTCCGACCTTCAGATGGCTTACATGCTTAACGGCGTACGCCGGTTAGCGATTTTAGACTATCTTTTCTAGGCTAGTTGCAATGCCAGCTTACGACGCCAACGCGCATTAGCTGCCATCCAGAGCAGCTAAGTAGCTGAAGAATCGTGTGGTTTTGCATAGACTATGCTTAGTGGGCGTACACGAAGGTCCGAAGGGGTTTATGCGACGGCGCGAACTGTTCTATGAAGGATTTGTTTGCATAAACAAAGCAACCCTCCCATAGCCAATGAACGGCATAATGTGACTCATAGCCACTGTAATTGATTTCGGGCTCGGGAACTAGCATGTTTCGGGCCAGCAAAGAGAGGATATAATCGACAAGAACTGACCGGATCTCTTCACGAGCCTCCTCTTCTGTAAACCCTTGTGCCACACAGTATGGGATTTCCTTTACGTAGGCGGTATATCTTGGTACGTCCGGAGAGAGTTCACCCGGTTCGCATTCAATCTCAATATGATACGGTCTACCAGCTAGACTCCGAGCCTTGTGAAGTAGAGTCTCTCGCATCTTCAACTCCTTATTGATCAATCATCATTATAATAGCTGCTTTGTCGAAATTCTTCAATATGTTTGATTGCCATGCGAACTACGCCCGGCGACAGCATCTTATGCCGGGGAATGGGAAAGCTATGTGGATAAAAGTTATGTTCCGCCATGTCATGTTTCGTACGGTTGATGATTTTAAAATCATGCAAGGTGTAAAGTTTCACTACTGCTTTCCGTGAACAGTCGTCAACTGAGCCTTTTACTTTGTCGAGTTGCTTTGTGGCTTTTCGTTTTCTACTCTTGCGTGTCATGTGTGACGTTCCGTCGAGGCAATACTATGAAATCCGCGCTATCTTCGCTATCACCGAGTTGCGCAGTTATTGTGTATCTTCCCTGACTTATGATTTCGAAATTCCGGATATCCGCGATCAAAGTGCCTACGACACGTCCGGCATTTGGAGGAATGGTCACCGATACGTCACTATTGTGGAGTTCAACCAGCTCACCTGAGGGCCTGCGCACTGTCACCTTATATGGCATTGTCACATGTTTGTGCGCATCAACTTCCGCACGACATATGATATAGAATTTGGGCAATGAGTATGGGAATTGATCGGCTACCACTCTGCGGAATTCACCAAGTATATCTATCCTCTGCGCATGTTCGTTTACCGCTACATTTTCCGCTAGTAGTACCCATGAAATTTGCATGGCAGATGGTCCTATCAAGCTATTGAATGTCGGCTACAGTAATGTACCATAGCTGGGCTTGCAGAGGCTAGAAATCACAGAAGGCGTTCAAACATCAAATTAGCCGCAAATGATAAGCCACCTTGTTTTCTCGCAGCTGACAAGCCAATAGATGCACGTGGTTCCCTTGTGTTCTTTCCTGCCGTACTCTCTGCGCCCTCTGTAGCGAAGGAATCTTTTGCTAGAATTGTAGAATGACAAGCTGCATGAACTGTATCGGGAGACCCGAATGAGCAATCCTCTGCTGGAAATTCAGAAACACGGCCAGAGCGCCTGGCTGGATTACATCCATCGCGATGACCTGGAAAACGGCGATTTGCAGCGCCGCATTGATGAAGAAGGCGTCCTCGGCGTGACGTCCAACCCATCGATCTTTCAGAAGGCGATCGGCGACTCCGATACTTACGATGACGACATCCTGACCATGCTTGATCTTGAAGCGCAGGATATCTACGAATCGCTGGCCATCGAGGATATTCAGAACGCCACTGATCTGTTCCGCCCCATCTACGATCGCAGCGAGGGCGGCGATGGTTATGTCAGCTTGGAGGTATCGCCGCTGCTCGCCCGCGATACGCAAGGCACCATCGATGAAGCCAAGCGCCTCTTCAATACGGTTGATCGGCCTAACCTGATGATCAAGATTCCGGCCACGCCCGAAGGCATCCCCGCTATTGAAGCCGCCATCGCCGCCGGCATCAATGTCAATGTCACGCTGATATTCGCTATCAACAATTATGAGCGGGTGGCGGAAGCTTTTATCCGCGGCTTGGAAAAGCGGCGGACGGCCGGCGAGGATGTCACCCGCGTGGCATCGGTCGCGAGTTTCTTCCTCAGTCGCATTGATGTGATGGTGGATCAAATCCTGGAGAACAATATCCGCGCCGCGCAAGTCCAGCAGGACACCACGCGCATCAGCGCCAATAGCAAGCTGCTGGGGCAGACGGCGATCGCCAATGCCAAGATGGCTTACCGCTCCTTCCAGCGTATCTTTGAAGGCGAGCGCTTTGAGGACTTGAGGGCGGCCGGCGCGCAGGTTCAGCGCCCGCTCTGGGCTTCCACCGGCACCAAGAACCCGGCCTATTCCGATACGCTGTATGTCGACAACTTGATCGGCCCGCACACGGTGAACACCTTGCCGCCGGCCACCCTCGCCGCTTTCAAGGATCATGGCGAGGCCGCGGCGACGCTCACGCAGGAAACCGGCGCCTTCTTGCCGCCGGAGGAAGTGCTGGATCGCCTGGCTGAGGTCGGTATCGACCTGGGTCAAGTGACGACGCGCCTGCAAGATGACGGCGTCGACGCCTTCATTGATGCCTTCGAGACCTTGATCTCGCAGGTAGCGGCCAAGCGCACGCTCCTGCGCAGCGGCATCATTGAGCGCACGAAGCTGGCGCTGGGTATCTACCATGGCGCAGTTGACCGCGCCGTCGAGCGACTGGACGCCGATTTCGCCAATCCACGCCTGTGGAACAAAGACGGCAGCTTGTGGAAGAATCACGGGCCGACGATGGAGAAGATCGTCAACCGCCTCGGCTGGCTCGATTTCGACCGGACCATCGACCGCGCTCGCCTGCAGGCGCTGCAAGAGGAAGCGCGCGGGAGTCGTTTCAAGCATGTTGTGCTGCTGGGCATGGGCGGCAGTTCGCTGGCGCCGGAAGTGCTGGCCGATACCTTCGGTCCGCAAGAAGGCTTCCCCGCGCTTATCGTGCTTGATAGCACCGACCCGGCGCGCATCCGCCAGGTCGAGGAGGACATCACGTTGGAAGACACGCTCTTCATCGTGGCGAGCAAATCGGGCGGCACCATCGAAACTCTGGCGCTCGATCACTATTTCTGGGAGAAGACCGGCGGCAATGGCGATCAGTTTATCGTCATCACCGATCCCGGCTCGAACCTGGAGCAGATCGCGCGCAAGGCCGGCGTCCGCGATATCTTTATCAACCCCTCCGATATCGGCGGGCGCTACAGCGCGCTCAGCTATTTTGGCATGGTTCCGGCGGCGCTGATCGGCCTGGATCTCGACCGGCTCTGGTCGAGCGCCGATACGATGCTGGCGACCAACCGCGAGAGCATCCCTTCGCATTATCATCCCGGGTTGCTTCTGGGCGCGGTGATCGGCGCGCTGGCGAAAAAGGGGCGCGATAAAGTTACAATTTATACCACCGAATCGCTGACCAGCTTCGGCAATTGGGCCGAGCAGTTGCTGGCGGAGAGCCTGGGCAAAGAGGGCCGGGGCGCGCTGCCGGTGGTGGGCGCGACCATCGGCATGCCGCATGATTATGTGACCGACCGACTATTCATTTACTTGCGCGTCGATAACGATGCCGATGTCGTGGAGAAGGATGCGGCGGTGCGGACATTGCGTGAAGCCGGGCACCCGCGCGTGACCATCCGCCTGGCGGATCGCCATGCCATCGCGGGCGAGTTCTTCCGCTGGGAATACGCGGCCGCCATCGCCGGCGCCATTCTGCAAGTCAACCCCTTTGACGAGCCAAACGTCACCGAAGCCAAGGACGCGACTAAAGCCTTGCTTCATGCGCATCAGGAGTCGGGCCAGTTGCCAGGCACTGACCCGGTCATGACGCGGGACGGGCTGGAGCTTTACGCGGATGAACCCACGCTGGCGCCGTTGCGCGAGCTATGCCATCAGCACGGCTTCGACGGGCATGACGCGGTGCAAGTGATTGCGGCGCAGATGGCCGGCACAAACGCCGGCGACTATTTCGCCTTCCTCATCTACTTCACGCCCAGCGGCGATGAAAAGCGTTTGATCGAGCAGATACAGCGCCGCCTGCGCCACGTGACCAAACGCGCCGTCACCATCGGATACGGTCCGCGCTATTTGCATAGCACCGGGCAATATCATAAAGGCGGCGGCAACAACGGCGTCTTCTGGCAGTTGACGGCGGATGCGGCGCCCGACCTGGCGATACCGGGGATGGACTTCAGTTTTGGCACGCTGTTCGCCGCGCAAGCCGCCGGCGATTTAAATGCGCTGCAGGATCATGAACGGCGCGCCATCCGCCTGCACTTGACGGGCGATCGCGGCGTCGGCTTGGAGAAGTTGCTGACGGCGATTGAGTTTGTGGAGTCTCGCCGGCGCTAAGACACCCGCCCTCGGGCAAGCATCAGAAACAAAAAAACCCGCCTCGCAGGAGACGGGTTTCTTTTTTCTTGCTTGGCCTATTGGCTAGTCAATTACGGACACAGCGCTGGCTTGCATGCCGCGCCGGCCCTCTACGGCGACGAACTCGACGCGCGCGCCTTCATCGAGCGTACGGTAACCCGAGCCTTGGATTTCTGAGTAATGTACGAACAGATCATCGCCATTTTCCTGGGAGATGAAGCCATAACCCTTTTCGGCGTTGAACCATTTTACAGTACCTTGCTGACGTTCTTCGGACATTCTTTTGACACTCCTCATAGTGATACGGTTTGCTGGGTATTGCCATCATCTTGTCGGTCTGCGCTTTCAGCCGGGTCAGGGCTTGGGCGCGGGCTGCGAATCGAGACGCAAGCGGACGGATACGGGCTGCACATCTGTGCAGACTCCGCGCCGTTCACATTGCTCTCATTGGAACTGATGGGTGCATTCCCACTGCACCAACGTGGAAAAACTGATCATATCATCCGCTTACCACCTTGCGGGAATCAGTTTATCAGCACTGTCGCCAGGTTACTAGGGTGAGTTGCGCGATGGCCAACAGACTGCTCGATTCGTCCGCCCGCTGTTCGATATGCGCCACAGGATCCGCGCGAGAAACCAACCGAGCAGCATTGAACCCAGCGGCGCGACCATCGCGAAATACCGCGGCTCGGCGATGGCGGCGGTCGCGATGGCGACCAGGCTCACCAAGTAGAGCGCAACTGTGCATAGCAAGAGCCAGTCGCGCTTCCGGCAGGCGGCGATTATGGCGAGCGGCGTCAGCAACTTCAACAGGTTGACTAGCGGAAAGAGACGACTGTATATGACTATGCCCGGCTTCCATACGCGATGACCGTTGTACAAGTCGCTCTCCGCGCGGTGAAAGCCGAATGCGCCATCGCCCAAGAAGTTGATGTCTTGCGGGCCTTCCAGGTATTGCGGCGGGAAAGCCAGTTCGGTCGGATGCAGAATCAGCATGTTAAAGATGGCCCACAAGGATTCCAGCGTGTACTTGGCGGGATTCAGCGCGATCGCCTCAAGCGCGACATCAAAGAGCAGGCCATCGAGTGGGCAGGGGCCCATATATGAGAAGAGCTCCGCCGGAAAATATATCCTTATCTGCTCCTGTGGCTCGCCGATTGGCTGGGCGAAGAACGCCTCCCGCGCCGCCTCGCTCAGCCAGGGTCCCGGTATCCGCCAATACTGATATCGGCCCGGCTTGATGGTCGCGCCTTGCTCATCCTTCAACGTCAGAAGCTCCGCATAATGCGCCGATTGCGGTCCATTAGAGGCGAGCAGAGGCAGACCCTTGAGATGCGCCGCGGAAAGCAAGGTGGTTCCGGTTGTGCAACTCAGGCGGCCTCCGCCGGTCGAGGGGAGCTGAATAAGCAAGATGTATCCGCCGAGGATACCCGCGCCGAGCAGCCCGACCAGCGCGAACAAGCTCAGGCGCTGCCGCGGCCCGATATGGCGCCAAAACAAGAAACTGCCCCCGAATACCGCCACGAGCGGCACGAAATTTAGACGCGCGATCGTCATCAACCCCAAGCTGATGGACGCCAGCGCCACCAGTTTCAGGCGGCGGCTTTGATTGGCGGACCAAGCCAATTGCGCCAGCCAGAGCGCCCAAACAGCCGTCAGCGCTATCAGCCATTCCGGCAATCGAAAATGCGCCCATTGCAAGCCGAATGGATCGGCAAGTACGACGAGCGCGGTGATGATGGCGGTCCGCGCTTCGAATCGGCGTCGTATCATATCGTAGACCATGAAGGGAATCGCGCTATATGCCAGCATCTGCACGAGGAGAAAGGCGCGATCGTCCAGGCGGCCCAGCGTACGCGTCAGGGCGCGCGCCGGCGCCATGACAAAGGCGTAACCCGTGTTGTAGCGGACGTTGCCGATGAGCAGATTGCCGCTGAGCAGTTCGCCGATCAGATAGGATTGGGCGGATTGATTATCGTCGGCGTTGGTGGAGGGCAGGGGATAGCTCAGGTACATGGCGCCCTGGATCAAAAGCGTCACGATCAGCAGCAGCGCCAGATGGCGGCGGGTGACGCGGTCGATGCCGCGGCTGTCACAGAAGCGCGCTATCATGCCCACCCTCTGCATCCAGATTTCCGCGGCCGCATATCGTTACAGAACCTGCCATTCAAGCTGGATTTCCAGTGAAGTCTCAAACGGATTTCGTCAGTTCATACAAGCGCGGCGATCACCGCTTCGTCGCTGCGCCAGGCGAATTTCTCGCCGATGCCGCCATATTCGAAAGCCAGTGTATCCGGCTTGTTCCAGCGGCCCAGCCGAATCTGCTCGACTGACCATTCGGCCATTGCCCAGTCGGCTTCGGTCATGGCGAAGTGATCGTGGCGTATGCCGTGCTCGTCCGGCTCCGGCAAGATGCCGACGATGTGCAACTCGCGGAGCGCATGCACCGGCATGGCGTTGAGATAGGCTTTGACATCGTCGCGGCCCGTGCCTTCGCAGGCGCGGATGGCGTGGGCGATATCTAGCAGCAAGCCGCAGCCGCTTCGTCGAATCACCTCTGAAAAGACCGCCGGGTCGACCACTTCTTTAACCATATCCTCGTTCCAGCCTGGGTCTGGCGATGGGATATTCTCGATCACGATCTTGTCGACAGGAATCTCTTGGTACATCACTTCCAGATCGCGCAAAGCGCGCTCAATGACCGCTTCGGGCGTTATTGCCTCTGGCGACGAAAAGTCCGATATGCCCACCGCGAAATGCGCGTTGATAACGGTTGTGTCGGTTTCATCCAGCCAGCGGCGCAATAATGCAAAATCAGTCGAATGCAGGCAGCCACGGCCGGCTTGCAGCGAGCAGTGCACGTAAACCTTGTGAATTCGGCTGACCTTGTCTACCAAATCGGGCCAATCCGGACATTTGAAGAGATCAACTTGGATCTTGCCTTCGCGCCAGAGTTTCTCGGCTTGTGGCGAATAATTGATGGCGAATCTCATCGACGCTTCCCCGTCGCTAATCGGATATCGTTAATCATACACCGAGGCGCTGCCCTTGCCCGTAGCTCGGCTAGCTGATACGCGCGCGAATATGTTATCATCCACCATCATCCACAATTGTCCGCGGCAAAGCTACATGACCACTATTCTGCTCATCCGCCATGCAGTGAACGACTTCGTCAAGACGGGCAAGCTGGCCGGTTGGACCGCTGGCGTACACCTGAACGAAGAGGGTCGGGCGCAAGCCGAGGCGCTGGGCGCGCGCCTGGCGGATTTGCCGCTGGCGCATATCTACGCCAGCCCGATCGAGCGCACGATGGAAACGGCGGCGGCCATCGCCAAACATCATCCGCAGCTTAATGTGGAAGCCAACGCCGAGATTGGCGAGGTGCGCTATGGCGATTGGGAAGGCATGGCGATACGGGACTTGCAGCGGCGCAAGATGTGGGGCGTCGTGCAAGAATACCCTTCGCGCGCCAGCTTCCCCAACGGCGAGACGATGCGCGCGGTTCAGACGCGAATTGTCGACGCGCTGGAGGCGCTTGTATGCCGGCACCAGGACGAGATGATCGCGCTTGTCTTCCATGCCGATCTGATAAAGATGGCGCTGGCGCATTACCTAGGCATGCACCTCGATGTCTTCCAGCGAATTGTGATTTCGCCCGCGTCCATCAGCATTTTGCAGTTGGGGCACAGCCGCCCGTATATCGTGAGCATGAATGATATCGGACACTTGCAGGCGCTAATGAGGCAACAGAAGGGCGCCGGAAAGCAGGCAGCGCAAAAGCGGCGAGGCAAATGAGGCTGCGCGTTGAATCCCGCCGCTCGCTCTACAAGTTTCGCTTACAATGCTTGTAGATGGAGGTAAGCATGAGCAATGTCATTGAACTCAATCCGGTCGATTTTGTGACCATCGGCACGATCGGCCCAAAAGGCAAGCGCACCTTTCACCTGCAAGCGGGCCAGGACAACCGCATCGTTTCTTTCACCATAGAAAAGGAGCAGGCCCACGCGCTGTCCTCCGCCATCGCCGAATTGCTGGATGATATCGACGCGCATGACGACAGCCGAACAGAAGCCGACTTCAGCAATCTGGATATGGAATTGCGCGAGCCGATTGAGCCGCTCTTCCGCATCGCGCAGATGGGCCTGGCCTACGAAGCGAACGAAAACAAGATCATCCTGGTCGCGCAGGAATTTGTGCCCCAAGCCGACGGCGAGCTCAATGAAGACGACGAGATTGACGATCTCGATGATGTGGACGACCTCGATGTGGAAGAAGAGGCGCAAGCGGCTTTTAACCTCTTTGAAAGCAGCGAAGGCGAGCCGCAAGTCGTGCGAATGTGGTGCACGCGCGAGCAGATGCGCGCCCTCAGCCTGCACGCGATGGACACGGTGAAATCGGGAAGACCGGACGCCAAGCAGAACGGTCGCATCATATTCTATTGGACCTGAACGGCATGCCGGCCGCGTTACAATGAGAGTGAATCGCCTGCTGACGCGGGTTAGCGAGGACAGAAAATGATTGCCAAGACACGTTCAATGACAGTCGAAGAATACTTCGCCTTCGACGAGACGAGCGATATCAGGAACGAGTTCATAGATGGAGAGATCTATCCCATGCCCGGCGGAACAAGAAGTCACAACAAGATTGTAGCCATGACAATACGCACTCTTATTGACCTCTTGGATCCCCGTGATTGCGAAGTGTACGCCAGTCAGATGCGCGTCAGAGTCGATGATACAAAGTATCTCTATCCGGATGTCAGCATCGTTCGAGGTGAACCAGAATTTGAGGAAGAGAACGAGGTCACGCTGCTCAATCCGACCGCGGTGGTGGAAGTGACTTCGCCGTCATCTATCGCCACCGACCACGTTGAAAAAGTGGCTTACTATGGCGCCGTGCCCAGCATTCAAGGCTACCTGATCCTCGACCAGGAACGCGTCTTCGCCGAATGGTATACGCGGACGGAAAGCGGCTGGCACTTGCAGCAATTCAACGACGCGAGTGACGAGATTGCGCTGGAGCCGCTTGGCTGCCGCCTGCGACTGGCGCAGGTCTACCGCGGCCTATCGCTGAGCGCTTGAGCCGCCTTGCGCATCGCTCCGCCCGCAAGCTACAATGAGGATGCCCAACCGACGACCTCAGGTCAGCCGCCAATGAGCGTCACCCGCGTACACACCGCCCGCGCCCTCGATGAACCTGTGTGCATCTCCCTGGACGAAGCGATTGACATTCTCGAATATGGCGAGATGGATGACGAAGTCGGCTTGATGCGCTGGGGCTCGAATTATACCTTCCTCGTCAATATCGTCCGCGCCGACATCCGCATCATGGCGATTTACAAACCGCGCAAAGGCGAGCGCCCGCTCTGGGATTTCCCCGATGGCACGCTCTGCAATCGGGAAACGGCCGCCTACTTGACATCCAAAGCGCTGGGTTGGGGCCTCGTGCCGCCCACCTTCCTGCGCGCTGGCACCCGCGGCATCGGCTCAGTGCAACTCTTCATCGACCACGACCCGGAAGAGCATTATTACACTTTCGACAAATCGTGCTTGAGCTCTCAGCTCGAACGCATGGTGATCTTCGACGCCATCGCCAACAATGCCGACCGCAAAGGCGGGCACTGCCTGGTCGATGAGGACCGGCATCTTTGGGGCATCGACCACGGCTTGACCTTCAACGCCAGCGAGAAACTGCGGACGGTCATTTGGGATTATGCCGGCATGACAATTCCGGCGGCGATCCGGGCTGATCTGGAGATCTTCTGCGGACGCCTCGCCGATGACCGCGACGCTTACACACGTGACATGCGCGACTTGCTTTCCGGCATTGAACTGCGGATGCTGCGCCTGCGCGTGGAGCGGCTGCTGGAGACGGGTCATTTTCCGCTGCCGGGTCCCGGTCCGAATCGGCCTTGGCCGGCGGTGTAGCAATTTGCCTATGCTATAATCCCGCCCAACCTTATCCACCAACAGGAAACTCCACATGCCCATCACCGCCAAAGGTCGCTGGTTCATCGACGAAACGGGCCGCGCGCGCATCTTGCACGGCGTCAACCTCAGCGGCAGCAGCAAAGTCCCGGCCGACCCGCCCGGCTTCACTCACCTGCCCGACAGCCTGGACGAAACCCGCGATGTCAGCTTCATCGGCCGCCCCTTCCCGCTGGACGAAGCCGATGAGCACTTCGCCCGTTTGAAACATTGGGGGCTGGACTTTCTGCGTTTCATCGTCACCTGGGAAGCGATCGAGCACGCCGGCCCCGGCGCATACGACGAAGACTACCTCGATTACCTCGAAGCGGTGCTGGAAAAGGCGCTGGAATACGATATCCACCTCTTCATCGATCCGCACCAGGATGTCTGGAGTCGCTTCGCCGGCGGCGATGGCGCGCCCGCCTGGACCCTTGAGGCGGCCGGCATGGATGTCGCCAAGCTGCACGAGACCGGCGCCGCCCTGCTGCATCAACGGCACGGGGATGATTTCCCGCAGTTGATGTGGGCGAACAACTATTATCGCTTCGCCGCTTTCACCATGTTCACGCTCTTCTTCGGCGGCGAGACCTTCGCGCCCAACCTGCGCATCGACGGGCGCAACATCCAGGATTACCTGCAGGATCATTATGTCAAAGCCTATGCCCATGTCGCGCGGCGCATCGGCCACCTGCCCAATATCGTCGGTTTCGGCACGATGAACGAGCCGCATTTCGGTTTGATCGGCGTGCCAGATCTGCGCAGCCACGGTCACCTCCTCTTCCAGCGCGGGGTGATGCCGACGCCGGCCCAAGCCATCTTCCTCGCCAACGGCTTCGCCCAGGAGTGCCCGGATTTCGGCTCGCCCTTGCCCAGCTTCCCGCCCAGGCAGACGACCAAAACACGGCTTGATCCGGGTGGCGCGACTGTCTGGCGCGATGGCTGCGGCGATGTCTGGCGCGCGCATGGCGTCTGGGATGTCGCGGACGATGGCGAGCCGCGTTTGCTGCGCCCGGCCCATTTCGCCCGCGGAAACTTCGCGGGTGATTTCCTCAAACCCTTTACCGAGCGCTTCGCCGCCGGCATCCACGTCGTTATGCCCGAGGCGCATATCTTCGTCGAAGCCGAGCCATTCATGCCGCCGCCCAAATATGAGACGGCGGACAAGCTGGTCTACGCGCCGCACTTCTACGATGGCATCACTCTCTTCACGCGCCGCTTTCATCCCCAGCTCAATTTCGACTTTGCCACCATGCGTCCGCTCATCGGCGAGGCATCCATCCGCCGCTATTTCAGCCGGCAATTCGGCAACTTCCGCCGCTATGCCGATGAGGCGATGGGCGCCGTGCCGATTGTGGTCGGCGAGTTCGGCATCCCCTTCGATATGAATGGCGCCGCCGCTTATCACACCGGCGACTTCACCCGGCAGACGCAAGCGCTTGATTACAACCTGCGCGCCCTCGATGACAATCTGCTGAGCTACACCCTCTGGAATTACAGTCCCGATAACAGCAACGCCCACGGCGACCTGTGGAACAACGAAGACCTCTCCATCTTCAGCCGCGACCAGCAAAGCAACCCAGCCGACCTTGATTCCGGCGGGCGCGCTTTGTCGGCAGTTGCCCGCCCCTATGCGCGCAAGATCGCCGGCGAGCCGCTGAGCATGCGCTTCGACATGGCGCGCGGGGCCTTCACATTCAGCTTCCGCCACGACAGCGCGCTGACCAAACCCACCGAGATCTTCGTGCCCAATTCGCAATACCCCGAGGGTTATGAGGTCACGGTCAGCGATGGCGAGTTCGAGATCCAGCGCGAGGAGCAGTTGCTGATCTATCGTCATAGCGACGCGGACAAGCCGCATACGATCCGCATCGCGTCGAAAACAGCGCCGCCGGCTGAGCTTTCGCCGCAGGACAAGTGGATGATAGTTGGACTCGTCGTGTTTCTCCTGCTGTATCTGCTGGGGCGGGGCAGGAGGAAGCGGAAGTGAGATTCTTGGAGACACTTTATGATTCGACGGCAAGCAGGAGTAATGCTATGCGCCGGTTTTCCACCATAATCTTACTATCGTTCATTATGTTCATCGTTGTCCTCACCACCACCGCCCAAGACCTCCCAGCCCAGCAAACCATCAACCGCCAAGCCGCCGACAACATATCCCTCGTCGCCGACTTCTACCCCGCCACAGGCGACCCCGCCCCCGTCCTCCTCCTGCTCCACATGCTCAACAGCAACCGAGGCGCCTGGGAGCCCCTCATCCCCGACCTGCGCGAAGCCGGCTACGCCATTCTCAACATCGACATGCGCGGCCATGGCGCATCCGGCGGAGACCGCGTCTGGGACTCGACCATCGCTGATATGCAAGGCTGGGTCGACTGGCTGGCAGCCCAAGGCCAGAGCAGCGAAGCGGGCTTGGCCATCATCGGCGGCAGCATCGGCGCCAACGTCGCTCTCATCAGTTGCGCCGAAACCGAGACTTGCCGCGGCGCGGTCGCCTTATCGCCCGGTTTGGATTACCGCGGCGTCAAACCCGAGTCGGCGCTGGTCGATGGCCTGGCAGACCGCAGCGCCTTGCTTGTCGCGGCGCAGAATGACAGTAGTAGCTCGACCGCCATCCGACAGATGTTTTTGAATGCCAAGGGAGATGTGACCGCCCGCCTCTATCCCGGCCGGGCGCATGGCACGCGCCTCTTCGATTCCGAATACGACAGCGTAAGCGGCTTGATCCTCGCCTGGTTGGCGGAGACCTTCGGCGAGGACGAATAAACCTTGCGCTCTCTCTGTGCGTTCAGTGCCCTCCGTGGTTAAAATACCTGTGACATTTCCGCCAGACTCACAGACGGCAAACGAACCAAGAGATTCTGCCGAAAGGAAGCCGCATGAACTTCGACCTAGCATCAGTGGACTACATCCTGGAAACGACCCGCAGCGTCCGCCAGCGCCTCGACTTGACCCGCCCGGTCGAGCGCGGCGCCATCGAGCGCTGCCTCGAAATCGCCATTCAGGCGCCCACCGGCAGCAATCAACAAGGCTGGAAGTGGCTGGTCCTCACCGATGCCGAAAAGAAAGCGCAAATCGGCGAATATTACAAGCAATCCTGGTACGAATACGCCGCCGTCGCCAGCCGCTCGGACGTACAATCCTTGGAACCCAGCGCCCAAATGAAGCGTGTCATCAACTCGGCGCGCTACCTGGCCGACCACATGGGCGAAGCGCCAATGATGATCTTCCCCTGCATCCACGGGCGCGCCCGCGATGCCAGCCCAGCCGTGAACGCGGGCCTCTACGGCTCTATCATCCCTGCCGCCTGGTCGCTGATGCTGGCGCTGCGGGCCCGTGGCATTGGCGCCGCCTGGACGACGCTGCATCTCAGCTACGAGAAAGAATGCAACGAGATCCTCGGCATTCCCGCCGATGTGACGACCGCCGCCCTGCTGCCCATCGCCTATTTCAAAGGCGAGACCTTCCAAAAAGCCGACCGCGTCCCGGCCAGCGAACTGACCTATTGGGAATCCTGGGGCGCCTAGACACTGCTTGTCAGGCGCGGCATAGATGGCGCGCGCCGCTTTCAACCTGCTTGCGCTTGGGCAAATCGGTTGTATAGTAAGTTTAATGACACAGAGCAGTTCTCCGAACTGGCTGGATGAGTGATGCCCCCTGCTGAGCAAGATGACCCAATTCGGCGATATTACGCGACCGACCGCAACCTGCGTATTCTGGAAGAAACTTACGCCAAATACTGTGTGCCGCGCACCGATTTCGCCGCCTGGACGCTCGATACCATCGATTGGACCGGCGACGAGGTCGTCCTAGATATCGGCGCTGGCATCGGCAGTCACTACTCCCGCCTGATCAAAGCCCAGCCGGAAGTGGAATATTACGCCGTCGACCTCTCGCCGAATCTGCTCTACAAACATCCCTGCGCCGCCGAACGCCTGGCCTTCGGCGATGCGCTGGTGCTGCCCTATGCCGATGACAGCTTTGATGTGGTGATGGCGAATCATGTGCTCTACCACTTGGCGGATATTGATACTTGCCTGGCCGAGATCAAGCGCGTGCTCAAGCCGGATGGGCGCGTCCTGGCGAGCACGGACAGCCTGCACACCACACCCGAGTTGCAAGTGCTGATCCGCCGCGCCATGGTATTGCTCAGTGAAAACGGGGCGCAGGTGCAGCCGCTCAGCTTGCCTTGCCACGCCTTCGCCCTGGAAAACGGCACGCGGATCTTGGCGCGACACTTTTACGCCGTCGTCCGCCACGACTTGCCGCGGCAACTGGTCTTCGACGCGGTCGAGCCGGCGCTGGAATACCTCGAAAGCATGCGCGACCTGCGCCAGCATGACCTGCCCGACGATGTCAGTTGGGATGACATGATGCTCATCATGCAGCAGCAAATGAGCCAATTGCTGCAACTGCTGGGCACATTGGAGATTAATATCGCTTGCGGCGCTTTGGTCGCCAGCGATCGCGGCGGTTTCATCAACGAGTTTGTCCAGCGCGATCAAGCCTCGGTCCCCCAATAGGGCCCTTGCGCATTCACAGCTCACGAGGCCCTGGCCATGTCCGTTCTGTCTTTCGGCGAACTTCTCATAGACTTTGTCGCGCTTGAGATGGCCGTCGCCGTCGGCGATGCTTCGGGCTTCGTCAAGGCGCCGGGAGGCGCGCCCGCTAATGTCGCGGCAGCGGTCGCGCGCTTGGGTTACCCGAGCGCCTTCATGGGCCAAGTCGGCGAAGACCCCTTCGGCCGGCATCTGGCCGCTGTCTTGGCGGCGGAGCATGTGAATATCGCTGGCCTGACCTTCTCCCAAGAAGCGCGCACCGCGCTGGCTTTTGTCTCCAACACCGCCGATGGCGACCGCAGTTTCATGTTCTACCGCCACCCCTCGGCCGATATGCTCATGACCCCGGCCGATGTCGATACCGCCCTCATCGACGCCTGCGACGCCTTCCATTACGGCAGCATCACCCTCATCCACGAACCGGCCGCGTCGGCGCTGATCATGGCGCTCGACCATGCCCTGGCCGCGGAGAAATTCATCTCTTACGATCCCAATCTGCGCCTGCCGCTTTGGGAAAACGCGTCGGCGGCGAAAGCCGGCATGTTGCGCGGACTGGAATACGCCAACCTGCTCAAGATCAGCGAGGAAGAGTTGGAATTCCTGACCGGCGGCGCTGATGTCGCCCCGCTCTGGCGCGACCGCATGGCGCTCATCTGTGTCACTTACGGCGCAAAAGGCGCGGTCCTTCACACCCGCGACGGCAACCGTATCGAACACGGCGGCTATCCCGTCGCGGCGATCGATACCACCGGCGCCGGCGATGCTTTCGTCGCCGCCATGCTCATCGGCATCCTGGAAAACCGCGATGGCTATCGCGACCGACTGCCCGAGATCCTCGATTTCGCCAACGCCGTCGGCGCGTTGACCTGCCTGCAGAAAGGCGCGATTCCCGCCTTGCCGACGATGGCGCAGGCGCGCGCCTTCCAGACCGAACGCCGCGCCTAATGGCCGCCCGCGCAGCGCGAATCTTCCACCAATCGAGACATGTAGGGGCAATCTGTCAGGTCGTCCGCCTAGTCAACTCGGCCCGCCCGCTCGAGCCGAACGCACCCCGGCGCGCAATGCCCGCGAGTTTCGACAGGCGAGGCCGCTTTGAGAACATTTGGTCTAGCTTCCGCCTCCAACCTGTGTTACACTGATCGTAGAGTTCGCCGCTTAACAACCAAATCCACCGCCATTGGCACAGAATTTATTTTCCCGCGCAAACGCAGATCGCGCCCTCAATCCGCCCCAATCCCCGCCGTCACTGCCCTTGACACTTTGCACAACGCCAGAATTCATTTGCCCAATCCGTGCATATCCGCGCCAACCTCACCCCAAAGAATTCGGCGAACATGGCGGGAAAGCAAAAATGCCTATGCCTTCGCGGTGAATCAAAGGACTTGCCATGCCCCAACCAAACATCATCCTCATCCTCGCCGACGATATGGGCTACTCCGATATCGGCTGCTACGGTTCGGAGATCGCCACGCCCAATCTTGATCGTCTCGCCGCTTCCGGCGCCCGCTTCTCCCAGATGTACAGCTTCGCCCGCTGCTGCCCGTCCCGCGCCGCCTTGCTCACCGGCTTGCATCCGCAGCAAGCTGGCGTCGGCCACATGGTGGCGAATCGCGGCAGTCGCGCTTATCAAGGCTACCTGCGCGATGATGCCGTCACCATCGCCGAGGTGCTAAAAGGCGCCGGCTATCAGACGCTGATGAGCGGCAAGTGGCATGTGGGCGGCGAACTGCTGGGCTTGAATGCGGCGGATTGGCGGCCCGGCTCGCCTGGTTATCCCACCCCGCTGACCCGCGGCTTCGACCGCTTCTACGGCACGCTGGTGGGCGCGGGCAGCTTCTTCTATCCGCGCGCGCTGACGGAAGACGGAGAAATCCTCAGCGAGTATCCCGATGATTTCTATTACACCGATGCTATCAGCGACAAAGCGGTCGACATGATCAACGACGCGCATGACGCTGGCGCGCCTTTCTTCCTGCATGTCGCCTACACCGCGCCGCACTGGCCCCTGCACGCCCGCCCCGAAGATATCGCTAAATACGAAGGCAAGTACCGCGTCGGTTGGGATGCGCTGCGTCAACAGCGTCACGAAGAATTAAACAGCCTGGGCCTGCTTGATCCCGCCTGGCGCATCTCCCCGCGCGATGCTGACAGCCATCCCTGGGCGGCAAATGCGCAGCCGGATTGGGAAGACCTGCGCATGGCTGCCTACGCCGCCATGATCGACCGCATGGATCAGGGCATCGGACGGATCGTCTCCCGGCTGGAGGCCTTGGGCATCCTGGACGAGACCATGATTGTCTTCCTCTCCGATAATGGCGGCTGCGCCGAATTCCTGGCTGAGGACGGTCATGTCAATCGAACTATTGCGGATCTGCCTGATGGCCGGCCCGTGCGGGTCGGCAACCGCGTCGATCTGGCGCCGGGACCAGCCGATACCTACATGAGCTACGACTTGCCCTGGGCCAACGCCTCCAATTCACCCTTTCGCCTCTACAAGCATTGGGTGCACGAGGGTGGCATCTCCTCGCCCTGTGTCCTGCATTATCCGGCGCTGATCAATGAGCCGACCATCATTCACAGCCCGATTCAGTTCATCGATATCATGCCCGCTTTCGCAGAGTTGGCGGCGGCGCGCTACCCCCGCGAATTCAACGGGAAGCGCATTCAGCCGGTCGAAGGCGAGAGCTTCCTGCCCGCTTTGACCGACGCGAACTGGCGCCGGCAGAATCCACTTTACTGGGAGCACGAAGGCAACCGCGCGGTCCGCATCGGCGACTGGAAGCTCGTGAGCAAGCACCCCGGCGATTGGGAACTTTACAATATGATCGACGATCGCACCGAGCTCAACGATCTCAGCGCCAGCGAAGCCGAGCGCGTCCGAACCATGAGCCACCTGTATGACAACTGGGCCGAGCGCTGCGAGGTCCGCCCCTGGCCGCTATCCTGAATCTTGGCCAGAGGGGCAGAAGTAAGCGCAAGTAAGTCATGCGAAATTGAGCATAAGGTCGATATGTAGGGGCGACACTGTGCGTCGCCCGAAAATCCACGCTTGTGCCGGCGGGCGACCGAATCGCCCCTACACGATCTTACTTGAATGTTGCATTACTTTCTTGGAGTTACTGAGATATCGCCCGCATTCATTCATGGGCAATGTTATAGCCTTCTTCCAAATCCCGTTAAGACAAGACGCCAGCGGCGGACGCGCTTGCCTGAATGTAGTATTATGTTAATATCGCTCTCAGATTTTACGCCTTGAGCGGAGGGTAATAGCATGTACTCAGCGCCCTTGACCATCGGCATCGAAGAAGAATATCAGCTTATAGACCCGCAGACCGGCGAGTTGGCCGCGGTCGTTCAGAAGCTGCTGCACGACGAACGCATCCGCCAGATCGGCGCGCAGGTCAAACCGGAATTCATGCAGTCGCAGATCGAGATCGGCAGCGCAATCTGCCGCAATGTTCAGGAAGCGCGCATGGAACTGATTCGCCTGCGCCGCGAGGTCGATACCGTGGCGGAGCGCTACGGCTACGGCATCGTCGCCGCCAGCACGCACCCTTTCGCGCGCTGGGAAGAGCAAGAAGCCAATGTCGGCGAGCGCTATCAAGACTTGAAAGAATATATGCAGGAAGTGGCGCGGCAGATGCTCATCTTCGGCATGCACGTGCATATCGGCTTTGGCACCTCTCCGGAACAACTCGACCTGCTGATCGATATTCAGAATCAGTTGCGTTACTTCTTGCCGCATCTTCTGGCATTCTCCACCAGTTCGCCTTTCTGGCATGGTCATCCTACGGGCCTGAAGAGTTACCGCAGCATTATCTTCGAGAATTTGCCGCGCACCGGCACGGCCCCCATCTTCTCCTCGTTCAGCGAATACACGCACCTGATTGATACCTTCGGGGAGGTTGGCGCGCTGGGCAAGGGACGCAAAGACGGCAAGGCCGATTACACCAAGATCTGGTGGGACAGCCGCCCGCATGAGGACTTCGGCACGCTGGAAATCCGCATCTGCGATATCTGCACGACCGTGGACGAAGCGATAGCGATAGCGGCCTTGGTGCAGGCTCTCGTCGCCAAATTGATCAAGCTGCGCAACCAAAACCTGAGTTGGCGGATCTATTCCAACGAATTGATCGCCGAGAACAAATGGCGCGCCGTCCGCTTCGGCCTGGATGGACAATTGATAGATTACGGCAAGCGCGAGTCGGTGCCGATGCGATTCCTGGCGGTGGAATTGCTCGAGCTCATTGATGATGTCGTGGACGAACTGGGCTCGCGCGAAGAGATCAACTTCGTGCATACTATTCTGGAGAAGGGCACAAGTTCCGACCGTCAACTGGAAGCTTATCACCGCTGCCTGGCCGATGGCGCCAGCGAAGAAGAAGCCCTAAGAGCGGTGGTTGATCACCTGCGCGCCGAAACCATGCGCGGCGTGCGGGACTGAGCGCTGCGCGGGCTTACTCAGGCGCTTTTGCCCGGTTGCTGGCATAGCGCCGGCTCAATTCCGGCTCCGCCATTTGCAGGCGCCGCGGCGGCAAACCTTGTATCACCGCCTCCAGATCGTCCACCACCATCTCGCCAAGCTCGACCAGCCCTTGCGCGACTGACCCGGCCCGATGCGCGGACAAAATGGCGCCTTCAGCCGAGCGAATCGGATGATCCGGCGGCAGCGGCTCCTGCGGGAAGACATCGGTGGCCAGCTTGAAGCGCCCGGCCAGCACCAGCTCGGTCAGCGCCTCGAAGTCGACCACGTGCGCCCGGCTCGCCAAGACGAAGACCGCATTTTCTTGAACGCGCTCGAGCAAGTCCCGCGTGATCATGGCGCGATTTTCTGATGATGGCACCGCCAGCACGAAGATGAACCTGGATTCCGAGAGCAACTCAGCCAGAGGCAGCGGCTTCACACCCTGCCGCCGCAGGTAGCCATCGCCCAGCCAGGGATCGTAGACCGAGACGCTGACGCCGAAGGGACCCAGGAGCCGGTGCAGTTCGCGGCCGATGCTGCCATAGCCGATGATGCCCACCGGCTGGTCGTAGAGCATGAAGGTATTGGTGTTGCCCGCCCAAAGATAGAGCTCGTCGCCGCGGCGCATGAGACGATCATGGTAGGCGATTTCGCGGGCCGAGGCGAGCGCCAAGCCCAGCGAGAACTCCGCCACCTGCCGCGCGAAACCGGGCGCGGCGCTCAAGACGCGGATGTGGCGCTGATGGCAGGCTTCATAATCGAGCTTGAGGGGAAAACCGCCCGAGACGGACATGATGGCTTTGAGCTTGGGCGCCTGATCCAGCACAGCGCCGTAGCGCCAATCGGAGCAGACCACCGCTTCCGCCTCCGGCAGGGCGCGCAAGAAGTCGTCCAGCGGCATGGCCTCGTCCTTGCCCCAGACGACATCCACCAGGTCCCGCAGCCGCGCTTGATCGGCGGCCGAGAATATTTCCTGCATCCGCCGAAAACTGGGATCGACGATTACTTTGCTTTTCAAGTTGCCCTCCGGAAGATATGGCGCAGCCTAGCGCAGGCGCCGGTCGTACCTGACGGGCAGGTCGCCCAGGCTTAGCGCGATATGCACAGCGGCCGCTTGCAGCGAGCTGGCGACTTTGGCCGGCTCCAGCGAATTGACGCCGTCCGCTCGCTTCTTGTCGGTCATGGGGTCTATGCCCGGCAGCAGAGCATCGACAGTTTTGTCCGCGTCAACCAGCACCGGCATAAAGCTGCCATCGAGCAGGTGCAGATTGATTTCGCCGTGAAAGACGGTGTGGCGGCGGCCGCGTTTCTTGACCACTTCGCTGGCATAGACGGATTGTACGCCGCCGGCGTTGACTCGCCAAAGCCGCTGCCCGCCGCGCCTGGCGCTGATTGTCTTTTCCCAGCGGTTGATGACGATGCTGTCTGGTTCCCGCAGGATGATCCAGATCTGACGCAGTATCCCCAGGGCCAGCAGGATCGCCACAACGATGCCCAGATAGGGCAGCCAGGACGGATTTGGGATCAAGGTGCCGGCTATTGGCAAGCCCAGGTCGCTGGTCAGCGTGGCGATGGACACCCAGAGATAGACCGCGGTCCAAAGCGCGTACCAAGCGATTTGCCGCAGTTTGCCGCGCAGCCAGCTTTTATGGCGCGTCAACTCCAACTCGCCTTCGTCGCCCGCTTTGTATGAGGCGGGCTGCAAGCGCCACATACCCAGCTCCAGCGGCAAATCCACCAAGGGTATCGGTTCCGGTTCCGGCGCCTCTTCGATGCTCTCTTCCGACGAGACGAAGGGGATATCCAGCACCCGCGCCAGGGCTTTGCCCAGTTGCGCCGCGGTCGCCTCGAAGATGGCGCGATCGGCATTGGTGAAGCGCAGCAGCTCAAACCAGCGGCTGGACCGCGCCAGAGAAATCTCCGGCGACAGCGTTAGGCCCAACTGCCAGGAGGCCGACTCGCTCGACCAGCCCAGCAGGACCTGCCCCAGGTCGGCCTTCAGGATTTCGCCGGATTCCGGCAGGTCTCGGCTGACGGCAAAATAACCGCTGAAGCGAAGCGGCGCGCCGGTTTTCGCTTCCAGTACGAGCTCCGGATCGGTCGGGTTATCTACCTTGATTAAGCGCCAGCGGTCTTGGCTGTAATCTACCAGCGAATTTGAGGATACGGCGATACGTGTCATTCGACGCTATCAGAGTGTCATGTTGGCACACAGGCGCTCATTATGACAGAAGTTCTAAGCATATTGCAATTGTCAGGTCGATCGCCTAAGTCATCGGTTGTCGAAATGCGCAAATAACACAAAACTGATAAGTGCTTGTAGTTTTTATTTCGGCAGGGTAAAATATGAATTGCATCAGAGAATATGAGGATTTACCATGCGAAAAAGAATTTGTTCTGTCTCGGTCACGCTACTCTTCAATTTGATAGTGCTTTCCCTGGTTTTTGCCTTTTTTGCTCAAAGAACAAATTTCATCTCCGCGCAAAGCGGGGCGAACACGGAAGACAGTCCCGTTCTGACTCCTCGCGGCAGCCAAATCGAAAATGACGATGACGATGACGACGATGACGATGACGGGGCGGACCCGCCGACCGATAACGATGGCTACGACACGCCGCCTGGTGAAGAAGAGGAGATAGTCTATACCTATACCATCCGACCAGGCGATACGCTTTGGCGGCTCGCAGCCAGATTGGGTATACCGTACGCGGTGCTCAAGGCGCAAACTGACAATCCCTCACTGATACACCCGGGTCAGCAATTCACCTACAGGGACGCCGATCGCATTGATTCTTCGATTCCGCCGACTGATGACGATGGCACGGACAGCGATGGCTACGATACGCCACCGCCCACGACGGACTTCGACGGGATTTCCACGCCGCTGGCGACGGACAATGACGGCACAGACAGCGATGGCTACGACACCACCGGCTACGACACTGACAACGATGGCACGGATAGCGATGGCTACGATACCACCGGCAACTTGACCGACAACGATGGCACGGACAGTGACGGCTACGATACCACTGGCAACTTGACCGATAATGACGGCACGGACAGCGACGGCTATGACACCACCGGCAACCTTGAGGACGACGACAGCGACGACAGCGACGACAGTGACTTCTCATCGTGAGCGCAGCGGCAGCGGCCCCTCCATATTTTGAGGCGTTGGAATTTCCCGCTGACCCGAGGCTGCCGGATTTGCCCAAGCTTTTTGATCCGCAGTGGGTTTGGCAGAACTGCCAGGCTCGTCTGCCGGCCGGGCATGGCGCCCCGCAGCGCTTCCGCATCCGCCACTTCATTCACAATATCGGCAGGAGCGCCACCGTTAGCTATGAAGTAGGCTGGCCCCAAGACAGGTATCTGCCTTCGGAGTATTTTGTGGCTACGATTGGGCGCAACGGGACCCCAATGGTGAATCGCTATCCACAAGATCAGAGACTGCCCGGACTCGTCGACGCCGCTCGCCCCGATTCCGCCCTGCGGCTGGTGAACGAGCATGTGTTGGAAGTGCCTGCTCGCCGCGCCCGCGTTCAACTCGTTCGCTATCGACCAACCTATCGCGCTGTGTTGCGCCACCTGATCGGGAAAGTCAGGCTGTATGCCCGCGTCGTCCGGCCCGCGGATTTCGAGCCGTTTCTCGCCGCATACGAGCGATCCCAACAGTCTGGATTCGCTGTGCCGGGGCTGGCCGGATACTGGGCTGAAGGCGGTCTAATGTGGCTTACGGAAGTGCAAGGTTGGAACCTGCGCTCACTGGTCAGAAAGGGTAAGCCCCCGCCTCCTGATCGTTTGTTGGACAGGCTTGAGTTGTTGTGGCGAGTGCCTCTCGATAACTGTAAAGCTCGTCCCTTCGACCTTGAGCGAGCCTACCGAAGAGCTTTGCGGAGCTTCCGGCACAATTTACGCGACTGCTATGAGACTGAGCAAATTCTGAATGACGTTGCAAATTCTCTGGATCCATTTGTTCGGTCCTGGCGTCCGTCGTCTATGGCGCATAATGACTTTTATGATGACCAGATGCTTCTACTCCGGGATGGAAGAATAGCTCTCGTCGACTTTGAGGACATCGCCCCGGGCGATCCCATGCTGGATATTGGCAATTTCCTCGCCCATCTGCGCTGGTCAGCGCGATTCGCGCGGGAGCCCCGAGCCCAAAATTGCCGCCAATACTATGACTTGCTGCGCGACGCCGCTCTGGCGCGATTTCGCTGGAATCCGCGAAGCCTGGCCCTTCGTGAGGCTGTCTGCCTCTTTCGCGTCTGTACAAACGCCATTCGACATCCAAAAGCGAATTGGAGGGATAAGCTGGGCGCGGGTCTTCTGCTCGTCGCCGATTGTTTGGGCTGATCCCGGTCAAGCCCTTGTTTGGTGGGCATTTCTTTCGCGCCAGCGAATCAACACCAGCAATGCGAAGGTTCCGCCGAGCAAAAACAGAAACAGCCCGCCGACGGCCCGCGCCTGCGCGACCTCCGCTTGACTGATGAAGACGGCGACCAGGCCAAATAGAAAGGAGAACAGGTAGAGCAGGGCGAGCGTTTGACGCTGCGTCGCGCCGAGGCCCAGGATGCGATGCGAGATGTGATCGGTGGCCGCCAGCATCAGGGGACGGCGCTCCAGCAGCCGCGTGAAAATCGCCAGATTGATATCCAGAATAGGCAGCGCCAGCACGAATACCGGCACCATCCAGGTCACGTTTAAGGGCTGAGCGGAGAACTTCAGCTTGATAGCCAGGATCGCCAGCACAAAACCCAGCGTATAGGCGCCCATATCGCCCATGAATGTGCTGGAGGGATTGAAGTTGTAAATCAGAAAGCCAACGGCGCTGCCAAATATCGCCGCCGCCAGCATGCTCACCAGGATCTGCCCTTGCGTCAGCGCCAGCAGCAGGAAGAAGCCGGCGGTGATCGCCGCTGTGCCAGCCGCCAGCCCATCCATATTGTCGATCCAGTTCACGGCGTTGATGAGGGCGACGATCCAGAAGAGGGTCAACGGGATATCGATTAACGGGTTGTTGAAGAGCCTGATCTGTACGCCGGCCAGCGTCGCCAGCAGCGCCGCCAATGTCATGACCGACAGGCGCAGGCGCGGGCTGAGATGCCGCCGGTCGTCCAGGTAGCCGATCAGCGCCAGCAGGGTCGTCCCGGCCACGATGGCGCCCAGTTCCCGCAGGTGGTCGGGCGGGCTGAAGAGCAGCAGAGACAGGACGAAGGCGATGTAGATGGCGCCGCCGCCCATCAGCGGCACATGCCGTTTGTGGATGTTCCGCTTGCTGGGCTTGGCCGTGACGCCGAGACGCATGGCGATCTGCCGGGTCAGCGGGGTCAAGCAGAGCGCCGCCCCGAAGCCGACGATCATGATCGGGATGAATTGCAGTCTGGCATCCATGCCTATAGTATATTCGTCTTTGGCACGATCCGCTTTGTGGCCTTTATGTCTTTGCGGTTAATCTACAATGCCCTAGTTTGCTATATCCACCCACTCGAATTCCGCGCTGAGAGGCAGATGGTCGGAGCCTATCGCCTCGCCGACAGTCGCCGCTGTCGCTCGCAGCGCATCACTGTGCCAGACATAATCAATCCGCAGGAAAGGGTGGATCACGCGGGGCAAGCCGATAGCCTCGGCCACGGGCCAGGTCCGCCCGGCGCCGTTGCCGGCGGTCCGCCAGGCGTCCTGCATGCGCAGCGCGATCCTGTCATAAATCAGGGAGGCGTCGCTCATATTAAAATCGCCCGCCACGATGTAGGGAGACGCCTCGCCTTCCAGCAGTTCCAGCAGGGTATGAATCTGCGCGTTGCGGCGACGTTCGTCATAACGCAGCAGCGCCTCGAGACCGAGATCTGCCAAGGGATTCTCGCCCCCGCGCTTCCTCAGGGGCAAGCTGAGATGCACAGCGTAGACGGCCAGATGCCGGCCGTCGGCGTTTAGGAGCAGGCGGAGCGCGGCGCGGCCGGGCCTTTCCTCGATGAGCAGGGCATCGCGCGCCAGGATGGGGAAGCGCGAAAAGACGCGAACGCTGCCTTCGATATGATCTTCGTGCGCGTAGACTTCGTAAAGTGGCGCCAGCCGCTCATCGTAGCCCTCGGCTGTTTCTTGCAGCACGATCAGATCGGGCGCCGCGCCCAGCAGCCAGTCGGTGGCGCGCTTGAGCTCGGCATTGCTGCCTTGCACATTGAAGGACGCGACCTTGAACGTGGTTGCAGTCGGGGGATCAACCGGGCGATACATCGCCGGCGCGGCGAACCAGTACAGGCCGATGCCGATGAGGCAGATTTGCAGCAGGACACTCCAGCGAGGCGGATTGACGCCGCCTTTGCGGGACTTGCGCGGTTTGGCCAGCCGGTTCCGCGCCGCTTCCTCGCCCAGGCCGCTCTGTCGCGTGACGATGATAGACAGGGGAAAAGTGACAACCAGCGGCATATAGAGGTAGGGCGCAAAGGCATTCGCCAGGTCCAGCAAGGGCGCGTCGCTGAGGCGCAGCGCGCGGAGGAGCGTGAAAAGGGCGAGCAGCAGCGCATAAAGGGTGGTGATTATGCGTGTCGGGGTGGAGATGCGGCGCAAGATGTCTTGAAGCGCGGACCAAGGCATGATGCGGTCTCGAAACAAAGATGCGCAATCAGAGCAGGACGAGGGAGACGAGCACCAGGGCGATGAACAAGACAGCCGCCAAAATGCCCATATTACGCAGGTCCTTGATGACAAAGCCGTAATCGGCGCGTAGATCCTCTTCGGTGACCACCTTGGTCGGGTTCGCCAGCAGCTCGGCCACATAGTCGCCGTCAAGCGTGCCGGCGTCTTTCCGTTGTTCCAGTTGCGCTGCTTGCAAGGCCCGCCGGCGGCGTGTTGGCGCCTTACCGGATGGCGCGGGGGAAACGTCCGTACGCGGCTCCTGGGCGGCGGTCGACTCCGCCTCGCCTTGACGCGCTTGTTGCAGGACAGCTTCCGATATATTGGGTTTCTTGCGCCTGCGCTTGGCCATAGGTTAAGGTCCTTGCCATTCTTGTTCTCAGCTTCATCATATCACAAGCCCTGGGCGGCGGCGATGGTGGCTGCGGCAAAGGCTGTCTGGGCGAGATGGCGCGAGCAAGCGCCGGGTCTCACAGCTTATACACTGCCGTCGGGCGCAGGTCTCTACTGCTTCCCGATTGTGATCTTGCCCAGCGGCGCGCGCGCATCGGCGAGGGGCTTGCCGGTCGCATCTTTGACTGGCAGGCGCGCCGTATCCCCCGGTCGATACAGACCAGTAAATGCTTGGTATTTCCCGGGCGCAAGATTGGCGGGCAGCGGAATCTCCCAAGTTTCGGTATCGGCCAAACCCTCATACCACAAACGTGTTGGGAAACGCGGGCCCAGCGGCTGCTGGTCATAACCCCACCATTCGTCGCTCTCTTCGTGATAAAAATGGAGAAATTGCACGAAATCCTCACTGCCATCGGCGTCCGAACTCCAGGCAAAGTTGATTTGCAACGAGGCGCCTGCCATGGCGCTTGCGGGCAACTCGACCCGGTCAAGCGCAAACCGGTCGTCGAATATATATTGTCCTTCGGCCGTTGAGGTATCCGTTTCGGCGGGCAATGCCAACTCGCTCAACACAACTTGTCCTTCGCCGAGCGCTTGCCGATCACTCGCAGTGATTGTCCTCGGCAGATAGTCTCCATCTTCCTCGCGCCAAAACGTCAGCACCAGCCAAAGCGCTCGGTTTGCCGGGGCTTCCGGCGGGATTTCGACCGTGATCTGCTGCCGGAAGACAGACGCTTTTTTCTTCCAAATATAATTGCGATCCACCAGCGCGTCTGCGCCGGCGATGGATTCACCAGTTAGCTGATCTACGAGATGAACGGAATAGCCCAACATATTTTCTTTGCCCCAACTGACGGCCTGCGTGAAGAAGGCAAGTGTGATCGCCTCCTCGCCCCTGTCTACACGGTAGCCTTTCAGCCAGATATTCTCCTCGTACCTGACGGCAGCCGGCTGAGCCGTGAACTGGTATTCAACAAAGAGAAGCAAGGACGGGTGCGCGAGTATCCAAAGCGCAGGAAACGCAAGCAGAAGCCGGCGAATAAGTGGCGGTGGGCTCGATATCGCCTCGGAAAACTGGCCTAACAGACCGATCAAGGAAATCCAAATACCCATAAACTCGAGTGCTTCTTCAAGAACCGAGACCGGGCATCCAGTTGCGGGCGTTTGCTGGAGGATGAGGCAGTTCGGCACATCCCGATGGTAATCCAACACAATTGCGCTAAACGTTGTCAACGCCAGACCGCCCACGAGGCAAACATGCCAAATCCGGGCTGATCGTGGCGAGGCCTCGACCACAGCGAAGGTCGAAATCACGACGAATGCGCCCACCCCCGCATAAACTGTCTGCCAGTTTGGAATCGCTTCATGTATGCTGAATTGCCCGTCCCAGGCCAAATACAGGAACATCAAAGCGATGGCGACTAGATAGAATCGGCGCCATATCGGCCGGCCTCTAGCGAGCCAGGCGGTAATCAAAGCGACTGCCGCAACCAGCGCGAGCTGTGTCGACGTGACAGTCGTCGGGATTTGCCACTCGCGATCTACATCGTATATCCATTGATATTCGACCGGGAGTAGAAGTTCGAGCGACAGCGCGACGAGGACAATCTGCGCAACCAGCATGGCGCTGGCCAAGTATTTGGCTGGTGAGGAAAGCCGAGGATACAGACGCCAGATGACGAGCCCGCTTACCGCTAAGTACAGCAAGATAAGAATTGAAGGGAGCGAAACATGCGGTGAGATTGTTGCAGGATCAAATCCCATCAGGCCAATTCTTCCGCGGGCGAGCGCTTGGCGACTAACATCATCATTCTACTTTACAGCATTTGGCAATCAAGTTACTGGATTTGCAATGCCGGGCTCAGCATAGTGATGGCGCGCGGCGGAATCGGCGCTGATGCGTCGATCAGAGAAGTCTGGTCGTAACTGGCGTCGCCTCGGTTGAGCAGCTCCGGCGGCAACTCTTTTAACAGTTCGACTTGCAGGTCCTCATGCAAAAGAAAGATAACAACATCGGAAAAGTCGTCGCCGGTTTCAAAGAAATCGCGGTTGATGTCGATGTCACTGCTGCCGCAATACTCGCCGACGATGCAGAAGAAAGCGACTTTTGGCCGTCCTTCCTGGTACATCATATACATGGCGCTGTCGAACATATTGGTATCCAACTCTTTTATCCCCTTTTCCCGCAGGGCGTCGCTGGACATGTAGGTCATCAGCATCAGTCGCGCCTTCGCATCAAATCGGGGAGCTTGTTCGACGATCTGCATCAGTATGCGCGCTTTGGCATTGGCGCTATCGACAAACCAGCCCTGCTGGACGTAGAGACGCGAGAGGCCGGGGAAGATCAGCAGCAAGCCAAGACCGATAATGAAGGTTTGTCGTAAGCGGATGTTCCTCAAAGGAAAGGCCAAGAGCGCGATGAGAGCAAACGCGGTAACGGCGGCGCCAATGGGCGCGTAGACGTACATCCGCCAGAGACCAAAAGCCCGCCTCGCCAGCCACATCACCACTCCGATTGAGGGCAGGATAAAGGCTATTCCGCCGAGCAAGGCGGCAATTATGTTCTTGCGCGAAGGGAAGTCTTCCGGGCAAGTGTCTCGCGCGAGCCAGGCCGATACGATCCCGACTAATGCGAGCGTAACTGCTGTGGGCGCGATCCAATCGTTCCTCGCCACGGCAGCGAGCGCCTCCTGCCAGCCATAGACAAAGGTCCGCAGATAGGCGTTGGCGATTATGTCCAGATAGTAGCGCAAGTTATCCCAGGTGATTGACGCGTCGCCGGGGGAAAGCGCGAAATTCCATTGACCGTAAAAGTTTGTATCGCTCAAATTCAAGAGCCACAATTGCGCAATCTTGGCGACGGGAACCAGATACCAGATGAGGGTCAGATGGAGGTTTCGCCAGAACCGTTCCCGATCGCGGCGCCACCACAGCAGCGGACCAAGCAGGATGATAACAAAGGCGATCTCGTAAGAACCGAGGTTGAGCAAGAGCGCCAGCCAGATGCCCAGCAGGCGCAAGCGGCTGATGTTGGACCGGGAATCCAGGACCAGAAAGACGGCAGCGAGCAGCGCCAGCTTGCTGTACGTGTGGTGTAGCGATCGCAAAGACATCAGATTGGAATTCACCGGGTAGACCAGGAACAGAATGGTCGCCGGGAAGGCGAGCCAGGGCGCTGCGCCCAGCTGACGCAGAATCCCGTAGAACAGCGCCAATGCGCCCCAAAGCATGAAGAAATTCACCAGGTGATAGCCAGTGAAGGAATGCCAACTGATGGTGGAGGCGAGGACTTGTGGCGCCAGTAACCAGAAGCGGGAGACGAGCTCCGCGCTTGCTTTTGACGGCCGCCCTTCAAAATAGGCTTGCTGGGGCCAGGTCTCCCATTGACCGATGCTGTCGAAACCAGCTTGCGAATAGAGCAGCGCAACGACGGCGAAGCAAGCGCCTACTGCAACCAGGTCAGCACGGAGACTGCGCTCCAGTCTTCGCCGAAACAATTGTATGGCCAGCGGGACGTAGATTACCGCGGCCAAGACGGAACCCAGCAAGTGCCAGGCGCGGTTCTGAGTGACTGATCGAAGCCGGTCCAATATCATTGATATGAGGGCGGGTTGCGCCGCTTGCAGGAGCAGGCCAGTTAGCAGCATAGCCAAAAGCGCCAGAATGGCGGATCCGTAATGAGCGGGCGGGACATTCAGGCGCATCGTCGCCAAATACCAAACGGCGGTAATCAGCGGCAGCATTATCCCCAGCAGCGGCAGCCAGGCCCCGGCATACGAAGCGGCGTCGTGGACCGGGAGCAGGAAGGTCTGCGAATCGCCGTCGCCGGCGGTAACGTTGAAGCTGACGGTGGCGGCGCCCGGCGCTGGGCAGAATTCCATCGTGCCTTGCCCAACTTTTCCACTGCCATTGACGTAGACCGACTGGATGCCCTCAAGGTCCCAGCTGACAGTTGTGCACTGACCGGGCATGATCATCCAGCTTCGATCAGCCGATATCTCTACAGTGGCTCCGCCGAATGAAGCCTCAATGCGGGGGAGAGGCGCGCCGAAGATCACCAGTAGCAAAGATAGAAGCAGCGCGATGTTAAGAATCAGCAAAGCCGTTATTGGCGAACCCGGTAACTTCGGCAGGGTCATTCTCACGCGAGTGCAGTATCCTCGATCACGGAATCAATGCAGCCATCGTTGGGCCAAGGTTGGAGGGGTGGGAGAGGCGGCGGCAGGCGGGTCAGTTCAAGCGCATGCGGCGCAGGCCTTGAAAGGCCGGATTGCCCTGGATCTCTTTCCAGCGCGCATCGCCGCCATCGGTGTGCCACTCGACCACGAACATGCCATCACTGTCTTGATAGGTGAAGGTCGGCTTCAAACCCAGCAGCACTTGCCGCATCGTTGCGATGACGTCCTTGCGCTCCTCGCCCATGCGCAGGGTGAAATATTGCCCGGCCACAAACTCAAAATAGATCGGCATGCCCTCGAGGCTGCCTTCCATCTTTACTGGCGCCTCGGCTTGGACGCAACTCATGAAGACATTCTGCAGCCTGTTGTTCCACAAAGTGTGATTGACGCGCTCCTCAATGTAGTAGGGACGCGCTTCCGGCGTCGAATAAAACCATTGGCGAGCGGTATTGGCCATCGTCGCTGTCTCCACAATCTGGACTGAAACTAGGAGCCTAAGTCTACCGCAACATCCCAAGCTGGAAAATGGGAAATAGTGTCCATGAATCAAAACAAGTGTTCTATTCCATGATACAATACAACCCTTGACGCGCTCATATTGTTCAGAGGGGTCCGCCGGCATGAAATATCGCGATGATCGCAGCCACGCCATATTCGAATTCATCTGCGGCTTTTATGGGCTTTTATGATAATAATGGCTTCCTGCCGACGCTGGACGAAATCGCGGAGGACCAAGGCTACCGCTCCAGTTCCGGCGTCATCCGCCATCTGGACAAGCTGGAGAAATGGGGCTGGATCGAGCGTCATCACGGCCAGCCCCGCAGCATTCGTATTTTGCGCCGGCCGCGCGCGACTCAGCCGTAGATTGAATTTTTCTCGCCGACGCCTTCGGCAGCGATGATCGCGCGAGATTGCGGCAAGATATAAAACTGATACAGTTCCCCGGTGGTGAATTCACGCGCGAGCGAGACATCCAGCAGCTTGTAGGTCTGCAACTCTATTCGCAGTGTATGGTAGAGGATATGCGGGCGCAGGGTGCCGCGGCTGGTTCTGCCTTTGACGATGCGCACCGCTTCCGCCTCGCGATCGAGATTGAGGTGCTGCACGAAGCGATTGAAGTCGGTTGTTAAGTAGAGCAGAGCGCCGACCACCAACACTTCAATCGCCAGCGCCAGCGGCAGCAGTATGATACGGACGAAGGTCAGCAATACAACGGCGATGGTGATGATGGTGGCCAGCATGACGCTGCGCCGCACCACCTGCGCCATTCGCGTCTCAAAGGCTGCTATCTGCGCATTCAACGTTTGCAACTGTTCGCGGCTCAGCAAGCCGAGGCGATTGCTCTTGAGGTCGGCGGCTGTCGCCGCTATCACTTGCTGGCTGGTACGGCGCATGCGCTCTACCTTGTGCGCTAGTGGTAGACAGAGTTTACCAGCAATCGGCCTCTGCCTCAATCAATCGGCGGTCATGCGGGCTTGCCCGCTCAGACGACGGTGGAAAGAGCGGGCATGAATTCGCTGAGGTAGACCGCCAGTTGGTCGCGCGTGAAGGCATAGACCTGCCGCTCGACTTCGGCCAGCAGCGGCTCTGGCACATGCCGCCACAGGTAATATTCGAGGGATTCCTTATCGTCGAGGGCGGCGCGGATCTCGGCTGGCTCCCGCCGCAGACGGGCGCTGAAGATTTCCAGCGTGCGGCTGCCCCCGCCGGGTGCGATCTGCTGCGCCACCATATCGCGCCAGCCGCGCAAGACGGCATCGGGCAGGAAGGGCAGCCATCCATCGGGCTCGCAGCGCGCCAGGCTGCCGGCCTGCCAGCTTTCCAGCGCCCGCTCATCGCGCTCATCCATGATCGTCAAAATGAGATGCAGGGCGAAGAATTTGTCCGCCCGCGTCACATCCGGCCAAGCCCGCCCCCAGAACTGCGGCCGCACCATTTTCAGCGCCCAGGCTTCGTCGGCGGCCAGGTGCGCGACGTAGCCGGCGATGAAAGCGAGATGCGCTTCATCTCGCGGGTCGCCCAACTCCGCGTGCTGACGCAGCATTCGCCGCCAGGGACGCTCGCTGATTGGGGCGCCATAGGCGTAAAAATGCGTCTCTTCGCGGCTCATGCCGTTGGCGACGCGCGCATCGGCGACGATGCCGCCCAATTGAAAGGTCGGCAGGCGACGCCGCAGCAGCGCGCGATAAGCGGAGGAAAGGGAATCGTCAGCCAGCAGGCATTGGGCGATTCTCAAGTGAGTGAACGGCGTTGGCATAGCGCTCATTGTAGGCTTGATTCACCTGAAACAGTAGGGGCGACCGGCGACCTGCGCGCCTGTGAATCGCCCGCCGCCGCAAAACGCGTTCATGATTCCAGCTCAATCAAATAAATCTCGCCCGTGATGCGCGTAATGCCATCTACACTCCAGATGCGGCGCTTCGGGGTGCCTTGCCCGGTTGAGACGTAGAGTCGGCCGTCGTGATAAGTGATATTGGTGGGCTGGTCGAGGCCATCCGCCAGGATAACGGGCTCGGAGCCATCGACCGGGTAGAGCGAGATCCGTCCGCTGAAGCGCGGGTAGCCGCCGGGATCGGGCGGACCAGCGGGCGCGAAGAGATCGAATTCCTGATCGACCATGGGAGTTGGCCATTGAGTCGTCAGCTCGACCAGGAAGATATTGCCCGCTTTATCCACCGCCAAATCAACCGCCGTGGTCAAGTTCGTGATTTCGTCGCGGATGCTCCCCGTTCGTGGGTCAACTCGCAGGACTTTGGCGTCCCCCGGCATATAGCTGAGGCTGCCGCCGTAATAGACCCAGAGCTGGCCCGTGAATAGAGCGACCAGCAAGTCACCGCTGCTCGGATCAATCGCGATGCCGGCCGGGACCGCTTGCTGTCCGTGCGCCATTAAGTCGAAGCGCGCGACCTGACGGTAGTCGCCGGCGAGGGTGACAGCGCCGACGGCGTTGTTGCTGCTTTCGGCGAAGTAGATCGTCTCGCTGTCGCTATCGTAGGCCAGGCTGTTCATCGAGCCGTCGGCGAGGTGGAAATTGCCGACCCGGCTGAAGTCCGGCTCAAGCTCGACAATAGCCAGCTGCTTGAAGTTGTCATCGAGGGTATAAAAGATGCGGCCGTCGTCCAGGGCGATGACATCGCCGATGCCAATGACTTCATCACGCCCGGGATTCATCTGATAGAGGATGTTGTAACTGGGCAAATCTTTCTGCACATCAATGACTTCGGCGGCGTCATCATAATCGCCGTCGCCGTTCCAATCGCTGAGCAGGCTGAGCTTGCCGCTGTAGCCCGGCGATTGGCTCGACGAATGGCCGGTACCGGCTTGCGCCACCAGCAAGCGGCCATCGGGCAAGACGGCGATCCCGCGGGGATTCTGCAAGCCGGTCGCGATGCGCGCGACCGTCACATTTTGCGCGGCACTTAAGGCGCTGGCAAAGCAGAGCGCCAGCAACTGCAAGAGCAATCTTGTCATGGTAGATGCCCGTGGTCATGGATTGGCAAAATTATACCGCCGAATCATATTATGCGATCGGCGGGCGACTCACAGGGGCGCGTAGACACAGCCCGTCAGTCGCCCCTACAATAGCCCTACAATAGGTTGTTGATGGCCTTTTACCAACCGATGCCGGCGGTGGCGGAGGGATTGCGCGGCTGATTCAGATAGCGAATCTCGAAATGCAAGTGAGGGCCGGAGGAATTGCCGCTGCTGCCCACGTAGCCTATCACCTGCCCGGCATCCACCGATTGGCCGCAGCGGACGGCGATGCTGCTCATATGCCCGTAGAGCGTGGAGAAGGGGCCATGCGCAATGACCACGGTGTTGCCATAACCCCAGTTGTTCCAGCCGGAATACAGGATGGGTCCGGCGTTGGCGGCGTAGATGGGTGTGCCAATCGGCGCGGCGATATCGATGCCGCTATGCCCGGCGTAGAAGCCGCGCACCCAGGCGCCGTTGGGGAGAGGGTTGGTCCACCAGGCGCCGCCGCCGCTGCGGGCGCCGCAACTGAAGGGGCTGGCCGGGTCGAAGGCGACCACGTTGCCGAAGGCGTCTTGCTGCACCGGCGCGTTCCAGGTGATGAAGCCACCCTCGCCGCCGGGGATGAAGAGGAAGGTATTGCTGGGCAGGAGCGTTTCCGGCGTCACACCCGGCAGGTTATTCGCCGGCGCGTCAATGATAATGTAGGGGTCGTCCACGCCGTACTGCTCGGCGATATCGCGGATGTCCTTGCCTTGGGCGCGCAAGACGGTGTGGCAAGCGCCATCTTCCGGCGGGATGTTGACCACATCGCCGGGCCGCACAATCTGCGCCAGCTCATGCGAATTGCACCAGGCGATCGTCTCGCGATTTAAGCCGTAGCGATTGGCGATGCCGTCAATGGTGTCGCCGCGCTTGGCCACATAGGTCGTCATTTTGCTGCGGGCGCGGTTGGGGATGATGGTGAAGGGATCGTATTGCGAGCGGGCGGCCTCAAGCTCGGCTTCGGCTGGAAGTTGCGGCGGCGTGGCGAGCAAAGCCTGGATCCGCGCCGCGCTGAGCGTCGGGGGCGCGGAGGAATCGCCGGTTTGCTCGGGCGCTTCGACGATCCGCGTGGCGGGCAAACGTGGCGCGGTCGCGGTTGCGCGGGCCGGCGTCGCCTCGACCTCGCTGGCATTCGAGATCGGCGGCGCGCTGAGCGCCAGAATCGCGGCGGCAAATGACAGACAGATAGCGCCAAGCAGACAGAACAGCGCCATGAATCGACGCCATTTGGGCAAGGGCGCGGCGGGGCGGGGCGACAAGCGGGTCGGCTTGCTGCTGTGATAGTCGGGGAATCGGCTCATGAAAACTCAGGGAATTGAGGAGAGCGTCAGCCCAAGCCTAGCGGACTTTGGGGGGCGGGTCAAGCAGCGGAGGTCGAGCGGCGGGCGGCGCGGTCGCGTCCCTTGGCGGGAAGGCGCCGCTAAAAGCGCTGAAAAACGCTGAAATCCCCTTGAAAAACTTAGAAATTTCTAAAAGGTATCGACACAGTATCAATATAGTGAGGTTTTCGCGTGGGGGGTATGGGTCACCCTCACCCTAAATCCCTCTCCCATCAAGAGAGAGGGACTTGCTCGCGTACGATATGCAGTTGTTAAGCTGCGATCTGAGGACAGGATAGCATAGATTGATGGGCTATGGGCGACTAAATGGTCGCGTATGGATTTTTCTTTTACCACCGAGTATACCGAGTTGAGGGAATTCACCGAGGTGGTTTCGACCACAAAAACAGGAATAATACACGACTTCACTCTATTTGCCGTTTTCGACATTCTCAAAAGGGAATCGCGGTTTTCCTCGCACGACACCGTTATCGAGGACTGCCGGCATATCCTCACCCGGCTTGACTGGGATACCTATATCAAAATGGTTGCGCATCAGATATTTCTTCCGTATACAACATTTCTTGAACTTTCTTGTTGAACCGCAGGGACAATAATCATTGCGCCCGACATGAGAAAAGTCTGAAACGAGTCTTTTTCTCCTACGGACTTTAAGATCCCATTGGGAAAAAGGGTGCTGGAGATTGTCTACAGCGTACTGAATGTAAGCATAGTTGTAATGATCTATTGTTTTGCCGGTATTCTTATCAACAATGAAAGGCACTGTATACTTTTGCGCAGGGCGCTCCACCAACGACACTTCTAGAAGGTCTGCCTTTGTAATCACCTTTGAGCACATTTCACCTGAATAGATTTCACCCGCACGATGGCCGCATGGATTGCGCAGTGATATAGGCCGCTCGCAAATGGAGCATTTCATTTCATGAATGACCGCTCCTATACTATTGAAGAGCTTATAGGGAAACAGACGTTGAAACTGTTCTGTATTCTTCCGTATCTGGAGCAGTTTGTAGGAATCTTTGCCATCAACATCAAGTTCAAAATGCTGTTCTAGTGCATCCAAAGTGTTTTCAATGTGTTCTAGAGCGCACCAAGCCCCATAATAGTATCCCTCTTTCATGTCATAGAACGAATGAATGTATTTATTTTGACACCTGTGTACGGCCTGATAGCACCATAATGTTTTCGCAAGCGCTTGCTCATCATTTTCTACCGCTTGTCGCTTCAACTCGACTGTAAGTCGAGTAATTTCTGAATCGCGGCTATTTCCCGGCTTGCGGGAAGTTATGTTGGCTAAATGTTGCTCAATGTGCTCTATGCTCTCTTTGGTTTGTACCAAGTCAGTTTCCCTTACGCCCTGACAAGTGCAGAATTCGTTCTCCATAATCCATGTCTTCGGTCTCGCTAAGCAGTTTGAGATCTTGTTCGGACTCTACTAACCGAAGAGTAGAACCGACGTATTCATCATATTCAGAAGCAAGACCTTCGAATTCAACCGTGACCGACTTGTCGGTTTCCGGGCTCGCGATGACAACTTTCGATTTTATTCTGGTCTCAGTTACGCGCGACCCTAATTTTTTATCAAGGAAGCGAATAATATAGTGGGCGATGACCGAGGCTAGGGCGGGGAGAACAATCACAGTCGCGAACGAGATATCATCATGTAGCAGCGCAAGCGACCGGTATTCGTGGTCTTCTATACATATATCGGCCCGGATCTCGTCAGAATCCTGATTAGCAAGAAAATGAAAAAAATCTTCCGTACCTGCGGGAAACAAAGGTCCGGCATACCCGCAGTATTCAAGCTCCGGGATCAGCAATACATTCGCTTCCACCAACTGGCTTCGCAGATCGTCCGCAACAAAGGGCTGATTCAGCCAAGTCTCAAACGTAATGTTGCTCCGGTTGAGCTTCAGACTACTCTTGAATTCCAAGTCACTATCCCTTGTAGAAGCTTCTGATCGATTCTGATCTGCTAAATTGCGGGAAACGTTTCATACCAGATTTTACTACATGACGCACAAAACAAGTATACTGGCATCTTAATAGCGATAGCTGAAAGACGTGACTTAGCATGACAGAGCCGAACTTCAAGAATCGAACGCTATATCATGGCGACAATCTCAAATTCCTGCGCGGAATGAATAGCGAGACCGTCGACCTCATCGCTACCGACCCGCCCTTCAACAAGAACCGCGATTTTCACGCCACGCCGGATAGTTTGGCGGCCGGCGCCAAGTTTCAAGATCGCTGGTCGTGGGAGCGGGATGTCCACCAAGATTGGGTTGACCAGATCACCGATGATTATCCCCGCTTGATGGAAGCGATTGAGAGCGCCAGGTTCGCCCATAGCGATGGCATGGGGGCGTTCATGTGCTTTATGGCGGTGCGGCTGCTGGAAATGTGGCGCGTTCTGAAACCGACGGGCAGCCTGTACCTGCACTGCGATCCGACGGCGAGCCATTATCTCAAGGCGGTCATGGACGCGATATTCGGCTGGAAGAATTTCAGCAATGAGATCACGTGGCAACGCAGCAACAGTCACAACACGGCCAAACGATACGGAAACGTCTCGGATACCATCCTCTACTATACGCGGTCAGGAAACTATGTTTGGAATCGACAGTACCAGCCATATAGCGAAGCGCAACTGAGCAGGTTTCGGCATAAGGACCAAAACGGCAAACGCTACAAGCTGGAAAATCTCACTGCGTCACGGGCAAATTCCAGTTCAGGCAAGTTTGAATGGCGCGGGACTATGCCGCCGCCGTCACGCGGATGGGGTTACACGCTTGAGCAGTTAGAAGAATGGTGGAGAGAGGGGCGGATTCAGACGAAGCGAGACGGGACGCCGCGCATGGATGGGCTGAAAATGTACCTGGATGACGCGCCTGGAAAGCTTGCCATGAACATCTGGACAGATATACCACGAATAGCCAATACGTCGTCTGAGCGTACTGGCTACCCGACGCAGAAGCCACTGGCCTTGTATGAGCGCATGATTCGCGCCAGCAGCAACGAAGGCGACATGGTGCTTGACCCATTCTGCGGCTGCGCGACCACGCCGGTGGCCGCCGAGCGTTTGGGTCGTCAATGGGTAGGCATCGACATTTGGGACAAGGCGCATGAGGTGGTCGTCGATCGGCTCAAGAACGAAGTCGGCTTGTTCGGCGAAGTGCATTACAAAACCGAGCCGCCGACGCGGACGGACGACGCCCAACCGGCCGCGCCCTTCCTGCGCGTCAAGCAAGTGCATGAGCCGCCGGGACCGAAGATGAGCCGCGCCGCGATGTACGAGCATCTGCTGGAGCAGCACGGGCCGCGCTGCCAGGGCTGCTATCGGGACTTTGACGACCCGCGCTACTTGCAGTTGGATCACAACGTCCCGCGCTCGGACGGCGGGCTGAATCATATCTCGAATCGGGTGCTGCTATGCGGTCCTTGCAATCGGCTGAAAAGCAACATCTACACGCTGAGCGGGTTGCGCAGGCAGAATAAGAAGCTGGGCTATATGAGTAAGGATTTGTTGTGAACAGAACAGATTCGAAATCCAAGCGCTCAAGTGTCAGGGTTGCATCGGGAGTTAGGTGAAATCGGGAGTGATAGAGGAAAATGAAAAATAAACTCAACAAAGCAGATATAGTTGAACTTACGGATATTCACAATGTTGTCAAAGATATCAAAGGCGGAATAAACGTATGTATGGATCAGAAACATGGTGGTTCACTGTTGAAACTGATCTTTAGTGGAATTGACACCATGGCTTATCTGACAATACCAGATGGGCTTTCTCCTAGAAGAGTGGCAAAAGAGCAGAAAAAACACTTCAAGCTATGGGTTGACAAGTACTTAAGATTTTTACATCCAGTCTGCAAAAGCGAATATATTTGGGAAGCTAGAAACGGTCTGTTACATACGCACGGCACACAATCCGTCGGAGTAAAAGAAGGTAAGGCACCTAGGATATATTACTACGCAAAGAATTATCCACCAATGAAGCAGGCATTGTCTGACGGGGAACACGTTATTTTCTTGTCAATTCCGACTCTAATCCGAGAGTTCTTTAAGGGAATGGATCAATTCATAATTGACGTGTATTCAGACGACAAAAGAAGGACTGTTGCTGAAAAGAGATGTGAAACTATGCTTCAGGTGTTCGACAATTTCGACAAGTTTGTGAGGGATGGAACAATCATTTGATTTCTATTATTTCTTTCAACCCGGCAAATTATTCAAGACCTGCACGACAATCCCGACGACGATGCCGGTGATGGCGATGGCGGCGGGGATGGCGATGCTGATAATCCACTTGATGGTACTCATCTCAGCGCGAAGAGACTCAATCTTCGAGTCGAGGACACCGATATCCGCCTTCGTCGCCAAGTGCGCGATTTGTCCTTCGAGATTTGCGATGCGTTCGCCTTCAGTTCTAATTTGAGTTGACATCTGCGGTGCCTGTTGTGATTGTCATCTTTAGCGCTTTGTCATTATTATACATGCTGGAAAGTTCGTCATCAATTGAGGGCTTTGGCGCCCCATGACCTGCCAACCCGTCTACGGCGTCATCACGCCGACAGCCACGCCATTGGCCAGATCGTCTCAACCCCCAAGCTCAATCACATCGAGGGCGAAGGGCAGTTGCGGACGGGTGCCGAAGCCGAGGCTGAACTGGTTCCAGTTGGTCACGATGAGGCGGTGGCCTGCTGCGTCATAGACCAGGTCGCTGGCGCCGCGGAAGTCTTTCGCCAGCATGACGAGCGCGCCGTCTTCGAGGCGAGCGACGCGATTCGCCGAGAGCAAGGCGACGTAAACCGCGCCATCGGGGGCGATGTCGATGCCGTCGAAACCGTAGCCAAGATCTTGTCCGCCGCCGTCGTAAAGCCGCTGAATATCGCTTGGCGGGTCCTCGGCCAGGTCGATGCGGAAGATCGCTTCGGCGGCCGCGTCGGCAACCAGGAGGTCGTGCTTCGCGGCATCGTAGGCGAGGCCGGTCGCTTCGCAGCCAGCGCGGCAAGGCATAACCCACCAATAGGGCTGGCCTTCGCGCCCGAGCGGCGCGCCATCGGCGCTATAGCGCAGCAGATGACCCAGGCGATCGCTGATGAAGATTTTGCCTGTCTTGTCCACCGCGATGTCATCGGGCAGGAAGCCGAGATATTCGAAGTGGGGAATTTGGAACAGCGAGTCCAGCTCGCCGGCGGCGTAGCGCCAGAGGACCGCGCCTTTGGCTTCCAGCGCGGCGATGCGGTCGAGGATATAAAGCGCGCCGTCCGGAGCGACATCCAGGCCGGTGATTGAGCCGATGAGATCGCGGGCGCCGGCGATTTCGCGGACATCGCCTTCGGGGCTGACGGACCAGAGGGCGCCGGTCTGGTAGCTGCCGGTGTAGACTGTGCCGTCGGCGCTGATGGCGAGGGCGGCGGGGTAGGCGTCCTCAGCGGGCAGAATGGCGAATTCGCGGACGGTGAGGCCGTCGGCGAGGGGAACGGCCTGGCTGCGCGGGGCTGAGCCGATGACCCACCAGGTGACGGCGATGACGACCGCAGCGCCGATGATGAGAGTGAGGACGAGGGCGAGCAGCGCTTTGAGGCGGGTTGAGCGGTCGGGTTTGGGGTTGGAGTCGGTCATGGGCTGGAGTGTAGCATGGGAATGAAATTCACCACAGAGGGCGCAGAGAAAGCGGGTGGCAGGGCGGGCCGGTCGGTGCTGTGATGTGTATTTTCGGGCGACATGGTAGGTCGCCCCTACGAGAGGTTAAGCCTGGATTTCTGTGCCGGGGACGCTGACGGGGGTTTTGCCGGCGGCTTTGCGCTTGCCGAGCAGCACTTCAGCAGCCGCCATCGCCGCGCAGGGGCGGAAGCTGAAAGCGCAGACGAAGCTGCCGACATCGGGGTATTCCGCCAGTTGATATGGTTCGCGCAGGGCGAGCACGATCAGGCGCTGGCCGGCGGCGTCATGCAGGGCGCGTATGATTTCCGCTTGGCGCGCGCCATCGAAGTCCATGCCGGGCAAGGTATAGTTCTCGGTCACGGCGATGATTATTCCGGCGGGCAGATTGTCGGCATCGAAGTCTTCGGCGGCTATGACCGTCACTTGCTCGCAATCGGCGCGCATGGCGGCGGCGAAGACATCGAAGGCGGGCGTCGCCTGGTTTGGCCCAATGCCGCGCGTGCGCGTGAGCGCATCATAGGCGCCCCGCTCGGTGCTGTTGATGATGGTCAGGGGCGCGGCGGGGTTGATGGGCAGAAGGGCGTTTTGGTCGCGAATGACGCTGACGGCGCCCCGGGCGACATTCAGCTCGACCGCGCGATGCTCGGCGCCCCCGACCTGCGCCACAGCCTCGGGCCGGGGGTCCGTGGTCCAGCCGGCTTCGGTCTTTAGGCGCAGGATGCGCGTCACGGCGTCATCGACGCGTTCGCGGCTGATCACGCCATCCTCGACCGCCCGAATCACAGCGCGGATGAGGGCGCGCTGGTTTTCCAGGTATTGTCCGGCATCGTGGTCGTAATGCTCTTCGGCGAGCATCATCAGGTCGACGCCGGCTTTGAAGCCCTGGATGGCGGCATCGGCGGGATCGTAATTCCGTTTCATCGAGTGCATATTCATGCTGTCGGAGACGATCAGCCCGTCAAAGCCGAGTTCGCCGCGCAACAGGTCGCCGAGGATGACAGGCGAGAGGGTGGCGGGGCGGGCGGGATCGAGGGCGCTGAAGATGATATGCGAGGTCATGACGATCTTGGCGCCGGCGTCGATGCCAACGGCGAAGGGATGCAGGTCGATCTTGTTGAGGTCTTCGCGGCTGCGCGTGACCGTGGGCAGGCCGCGGTGGCTATCGAGGCGGGTATCGCCATGGCCGGGGAAGTGCTTGAGCGCGCCGATGCTGCCGTTTTCTTGCAGTCCGCGCACGGCGGCGGCGGTCATGGCGGCGACCAGTTCAGGTTTTTCGCCGAAGGAGCGCATGCCGATGATGGAGTTCTGCGGGTTGGAATTGCAATCGGCGGCCGGACCGAGCACGACATTCAAGCCGACGGCGCTCGTTTCGCGGGCGATGACTGAGTACATCTCGTAGGCGAGCGTCGGATCGGCCGTAGCACCGATGGCCATATTGCCCGGCCCCATGGCGCTTTCGGCGGTCATGACCGACCAGGTGCCTTCCTGATCAGCGCCGAGCAGGAGCGGGATGCCGAGGCGGGTGCCGTGGGCGAAGGATTGCAGCTGATTGCAGAGGCGGAGGGCCGCGGCGGCATTGGGGACGTTTTCGTCGCTGATGTAGGCGCCGCCAACGAGGTGCTCGGCCATGAGGATGCGGGCTTCGTCGAGTTGGTCGCCGGCGAAGGCGAGCATGAACATCTGGCCGACTTTTTCTTCGGTGGACATGTTGGCGATTGTGGATTGGATGGTCATGGCGCTGGCCCTCGTGAGCGAATTTGACACACGATTTAACCACAGAGAGCGCAGAGGGCACAGAGAGACTTTACAGCCGGGGCATCGAGTGGGCGAGACAAGGCTCGCCTCTAGGGCTTCCGGAGTTGGGCGAACGCGGTCGCATCACACAATTGCGCTTGCATGGTCAGGGTCACGACGCCTAGCCGCCGTGGTAGTAGACGCGTTTGGCGGAGCTGCGGAAGATGAGGAAGGTGAGGATGAGTATCACGAGGAAGAGCAGCCAAGCCATGGCTGAGGCGTAGCCCATTTTGAAGTAGGCGAAGGCGTTGTTGAAGAGGTAGAGCGAATAGAAGAGGGTGGAATCGCCGGGGCCCCCTTCGGTGATGACGTAAGCTTCGGTGAAGTACTGGAAGGCGCCGATGAGTCCGACAATGGTGTTGAAGAGGATGATGGGGCTGATCATGGGCACGGTGACGTGGCGGAATTTGCGCCAGAGGCTGGCGCCATCCAGGGAGGCGACATCGTAGAGTTCTTGCGGCACATCTTGCAGGGCGGCCAAATAGATCAGCATCATCCAGCCGGTGCCCCACATGCTCATCAAGATGAGAGCGGGCTTGGCCCAGGCGGGGTCGGAGAACCAGCTAATGATGGGCAAGCCGAGCTCCGCCATGATGCTGCTGACCGCGCCGTATTGCGGATGCAGCAGCCAGGTCCAGACGATGCTGGTGGCGACAAGGGGCAGGATACTGGGCAGATAGAAGATGGTGCGGAAGAGCGCCAAGCCGCGCACTTTCTGATTTAGCAGGATTGCCAATGCCAGCGCCAGGGTATTGCCCAGGGGCACAGCGAAGACGACAAAATAGAGCGTATTCTTGAGCGCAGTGATGAAGAGAGGATCAAAGAAGAGCAGCTTTTCGTAGTTGAACAAGCCAATAAAGCGCGGCGAAGAGATCGGCGAATAGCGGGTCAGGCTGTAGTAGAAAGACGCGCCAATGGGATAGACGCTGAAGGCGATGAAGCCAATGACCCAGGGGGAGATGAAGAGCAAGCCGATGACGATTTTGCGCAGTTCGCGGCGGTTGCGCGGCGAAAGCCACTGCCTATTCCTATTGTGGCGGGCGGCATCGGTGAGCGCGCGGAGTGGCTTGGCTGTCATCACGCTCTAGCCTTTCAAACCGGTCAGCGAGATGCCTTGGATGAAGACACCTTGCATGAAGAAGAAGATGATGATGATGGGCACAACCGCCATGGTCGAAGCCGCCATGAGGATGCTGAAGTCGGTGATGCCCTGCGAGTTGTGGTAGAGAGCCAAGCCCAGGGACATGGGGTAAAGCGAGCGCTCATTGAGGTAGATGAGGGGACCAATGAAGTCATTCCAGGACCAGATGAATTGAAAGAGAGCGACGGTGGCCAGCGCCGGTTTGCAGAGCGGCAGGATGATGCGGGTGAGCAGGACCCATTCGGAGCCGCCATCGATGCGGGTGGCTTCGGAGAGTTCTTTGGGGATGCCCAGCATGAATTGACGCAGCATGAAGATGAAGAAGGGGTGGCCGAAGTAAGCGGGCACAATCAGCGGCAGCCAGGTGTTGACCCAGCCAATTTTGCTGAAGCTGACAAAAAGCGGAATCATGACGACATGGTAGGGCAGCATCAGTGTGGAAAGGACAAGCACGAAAACGAGATCACGACCTTTCCACTCGACGCGGGAGAAGCCGTAGGCGATCAAGCTGTTGGAGAGGAGGGCGCCGAAGACGGCGGCGACGGCGATTTGCAGCGAGTTGCCCAGGTATTGCAGGAAGGGCTGCTCTTCCAGGGCGCCGGGATAGTTGTCAAATTCGAGCGGCTTGGGAATCCAGACCGGCGGGTCGAGCAGGAGTTGGTCGATGGGCTTGAGGGAGGTGGTGATCATCCAGAAGAGGGGCAGGATGAAGGCGGCGGATAAGACGACCAGCAGGAAGAAAGATGCAGCGTTGTTTATGTTTGCGCGTTTGATGCCGAGATTCGCGATCATAGGTTGTGGTGGTTGTGGGCGGCCCACCGGGCCGCCCTTACAAGATTTAGTCCAAAAGAGCGTGAGGGGTCAGCTAGTGGCTGACCCGATGCGGCTAATCCTAGAACTGGCGGTACTCGTTTTCGACGGCGTTTTGCACGGCGTCGAGCGCTTCTTGAGCCGATTTTTCTAGGCGCAGCGCTTGGTCGATTTCCGCTTGGAGGCGGTCCATGTAGAAATTCGCCACCGGGATCATCGGCGTGGTCAAGCCGCGCGGACTGCCCATGCTCTCGAAGAAGGTGCGATAGTCGGGATAGTCGTCGAAGAGGGCGGCGATGCGCGGCACTTCGAGCGCGGCGGTGGAGCCGGTGGTGGTGCTTGGCGTATCTTTCCAGGCGGCGACCGTGGCCATGACGTTGTGATCGGTGATGCCGGACCAGAATTTGGCGAATTCGTAACCGGCGGCCGGGTTGGGCGCGCCGGAGGGGATAATCTGGTAGTTGCCCCAGATCCAGGTGCCCCAGCCGGTGCTGTCTTCTTCGCCAGCAACGGGCGGCAAATGCGTCACGCCCCAGCGGAAACCGTCGGCGGCGAAGCGCTGGAAGTCGCCCAGTTTCCAGGGACCGATGAGCTGCATGGAAAGACGCTCGGAGACGAATGGGTCTTGCGTGCCGCCGCGTTCGCCGGATAGCCCGGATTGGAAGCGCTGGAGGCGTTCGACGCCGTAACGTTCGCTGTAGGTCATCATCCACTCGAGGCCGCGGACGTTGCCCGGATGGTTCGCGGTGATGGCGTCGCTTTCGGCATCGTAGAGCTGGCCGCCGAAGTTGGCCATCCAGGATCTGGGGATGCCATGACCCTGGCCCAGGTGCAGCAAGCCCATGCGGTCATAGTTGCCGTCGGCGTCTTCCACCGTCAGCAGGGCGGCCATCTCGTCAAGTTCAGCGATATTTCTGGGGCCGACTTCGGGATCCAGGCCGACTTCTTCAAAGTGGGATTTGTTCCAAGCGAGGTCGTAGACGCCAAAGCCGCTGGGAGTGCCGTAGAGCACGCCATCGACGACGCCGCCATTGTATGCGGCCGGCGTCAGGAAGTCTTGGAAGGCGGCGACATCTTCCTCTGATCCAAGATCGGCGTAGGGCGTGATGCCACCAAGCGCGGCCAAGCCGGGCAATTCGTTGGAGCCGAAGAAGGTGGCGACATCGGGCGGGCTGCCGGAGGCAATCGCGGCGGTCAAGCGCACGAGAAAGTCCGCGTAGGGCACAACCAGCGGTTCGACGCGAATGGCGTCCTGATGCTCATGAAATTGATCAACAATATCCTGAACGTAGTTTTCCCACTGTTCGGTCCAGCCGTGCCAATAGGTGATGGTGACGGGATCGTCCTGAGCGATGACGCTGGCGACGGGCAGTTGGCCGAGCGCGAGGGCGCTGGCGCCGCCCGCCATCGTCTTCAGCATATCGCGGCGCGATAGACCGTTATTCTTTTGAGTCATGAGATTGCTCCATTTTCGTAACAGGTTGGCGAAAGAAGTGATGCGGTTTTCCTATTTTTTATGTGGTCTGGTCACCTCCTATGAGTTGAGAATGGTGGCGGGTGGGCGTGGCGCGGGTGGGACGTGGCGCTGTGGATTACTGGAAGTCATCGAAAGACCAGTGGTTGTTCCAGCGAACGTCGATCTCTTCGCGGACGCGTTGGTAGCGAATATCGGTTGACAGGCGAATGCGGTTGTCGGCGGAGATGTTGGTCGTGGAAGCGTGGGTGGTGTAGGCGCCGTGAACGACCATGTCGCCGGCTTCGTAATCGGCCATGAGCCAGCGAGTATCGAGGCGATCGGCGAGGGTGGGCAAATTCTTGGTCAGCCAGCCGCCCTTGCCCATATTCTTGTTGTAGGCGCTGATGCGTTCTTCCGGCGGCAAGTCGGCGTTGAGGGCGCTGAACTCGGCTTCCTTGCGGCGGCCGAAGTGGTGCGAGTTTTCCAGGTAGACCAAGCCGCCCATGGTATGAGGAATATCGCCGATGGGGATCCAGCTCGTGCAGACGGTGTCGGCGCCGCCGCGCAGATACACCAGATCGTAATGGGCGCCGGTGGAGAGGGACTCGCCCGGGCGGATGTGGCGGATGAGCTTGCGTTTGTGCAGGTAAACCGGACCGTCGAAAAAGGCTTCGTAGAATTGCCAGATGGGCTGCGCCAGGCAGAAGGCTTCGTAGGCGGCCCAGCGATGGGTCTCCATCTGCAGCTTGCGGATGAGGTTCTTGTTTTCGTCGGCGCCGTCGTAGATGCCTTCGACCGGGTCGATGTCGCGGCGCACCAAGCCGGTATCACGGAAGGCGGCGAAGTAACGGCGGCGGAATGCGAGCACGGCGTCGCGGTCCAAGAGGCCCTTGAGCCAGAGGTAGCCCTGCTCTTGAAATTGCGCTTGCAAGTCCGACATGGGCTCGCCGGGGTCGGATGGCACCAACCAGCCGAGGCGGTTGGGCGCGCTGGAGAGGGTGTAGCCGTTGCTGGTCAGGGGTTCTCGTAAGATGGCTGTTTGCTGCATAAGGCAAAGTCTCTAAATTATCTTTGCGACATTGTAACGCAGAGGCGATGCTTTGCAAAATCGTTTCAACGGATAGCGGGTATTGCTTTGATTTAATCCAGCACAAGTTAGGCGAGCGGAGATGGTGGCGGAGATCATCTCGGCGGCGCAATCGGTGGCCTGCCCTTAGGCAGCGCGGCACTGCCCGGCTAACGCTCGCCGCCGCGGCGTCTATTCCGCGCGCAACGAAACAGCCTCACTTCACGGCGCCCATGGTCAAGCCGCGGACGAGATAGCGCTGGAAGAAGAGCGCCATGATGAAGGGCGGCAGCATTGTGACGACGGCCGCCGCCGACATATCCTCCCAAGCCACCTCGTATTGGCCGATAAAGAGCGTGAGCACGATGGTCAGGGGCTGGGAATCATTGCTGCGGCTGAATATCAGCGGGATGAGGAAATTGTTCCAAGACCAGAGCATGGCAACCAGGAAAACCGCCACCATGCCCGGACGCGCCAAAGGCAGGATGATGCTGTAGACCAGACGCCAACGCCCCGCGCCATCGACGCGGGCGGCATCCTGGATCTCATCCGGGATATCTCGCACGAAGGTGGTCATCATCCATACCGAAAGCGGCAATAGCAGTGTGACAAAAATGAGAATAATGCCGACCAGGGTATCCACCAGCTCCAGTTCGGACATCAGGAAGAATAGCGCGATCAACGAGACCCAGATGGGCAGCGGCAGCATCAACATAATCAGCAGGAAGATGAGATTTTTGCCGCGGAAGTTCATGCGGGCGAATACGTAGCCGGCGCCTGTGGACAAGATAGTGACGATGGCCGACGAGGCCACGCTGATGATGACGCTGTTGCGCAAGCCGGAGCTCATCAGTTCGGCAGTGGGCGAGAAGCCTCCGCTGCGGAATTTGGCGCCGGTGGTGAAGATGGTGCGGTATGAATCCAGGGTCGGTTGGGTCGGGAACCAGATTTTGTAGGGCGCGGCGTAGAGTTCCTGTCGGGTGGAGATGCTGCTGACGGCGACCCAGTAGATTGGCGCCAGCGCCCAGATCAGCACAATGGCGCAGCAGATGTAGATGACAGTGAGGCGCAGCCTTTCCTGCGCGCGCAGGCCCAGGCTCATTTGTCGCGCACTCCTTGATTGTAAACGCGCAAGACAAAGATCAAGCCCACCGCCAGCGACATGAGCAGGACGATATATGAGAAGGCCGCGCCCAAGCCGACGCGCAGATCGCGGAAGACCAGTTCATAGTTGTACAACATCAGAGTTTTGGTGAAGGGATTGATGGCGCCGCCGGCCGATCCGCCCGCGGTCAGCGTCCAGACAACATCAAAGATTTGGAAGGCGGCGATGAACTCGACCACCAGGGCGATGCCGAAGGAGGGCAGCAGCAGCGGG
>JAJEBE010000006.1 GCA_022822545.1 Anaerolineae bacterium
GGCGAATAAGAAGACCGACACGGCCGCGGCATCGCCCATGCGGAAGAATTGAAAGCCGTACTTCCAAATCAAAATGCCCAGGGTGGTATTGACATCGACCGGCCCGCCTTGATTGGGCGCGATGACGAATTGCAGGGCGAAACCCTGAAACGCCGAGATGGTGGATACCGCCATGACAAAGACGGCGGTCGGCCGCAACAGCGGGAGTTCCACGCTCCAGAAGGACTGCACGCGGTTGGCGCCGTCGACGCGGGCGGCATCGCGCAACTCCTGCGGAATGGCGGTCAAGCCGGCCAGCCAGATCAGCATATAAAATGGCATAGCCGACCAGATGCGCGCCAGCACGATCACGATCGGCGAGAGTGTCAGGTCGTGTATCCAGGTGATTTCGGCTTTACCCGTCAGCGGTCTCACCAGGTTGGTGAGGATGCCGCTGGGATGCAGCAAGACGACCCAAATCACCGAGACGACGGCCACCGATGGCAGCAGCGGCGAAAAGAATATCAGCTTAAGCCCCTCGCGCCCGGGAAACTTCTGATAAAAGAGCAGCGCAACGAAGAGCGACAGAATCACAGTTGGGGCGGTGCTGCCCACGACGAATCCCAGCGTGACGTTAATCGCCTTGAGGAAGAGACGATCCTTAAACAAGTTGACATAGTTGTCGAAGCCGATGAAAACGGGCGGGCGCAGCAGCGTGTATTTGGTCAGGCTGAGATAGAAACCGGTGACCAGCGGATACAAAAAGAAGACGGCAAAGAAGATGACGCAGGGCAAGACAAAAATCAGCCCCCAGTATTGGCGGCGGGCGATGACATTCTTTTCGCTCCATACGCGACGGTAGAGGCCGATCATGCTTTCCTGCGCCTCATGCATTCGGGCGACCCGGCGGGTCGCCCCTACACATATAACTCAACGATATTTGCAGGGGTCAGCCAGCGGCTGACCCGTTGCAATCGTACCAAGCCGCTTGGATCAACCGCCGCCGGCCGCTTCGATATCAGCCAGCGCGCGCTCCAGAATGGCGTTGACCTCGTCTTCAGTCTCTTGCAAGACGACATCCATATCTTCGCCGCCGAGCACGACGCGGTCACGCGCGCGCCCCAAGGCATCGCCGACTTCGGCGAAATTGGCGAAGCGCGGGTGATACTGGCCGCGATAGAGCTCATCGAGGAATACCGGCATGATCTCGTTATTCTGGAAATCATCCGTTGCCAGGTATTCAGCGATCGGCTGGAATAGCGCCGCTTCGTTCAGGTAGCGGTCGGGCCTGCTGGTGAGCTTGGCGACCAGCTTCCAACCGGCTTCCTGCACCTCACGCGGAGCATCGGCGTTGACTTGCAGGTAGAAGGCGTAAGTGGCGAATCCGAGATCGTTCACAGCGTCGTCCCAGCGCGGGATGTTGTGGATACTGTAATTGATGCCGGCCTCTTCCATGCCCGGCGTGCCCCAATTGCCGAAGGTGCACTCAGTCGCCAGCTCGCCGGCGTTAAAGGCGTTGCGCGAGACGGTGTACTGCGGCCCGCCGATCTCGTGCACATTGACGATATCGCTCCAGTACTGCATGACGCGCTTCACATTTTCGTTATTGATATCGGCGGTGTAGGTGACTTCGTCAATCATACTGTTGCCCAGCTGCGTCACCATCGGGTCGAAGTGCAGCATCATATAGATGGCGGCCGACCAATTGAAGTCGAAGCCGCGTTGAATCAGCGCGCCGTCGTCATCACGCTTGGTGAGTTGCAAGGCGGCGTCGATCAAGCCTTCCCAGGTCTCGGGGAAGTCAGTGGCCGGGTCGAGCCCGCCTTCCAGCCACAGATCATCGTTGGTGTAGCAGGCGTAATTGCTAAGCTCGGTCGGCAGACCGTAGAGGACGCCGTTGAAGGTATTGCCAGCCAGCACCGTCTCGCCGGCGAGGCCTTCCCCATAGCGAGCGTAGACATCTTCGATCGTTTGCAAGCCCATAGCGACGGGATCAACCGGCGCCAGCATGTCTTGGGCGTAGAATTGCGCGTTGAAGAGCGTGAACTGATTGAAGACGTCAGGCCCGGCGCCGGCTGCCATCGCCGTCTGCAAGGCGGTGAAGTAATCCGGCACGATCTCGTATTCGACCGTGATATGCGGGTTCTCTTCCATGAATTCGGCGATCAGCTCTTCGTCGATCGCGATTCGCGGCCCGTGGTTGTGCATCCACAGCTTGACCGTGACCGGGTCTTGCGCTTGCGCGAATGGCGCGAGCAGACCCAATATCAACAGAAGTAGCAGAACTCGGACTTTCATGATGAATCCTTTCCTTAACATTTGCGCTTTTAGAGTATCGTTCAACTCGAATAGTGTGACGCGTCCCCATAGAAAAAGCAAATCATGTGTTATATTCCGAGAGTAAAGACTTGCAGGTGTAGGCCCTATGGCGAAACCCGGAATGATAATTGATACCGATCTGCACCCGGTGCCGATCCACGAGCGAGTGGCGGAGTACCTGGACGAACCCTGGCGCTCGCGTTATTTGCGCGGGGACCGGGGCGCGGGCCACCCCAATTACTTCAACCCCAACGGGGTGATGCGGGCCGACAGCGTGACCGCCGACGGGCGCCGCATCGAAAAGCATCCCGAGACGATGGCGACGCATTTCCTCGATGTCTACGATATCGACTACGCCGTGCTGAACCCGATGGAGGTGATGGAGCATTGCGTCTCGCCCGATGCGCATTATTCGGCGGCGGCGCTCTCCGCCGTCAACACCTTCTTCGTCGAAGAATGGCTGCCGGTTGATGAGCGCTACCTGGCGTCGATCACTATCGCCTTCAGCAATATTGAACTGGCCGTGCAAGAGATCCACCGGCTGGGCGATCATCCGCGCGTGGTGCAGGTGCTGATGGCGAGCGGCTCGCCCTTTCCCCTGGGGCACAGCTATTTTCATCCGCTGTATGAAGCGGCTTCGCAGTATAACTTGCCTTTGGCCATCCACCCCGGCTTGGAAGGCGTCGGCATCGCCGGCTCGGGTGGCACAGCCGGCTTCGTCGCCAATTATCTCGAATGGCATACCTTGCTGGCGACCTCTTATATGACGCAGCTCGTCAGCCTGGTCGTCGAAGGCGTCTTTCAGAAGTTCCCGACCTTGAAGTTCGTCTTCGTTGAAGGCGGGGTGGCCTGGCTGCCGGCGATGATGTGGCGGCTGGACAAGAACTGGAAATCGCTGCGGGCGACCACGCCCTGGCTGACGCGCCGGCCGAGCGAGATCATCGAGGAGCATTTCATGCTGACGACGCAGCCGATAGAGGAACCGGATGACAATCGGCATTTTCGGCAGGTGCTGGAGATGTTCAAGGCGGAGAAGATGCTGATGTTCTCCAGCGATTATCCGCATTGGGACGGCGATACGCCGGATTTCGCCATGCGTCAGTTGGATTCTGACTTGCGGGATGCCGTGATGTACCGCAACGCGCTGGAAGTTTATGGTCTGGAGGTCGGGCAATATGCCGTCTAAGTCACAGGTCTACGTCAGCGCGCTGGAGGAACTCGCGGTCGGCGAGAGCCGCATGGTTGAAGCGGCCGGCAAGTCCATCGGCGTCTTCAACACCGGCTCGCGAATCGTGGCGGTGCTCAATCTTTGCCCGCATGAATTCGCGCCCGTCTGCCGCGGCGCGTTGGGCGGGACGACCCTGCCGAGCAAACCAGGGGAATTCATCTGGGGACGGGAGAATGAAATCTTGCGCTGCCCCTGGCATGGCTGGGAATTCGACCTGCACACGGGCCAATGCCTGACCGACCGCAGTAAGCTCCGGCGCTACCCCGTCATCATTCGCGATGAGGCGATTTACGTCGAAGTTTAGTTGTTGACCTGGAAGAACTCGACCACTTCGCCGCCCGGGCCTTTGAAGAAGGCGATCGTCACATTCAGCGGTCCCAAGTCGACCGTTTTCAACTCGACCGTGATTTCCATGCCGGCCGCGCGCACACGCTCAAGCGCGGCTTCGATTTCCGTGGTCGCCAAAGCGAAGTGAAAGACGACATTGCCTTCGGCATTGCCGGATGGCGAGGTTCCCGGGACCGGCTCGAAAAGCTCAAGATGGCTACCATCGCCGATATCAAGCAAGGCGACGCGCCGGCCGCTGCTGCTGAATTCGACCGCTTTCGTCATTCCCATCACCTCGGTGTAGAAGGCGACTGAGGCTTGGTAGTCCTGGGTCTGCACGGCGATGTGATGCGTGCCGAGGCCGGCGATTGTCTGATTCTGGGTTCCGATTGGCATGCGCGCTCCTCAATTGTTTTATCTATGTCAAGGATGTCCGGTTTAGAATCGCTACTCTTCCGGCGCATTTCGCTCGTTCCATATTCGGGCGCGCCGTACGAATATCATGGGCTGCTCCACCCAGTCCTCAAAGCCGAGGCGCCGGTTGTCGGTGAGCCAGTTGATCTTCTCGTCGAGGCAGGCGAGCAGTTCTACGGCATTGATATCGAGGCTGAAGCCGCCATATTCGATTTTGTCATCGCGGGCCGCCACCACCAGGGCTCCCTCAGAAGCGTGGGCGGCGGCCTGGTTGCCAAGATCGCCGCGGGCGAAGGCGTCTATCGTCTTGTCATGCAGGGCCTCAATCAGTTCGCTTTCGCCAGCCTCGCGGCCGAGATAGACGACTTGCGGCATCGTCTCGACGGGCGGACGCAGCCCCGTCCGCTCCACAAGACCGGGCGATTCGCCGGCCGGCGTGATGATATAATCGTCGCTGCCATCGGCGATCAACACGCCTTGCGGCGTATCAATCTTGACGCCAGCGGCCAGGACGCCATTTTCATCAACATAGCCGGTCAATTCCAGCAGGCGAAATTCTCCGGTCGTGCTAGTCAAAGCGCCGACGCGCAGATCGCTGCTCAGCTTGTCGTAGCCGCTCAGCCCTGCCGCATCTTCGGCGCGAGCCAGCAGGGACTGCCGAAAGGTGATGTGACCGGAAGTGAAGGCGACCCGTTCTTCGCCTTCCGCGTCGCGCCGGCGCGAATCGAGGATGGTGATGCCGCCGCCGACAATATCGTATTGCGGCGTGGCGGAAGCCAGCCAAATCTCGTCAAAGACCGGGATCGGATGGCGGGAAAAGGACAGCCCGACGCCTTCCATCGTTTCCAGGGCGGTCAGCAAATCCGCTTCGTAGCCGAGATGCTCATAGAAGCCTTCCGAGTTCGGATCAGCGTCGGCGCTGTAGCTGACGGGGTCGAAGAAAGCGTAGAAGCCAAAGTCGAGGGGGTCGTCGGCGCAGGCTTGCGTCTCCCCGTCATCAGCGGCGGCGGCGAGGCAGAGCAGGCAAGGCAGAATCAGCGCTGAGGCGACGCGACATAACAAGAGAGACAATCGAGACATAAGCGGCGATCCTCGCAAGGGCTGGTATGACCAATGGGATTAGGCTGGCATTATATCACTTTCGGCCGGCGCATTATAGTCGATGCGCCCGGCTCGGCAGAAGCAGAAGCGTCCGCTTTGCCGTGAAAGACCTCAGCCTGGCGGCTGGAGATAGCGACTGGCATTGCTTGACAGCGCATTATCGTTGGGCTATAGTTGCGCGACTGTTTCGCTAGAATACCCGGATGCTGAACAAGGCTGACGCGCCATTGCATTTACCGCCGCCTGGCAAGTCTGTTCGTCTCCATTTCTAGTCGCAAACGTCTATCACATCTGTCCCTTTACGAGCATTAGGAGAAAACACAATGCGCAAGATTTTGGCTGTAATGCTTGTCCTTTGTCTGCTTCTGGCGGCTGTGCCGGGCATGACGCAGGACGCGGTTGAGTTGCGAATCCGCTGGTATGACGATGGCAACTAAGGCGAGGTTCTGCGCGATCTGCTGGATCGCTTTGAAGCGGACAACCCCGATATCAGCGTCGAGATCGACACGGTGCCTTACCGCGCGATCCTGGAGAACTTGCCGCTCGACCTGGCGGCGGGTGAAGGTCCCGATATGGCGCGCGTCACCGACCTCGGTGGCTTAGCCGAATACTATCTGGATATGACCTCCCATCTCAGCGATCCCGATTACTGGGAAGAGAATTTTGGTCCCTTCCTGAATTGGAAGCGCCTGCCGGGGGACGACAGCAGCATCCCCGGCTTCATGACGCAATTGACGATCACCGGTCCTTTCATCAATCGCACGCTCTTTGAGCAGGCGGGTATTGATGTGCCGAGCGATATGTCCGATTCGGTCACCTGGGACGAGTGGGCGGAAGCTTCGCGCGCGGTCGCCGAAGCGCTGGAGATCCCTTACCCGATGGCGATGGATCGCAGCGGTCACCGCTTCGCCGGTCCCGCGATCAGTTCGGGGGCGATGTACTTTGACGATATGGGCCACCCGACCGTCATGGACGAAGGCTTCCGTGATATGGCCGAGCGCTTCGTCGGCTGGCACCTTGATGGCACGATGCATCCCGAGATGTGGCCGCTGAGCGAAGGTTATGCCGGCGCCAACGAAGAATTCGCCAACGCCGAGTTGGTCTTCTACATGTCCGGCAGTTGGCAGGTCGGACAATTCAGCGAGCAGATCGGCGATGCCTTTGACTGGCAGACTGTCCCCAATCCCTGCGGTCCGGGCGGTTGCACCGGCATGCCCGGCGGCGCGGCGCTGGTGGGCATTGGCTCGACCGAGCATCCGGCCGAAGTTGCCCGCGTGATGGAATATCTGGCGAGCCAGGACGTGCTGGGCGAATTCGCCGCGCGCACGCTCTTCATTCCGGCGCACGCTGGTTTGTCGGCTTCTGGCGTGGACTTTGATACTGACCTGCAATTGGCGAAGGACTCCCTTGGCGTCTTCGTTGGTCAAGTCGGCACGCTCGAGCAGACCGCGTTTGACTTGCAGGCTTACGCTTTCAACCGCGCTGTCTTTGACGCCAGCCGCGACCGCCTGACCCAAGCGATGGTTGGCGAGTTGACGGTGGATGAAGCTATCGCGCGCATTCAGGACGATGTCGATACCGCCTTGGCGGAACAAGGCTAAGTCGGCAAGCGCGAGTTTGAAATAATGGAGCAGGCAATCGGTCTGAAACAGGCTGGTTGTCTGCTTCGTCTTTTATAGAAAATCGAGCTATTTTCCGAACTATGACCGCATCCGAACTCCCCGCCATCAAGAATCGCTCCTCAGTGCGCTTGCTGAACCAGCTCGATCCGATAACGCGGCCCGTCCTCCTGCTGCTTGTCACCGCTGTCGACCGCATCCTTACCCCGATCCAGCGGCGCGTCGGCATCGACAAGATGGGTTATTTCTTCGTCCTGCCCAATCTATTGATTTTTGGCATCTTTGTTTTGTTCCCGATGCTGCTCAATTTCTATTACGCAATGACGGGCGGCACCAAGCTCTTCCCCGAGGATCGCCCTTTCGTCGGCTTGGATAATTTCGCCACGCTCTTCGACTGCGAAAACTTCAGCCAGCCCAACAGCTGCCAGGAAGATCTCTTTTGGCGCGGTATCTTCAACACTATTCAATTCGTCGTCTTTCAAGTCAGCGGCATCGTGCTCTTCTCGCTGATCACGGCGCTGGTCCTCAACCGGAATATCATCGCGCGCGGCTTCTTCCGCAGTGTCTTCTTTTACCCCGTCTTGCTTTCGCCGGTGGTGGTCGCCTTGATCTGGAAATGGATCTTGCAGCACGAAGGGGTGCTCAACGCCATACTCGAGCTATTTGGCGGCGAGAGCATGCGCTGGCTGCTGGATACCAACTGGGCGATGTTCTGGGTGGTCTTCGTCAGCGTCTGGGCGCTGATGGGCTTTTACACCTTGATTTTATTGGCGGGCTTGCAATCCATCCCGCCGGAGCTATACGAAGCCAGCTCGATCGACGGCGCCAATACTTGGCAAGATTTCCGCTTCGTCACCATGCCGCTGTTGATGCCGACCATGTTTGTCGTGCTGGTGTTATCCTTGATCCGCGCCGTGCAGATGTTCGATCAGATCTTCGTGCTGACCGGCGGCGGGCCGGGCACGCGCACCCAGCTGATGGTGCAATATATTTACACCACCGGCTTCTCCAATCAAATACAGCTCTTTGGTTTATCGGCGGCGGCGTCGATGGTGCTGGGCGTCTCGCTCTTGATCCTGACGCTGCTGCAATTGCGGCTCGGCAACCAGTCGAGCTTGGCTTAAGACGACGCTAGGACGCGGATCATGCAGGCGGATCGCATCAGCATTGGTCAGTTTCTCTCCCGCCGCAGCGGGGGCAAGCGCGTGAATACCGCCGATGCCCTGACTTACCTCTATCTCACCATCGGCACGATTCTGATGTTCGGGCCGGTGCTCTGGCTGGTGGCCTCTTCGTTCAAGACGCAGGCGGGCTTGGTCAAGTATCCGCCGCCGCTGCTGCCCTATCAGCAAGTGCAGGTTGATGTCGAAGGCTTTGACAAGCCGCTGCCGCTATACACGGTGACGGAAGAAGACGGCACAATAAGCGAGCTGGCGCAGGTGCGGCGCGTCGGCATCGAAGCACAAATGGTTGACCCGGCCGAGCCCGGCGCTGAGCCAATCAAGGTGAATATCCGCCAGCGCGAGCCGGTGGAAGAAGTCAAGCTGGCTTGGGAGAATTACCTCGATCCGCTGATAGAATTGGAAAACTTCGACTTTTTCACCTACCTGAAAAACAGCGTGATCGTGACCACCTTCGCCACAGCCATCACCTTGGTGATCAACAGCATGGCCGCCTTCGCCCTCAGCAAGTATCGATTCAAGGGGCGCGATGCCATCTTCGTGCTCTTCATCTCGACCTTGATGATCCCTATCACGGTGATTCTGGTGCCGGTCTTTCTGGTCATCACCAGCATCGGCTGGAAGAACAACCTCTGGGGCGTGATCATCCCGGGCGCGGCCACCCCAACCGGCATCTTTCTCCTGCGGCAATATATGCTGACGATCCCCGATGAACTGCTGGACGCGGCGCGGATCGATGGCGCCAGCGAATGGCATATCTACTGGCGCATTATCCTGCCATTGGCGCGCCCGGCCCTGGCAGTCCTGGCGATCTTCTCGGTCATGTGGCGCTGGAACGACTTCCTCTGGCCCCTGATCGTGCTGAGCCAAAACGACTACTTCACCCTGCAAGTCGGTCTCAACGCCTTTCAGGGCGAATTGCAGATTCAGTGGCATTATGTGCTGGCGATGACCGTGGTCACGCTGCTGCCGATCACGCTTGTATTCGCCTTCTTGCAACGCTTCATCACCACCGGGATCGCCACTACCGGGATGAAATAACCGCTCGGCGGCAGCGAATTGGGCTAAGGCGCGAAGGCAATACTAGAAAGTCCTTTGGCCAAGGCAAAATGAGGATTGTGTAATTCATGAACGCGCAACGCGCAGTCGTCACAGCGCCGGGCCGGGTGGAATTGGAGAGCTTTGACACGCCACAGCCACAGCCTGGTCAAGTCCTGCTGCGCGCTACAGCCACGCTTATCAGCCCGGGCACGGAACGCGCTTTCTTGCTCAACCTCGACAATACCGATCCGAGCTACCCGCTCTACCCGGGCTACAGTTTCGTCGGCGAAGTCGAAGCCTGTGGCGCTGATGTCGCTAACTTGCAAATCGGCGATCGCGTCGCCTGCCCTGCTCCGCATGCCTCATACGCAGTCGTCGATGCCGATCGCTGCCTGAAGACGTCGACTGACCTGCCTGATGAAGAGGCGGCCTTTTTCAATCTGCTAGCGATCGCGATGCAGGGCCTGCGCAAGGCGCGCATAGAACTGGGCGAGTCGGTCGCGGTTTTGGGCGCGGGCCTCATTGGCATCCTAGCGATGCGGCTGGCGCAGCTTTCGGGTGGTTTGCCCGTGATCGGCATCGATCTGGACGAGAAGCGGCTGGCGCTGGCAAATATGATCGGCGCCGATGACACGATTATCGGCAGCGATAACATTGGCGCTGATCTGCGTGGCCAGCTGGAGAGCGATGGCGCGAATGTGGTCATTGAAGCGACCGGGGCGCCGGCGCTGGTCGTGACCGCCTTTCAACTGGCGGCGGAAAGAGGCCGCGTCATCTTGCTCGGCAGCACGCGGGGCAATACCGAGCGCGTCAACTTCTATCGCGATGTACATCGCAAAGGCTTACACGTCATCGGCGGACACGAGATCACGAGACCGCTGCACGAAAACAGCCCGGGCTACTGGACGCAAATCAGCGAGCATCAAACTTGTCTCGCCCTGCTGGCGCGGCGGCGAGTTGACGTGAAGCCGCTGATCACGCATCGTTATGCTCAGCGAGATTTTCCCGAAGCCTACGCCCACCTGGCGAACTGGGACAAAGAAGCCATGGGGATTTTGATCCAATGGACCTGATATCAAAGCCGGCGGAGACGCGGCGGAAACTCTGGCAAATGCTCGGCGATATCCCGCCGCCATTCTCCCCGCAGGTCAGCCTCATCGCCAAAAGCGACCATAGGACCTACACGCTGGAACATTTCTCCTACCCCAACGGCCTGGGCGATACGGTTTACGGCTACCTGCTGCTGCCGAAAGCGGTTGACTTGCCGGCGCCGGCGGCGCTCTACCATCATGAGCACGGCGGCAAGTACGCGCTGGGCAAAGACGCCGCGCTCAAGATACGCGAGAATGGTTACGCGCCCGGCGTCGCGCTGATCGAGGCGGGCTTTGTGGTGATGGCTATCGATGCTTACGGCTTCTGCGAGCGGGAGCATCAGGGGCCGGCGGGCGAGCGTGAAAGCGGCGCAGCCACCGAGCTCTCGCTCTTCAAGCAGTTCCTTTGGCAGGGGCGGACGCTCTGGGGCATGATGGTCCACGATGATTTGACCGCCCTCGCCTACTTGCGGGGCCGCGAGGAAGTTGACGCGGGGCGGATCGGCGCGGCCGGCATGAGCCTCGGCGGCTCCCGCTCGACCTGGGTGGCGGCTATGGACGAGTCGGTCAAGGCGGTCGCGCCCATCTCACAGATGACGCGCTGGCGCGACTTCGCCGAAAGCGGCCATTATCGCGGGCACAGCATCTATTATTATGTGCCGGGCATGCTGGCGTCGCCCTACGACATGGAGCATCTTGTCGCTCTGACGGCGCCGCGCCATCAGTTGATCTTGACCGGCGACCGCGATCCGCTCTCGCCCATCAGCGGGATTCACAAAGTGATGGACTACGCGCGCGAGGCGTATCGGCGGGCGGGGGCGGCCGACAAGCTGGAACTCGTGCTCTACGAGGGCGTCGCTCATGCTTACCTGCCGGCCATGGTCGAAGCGATGATCGACTTTTTCCGCCGTACATTATAGATTGTCCTCAGGGCAATCGCCGCAAATTATTTTCACCACAAAGACACAAAGGACACAAAGGCAGAAGGGGCAGAAAGACAATTCTTTCATTATGATTGAGTTCGCATTCACGACATTCAGCACTCCTGGCACGAAGAGCGCTTGCAACGATTAAAGGTTACGGTATACTGTCGACAGTATCATCGGTTTGACGTAAAATATTGTCATTGTGCTGGCTGATGACTTCACATTGACGCCGCAGCCGATATAAACCTGAGCGTCCGGATACGGGGTGTAATTCGGACGCTTTCTCTTTTTCCTGATGCCGTCAGCGCATGGGGGGCTGGGGAAACGAGCGGCATGTCCACAATTTTCGCCGCGCCTCAAAATCGCCGCCTTCAGCCCTTGTATTTCAGAACGCCTGTGCTATAATGGCCTCAATCCCAAGCAACTGAGGACCGCCATGCCATGGACCTGCTCAATATCCATGACGACATCATCGCCGTCCACCGGCTTGCAGGCGCACCCGTCCCCCGCCAGCGCAAAACCTGCCCGGCGGGCAAAACGCGACTTTGTCCGAAAAAAGTTTTTCTTTGTCCGACAAACGGACAATGTCGGCCAAACTCCTAACCAATCAGAAACTATCTGATAATCTCAGGCTTACTCCCGTCCCGCGCTCATTTGAAAGGAAGGGACGCGCTTGCTATAATTCGCGAGTGGCTCAACCAAATTATCGCGGCGCGGTACTCTACTGTAGCGTTGCCTCGCCTGTCTGGTGAGGGCCTGCGTTCGGTTTTCGCCACAATTCAAACGTAATGCGTCATCTTATTCTTTGGAGGAAGTCTCATGTTTGCAAAACGAACCTTGTGGAAGCTCACGCTGGTACTCCTGCTGCTACTGACCGCATTCGCAGGCGTACAAGCGCAGGATACGACGCTCACTTTCATCTCCTGGCAGGTGGATGAGCCGGGGGTTGGGGATTGGTGGCGCGGCGCCATCGAAGAGTTTGAGAGCGCGCATGAAGGCGTCTCGATCGAATTCACCAAAGTCGCCAGGCCTGAATATGCTGACACTTTCCTGACGCTCTTCGCCGGCGGCACGCCGCCCGACATCGTGCACCTCGCCGCTTTTGAGTTCCAGCAATTCGCCGATGCCGGCTGGATGGAAGATCTTGCGCCTTGGGTCGAGAATTCGGAGCTTGATCTGGACGGCTGGGCCGGGCAGGTCAAGTGTCAATGGGAAGGCGAGACCGCCTGCATCATGCTGCTTTACTTCGGCTTCGTCATGGTCGTGAATGACGCGATACTCGAATCGATCGGTCATGAGGCGCCCAGCAATTGGGAAGAAATGCTCGCGGTCCTGCGCGCCGCCACTCAAGACACGGATGGCGATGGCATCGTCGATCAATGGGGCATCTGCCACCATACCAACGAAGGCAGCCAATATGCCTCTCAATTGCTGAGCTATGTCGTTGGCGCCGGCGCTTACTGGACCAGCGCGGAAGGCGAAGTCACCATCGATACGCCGGAGATGGCGGAGGGCTTCTCGCGTTGGAAGACAATCTTCGATGAAGGCCTCAGCCCGCTCGACTTGTCTTCGGGCGATTGTCACCAGTTGATGATGGAAGGCAAGCTGGCGACGCGGATGGAAGGTTCATGGGTCTACAACTTTGTACGACGGGCCGAGCCGGAAGTGCAGCAGCATCTTCGCATCGTACCGGTGCCTTTTGCGGTGCCGGTAGGCGGCGGCAGCAACGTCATCGGCATGGCGAGCGAGATCAGCGATGAGCGTAAAGCGCTGGTTTGGGATTTCATCGAGATAATCACATCGCAGGAATGGCAAGAACAGTTCGGTGTCTACGTCGGCAATCCCGCCCCGCGCCCGGGCACATTAACCGATGCCATTTATGAAGCCGTTCCCCACGTGGATATTCTGGTCGCGTCGCAGACGACCGCCTCGGAAAACGGGATTGACCGCAGCCCGACCGGCTTGCAGATCGTGTATAACGAGTTCGCCAAGTTGGTCCGCGATGAAGCGCAGCGAATGGTTGCTGACGATGTCGACCCGGCTGAAGTGGTCGCGAATTTGCACAACCTGGCGGTCGAGCTGCAGCAGGATATGTAAGGCAAGCATCAGCTTGAGATTCATAGCCGAGGGCATGGCGCGTTCATGCTCTCGGTTTCTCCATCCGGCATTCTGTTAAGGCTTGCAGACAATGACGAGCGGAATAATCGGGCAGGATGACCCGGCCCGGCGGCCTTTCAATGGCGGGGCGCCGCGCTGGAGCCTGTGGCAACCCGGCAATCGCCATATTTTCGCCTATCTGCTGCTGCTGCCGGCGGTGCTGCTGACCGCCGCCATCATCGTCTATCCGATCGTATCCGCCATTGACTTGAGCTTTCAGAAGATCAAGATCGCCAAGTTGGGACGGTCGCGCGCGCCCTGGACCTTGGCGAATTATGAGGAGCTCTTCTTATCGGCCGAGTTCTATCAGGCGATCTGGGTGACCATCTCCCTGGTCGCGACCGTGACGATCTTGTCTTATGTCATCGGCTTGGCGACCGCGGTGATGGTGAATCAGCGCTTCGCCGGCCGCAAGCTGGCGCGGGTCTTGGTGGCGGTGCCTTGGGCGGTGCCGTCGGTGATGGCGGCGATTATCTGGTGGTGGCTCTTCGATAGCTCCTTCGGCTTGATCAATTGGGCGCTGGTGCGCAGCGGCTTGAGCAGCGAGATGATCCCCTGGCTATCCACGCCCGGCGCCGCTTTTTTTGTCATCGTGGTGGTCATGGTCTGGAAGGGTTATCCCTTTATTTCGGTCATCATGCTGGCGGGCTTGCAGTCGATCCCGCTGGAATTATATGATGCGGCCAAGGTCGATGGCGCCAACGCCTGGCATCGCTTCCGTTTCATCACCTTGCCGGGTTTGCGCTCGGTCCGCGGCATCGCCCTCATCCTGATTATGCTCTGGGTATTTCGCGATTTTCCCATCATTTACATTTTGACTGGCGGCGGTCCGCAGCGGACGACGCAGACCCTGGCGATCATGACCTATCAAGAAGCTTTTAAGTTTCACGACTTTGGCTTCGCGGCGGCCATCGGCGTCATCACGCTGGTCATCAGCGTCATCGCCAGTTGGTTTATGGTGCGCCGAACGGACGAGCCCCTATATTGACGAGAGCGTAGATCTTATGGCGCGCAGCAGGACGGAGACAGTCATACTTTACGCGGTGGTCATCGCCGTCATTATTGTACTGGTCTTCCCTTTGTACTGGATGATTAACACATCGCTGGCCCCGGCGACGCAATTGCGCCGTTTCCCGCCGGTCTTCGTGCAGCCGGAGCCGACTTTCGCCGCTTATGAATCCATCTTCGCGGAACGCCCTATCGGCGTTTGGCTGAGGAATTCGGCGGTTGTCGCGGTGGCCTCGACGGCGCTATCCATGTTCGTCAGCGTGCTGGCCGGCTACAGCATCTCGCGGATACGGGCGCGCGGCTCGCAGGCGATCGGTCTCTTCTTCCTGATGAGCCGCATGCTGCCCAGCACACTCATCATCATTCCGCTATTCGTCAGCTTTCGTCAATTGCAGCTCATCGGCGACTTGAAGTCGCTGGTGCTCGCCCATGCCACTTTCATCACGCCCTTCGCCGTTTGGATGCTGAAAGGCTATTTCGACACCATTCCGGCGGAATTGGAGGACGCGGCGATGATCGACGGCTGCACGCCGCTGACCGCGCTGCTGCGGGTCGTTTTGCCGCTCTCGGCGCCGGGCCTGGCGGCGACCACGCTCTACGGTTTCGTCCTCTCCTGGAACGATTTCGTCTTCGCGCGGACTTTCCTGGTGGCGAATCAAAAGGCCTGGACGGTTAATGTCGGCGTGGCGTCGCTGAAAGGCGAATATCTGACCGAGTGGAATGTCATCATGGCCGGCTCGCTGATCGCGATGCTGCCCATCGTGCTGGCTTATCTCTTTTTGGAGCGCTTCCTGGTCAGCGGCTTGACGGCCGGGTCGTCAAAATAAACCTCGCGACTGCGCAGAAAAATTTGACAAGCAGGTTGAATATGGGGTAAATTGGTGACACCACTGACCAATCGCCAATTGGTTCATGAGGAGACTGCCGTGAAATACCCGTCACCGAGCATCTCCGGCTTGAAGACAATTAAGAAAGTCTCGGTCAAAGACCAGACCTTGGAGCAATTGAAGAATTACATCTTGTCCGGCGTTGTGCCGCTGGGCGAGCGTTTGCCGTCGGAGCGGGCGCTGGCGGATGCCTTGGGCGTTGGCCGCTACAGCGTGCGGGAAGCGTTGAAGGTGCTGGAAGCGGTGGGGCTGGTTGAATCGCGCATTGGCGAGGGCACCTTCCTCACCACCAACACAGGCGCGAGCTTCGGGCGGATCCTCGGGCTCAGCCTCGCCACTTGGGGCGGCACGATCATTGAGTTGCTGGACGCGCGGAAGATGATCGAGGCGGCGGCGGCGCGGGCGGCGGCCGAACGCGCCACCGCTGGGCAAATCGAGGGGATCAGGGCGGAGCTTGAGGCTATGCGCGCCAATATGGACCGAGCGCGGGCCTACCTCAAAGCCGATATGAACTTCCACCGCCGCATCGGCGAAGCCAGCCAAAACGCCATCATCAGCCAATTCGTCAGCAATCTGATCGACCTGCTGGAAGAGGCGCTGAAGGAGGCGCATTCCGACAGTTTGCCGGCGCAGGCGGAAGGCGGCGGCACCCATCAGGCGATATTCGACGCCATCGCGCGCGGGGATGCCGATGCCGCCGGCGATTTGATGCGCGATCATATTCAATTCAGCAGCGAAGTCTGGCAGACCGTGATTTCCCTGGCTGCCGACACCGAAGGAGAATCGACCTCAAGCGACGATTAAGGAGGTGATTATTGCTCGACAAGATCTCGTATGGAGTTGGACAATGAGTATTGTTGAGGAGTGACCATGAACAAGAAATTTCCCTACGACACATCGGACCTGAAGCCCTCGCGCAGGGACTTCTTGCGGCTGAGCGGCGCGGGCTTGGCGGCGACGATGCTGGCGCGTTATGGCATGCCGCCGGCTTTCGCGCAGATGATGGGCGACATTCCAGCGGAACTGCACCCGGGCAGCCCGAATAACCCGCGGGGCTGGACAACCACGCTGCCGCCCATCCCGGAGGGCATGCCGGTTGATCCGCCGGTGACCATCAGCGGCAGCCGTCGCGGCCCCTGGGAATTCGCTGAGGGCGATGACATCGAGAATTCGCCCTTCACCCGCCTGAACGCCGCCGTGACCGGCATCCACTGGAAGCTGGCGTTCAACTGGACCGACAACGAAGCCGAAGTCTTGCAGAAATACAATCTGGCGATCGCCAGCAATGAACTGCCGGACTTCATGGAGACGGTGCCACTGCAGATCTACTCCGAGCTGCTGGAGAACGACCTGCTGGAAGACATCACTGATGTCTGGGAAGAGGCGGCGCATCCGGTATGGCTGAAGGAAGCGATGGGATTCAGCGATGGCATCGCCTGGCGCTTGGCGGAGGTCAACGGGCGCAAGATGGGTGTTCCCTACATCGAGCAGGCGGCGCAGAACGACAAGGTCTTGTGGATACGTCAGGACTGGCTGGACGCGGTCGGCATGAGCGCGCCAACTACGGTTGAAGAATTGCATGCTGTCGCCACCGCCTTTGTGGAAGCGGATATGGGACAAGGCGGCGCCGGCACGACGCTCGGCATCGCCGCCAACCGGCAGGTGAACACTTGGTACTGCTCGCTTGATCCCATCTTCGGCGCTTGGGGCGTGATGCCGACATTCTGGACGCCGGACGAAAACGGCGACCTGCAATATGACAGTGTTCGGCCGGAGATCAAGGAAGTGCTGGGCATATTGCGGCAGTGGTATGCTGAAGGTTTGCTGGCGCAAGACTTCTTCACTTTCGCGCCCTGGCAGAATTCTGGCACGCATATTGGCGGCAATTTGGCCGGGATTATGTACTCACCGGCTTTCGGCGCGGTATACGGCTTGCCGGACAGTGTCGCCAACGATCCCGATGCGCGTTGGACATTCGGCGATATCCCGATGGGACCGAGCGGCATCAAGAAGAAAGCCTGGAGCAACCCGGTGCCAGACACGGTCTACTGCTTCCGCAAAGGCTTCGAGCATGTCGACCTGGTTTTGAAGCAGATGGCTTGGTGGGCGGAGTTGCTGCAGAATCCCAAGAACCGTTACCACGGCTTCGAAGGCACGGCTTACTTCTGGCGCAATGAGGACGGCGAGGTAGACCCGATGGGCGCGACGCTGGATCTCAATGGCTACGATGACACCAAGCATATTTGGGGCCCACCGGGCACCAATGGCGGCAGCCGCACCGATCCTTTCTTCGAGACGAATTGGATCAAGGAGCGGCGCAATGTCTGGGCGAATACGCCGGAAGATGAGCGCGATGCCATGATGGAAGCCTTTCTCGGCGGCGATCCGCTGTCGGTCTTGTGGGATGAAGCCAACGTCTTCGCCGTTGACCACTGGGAAGCGGATGGCATCAAGAATCACTTCTTGACTGTGCCGACCCGCACGATGGAACGGGCGGGCGCATCGCTGGATGGTTTGGAAGCCGAGACCTACATCAATATCATCAACGGGCAGGAGCCGCTCGATCGCTTTGACAGCTTCGTTGAGGAATGGCGTTCCGGTGGCGGCGACCGCATCACCGGTGAAGTCAACGAGTGGTGGCACGCGCAGATGTAGCGGGTATTCACCTTGGCGGCATCGCGAGTATTGTAGGGGCGATCCTGTGGATCGCCCGCCGATTGAAATTACATTCCAATGGGCGACCTGCTGGGTCGCCCCTAAGGCATGCGCTTGACGGGCGGATTCATCCGGGGACAACAGCAACGGGATGCCATTCAAACAATATATGAAGCGCGCTTGGCCGCTCTACGTCATGATCGTGCCGGGGATCGTCTTCGTATTGCTGTTTCGCTACTATCCGATGTATGGCGTGGTCATCGCCTTTCAAGATTTCAGCCCGGCCAAGGGTTTCGCCAATTCGCCCTGGATTGGCTGGGAGAATTTCGAGTTTCTGTTCTCGCTGCCGGAATTCGGGCGCATCTTCGGCAATACGCTGATCATCGCCGTATCGAAGATCGTTTTGGATCAAATCGGCGCGATTATCCTGGCGATATTGCTGAATGAAGCGCGCCATATTCTATTTCGGCGCAGTATTCAGACGATGATCTACTTGCCGCATTTCTTGTCCTGGATCGTGCTGGGCGGGATATTGCTCGATATCTTGTCGGTGGGCGGGATACTCAATCAGGCGCTGAAACAATTCGGCATCCAGCCGCAGCTCTTCCTGGGCAGCAATGACTGGTTCCGCGGCACGGTGATCATGTCCGGGTTCTGGAAGAGCGTCGGCTTCTCGACCATTGTGTATCTGGCGGCGCTGACGGCCATCAACCCGGTTTTGCATGAAGCGGCCGCCATCGACGGCGCCGGACGCTTCCGCCGCATCTGGCATATCACCCTGCCGGGCATCCGGCCGACGATTGTGCTGCTGGCGGCGCTGAGCCTGGGCGATGTGCTGCAAGCGGGCTTCGAGCAGATCTTGACGCTGTACAGCCCGGCGGTCTACCGCACCGGCGACATCATTGATACCTATGTCTACCGCGTCGGCTTGATTTCGGCGCAATACAGCCTGGCGGGGGCGGTCGGTCTATTCAAGTCCATCATCGGCTTCTTCTTAATTGTCCTGTCGTATTGGCTGGCGGACCGCTTCGCCGGCTATCGCATTCTCTAGGGTGGCGCCGTGATCCGCGACAAGAGCGCGTTCAGTCTCTTTTTCGACAGCTTCAACTATGTCTTTCTGACTGGTTTCGCCATCCTCTGCCTGCTGCCGCTGGCGCATATCTTGGCGGTTTCGCTGAGCGGACGCGCGCCGGCCACTGGCGGTTTCGTCTCGTTCTGGCCGATCGACTTCACCTTGGAGAACTATGAAGAAGTGATGGGTTCGCCGACCTTTGTTCGTTCCTTTTTGATTTCGGTGGCGCGCGTGTTAAGCGGCACGAGCTTGAATATAGTGCTGATTATCCTGACGGCTTATCCGCTCTCGAAGACGCCGCGGGTCTTCAAGGGGCGCACGATTTTCATCTGGTTTTTCGTCTTCGCCATGCTGTTTGATGGCGGCTTGATCCCGTCTTTTCTGGTGGTGCGCAGCCTGGGGCTGTTGAACACGCTGGGCTCGCTGATCTTGCCGAACGCCGTGCCCATTTTCAGCGTTATCCTGATGATGAACTTTTTCCGAGATGTGCCGAAGGAGCTAGAAGAATCGGCCCTGATCGATGGCGCTTCGCATTGGAAGGTGCTTTGGTATATCTATATTCCGCTGTCGCTGCCGGCCATCGCCACCTTGACGTTGTTCGCGGCGGTCAATCATTGGAACGCCTGGTTTGACGGGTTGATCTACATGACGGATAACGCCAACTATCCGATGCAGACATTCTTGCGCACGGTGGTGGTCGAATACGATCTGACCAATGTCGGCATCGACCCGCGCGATTTGCAGCGGCTATCGGACCGGGCGATCCGCGGCGCGCAGATCATTGTGGCGACCGTGCCTATCCTGGTCGTCTATCCTTTCTTGCAGCGTTATTTCATCTCCGGCATCAAGTTGGGCGCGGTGAAGGAGTGAGAATCTGAAAGACAATGACGCAGTGAAAGAGATCAGAATGCCTTGCACTCTAGCCCCCTCTAAATCTCCCCTCATCGCGATGGAGGGAGACTTCGCCTCCGCTTCACAAGGCTTTTTCCCGTTTGGAAAACAAGACAGCGTAGAACTGGTTGTTTACGGCAATTCCCACTGTACTTGCTCCCCCTCTCCAATGCTTTGGAATTCTGCCGCGCGCGCGGCGGGAGGATTGAAGGGGGACAGGGCTGGGGGATGGAGGGTTCTGTGAGCGTCCAACCCATCTTCGGCGGGGGTGTCTTCCCCTTCGGCACACACGTTTACCGCGAGCCTTGCCTCGATCTGGAGGCCGTCCTGCGCGATTTGCCGCTGCTGAAATCTTACGGCTTCAACATGATCAAGATTCAGGAGCACTGGTCGGCGGACGAAAGCCGCGAAGGCGAATACGATTTCTCGCGCGTGGAGCGGCTGGTGCGGCGCGCCGATGAACTGGACCTGGGCGTCTATCTCGGCTTGACGATGGAGCAGGCGCCGGCTTGGGTCTGGCGCAAGTTTCCTGATTGTCACTTCGTTTATTCGGACGGGCGGCGGCATAACCAGCCGACGCAGTACACCATCCCTATGGACGGAAAGCCGGGACCCTGCTGGGATCATCCCGGACTGCGCGAGGCGGCGGCGCGTTTCATCGCCGAACTGGCGCGGACGCTGGGCAAATACAAGAATATCTGGGCTTGGAACACGTTTCAGGAGATCGGCTACTGGCCCAACACAGCGGGGAAGCTGGGCTTCTGCTACTGCCCACATACGCTGGCCCGCTTTCGCGAATGGCTGCGCGAACAGTACGGATCGCTGGACGCGCTGAACGCGACCTGGCAGATCAATTATGCCACTTGGGACGAGGTCGAGCCGCCGCGTCGTGAGGAGCCGCTGGCGCCTTTCATCGATTGGCGCTATTTCATGGACGATGTCACTATGGCGCGTCAGCTCGCTTTCAAGACGCAAGTTCTGCGCGAGAACGACCCGTACAAGCGGCCGGTCTTCAGCCATGCCGATACGCCGCGCGTCGGCTCGGGGGCTGAGTGGCGCTGGGCGCGGGCGGGCGACTTCTTCGGCAGCAGCAATTATCCCAAATGGAATAATGGCCACCCTTGGGACGATCCCGTCAGGAGCGAAGACGCGGCGCTGGGCAACGAGATCTGGGAAGAGATGATGCTCTGCACCGATCTCGCGCGGAGCAATAACGGGCGGGACCGCGCGCTTTGGGGCGCTGAATTTCAGGGCGGGCCCATCTCGACTTCGCTGCACTACGGGCGGGTACCGACGCCGAAGGACTTGCGCGTCTGGATGCTGGCGGGGCTGGCTTGCGGCATGACGGGCATCAGCTTCTGGAATCATCGGGTCGAGCGCTTCTGGAAAGAGGCGAACGGATTCGGCTTGCTCGATCCCATCGGCGACAAATCCGAGCGCATGGAGGCGGTCAGCCGCATCGGCGCGGCGATTCAGCGCCACGGCGAATTCTTCGCGCGGTCTCAGCCGCCGCGGGCCGAGGTCGCCCTGCTGGTGAATGAAGACACTTATCATTTCTTCGAAGCCTGCAACGGCGATGTCATCGAGCATTATCGCTACAATATGCGCGGCTGGTACGCCCGGCTTTCGCGATTGGGCATACCGGTTGATTTTCTCGATGCGCGGGAAGTTGCCGGCGGCGATCTGGCGCATTACAAGGCTGTTGTCTTGACGATGCCGCTCAGTTTGGACGGCGCTTATTTTGCGCACCTGAGGTCCTTCGTCGAGGCGGGCGGCACGTTGATCGCGGAGGCCTGCCCGGGCCGCTGGGACAAATATGGCTGGTGCACGCTGACGCAATTGGTGGATGGCGGCGAGGAATTGTTCGGCGCGCAACATCAAGAGCTGGTCATGATCAAGGAACCGGGCGAGCGGCAGCGCTGGATGCCATACGAACGGCGCTACGGCGAATTCGATCCGCCAACCGCTTTGGCCGGAGGCGGGCCTTTCGCCGCGCTGGAACTGCGGGCGAACTTCTATTTGCAGACGCTGCTGCCGACGACGGCCGAGGCGATATTGACGCGGGACGATGAGGCGGTCGGCGTGATGAACCGGGTGGGCGCTGGGCGCAGCGTGCTGCTCGGCAGCTTCCTCGGCTTCAGCGCCCTGGCCTATCGCGAGGCGGACGCTGACGGCGATCGCTTCCTGGAAGCGCTGCTGGCGACGGCCGGCGTTAGTCCCGACCGCTGCGGCCCGCTCTTGCGCCGGCGGCGCGTCCTCGATGATCGAGAAGCCTGGTTCTTCATCAATCTGGGGGCGGAGCGCGTGATCGAAACTGTCGATGTCGCCGGTTATCGCAAGGTTACCGATCTGTTGGGAGGCTGCCTGACAGAGCAAACCGACGCCGAGATGACCATTAGCGTTGACGGCACAAACCTGGCTTGCCTGCTGCTGTCGTTGTGAAGGCAGCCAGAGATTATCTCTGTACTCTCAGTCGTTCAAAGTAAGTAATGAAAATATGGAAATGCCTTTTTTCTACCTCATTCCCGGCCCTTCCCCATTGCAATGGGGGAAGGGTGACTCGTCATCGTAATTGGCTTTATACATGACTTTGTTAGAACTAATTCTGAGTGCTCTGTGTTAAAGAATGAAACAGGATGAATTATGAAAATCACCCGCATTGACTGCCACGTTCTGCTCGTGCCCGAATTCCATACCGAAGCCTGCTCCTCAGCCCAAGACAACCTGGTGGTCGAGATCCACACCGACGCCGGCATCAGCGGCATCGGCGAGACCGATGTCAACCCGTGGATCGCCCGGGCCTGCATTCAAGCGATGGGCACGCACATCATGGGCTTGGGCTTGGAAGAGATGCTCATCGGCCAAGACCCGCTGCAGCCGGAGGCCATCTGGCAGAAGCTCTACAGCGGCTCGAAGATGAACGGCCGGCGCGGCGCGCTTATCTGCGCCATGGGGGCGATTGATATGGCGCTTTGGGATATCAAAGGCAAGGCCTTGGGACTGCCTGTCTACAAGCTGCTCGGCGGCGCGGTCAAAGATTCGATCAAGCCCTATGCCTCGCTGCTGCCTACCGGCGATACGCTGGCTGAATATCGCGAGTCGCTGAAAGCCAAGCTACTGCAAGCGCGGGCCTACGGCTTCAAGGCGGCGAAGCTGGAGATCTGCATCAACGGTCCCTACACCCACAACGCCTTGCAAGAACACGATGATCATATCGCCGGCATCGTCGCCGAATGCCGCGACGCCGTCGGGGGGGAGATGACCCTGATGGTCGATGTCGCTTACGCCTGGGATGACGCGCGGACGGCGCTGCGGGTGATCAAGCAGCTTGAGCCTTTCGACCTCTTCTTCCTGGAGACGCCCATCAATATCGACGACCTGGAGGGCTACGCCTTCATCTGCGATCATTCGCCGATCCGCATCGCCGCCGGCGAGTGGCAGAATACGCATTTTGAATTTCTTGATCTGGCGCATCGGGGCAAGCTGGATGTTTTGCAGCCGGATGTCGGGCGAGTAGGAGGCTTCACCGAGGCGCGCAAGGTCGCGCAGCTCGCGGCTGATTATGGCCGGTTGATCGTGCCTCATTGCTGGAAAACCGGCATCGGTATCGCGGCCAGCGCCCATCTGGGTTTCGCCACCGCTTGCTGCCCCTTCATCGAATGGCTGCCGGCGCATTTATCGGAGTCAGTGCTGCGCGATGAACTGGTCGCCGATGAGCTGGAGATGATCGATGGGGAGATTCATCTGCCGCAGAAGCCGGGGCTTGGCATCGAGCTTAATCGCGAGGCGCTGGCGCGATATTCGGTGGATTGACGCTTCAGTCGCGGACTGGCATCCCCGCCGCTTGCAGAGCCGCCTTGATCGCAGCGCGCCGCTCGGCTGAACTCGCCGGCATGGGCCGCCGCGGCACCCCGGCCGGACGCCCCTGCAAAGCCAGCGCGGTCTTCACGTTGGCGGGCAGATTATCGTCCATGATGGCATTCCAAATCGGCAGCAGTTTCAGATGCGTCGCCAGAGCGCCGGTTTGATCGCCCGCTTGGACTTGATCCCACAATGTCAGGCACAATTCCGGCGCCGCCGTCAATATCGCGGCGATGGCGCCATGCGCGCCCAAGGCGAAGGATGGATAGAGCAGCGCGTCCACCGCCGACATAATCAGGCCGGCATCGGCTGAATTATGCAGCAGGTCCGCCAGCAACTTGAGGTCGCCGGCGCTCTGCTTGACGCCGATCAAACCGGGAATTTCGCGCATCATTTTGTCCAGCAGCACCGGCGAGCAATAGGACCAGGGCACGACGTTGTAGACCATGACCGGCTGGGCGGCCGCCTCGGCCAGCAGCGCGAAATGCTCGAACATGGATTCATCGCTGGGGCGGAAGAGATAATGCACCGGCGTGACTTGCAGCGCCGCGACATCGAGATCGGCCAGGGCTCTGGCTTTTTCCAGCGCCTGCCGCGTGCTGTCGACGATGATGCCGGCGATGACCGGCGCGCGACCGGCGGCGACTTCAACCGCGCTCCCGACGAGGCGGCGGAGTTCATCGGTGGTCAGCGTATGCCCTTCGCCGGTGCTGCCGCCGACCGCCAGGCCATGCACTCCCGCTGAGCCGATCAAATATTCCACTTCCGCCCGCAGTGCCGCCTCGTCGACAGTTTCGTCTTCCTTGAACGGCGTCGCCATCGGCGGCACAATACCCTGAATTTTCATATCTTCGTCCTTTTCACTGAAACAGTCCGCTGCGCTTCCGCGGCTTCTTCATCGGTCGCCTTTTCGCCGGCCGAAGCCTCATGCTCGAGTATGCGCTCGATGATGAAGCGAGGGCGCCGCCGCGTCTCATCCAGGTTGCGCCACATATATTCGCCGATGATGCCCAGGATGAGCATCTGCACACCCGCCGCGATCAAGACGACCACGATGAGCGATGCCCAACCTTCCGTCTGGATGCCCAAGGCCAGCCGGGCGTAAATCACCCAGATCGCGTAGATCAAGCCGAGCAGGCTGAACAGGACGCCCAGCCCCGAGGATATGCGGATGGGGAAGTGAGAAAAGGCGACGAATGAATCGACAAAATACTTCATCTTGCGCCCCAGCGTCCACATGGATTGGCCGTATCGCTCTGGCCGCGCCTCGCGGTCATAGTGGATGATATCCGGCTCAAAGCCGAGCCAGAGGATCAAGCCCATCAGATAGGCGTTGTTTTCTTGAATGCTGTTGATCAGCGCGCAGACTTGCTTGTCGATCAAGAAAAAGTCGAAGCCGCGCGCCGGCATGCTCTTGATGGCGAAGCGCTGGAACAGCCGATAGAAGGTATCGGATAGCAGCGAGGTCGGGAAGGGATCGGCGCGGCCGCGGCGGGCGGCGATGACGACTTTGCGCTCGCCCCGCCAGCGCGCGATCATATCGTGCAGGAGGGCTGGCGGATCCTGCAAATCGGCGGCGATGGCGGCCACGGCGTCGCCCCGCGCCAGGCTCAAGCCAGCCATGATTGCCGGATTGGAGCCGAAATTGCGGGAGAGCTTCGCCGCCTTCATGCGCGGCTCCCTCGCCGCCAAGGCCTTCAGCACGGCGAAGGAATCATCGCGCGAGCCGTCATCGATGAAGATGAACTCGAAATCATCGCCCGGGTTGCGGGCGGCGACCGCGCGCAGCTCGTCGAGCAAATCCGCCAGGCTTGGCGCGTTGTGATAGACCGGCACGACAATTGAGATGAGGCTCATTCACCCGCTCCGTCATTCATATCAAAATGGCGCAGCACTTGCAGGCGCATTGCCGCATCCACCGGGCCGATCTCGCGAGCCGGCACCCCGGCGACGATCGTCCAGGGGGGGACATCTTTCGTCACCATCGCGCCCGGCGCGACGACCGCGCCCATGCCGATCTCGACTTCCGCCGCGAGGGTGGCGGCCGTGCCGATCAAAGCGAAGCGCCGCACCGTTGGGCCGGGCGCTGAAAAGGGCAGCAAGCCGAAGCGTTTGAGATAAACCTCGTTGTCATTCACCGTCGCCACGCCCGGGCCGATAAAGACATCGGATTCCACAAGCATATTGCCCGTGATGATCGCGCCATCAATGACGCGGCTGCGCGCGCCCAACTGCGAATCATACATCATCATTACACCGCGCCCGAGCACGGACTCGTCCTCCAGGCGGCAGCCCTCTCTTATCGACGCGAGATCGCCGACCAGCACACGCTGGCCGATTTCGAGATTGCAATATAACACAGAATTGGCGCCAATTACGCAGCCGGCGCCGATGTTCACCGTCCGAGAGTCGGTCGCAAGCGGTCGGTTGGTCGTGCCAGCGCGGATGGGCGGGCGGCCTATGACCGCGCCGGGCAGGATGCGCGTATCCTCGCCGACGATAACATCGGGAAAGAATGTCACGTTGGCGCCGACTTCGACGCCGGCTTTCAGGGTCAGGTCGCCCAGGATGTTGAGATTGTCGGGGCGCTTGACGCTGGGGTGGATGTCCAGTTTAGCCATCGCCTCACCAGTAATGCGCCTTGTGCGCGCGATAGAAATCTACCGTTTGGCGCAAGCCAGCGCGCAAAGCCGTCCGCGGCTCCCAGCCGACCAAGCGGCGTATCTTGCTGATATCGGAATAAAAATCGCCCGGTTCCTGCGCCTTGCGCTCCGGCGAAAATGGCGCGTATTCCCAGCGGCCGCTGCCGGCGACAGCAATCACCGTTTCCGCCAATTCGATGAAATCCGTCGGCAAGTCAATGCCCACGTTGAGCACCTCACCGACCGCCGCCGACGCGAGCGCGCTCAACAAGATCGCTTCAACCGCGTCATCAATATACAGGAAATCGCGCAGAATCTTGCCATCGCCGAAGACTTTGATCGTTTCATCATCGATTGCCAGGCGCACGAACCAGTTGACCACGCCATATCGCGGATGCTTCATCTGCGCCCGCGGCCCGTAAATATTGGTCAGCCGCAAGAGCACCGCGTCAATCCCGCGCGCATCATTGTAGACCTGTATGATCTTTTCCGCCGTCAGGTTGGATATCTCATAGATGCCTTTGGGATGCGTCGGCGCCTCTTCGTTGACCGGCAGGGACACCGCCGGACCATACTGCCCGCGCGTGCCGGTGTAGATCACTTTCGCGCTTGGGTTATGCCGCCGCAGCGCCTCCATCACGACCGCCGTGCCTTTGATGTTGATGTCAATATCGGGAAAGGGATCGCTCATGCTCAAGATATGATCGACCTGCCCGGCCAGGTGAAAGACAAAATCTTGTCCGCATACCAGATGATTCATCGCGTTGACATCGCGGACATCGCAGAAGTTCAGCGTCACGCGCGATTTGATCGGCTCAATATTGAAGAGGTTGCCGGCATAACCCGGGATCATGGCGTCCGCGATGGTCACCTCCGCGCCCGCTTTCACCAGGCCAATCGCCAGGTTGCTGCCCGTGAAACCCAGGCCGCCCGTCACCAGGGCGCGCGCGCCGGAAAATCCTCCGCCAATCTCCATGCGGCTAGCCTCTTATGTCTTCGATCGCGGCGCAGACGCGCAAGACCTCTTCATCGCTCAGGCCGATATACAGCGGCAGCGACAGAATCTCGCGGGCCGCTTTCTCCGTCCGCGGCAGGCTGCCCACCGCCAAGCCCAGGTCGCGATGGGAGTCTTGCAGATGCGCCGGTATTGGATAGTGTATCAGTGTCCCGATATTTCGCTCCGCCAGCGCCGCCATCAAGGCATCGCGATTGCGGTCGCGAATGACGTAGAGATGGTAGGCGTGCTGCCGGCCCGCCGGCGCCGACGGCGTCGTCACCGAGCGCAGGTTGGCGTCATAAAGCGCGGCGATCTCCCGCCGGCGCGCGTTGTGTTTGTCCAGGCGCTTGAGCTTGACGCGCAGCACCGCCGCTTGCATCTCATCGAGGCGACTGTTGGTGCCTCGCGTTTGATGCGTGTAGCGGCTCGTCTGCCCGTAGTTGCGCTCTTGCTCCAGCCGCTCGGCGTATTCAGGGTTGTCGGTGATGACCGCGCCGCCATCGCCATAAGCGCCCATATTCTTGGTCGGGTAAAAGCTGAAGGCACCCATATCGCCGATGGCGCCGACTTTGCGCCCCTTGTACTGCGCGCCATGGGCCTGGGCGCAATCCTCGATCAGCAGCAACTCATGCTCTTCCGCCAGGGTTTTCAGCGCGTCCATATCGGCCGGCTGCCCATAGAGATGCACGACGACAAGCGCGCGCGTACGCTCCGTTATGGCTCCGCGCGCCGACAGGGGGTCCAAGGTATAGGTCTCCAGGTCGATATCAGCCAGGACCGGTTTTGCGCCCGCGCTTTCGATGGCGGTCACCGTCGCCATTGCCGTATGCGCTACCGTGATCACTTCGTCGCCGACGCCGATGCCGCCAGCCCGCAGCGCCAGCTCGATCGCGTCTGTGCCGTTGGCGACGCCGACAGCGCGTGCCAAGCCATGATAGTTGGCGAACTCGGCTTCAAAAGCTCTCACTTCGGGACCGAGGATATACCAGCCGCTCTCCGCCACCCGCCGCAGCGCTTCATGAATCTCGTCCGCCAGCAAATCATGCAATGGCTTCAACTGATTGAATGGAATCATGGTCAAATGTCGCACTCGCATTTCTTGCTTGCCCGCCAATGATAAAGCATGAGCGCCGCAGCCTCAGGCGGCCAGGCTTCCCGCCACCACCGGGTCTCGCCGGCCAAACTGGATCCAGAGCGTCCAAAGCAGAATCGGCGCGATCAGCAAAGCAGAGCCCAATACAAGCACACCGCTAATGCCCATCGCCGTATCGATGAGCAGACCGGTACTGCCGGATGAGACCGCTGAGAACAGAGTATACATGGCGAACTCGGTCGAGAAGACGCGTCCGCGGACCTGATTCGGCACAATCTGCAAGAGAAGTTGCGTGCCCAGCACCCAGATCAACCCGCCGCCGATGCCGCGCAGCAAGGCGCCAAACAAGATGACCGGGAAAGAAATCAAGGTGGCTGAGATCAGGAAACCGATCATAGCCAAGACATAACCCAGCGCGATCATCAAGCGCAATTTCCGATCGCGATCTCGCGCCCAGTTCCGCCCCAGTATGGGACCAATGCCGGAGCCGATGCCCGACATCACGTAGATCAAGCCCAGGCTGATGCTGCCGCCCTCGCCGATAGGAAAATACTGTTCGGCGATCGTCACTTGAACGACCTGATAAAAGCCGATGATCAGCAGGCCCAGGATACCTTTGTGGATAGCGATGGAAAATGTGTCGATATGCCGGCGCAGGTAGCTCAGGCCATAGAGATATTGCCGGATGCCGGCCATGATCGATTGATCGGCGTCCGAGTTCAACTGGGATTGATAGGGCATGCGGAACAAGATAAAGGCGCTCAGCAGAAAAGTGACGGCGTCGATGACAAAGGCGGGATATACGCCAACCAGGCCCGAGACCAAGCCGCCAAGCGCCGCGCCAAAAGCCAACATCACCGACCAGGTCGCCGAAGCCAGGGCGTTGGCGATGCCCAGCTCCTCACGTTTGGTGATATCGGGCAGGATGGAATTCCAGGCGGGGAAGAAAAAGCCCTGCGAGGCGCTCTGTATCGCCGTCAAGACGTAAATCAGCCAGACATGCTCGGGGGCCCGCACCAGCACAAAGCCGAGCACGACAAAGCAGCGCAGCAGATCTGTCGTAATGACGATGGCCTTGCGGTTGTAGCGGTCGGCCACGACGCCGGCAAAGGGGCTCACGAGAAAAGGCGCCAGCATCCTCACGACAAACAAGCCGCCGACAGCTGTGCCCGATTGCGTCAAGGTCGCGATGAGCGCGGCCGAGGCGATCAGGTTGAACCAGTCGCCGGTCAAGCTGATGATTTGGCCCGACCACAAATAGCGGAAAGACCGGTTGCCGCGGATCAGCTCCCAGTAACCAGAGGACCTTCTCTCAGCTTGTGTCAAGGCGAACTCGCATTTGATCCGGGCGGCGGGCGGAGCGCTTCTTATTTACGCGCCAAGCCGCGAGCGCCACATTCCAATAGCCCCTCATTATATACAGTCATCGAAGCGGATGCACCAGTCGATTGTCTAGGCAGTGTATCCATTTCGGTTGAAACACAAAAGCTTTACCACCGAGGACACCGAGTTAAATTGAGGGCACAGAGAAAAGCCGTTTGGATAGCCGGCAGACCGAAACGCCGGCGCCCGACAAGGGTATTCAAATCCTGGCCGGATTACGTTAAATTGTGGCAGGATTATCTACCGCGTCCATAGCGCGTCATCAAGGAGTTGGAAGAGCTTATGCGAGTTTTTATTGCGGGGATTGACGGCTACCTTGGTTGGCCGCTGGCGATTTATCTGCGAGCCCACGGCCATGAGGTGGCCGGCGCCGATCTGCTTTTGCGGCGGCAATGGGTGGCGGAAGTCGGCAGCGTCAGCGCGCAGCCCATCGCTTCGCGCGAAGAACGCCTGCGCGCTTTTCACGAGACCTTCGGCGCGGCGCTGGATTTTCGCGTCGGCGATCTGACGGATTACGACTTTGTCAAAGCCTTTTTCGCCGAGTTCCAGCCCGAGGCGGTGGTGCACCTGGGCCAGATGCCATCGGCGCCCTACTCGATGATCGATCAGGCGCATTGCGTTTGGACGCAGCAGAACAACGTCATAAACAACCTCAACCTTCTCTGGGCGATCAAAGAAGTCGCGCCCCAGGCGCAGCTCGTCAAGATCGGCACCATGGGCGAATACGGCACGCCGAACGTCGATATCCCCGAAGGCTTCTTCAATGTCGAATTCCGCGGCCGGAAGGACCGCATGCCGTTCCCGCGGCAAGCCGGCAGTTGGTATCATCAAAGCAAAGTGCATGACTCGCATAATACGCATTTCGCCTCGAAGATCTGGGGCCTCCGCGCGACCGATATCATGCAAGGCGTCGTCTTCGGCACACATATCGCGGAAATGGGCGCCGACCCGCGCCTGCGCAGCCGCCTCGATTTCGATCAATGCTTCGGCACGGCCATCAATCGCTTCTGCTGCCAGGCGGTCATCGGCCATCCGCTGACGCTCTTTGGGCTTGGCAGACAGAAACGCGGCTTCCTGCCCTTGGCCGATTCCATGGCCTGCCTGCGCCTGGCGGTGGAGAACCCGCCCGCCCCCGGCGAATTCCGCGTCTTTAATCAGTTCGAGAATGCTTATTCGATCAGCGAACTCGCCTGCATGGTGAAAGAAGTCGCCGCGGATATCGGCTTGGACACGCAGATCCGCCGCTATGACAATCCGCGCGCGGAAATGGAAGAGCACTACTATCAGCCCGACAGGGAGCGTTTGATCGAGCTGGGCTACCAGCCGACGCGCGATATCAAGTCGGTAATGAAACAAATGATGCTGGATCTGATACAGCACCGCGATCGCATCGAAGCCCATGCCGATGCGCTGATCCCCGATATCCGCTGGGATGGGGGGCGCAAGCGTTCCGAGGTCATTGGGTGAGCTGGCGCGGCAATCTGCTGACGAGGGCGGAGGCTATTCAGTGACGCGCCGCCTAATCCCGCCCCAGCCGCCGGCAAATTGGGCGACCAGATTAATCGCCCCTACAATTGCGCTTGTCGCTATCGATTGTCTGCTGGCTCTGCCGGCGCTCGGCAGCGCGGAAAGCCCTCGTCTATTCGTCTTCTTCCACCTTGGCTTCGTCGGCCTGTTAAGCTGTCTGCTTGCCGCGCTCTATTGCGCTTTCAAGCATCAACTGGCCGCGCCTGCGCCCTGGCGCGCGCTTATGCTCGCCATAGCCGCGCTGCTCATGTTCTCGCTGGCGCTTGACCTGTCGGGCGCAGGGCTGATCACAGACGCCTTGGCCATACTCCATCGTCGTTTCCGGGCGCCATACTGGCAAGCATTGGGATTGTTGCTGGCCGCGCTTATATTCCTGCCCCTGATCTATCAGGCACTGCGCCGATGTTTCACAGAGCGCCGGTATGACGATCTGGCTGTTGTCGGGGGCTTCCTGCTATTCGTTTGCGGCCTGTATCTGCCTCGCGGCGTCGACAGCATCGCCCATTGGGAAAACTGGATCTATCTGTCTCACCTGGAAGGGCGATTCTCCTGGAGCGTCGCTTACGAATTAACCACGCGGTTCTGGGTCGCCGTGCCGCACGCACTCGCCTCCATCATCAGTCCCGGCTCTTTTGTCGGCTTTCATTTGACGCACATTCTCATTCTCTGGGCCAAGTTGGTATTGCTCTACAGCATCCTGCGCCAGCTCAGATTTGCTCGGCTCTACGCCTTCCTGGCCAGCGTCTTGTTTCTGTTTTATCCGGTCAATTCAGACCTGTTGTCGCTGCGCTCCCTGCCCAATCAGTTCAGCGCCATGTCCTTGCTGGCGGCTGGCGCGCTCATTCTCACTTATCGCGAGCATCCCAGCCGCTTACGATTATTCGGCATTTGGCTGGCGCTCAGCTTCAATGTAGCCAGCAACGAAACCGGCTACGCTCTCATTCTGGTCACGCCGCTCCTGTGGTTGCTCGAGAGGCGTCCGCCGGGGCATGAGGCCTGGCGTCTCAGCGTTATATGGTTTCTGGCGCCTTGCGCGAAACTGGCGCACCTGGCCTTGCTCGCCGGCAACTCCCTGAGCTTCTACAACAGCTATGTATTCGCGGGCGAATGGAATCCGACGGCTGAACCATTTGGTCCGGTCGCCAGCCGCCTGGCCGATGTCATCCGGCAGACCTTTTTTGACAGCTGGCTAACGGCGATCCGCCGATTCCCCAACAGCGAATGGCTGGGTATGTGCGCGGTCCTTCTGGCGCTGATTGCCGGTATCGCCTGGCTCCTGGCGAGGAAGGGCGCCCGGCAAGAGTTTTTCTCAATACGCGCCCTGGCCGGCGGCTTGCTTCTGATTTTCCCTTCCGTCGGCGTCTTGATCTGGCTCGAACAATACAGCGGCGACCTGTGGCGAACGTACTTCTACGTTCCCATCGGCGCGTCCGTCGCCGTTTTCAGCCTTATCGCGCTTGCAGCCTCGCCAATCAAGCGCCGCGCAATTCGCGATACCGCCATCATCACGCTCTGTCTCGCCGTCTGCGCGCCGGGCATCACGCGCCTTTTCGAGCAGCGCGAGCGCTTAGTGACCAGCGCGGACAACAAGGCGATACTCCTGCGCAATCTGCTGAAAGCCGCCCCACGAATCGAACCCGATACCATCGTTCTGCTGCTCACCGACCTTACTCGCGAAGAGCTGGACGCGAGCGACTACTATGAACTGCGCTACAGCGCTGAACTGGACGACAGCATGCTATATGTCCTCTACAACGGCCTTCAGCTAAGCTCTCATTTTTGCCTGGAATCCGATCTTTGTTCGCACTTGGAGTTGGTCAGCGATCCCGCTTCGCCGGATTGGAACGACGAGATATTCCGGCGCACACTCTTCTTGAAGATTCATCGAGGCCTCGCCGTCGAAGTCATTCAAGATCCGGAAAGCTATTTTGATTTCGCCACCGACATCGCCTACGACGCCAGCCAACTCTACGACCCCGACGCACCGCTGCCGCCGCGCGCGCAAACGATGCTCGGGGCAGCCAGCCGCCGCTAATGCGCGCGACGCTTATTCTGTCTTTTACATTTCTATGCTATAAACGGCTTGCGAAACGAAGGCGAGGCGGGGCAAGCTCTTGATGGCGCACGCACCAGTATTGCTGATCATCCTTGACGGCTGGGGCATCCGCGAAACCGAAGCCGGCAACGCGGTCGCGCTGGCGGAGACGCCGAATTACGATCGCTGGCTGAAGACCGGCGAGCGCGCGATCGTCCATACATCGGGCGAACACGTCGGCTTGACCTCGGGACAGATGGGCAATTCCGAAGTCGGTCATCTCAACCTCGGCGCCGGCCGCATCGTCTACCAAGACATCTCGCGCATCGCCAGGGCCATCGCCGATGGCGCTCTGGCACGGAATGCCGTCCTGAACGATGCGCTCGACGCGATCAAGGCGAAGGGCAAGGCCTTGCACCTCATCGGCTTGCTCGGCGATGGCGGCGTACACAGCCATTCCGACCATCTCTACGCGCTGATGGACATCGCTCGTGCCGCCGGCATTGATCCCATCCTGCATCTCATCACGGATGGGCGCGATACGCCGACGCAGCGAGGCATCCGCTTCTGCGCCGACCTGCTTGACAAAATCGCAGTTGACGAGTGCGGGCGGGTGGCGACCGTCAGCGGGCGTTATTACGCGATGGACCGCGACAAGCGCTGGGAACGCACTGGGCGCGCCTATGACGCGATGGCATTTCGCCAAAGCGATGACCATGCGCCCGACCCGCTGACGGCGATCCAGCAATTCTACGACAATGGCGTCACGGACGAATTCATCGCGCCGACCGTGATCGGATCGGACGACAATCTCGGCATTGATCCCGGCGATGCGCTGCTCTGCTTCAACTTCCGCGCCGACCGCATGCGCCAACTGACGCAAGCCTTCGTCCAGCGGGATTTCGCCAGCGCCGAGCGCTTCCAGCCCATCGCCGACCTGCGCCTGATTACCATGACCGAGTATCTCGGCGGGCTGACCGAGCACATCCTCTTCCCGGTCGAGCGGCTGAACAACACCTTGGCCGAGACCTTGAGCAAGGCTGGCAAGACGCAATATCATACCGCCGAGACGGAGAAGTATCCGCACGTCACTTTCTTCTTTAATGGCCGGGTCGAAGCGCCTTTCCCCGGCGAGACACGCTTGATCGTGCCCTCGCCCAAAGTCGCCACCTACGACTTAAAGCCGGAGATGAGCGCGAAGGAACTCAGGGACGAGACCCTCAAGCGGCTGGGCTCCCATGACGATGACTTCGTGCTGGTCAACTTCGCCAACCCGGACATGGTCGGGCATACCGGCAGCTTAAGCGCCGCGATCAAAGCGGTGGAGACGGTCGATGCCTGCGCCGGCAAACTGGTTGATGCTGTCGTGAAGGGGGGCGGCGGCGCCATCGTCACCGCCGACCACGGCAACTGCGAGCGCATGATCGACCCCGTCAGCGGCGAGCCACAACCCTACCATACCGTCGGACCGGTTTCGCTATTCGTGATCGACGCGGAGAATCGCTACGATCTGCATAGCTGGGGGCGGTTGGCCGATGTGGCGCCGACCGTGCTGGATTTGCTGAAAGTGCCGCAGCCGCCGGAGATGACGGGCAGAAGTTTGATTAAAGGAATGCGCAAGACATAGGGCGCGTGAACAGCGCTCTGCGACAAGACTGGACGCCGTTACAGAATCGTCCGTAATCTATTGCAATATGCTATGACGATCAGTGTAGGAGTGAGAGGGACAATGAAAAAGGCTTTCATCATGGTTCTCGTCGTGCTGCTGCCGATCGCGGCTTTTGCGCAAGATTGGAGAAGCGACGGGGTCGGCGAATTTGAATACAACTGTGATTTGCTTGACGAATTGGTCGCGGAGTTTGGCGAGGAAGTCTATTTTTTGCGTGAGGGAAAGGAATATACAGTCGAGGAATCCTTCTCGCGGCTCGCGCTCGGCTGTGGCAGGGCATCACATCTCGACAAGGAATTGGCGAGAATGGAATACGACACCATTTGGGAATTTACTTACAAAGATGCGAATTCGTATCAATGTGAATTGGTTCGCGAGATTGCCGTCCGTTTCGGCGACCAGTTGTTCCGGCTGTACAACCACCCTTCATTCGAACCTCAAGCCAGCAACTTACTAAAATACAATCAGCGCAAGGCGCCATATTGCGTCCCCCGCTTTGTGATTGCAAATCGTGATATTCAACTGCGCGATTGCCCCGATCGCTCTTGCAGGTTGAACGAATATCTCTTGCGCGGCGAAATGCGGCCAGTGGTCGGCGTCCAGGCTGACTGGTACGAAGTTGCGCGGGAGTTCAGATCCTGGTGGACAGTTGAACCGGTAGATTCAACTGCCTTCGTCCATGTCGATGATGTCCTGGCGGGACCGGCTGATTACATCGAACTGGACGATTGGCAGGACGTTATTCACGATGACGATACGCCTTGGTGCAGGCTGCTTGTAACTCGGGAAGACGCGAACATCTTGGGACTTGTTGTAAACAAAGCGGGGACGGCGCGAGAGAAAATCAAGGTCGACATTTACTTGCCATTTGCCGAAAGCGCTCTGCCGGTTCTCGATCAGATTGAGAAAACCTTTACCGACATCGATATGCTATTCATCAGTCAGACCTACCGGCGAGAAGATTATGGGTCCCGGGTTGGGATTTATACCATTGAGATCGCTTGGGAAGAGATCGTCTACCGGATCGGTTTAGACCTGCGAAAAATAGGGGGTTACGCCATTCGCGTATACTGCAATTCATGAAAAATGATTGCGACAAACCGGCAAGCTATCACGGACATTTCCGGCGCGCCTGCCTTGATTATAAGCTGCAGAATCGGGCCGATATGGCGCCGACCGTGCAGGACTTGCGGAAAGCACCGCAGCCGCCGGAGATGACAGGCAGGAGTTTGATTCGGGCGAAGCGCCAATACGTAGAGTAAAGGGCGGATAAGCGGCCGTCGAGATGGGTTAGAATGGCTGCATCGGCAAGGATATCACGGTGCGCTATGAGCGCTTGAGAGAAGGCAGGCAGGAAATGAAGAACAATATCTTTTGGATGCTCGTATTAGTTTTGCTGGCGCTGCCGGCAAGCGCGCAGGATTGGCAACGCGGCTGGAAGGGCCAGGTTCTCTACAATTGCGACGCGGTTAACGGAGCCGTTGCCGACTTCGGCGATGAGTTGTTTGTCATCGGCGGCGTCGACGACCTGACGCCCGGAGATGGCACAGCGGAACACTATCTCCTTACTGCCGGGGGTGTTCGCACCGTGGCCAACAGCCTGCTGTCGCGCGCGCCCGGCTGTGGCGTGGTGCCGGAATCTACTACCGGAATCATCGATGTTTACGAACCCGACCGCTGGCTGAAGAACATCACCGGCGACTATTTCTACCAATGCGACGTCGCGCGCGGCATTGTGGCCAACTATGGCCAGCTCGAGTTTCGGCGCGATGGCGACCGGCGGCATACGGTTATCGGCTTTTATCAGGAAGACGCGCCCGCCTGCATCCCCCGCCACGTCGTCACCAGCGCCCATGCCGACGTCTTTGCCTGCGCGAGCAGCGACTGCGAAAAGACTGATCGCATCATGCGCTGGCTCGCCTGGAAAGTGGTCGGTTTGAGCGACGGCTGGTACGAGATTGCCCTGGACGAGGGGACCGGCTTCGTCGCCGAATCGGATGTAGTGCCGGGTCCGCTGGGCATGCTGCAAGTGGATGAACAGCATCAACTCCAATACGCGGAATGTATCATGATCCCGCAGCAGAAACAGGCCGAGTACCGGCACATCGCCGTCATTAAGGGCGGGCCGGCTTATCAGGAGATGGGCGTGGCGCTATATAAGCCCGCCGCTGATACACCGCTGGAAATACTTGAAGAAATCGAGGGCGAATTCAGCAACAACGGCCAACCCTACCTCCTGCAATTGCACACGCGCTCCGAACACTATCCCATGGGCGCCTACATCGTCGAGCTCAGTTGGGAAGGGCTGACCTTCCGCTACGGTTTCAACGCTCAGGAACACGCGCTCTACTATATTCACGTCTATTGCAATCGGCGTCCCAGCGAGTAATGAACCGGCGAGACACCCTGCAAACCATAAAGGACAATCCCGACCTCTCCGTGCTCATCATCGGCGGGGGCGTCAACGGCATCGGCGCATTTCGCGATCTGGCGCTGAATGGCGTCGACGCCCTGCTGGTCGAACGGGGCGACTTCGGCAGTGGCGCCAGCGCCGCCTCCTCCCACATGCTGCACGGCGGCATCCGCTACCTGGAAAACGGCGAGTTCCGGCTGGTCAACGAAGCCTTGCACGAGCGGGACCGCATGCTGATGAACGCGCCGCATTACGCCAAACCCCTGCGCACCACCATCCCGATCTTCCGCTGGTTCTCTGGCCTGTTAAACGCGCCGTTGAAGTTCCTGAACCTGCTCGACCGCCCGGGCGAGCGCGGCGCTCTCGTCATCAAGATCGGCTTGACCTTTTACGATTTTCTCGTCCGCAAGGGGCGGGCCATGCCCAGGCATGAGTTCCGCCTGCGTAAAGCCGCCCTGCGCGAATACCCGGGACTGAATCCGGTCATCATCTGCGCCGCCAGCTACTACGATGCCTGGATGCCCGCGCCGGAGCGGATTTGCCTGGAAATGGCGCTGGACGCGGAAGCCGCCAACAGCCGCTGCCGCGCTCTAAATTACGTCAGCGCCATCGCCGGCGACCGCGAGGGCGTCGTCCTGCGCGATGAGCTTCGCGGCGGGGAATATCGGGTCAAGCCAAAAGTGGTCATCAATGCCGCCGGTCCCTGGATCGACTTCGTCAATGAGGATGTTGGCGCCGGCGGACAGCGTTTCATCGGCGGCACAAAAGGCTCGCACCTCATCCTCGACCAGCCGGATTTGCTGGCGGCGGCGCGCGACAGCGAGATCTTCTTCGAAAACGACGACGGTCGTATCGTGCTGATCCTGCCCTTCTTCAATCGCGTCATGATCGGCACGACCGATATTCGCATCGACCAGCCGGATGAAGCCGTCATCACTGACGCCGAGATCGATTACCTGCTGGCCATGGTGGGCAAGGTCTTCCCGCGCATCGGCGTCGAACGCTCGCAGATCGTCTTCAGCTTCTCCGGCGTGCGTCCCCTGCCCTACAGCGACGGCGGCCAAAGCGGGAACGCGGGCCAGATCAGCCGGGACCACAGCATTCGCACCATGCCGGCGGGGATCAAGCGGGCCTACCCCATCCACTCGCTGATCGGGGGAAAATGGACCACCTTCCGCGCCTTCTCGGAACAGGCGGCCGATCAGGCGCTTGACGACCTCGGCCGCGCACGCGCCGTCAGTACAGAGCGTATCAGCATCGGCGGCGGACACGCTTATCCGCGAAGCGATGCCGAGCGCGATCGCTGGCTGGGCGACTTGCAAGGGCGGGCAGAGCTGCCCTTGCCGCGCCTGCGTCAGCTATTCGAGCGCTACGGCACTCGCGCCGAAGACATCGCCGTTTTCATCGCAACTGGAACCGACCGTCCGCTCGCAAACCATGCGGACTACAGCCGGCGGGAAATCGAATTCATTCTCAAGTGTGAGAAGGTCGAGCATCTCGACGACCTGCTGCTGCGGCGCACACTCATCGCGATGTTGGGCGGAAGCAGCCGCGACTTACTCACCGAATTGGCCGGTATCTGCGCTGAGCCGCTGGGCTGGACCGATGAGCGCAAAGCCGCCGAGATCAAACGCGCCATCGCCATCCTGCGCGACAAGCACCGCGTTGAGTTGTAGTCGACCCGCTTATGCCAGCCGCACCGCCGTCCCGCTCGCCGAGACCATCAGCATGCTGCCGTTGGCGCCGATCGTCTCATAATCCAGATCGACGCTGAGTATGGCGTTCGCGCCCAGTTGCCGCGCGTTGTCCTGCATCTCGTGAATGGCGATGTCCTTGGCCCGCCGCAATTCTTCTTCGTAAGCGCCGGAACGCCCGCCGACGATATCGCGGATGCCGGCGAACATATCCTTGAACATATTGGCGCCCATCACCGCTTCGCCGCTCACGATGCCCAAGTAGCCTTCGACAACATAGCCTTCAACGGTCGGTGTTGTTGTTGTGATCATCGGTCTTATGACCTCCTCTGTTTCATCATTTGTCCCGCATTATGCGGGCATAAACCCGCGCTTGCAAGTGCGGCAGGGGGCCTGCGCCTAGAGATCGCTCGACGCCAATTTCAGCAGTTGCTCCGCCGCCGCCGACAGCGACAGCTCCCCGTTGAGTAGCGCCGCTTCAATCTCCGGCAGAGCCTGGCGCAGGGCCGCGTTCTCGAAGACGAGATCGCGCAGCCGCGCCTCCAACGCCGAATGCAGCCATTCGCGCCGCTGCGCCGTCCGCCGCTCTTCAAAGACGCCGCCCGCTTTCGTCTCGGTCACAAACGCCGATATCGCGGCCCAGATCTCGTCGATGCCGGCGCCGGTCAAGCCCGAGGCGGTGAAGGCGCGCGTCCGCCAACCGGCGGTGGCCGGCGCGACAAAATGCAGGCTACGGCTGAATTGGGCCCGCGCCGCTTTGGCCGCGGCGACATTTTCGCCATCGGCTTTGTTGATCACCAGCGCATCCGCCAGCTCAATCACGCCCTTCTTGATGCCCTGCAAGTCATCGCCCGCGCCCGTGATCAGCAGCAGCAGGAAGAAATCCACCAGCGAGCGCAGCGTCACTTCGCTCTGCCCCGTGCCCACCGTCTCGACGATGATCACATCGTAGCCGGCGGCTTCGCAGACCAGGATCGCTTCGCGCGTCTTGCCGGCCACGCCGCCCAGAACGCCGCCCGTCGGCGTCGGCCTGATGAAAGCCCTCGGGTCGCGAGACAGACGCTCCATCCGCGTCTTGTCGCCCAAGATGCTGCCGCCGGTCAAGCTGCTGCTCGGGTCGACCGCGAGCACAGCCACCCGCCGGCCGCGCTCGGTCAGGGCGCAGCCAAAGTTGTCGATGAAGGTGCTTTTGCCGGCGCCGGGCGGGCCGGTAACGCCGATGCGAATTGACGCGCCGCTATGGGGCAGCAGTGCTGAGAGCAGGGCCTGCGCCGTCCCCTGGTGCTGGGGCGCGGAACTCTCGACTAGCGTGATGGCGCGGGCCAGGGCAGCGCGATCGCCGGCCAGCAGGCCGCGGGCCAGCGTATCCACGTCGGTTTGGCGCTGCTGTTGGTCGTCATTCATGGCTGGGCGCAGATCAGTTGCTTTCACCCATCTTACCGCATTGACTTTATCTGTTACACTTTAGGCGAGACAGGTGAAACAAGGAGTAAGAAAAATGGCGCAATATCTATGGCAAACTTCGCTTTCGGCGCAGGGATGGCGAGAAGTCATGTCAGACGACTCTGTATTGTACGACGCCCTGAACGAAGCGGTCTCGAGTTTCGGGGGCACCATGCTGCACAATTGGGTCGCATTTGGCGAGAATGATTTCATCGCCGTGGTAGAGATGCCCAGCAATGAAGACATGGCTGCATTCGTCTTGGCGATGACCGTGGATGGCTACTACTCACAGGGCAAGACGACAGTTTTGCTGAGCTTTGAAGAAAGTGACGGTGCGCTTGGTCGGGCTGCCGCTCATCACAATCTCAGCTGAGTGGGCGGCGGCGCTCAGCCCAGACGCCGCTGCAACTCCGCGAGCACACGCTGCGCCGCGGCCGGTATAACAGTGCCGGGACCAAAAATAGCCGCCGCGCCCATCTCATACAGGGCGGCGTAATCCTGCGCCGGTATGACGCCGCCGATGACCACCATCATATCGGGGCGGCCCAGCTTGCTCAACTCCGCGATCAGTTGCGGCAATAAGGTCTTGTGCCCGGCCGCCAGCGAGCTGACGCCGACCACATGCGCATCGTTTTCCACCGCTTGCTTCGCCACTTCGGCCGGCGTCTGAAACAGAGGCGCGATATCGACATCAAAGCCCATATCGGCAAAGGCGGTTGCAATGACCTTAATGCCGCGATCATGCCCATCCTGCCCCATCTTCGCCACCATCAGCCGCGGGCGCCGTCCCTCGTTCCGGGCGAATTCTTCCGTCATTTCCCGCAGTGCAATGACTTCGCTTTCGTCGGCGAATTCCGTGTTGTAGACGCCTGCGACCGAGCGAATCACCGCCTTATGCCGTCCCCAGACTTTTTCCAGCGCCAGCGATATCTCGCCGTTGGTGGCGCGGTTCCGCGCCGCATCCACGGCCAGCGCCAGCAGATTGCCCTCGCCCGCGCGCGCGCAATCGGTCAAGGCGTTTAACGCGGCCTGAGCCGCCGCCTCGTCGCGCTCCGCCCGCAGTTGACGCAGACGTTTGATCTGCGCCTCCCGCACGGCGGTGTTATCGACCTCGCGATAGGCGACAGGTTGTTCTTCTGCCGGGACATACTTGTTCAGACCGATGATCGTCTCGCCGCCGCTATCGATATGCGCTTGTCGGCGCGCGGCCGCCTCTTCGATGCGCAGCTTGGGGGCGCCGGTTTCCAGGGCCTTGGTCATGCCGCCGAGGGCTTCAATCTCCTGGATATGGGCCCAAGCCCGGCGGGCCAGATCCGCCGTCAGCCGCTCGACCAGATAGGAGCCGCCCCAGGGGTCGACCACATCGGCGATGCCGGTTTCATGCTGCAGGAAAAGCTGTGTGTTGCGGGCGATGCGCGCGCTGAAATCGGTCGGCAGGGCGATGGCCTCGTCCAGGGCGTTGGTATGCAGGGATTGCGTCCCGCCCAGCGCGGCCGCCATCGCTTCCAGGCAGGTGCGGATGATGTTGTTGAAGGGGTCGCTTGCCTGCAAGCTCCAGCCCGATGTCTGGCAATGGGCGCGCAAAGCCATCGACCTGGGATTTCGCGGCGCGAAGCCCTTGACCAGCTTGGCCCAGAGCAGCCGCCCGGCCCGCATCTTGGCGATCTCCATGAAATAGTTCATGCCGATGCCCCAGAAAAAGGACAGACGCGGCGCGAAATCGTCAATCGCCAGACCCGCCGCGGTACCCGTCCGCAGGTATTCCAGCCCGTTGGCCAGGGTATAGGCGAGTTCAATATCGGCGCCTCCGCCGGCTTCCTGAATGTGGTAGCCGCTAACGCTGATGCTGTTGAATTTAGGCATCTCGGCGGCGGTGTAGGCGAAGATATCGGCGGCGATCTTCATCGACTGCGCCGGCGGATAGATGTAGGTGTTGCGCACCATATACTCTTTGAGGATGTCATTCTGGATCGTGCCAGTCAGCTTGGAGCGCTGGACGCCCTGTTCCTCGGCGGCCACAATATAAAATGCCAACACCGGCAGCACCGCGCCGTTCATCGTCATCGAGACCGACATTTGGTCGAGCGGGATGCCATCGAAGAGGATCTTCATATCCAGCACGCTATCCACCGCCACACCGGCCATGCCGACATCGCCGGTCACCCGCGGATGATCGGAGTCGTAGCCGCGGTGCGTCGCTAGGTCAAAGGCGACCGAGAGTCCTTTTTGCCCGGCCGCCAGGTTGCGCCGGTAAAAGGCGTTGCTTTCCTCGGCGGTGGAATAACCGGCGTATTGCCGAATCGTCCAGGGGCGGAGGGCGTACATCGCCGGGTAGGGTCCGCGCAAGTAAGGCGGGATGCCCGCCACGTATCCAAGATGCTCGACCTCATCAAGATCGGCGGCGGTATGCAGCGCTTTGATATCAAGCTGCTCGTGACTGCGCCAAATTTGCTCGGCGGCGGGATTGCCCGTCCGCGCCTCGGATTCCCCAAGCAGCGCAACCGGATCGTAATCAATCTTGCTGAAATCGGGGAACTGACTCATAGGCCGGCTCCCGAAGCTGGCGGCGCATCAAGCCCGTCTTCCAGGCGCAAGGGAGGCAACGGCTCGGCGCGAATCTCCCCGGCAGCCGATTCGTCTTCGACGGCGCCTGCTGGCTCCGAGTGATTCGGCGGGGCAAGTTCGCCCGCGTTGACGTACCTGTTGACGCCGACCAGAATCGCAGCGCCGGAGGCCAGATCAATCCGGCGCCGCTCGGCAATGGCCGCGATTTCGGCTTGAATGAGGCCGGCTTCCAAAGCCGCGATCATGCCGCCGGCCGCCTCGATACTTTGAAATTGGGCCCAGGCTCGGCGCGCCAATTCATCGGTCAAGCGCTCGATATGCCAAGCGCCGCCGGCCGGGTCGATCACCTGCGTCAGTTCCACTTCCTCCTGCAAGATCAACTGCAGGTTGCGCGAGAGCCGCCGGGAAAAGGCGTCCGTCCCGCCAAGGGCCTCAGCAAAAGGCGCGATGGTCAGGCAGTCGACGCCGCCAATGACAGCCGCCAGCGCTTCCGTGGTCAGGCGCAGCAAATTGACATAGGGGTCGCGGCGCGCTTTGTTGCGCAGCCCGTTGCGCGCGCGCAGGCGCAGCCGCTGCCCGGCCGGGCCCGCGCCGAATGCCCGCGTCATCTGCGCCCAAAGCAACTTGACCGCGCGGAACTTCGCCACTTCCATGAAGAAGTTCTCGCCGATGCAAAGCTCGACTTGCAGCTTGGTCGCCGCGAGATCGGGGGCGAGCCCGCGCTCGCACAGGGTCCGCAGGTAAGCGGCGGCGGTCGCCAAAGTTAGCGCCAGTTCCTGCACGGCATTCGCGCCGGCAGCATGATAAGGAGCCGTACTCAGGTTGACGCTGCCAAGCTGTGGCGAGGATTCGGCGATCGTGGCGACATGCGCCGCCAGCCGCTCACTGGCATCGGCCGGCATCCTGCCCGTCCGCGCCAAGACAGCCAGCGGATCGACGCCAACGCAGCCGCTCAAGCGACTCAACGCTTCCTCGCTCAACGCGGCGCTCAGCAGGCGGTAAATCGCGGGAGCGCGGCCGCCGTCGACGAATAGCGGATACCGGCCCAAGTCGATATCGGCCAAGGCCCGGCGCAGATCGCTCGGCGTCTTAAGTTGCAGCGCGCCGCTGATTGTGATCGCCGTCTGACCATTGGCCAGCGCTTCTCGCAGCGCCGCGTTGAATTGGGCGGGGTCGGCGATGTCGATGTCTTGGGCGATCAGCCAGGGGCGTTCACGATAGCCGGTTGCCGTTGCGCCGCGGCGAAAGGGAAACTGGCCGGGCAGTGAATCGAGATGCGCGCCGTCCACAGCGTCCGCGCCGACCAGCGGCTCTATGTCGATGCCTTCGTAAGTTGACGAGACGAGGCTTTCCAGCGACCGACCGCGCAGCGAGACCCGCGCCGCTTCCAGCCAATCTTCGCTTGTCGCTGCTTCAAATTCGGCAAACAGGGCTTGGTCCACCGCAGTCTCTTCGCATTCCCCGCCTAGGCAAGACAAATATAGTCCCACCTGAGCATCTGCTCAAGTGGTTCTGTCTCCGCGTGTGAGCTGGAAGGACGGGTCAAATGCTCTGTGCCCTCAGTAAATCCAAGTTAGTCATGCGAAAAGTGAAATGTGGTGGATGTTGCAGGCGGGCAACTCACAGAGTCGCCCCTACAACCGACTTGATTGCCGGTTTCTCATAACTTTGTTGGTACTACTTGTGCTCTCTATGGTTAAAGCTACTCAACAGCAGAATCCGCCAGTTCAATGGCCGCCGGCTTCTGCTGCGCCGCCCGGAGCCGCGCCAGGTCAAATTTCCCGCCCCGGTCGAAGCGGTAGATGCCGTTCTGCTCCTGATAGATGTCGGTCAACTGTGTATAGCAGTAGCCGAACATATTCACGTCATCGAGGAGGATGGCGCAGAGTTTCTCGAAGCGGTCGTAGAATTCCTCAATGCTTTTCGGGCGCGTACCATATCCCCAGGAATCGTCGCCCGCCTGGACATCGGGATTCCACCAGGCGCCGCCGAACTCGCTGACGAAATAAGGCTGATCGCGGTAGGGTATCGACCAGTCCACATTGCCAACGTGTCGCGCCGACAAGCCCCAGCCAGTCGCGTCGTTGAGGTAAGGCGCGCCATGAGCCAAGCCGGCGTGACGCGCGCGGAATGCCTCCGGGTCCTGGGTGTAGTCGTGGCTGTCGTAGACATCGGCTTCCGGCACGCGGTGGGAATAGCCGGAGGTATCGAGCACGGGCCGCGTGCTGTCCATCGCTTTGGTCGCCAGGTACATGCCCCGCGTGACATCATCAAGGGCGGTGATGCGGTCCGTCAATGTTTGCCAGGTCTCGTTGAGCGGGCACCAGCCGACAATGCTGGGATGCGAATAATCGCGTTCGAGGCATTCCAGCCACTGCGTGATGTAATCGGGACCAGGATTTTGATGCTCGCCGTTGATGGGACCGTTCATGCTACAGCCCCAATCGCCAAATTCGCCCCAGACGATATAGCCCAGTTGATCGGCATGATAGAGGAAGCGCTCTTCGAAGACCTTCTGATGCAAGCGCGCGCCATTGAAGCCGGCCGCCAGGCTCAACTCAATATCCTCGCGCAGCGCGGCATCGCTCGGCGCGGTCATGATGCCATCGGGATAATAGCCCTGATCGAGTACAAGACGCTGGAAGACGGTTCTGCCATTGATCTTGATGGCTTTGCCGTCTATAGAAATCGAACGCAGGCCCGCATAGCTTCGAGCGCTGTCGACCGTGTTGCCATCGGCGTCAATCAGCGCAATCTCCAGATCATACAGATGCGGATCACCGACTTCCCAGAGCTTGAGGCGGTCGGCGGGTATCGGCAGATCGAGGCGGGGAGACAGGTCGTATTCGGCCGAGCATTCCGCCGTGGCGATGTCGCCGTCCGCATCGGCCAGGGTCGCGCGCAGGCGCAGCCCGGCCGCGTTGCCGGTGATCGGCTGCTCAAGGCGGAAGGTCTTGTTGGCCAGATCCGGCGTGATGCGCGGACGGCGCAATGCGATATCGGGCACCGGCTCCAGCCAGACGCTTTGCCAGATGCCGGTCGTCCGCACGTAGATGGCTCCGCTGGGACCGAATTCGCGCGACTGTTTGCCGCGCGGTTGGGGCTTTTGCCCGTCATCGCGGGCGCGCAGCACGATCGTGATCGTATCGCCCGCTTCGGCCACACCCTTCAAATCGCAACTGAAGGGGCTGAAACCGCCACGATGCCGCCCCACTTCGACGCCGTTCACCCAAACCGTGCTGTCGTAATCGACGGCTTGAAAATGCAGCAGGACGCGCCGTCCGGCCCATTCCGCCGGTATCGCAACTTCGCGGCGGTACCAGACGGCGTTCATGAAGTCGGGATTCTCAATGCCCGAAAGCTGCGATTCCGGGCAGAAGGGCACCGTAATCGCGTCGCTCAGTTCGCGCTCAAGCAAGCCGCGGTCGATGCCGCTATCGCCCTGGTCGATCTCGAATTCCCATTGGCCGTTCAGGCAGAGCCAGTCATCGCGGACGAACTGTGGACGGGGGTATTCGCTGCGGGGGATATCGGGCATGTTTCGCTCCGGACCTAAAGAACATAACGCATGAACTGGACATGTCAAAATAAGCTCTGCGATTACAATCGACAGATTCCGACGATCCCCCCAAATGTTCGCACAGACCCACGCGATTTGCCAGAACGAAGTGACTTGGCTTGCAGCGGGTCCCATTTTGGCGGCGGTACAATGGACTAGCTGTTGAATATCACGTTAGGTAAAGTATTCAAGTCAATTTCGGCGCAACACGGTCATAGATTCAGATGAGGAGCCAGCCATGAAGATTCTTGTCACCGGCGCGACCGGGCGGATCGGCGCGAATCTAGTCCCGCTTTTGCTGGCGGCCGGCCACAGCGTGCGCAGTTTCGTTTACCCGGGCGATGCCAGCCGCGCGGGAAAGCTGGACGGCTATACCGGCGTCGAAACCGTCACGGGCGACCTGCGCAGCTATGACGATGTGCGGGGCGCGGTCGCCGGCGTTGATGCCATCTATCATCTGGCCGCCGCCTTTGGCGGTCCTTTCGATAACCGTGATTATCTGCATATCAACGCCATGGGCACCCTCAATATCCTGGAGTGCATCCGCGAGTTCTGCCCGAACCTGCATCGCTTCGTTTACGCCAGCACCGAAGGCGTCTACTGGCGCCTCACCGATAATGGGCGTTATTTTAGCGAGCCCATCCGCGAAGACAGGCGCATCCGCCATCCCCACATGCCCTACTTGCTGACCAAGTGGCTGGGCGAGGAATTGGCGATTGCCTACCATTTTCAGTATGGCGTGCCGACCACGGCGCTGCGTTTCTCGACCGTCATTGAGCCGAGCGAGTTCCTCAACGAGGCCGGTTTGCCGGCGCTCTTCCTCTATAGCGAGGCTTACGCGCGCTGGAGCAATGTCAGCGGTGGCGAACTGGGCGCCATCCTCGATCGCGGCGACCCCGACGATATGGCGATGGTGGAGGCGCTGCTGAGGGGCTGGACGGGCGAAGAGAAGTTCTTGCTCAGCCGCAACCCGGACGGCACAGCCTACCGCCAGCACTTCAGCGATGTCCGCGATATCGCGCGGGGGCTGGCGTTGAGCATCGAAATCGACGAGGCGGTCGGGCAGGTCTTCAACCTGGCGGGGGCGGCGATTTTCGACTGGGGCGAGATCGTGCCGCGTTTGGCCGAGCGCTACGGACTGCCGGTGGCGGAAGCCCGCCTGCCCTACGCCAATTACTTCGAGCTGGATCTGAGCAAGATCAAGACTGCCCTCGGCTTCCAGCCCCAGCACGACTTCGACAGCATATTACATACCGCCGAAGCCATCCGCCGCGGCGACGGGGCCGATGTCATCCCGACCGGCGTCCGCTATGGCGATGCCTGAGCGCGGCGACGAGGAGGGATCATGAGCATATCCGGCATAATCGAAGTCATCGAATTCGCTACCCTGATCGGACAGCGGCCACGGGCGGCGGGCAACAACGCTCGCCTTGGCGCGCACGGCATTGAAGTGACGTTGCCGCTTTGCCGCCTGACCACCGCTGACGGCGCTAGCGGTTTCGGCGTGAGCCAAGCCAGCCGTGAGGACGCGGACAGGATCCTGGGCGTCGATATCGCCGATTTGCTGAGCGCGGAAAGCGGGGTCGCCGACCGCGCCCAAGCCTTCGATTTTCCGCTCTGGGATTTGCTGGGGAAGCTGAGCGGCAAGCCGATCTACGAAATGGTCGCGCCGCCGGGGGCGACGCTCAGCCAGCCCATGCGCGCCCCCTGTTACGACACCTCGCTTTACATGAACGGCCTGCACCTGGAATCGCATGAAGCGGCGGCCGCGCTCATCGCCGGCTACGCGCGCGACGGTTACGAGAAGGGTCACCGCAGCTTCAAGATCAAGGTCGGGCGGGGCGCGCTCCACATGCCGCTGGAGGCGGGCATCAAGCGCGATATCGCCGTGATCAAGGCGGTACGGGAGGCGGCCGGCCCCGAAGCGCGCATCATGATCGACGCCAACAACGGCTTCAACTTCAATATCGCCCGGCGCGTCCTGGAAGAAACGGCCGACTGCGATGTTTTCTGGCTGGAGGAAGCCTTCCATGAGGACCCGCTGCTCTATGAGGCGCTGCGCCAGTGGCTGGATGCGGAAGGCATCAACACGCTGATCGCGGATGGCGAGGGCTGGGCGGCGGCCGCGCTGATGGACTGGGCGCGCGCTGGTTTTGTCGAGGTGGTTCAATACGACATCTTCAGCCACGGCTTCAGCAACTGGCTGCGAACGGGGGCGCAACTTGATGCCTGGGGCGCGCGCGCGGCGCCGCATCATTATGGCCGGCACCTCGGCAATTATGTCAGCGGGCACCTGGCGCCGGCGATACGCGGCTTCACTTTCGTCGAGTGGGACGAGACGACGACGGCGGGCATTGACGCTTCCGCCTATCGGGTCGAGGAGGGCCATGCGATCATCCCGAATCGGCCGGGTTTTGGGCTGACGCTGGACGACGCGGTTTTCCGCGCGGCGGTGGCGGAGGGTGGCTGGGAGTTGTGCGTGTGACGTGACGGGTCACCCGTTGTTGTCAGCCAGCATCCTTACCAACCATTCTCCCTGGATGTGATCACCGAGTAAATGACTTTACCCGAACCAGACTTGTCTATGGGCAATCTTATGATATATTACGTCATCTTATTTATCTCTTCGCGTTGAGGTGCCTGATAGCAATGAATCGACAGTATCAGTTTCCAAACTATATGCAGAGGGTGTTTGAACAAGCCCTTGAATGGCTTGATGGCATGGAAGATACAGCCGGGTATCGCTTTGGCAACGTGAATCTAGACTATACAGAGATACATGAGGTTGGAACGCACTTTAACAGATATTTTCCAACACATTATTTCAAGGTAGTATCTGCCTTTCAAGAAATTATATCCTACGACCTAGTAAGGACCTGGGTTCAGAATAATGGATGTATTTGCCTCGTAGACGTGGGTTGCGGCTCCGGCGCAGCAACGTGCGCGTTTGTTGAGGTGGTATCTTCAGTATTCGCCAAACTTGACACTAATACTCCGTTGCGCTTGCATGTAATTGGAGTAGATCCAACTAGAGCGGCAATCGTAACATATAGAGGCGTTCTAGACCGAATCAACAAAAGCGGCGCATTACCGTTTGGACTCACTATTACTCACGAGTTTCTCCCCGGTAAGTTACCTGACCACACCAACAAATTATTGCGCATGTTGATCAATCGCCGAACGATTTGGGATCAACCAAGTATTCCACATACGATTCTACTTCAAGTCAATACCGTTCGAAACTTTCATGAACAGGGAGCAATTCATGATGTTGCCAAGGCGCATGCGCAGGTTTTTGCAGACACGTCTTTGGACCATATCCACATTTTGACCATTGCCACAGAAGGATTCGAACAACAAGTCAAGGAAATGAATCGACACCTCCAGTCACAGTTTTCATCTCATCAATCTCTGAAAAACACATTTCAAAGCATATCTTATAGATATCGGAATCCGGACAAAAGTTATTTCAGAAAACAGGGATACCCTGAATATAGAAGCTGTTATCATGCCGCATTTTCTTCTATCAAGAATGCGTCCTGGCAAATGGACGGCACCTGGCAGAGGATCATCCGTCGTGAAAACATCAAGCGAGCTTGGGCGCGTGCTAGAACAGCACTATTGCGCGAGTCGTTGATTGATGAGGCCGAAATAAGACTTCGTGACCACAATGTGGATCGATTCATCGATCAATTGCAGGCTCGATTGATCGCTTACGCTGAGGATATATTTCATCCCAAAGATCAGATTTACTATGATTTTCCCAAGAATGCGGAATCCTTCAGACCAAAGAGTCTAACCAGATTCGAGGAAGAGATTCTATCGGTTGCTATAATTCAGGTCGCAGGAGACGAATACGGCACACATAGAAACCTTTACGCCTACCGTTTGAATCAGACAGATCACCATGAATCTGAGTATTTGTATAGTTATTATGGTAATGCCTACAAAGAATGGATGTTTGACGCCTTCGAGGTCGCCCAGTCAACACCTGATGGAGTTGTGTTGGAAACTGACCTGGCCTCATTCTATACTTGTATCTCTCAGGAACGACTCGCCGATACTCTACTGCTCGAAATGCGCGCAGAAAGTAGCCGAGTTACTTGGCTATTGAATAAAATTCTCGGAAAGCATTTGGACGATCATCGAAAGAATTTCGGGCTAGCTCAAGGCGGTGTCGGCTCCGGATACTATGCTAACGTATATCTTGCACCAGTCGACGATTACTTCATTTCAACAAACTCTTTAGGTGTAGACTACTTCAGATACGCCGATGACATGCTCATTGTAGTTCCAAATGATGTAGCGGTTGACGACGTAATTAGAGAACTCGACAATCAGCTTGAATCTCTCGGACTGAAACGCAACGAATCCAAAACCACTAATACTTCCACAGGATTGTTTCAGGCTACAAAGTTCTCTCCCGCACTTGAGCAATTGGGCCTAAAGCTCAACAGAGCTTTGAAAGAGCTTTGGCTAGCCGCCTGCGATTACCACGGTCAATTGGATATAGGCTCAGGAACATTCTATGAATTCTTGCATGAATATCAGCGCCGACTCCGAAGTATTGGCATTACCGTTTCTGTCCCAATGCTTCGTCGCAAAGTTCGAAAATATCAAGCGCTGTCAACAGGCAACGCGAATATCGCGTTACCAGACTTCGGCGATCAGCTGGGCGACGTTCAATGGGCTAGGCAATTCCAGGCCATGAATCCGATTTGGATGGAGGATATAACGTCATTACGTGAACAATTTGAATTCAATGTCATTACCATATTGGAATCTGCCAAGGGCAATTACAAGCTTATTGATCGTAACACTGGGTCCGCTCTGAGGTTTTGTACTAGCCGATTGTGTCGACTAGGTTTGAGCGCTAGGTCCGCACAGTTGCTGGAAGACCTCCTGATGGTGGCACCGTATCAACTTCGTGCAACTTCATTTCTCTTGGAAAGTCTTAGTACACAGGGCCATATCAGAATCATTGAGAACCTTTATGAATTCTACACTGAACAGTCTGATCGCGATGAAACGTACTTGCGAGCAATGTTGCTCCGCGCAATGAGATATTTTGAAGATACACCATTGGACCTGCTTTTCTCGGTCGTGGTAGATTCGCAAGAGTCAATTGAAGCTAGGTTGATGGCGTCTGAATCACTGCTAGCAGCAAACGTCAGTGAAATCGGCTACGAACATTGGGCCAATCTTAACAACACGCTGTCAAATGAATCACTTATACCTCGACTCAGGAAAAACCTTATACTGATCTTGCGGCAAGTTCGCGATCGCGACCCACAAACATTTGCTCCGCAACAAGGTGATGACCCCATGCTATTTGACGCCTTTGACATTGATGAAGGCCTCAACATATTTGAGCAAGCAGAACCGCCTATACTTATGAACTACTACGACCTTACAGACCCCGATGATGCCTATGACTATGGCGAGCTAATGACGACCATTAGCCATTAGTCACGAGACTCGCACTCAATACTTTCTGTCCCTAAACTCCAACACCCCATCCTCCAGCGCGCCGAAGCGCATCACCAGCAGATCCTTCAAGTAGTTCTGATAGACCTTCCAGGGGCGGCGCAGCCCCTGCTTGGGCAGTGAAGCCAGGGCACGCCGCACGTAACCCGAGCTGAAATCGATATAGGCTTCCGTCTCGACCGACTCGTCCAAGCGCGGCCGGCACTGATCGTAGCCGCGGCGCTCCATGTGCCTCAGCAGGCGGCAGACATATTCGCAGATCAATTCGGCTTTCAGCGTCCAGGAAGCGTTGGTGTAGCCGAAAGCCGATACCAGATTGGGGATGCCGCTGTACATCATGCCTTTGTAGCTCAGGGTATCGCCCAGGTCGACCGGAGCGCCGTCAACGATGATGTCCACGCCGTGCATGATTTTCATCACCAGGCCGGTGGCGGTCACGATGATATCGGCCGGCAGCAACTCGCCTGATTCCAGGCGGACGCCCGCCTCGACGAGGCGGTCGATGCGCGCGGTGACAACCGACACTTTGCCGGTCTTGATCGCTTGGAACAGGTCGCTATCGGGCACGAGGCAGACGCGCTGATCCCAGGGCTTGTAGCGGGGACCGAAATGCCGCTCGACATCGTAATCGGGACCGAGAGCCTGGCGAATGCCTTGCAGGATGTTGGCGCGGGTCTCCTGCGGTTTCGCGCGGGCGATGTGGAAATAGAACATCTGGCGGGTGATCGAGAGCCAGCGAGTCAGCCAGGCCGCCAGCTTGAAGGGCAGGCGCCCCCGCAAGCGCAGCGCCGCCGCGTCTTTTGAGGGGGCGCTGACGACATAGCTGGGCGAACGTTGCAGCATGGTGACATGCCCGGCGCGCTGTGCCAAAACCGGCGCCATTGTGACGGCGGTAGCGCCGCTGCCGATCAAGACGACGCGCTTGCCGGCGTACTCCAGATTTTCGCGCCAGTTTTGCGGATGCAGGATCTCGCCGGCGAAATCTTCCATGCCGAGCCAGTCGGGCGTATAACCGCGGTCGTAGCGATAGTAGCCGGTGCACATGAAAAGGAACTTGCAGCGCATCTTCAAGTCCTCGCCGGATTCGCCCGGCTTGATGGTCACATGCCATTCCGCCTCCGCCGACGACCAAGCGACTTGCGTGACGCGTTGGTTGAAACGGATCAGCCGGTCGATGCCGAATTCGCGCGCTGTGTCCTTGAGGTATTGCAGGATGGCGGGGCCATCGGCGATGGCCTCCTCGCCGGTCCAGGGGCGGAAGCGATAACCGAGGGTGTACATGTCCGAATCGGAGCGGACGCCGGGGTAAGTGAAGAGGTCCCAGGTGCCGCCGATGCTGTCCCGCCCTTCGACGATAGCGAAGGTCGTATTGGGGCAGCGCGCGCCCAGATAATAAGCGGCCGCGATGCCGGAAAGTCCGGCGCCGACGATCAAGACATCGACGGATTCGGTCATCAGTGGGCGCCAATCCTCGCGCTCATTTGCCTTCATCATACCATGTCACGCGCCAGCGGCAGAGTTGCGACGGACGCGCTACAATCGGCGTGACAGAATGAGAAGCGAGAAGCGCATGAACAAGCCAAATATACTGATCATCATGTCGGATGAACACGCGCCGATGTTCAGCAGCGTCTACGGGCATTCGATCGTGCAGACGCCGAACATGGAGCGGCTGGCGGCCGCGGGCGCGACCTTTGACGCGGCTTACTGCAATTCGCCGCTGTGCATGCCATCGCGGATGTCGTTCATGACCGGGCGGCTGGTTCATCACATTGGCGCCTGGGACAACGTGACGCCCTTGCGCTCGGAGGAAGTGACCTGGGCGCATCGCTTGCGGGCGCAGGGCTATGATGTGGCGCTATCGGGCAAGCAGCACTTCAGCGGCGCCGATCAACTGCATGGCTTTCAGCGGCAACTGGCGCGGGACCTGCACGCCGAGCGCTATCACCCGATTCATACCTGGGACGAGGGCATCGCGCCGGCGGAGCAGCCCTGGCAGGAGGTCTATGCCGCGGGCCCGGGCTGGACGGAAGAATTGGAGGTTGACGAACTGGCGCAAGCGCGGGCGCTGGAGTATCTGCGCGAGCCGGCGCGGCGGACGACGCCCTGGGCGCTGAATGTGTCTTTCGTCGCGCCGCACTTCCCGCTGGTCGCGCCGCAGCGGTTTTGGGATATGTATCCGCCTGAGGACATGGACTTGCCGACCATCCCCGAAGGACATCTGGAGAATCTGCACAGAATGGCGCAGCGCTTTCGGACGATGTTCGGCTTTCCGCAATTTCCCGATGATGTCGTTCAGCGAGCGCGAGCGGGATACTACGCGCTGATCAGTTATTTTGACGAGAAGATCGGCGAGTTGCTTGACGCCCTGATTGAGACCGGGCAATACGAGAACACGGTCATCATTCACCTCAGCGATCACGGCGAGATGAACGGCGAACACGGCATGTGGCGCAAGTCTAACTTCTACGAAGCATCAGCGCGCGTCCCGCTGCAGGTGGTCTGGGAGGGGCGGATAGAGGCCGGGCGGAGGTTGCCCGAAGTGGCATCGCTGGTCGATGTGACGGCGACCCTCTGCGATATCGCCGGCGACGACTGCGATTTGCCGCTGGATGGGGACAGTCTGCTGCCGCTGCTGACCGGAGGCGACCCTGACTGGAAGGACGAGGCTTTTAGCGAGTATCTGGCGCATGGGACCGATCGGCCGCAGGCGATGCTGCGGCGCGGGCGTTACAAGCTCAATTACAGCTGGGGCGAGCCGGTCGAGCTGTATGACGTGGCGGCGGATCCGGGCGAGTTTCAGGATTTGGCGGGTGAGGCGGCTTATGCCGATGTGCTTGAGATGATGAAGGCGGCTTTGTTGGCGGATTGGGAGCCGGCGGCGCTGGATGCGACGGTGCGGGCAAGCCAGCGGCAGCAGAAGTATATTGAGGCGCGTTTTGGGACAGGCTGGCGGGAAGTGAATTAACAACGACCTGCCTTTAATACGGTAGTATCTCACGTGTAATTTAACCACCGAGTACACCGAGTTTATAGAGGACACCGAGAGAGTCGCCGAGAGAGTCGCCGAGCTTGCGGGCGACACAAGTGTCGCCCCTACATGTCGTCGCTTATGGGGCTGAGTTTGGAAACGTGTTCAACACATTAAATGATCAAGTATTTGCCTGAAGCTTCCAGCTAGAATCGCGATTCATTTCAGCGCAACCAGCTCTTCGACGCGCTGGTATTGGCTCATGTAGAGATCATGATAGAAGCCACCCATAGCCAGCAACTCATCATGCGTCCCGCGCTCGATGATGCGCTGGTCGTTGACGACGAGGACCTGGTCGGCATTGCGAATGGTGCTGAGGCGGTGGGCGATGACGAAGGCGGTGCGGCCTTCCAGCAGGCGCAGCAAGGCCTCCTGAATATGGATTTCGGTGCGGGTGTCGACGCTGCTGGTGGCTTCGTCGAGGATGAGGATGCGCGGGTCGGCCAGGATGGCGCGGGCAATGGCGAGAAGCTGGCGCTGGCCTTGGCTGAAGTTGTGCCCCTTCTCCGAGACTTGCGTCTGATAGCCGCGCGGCAAGAGGCGGATGAAGCTATCGGCATTGGCCAGCTTGGCCGCTTCAATGACTTCGGCGTCGCTCGCGCCCAGCCGGCCGTAGCGGATGTTCTGCATCACCGTGCCGCTGAAGAGGAAGGTGTCTTGCAGGACGATGCCGAGCTGCTCGCGGATGGAATCCTGGGTGACGTTGCGAATGTCCCGATCGTCGATGCGGATGCTACCGGCGGTGACATCGTAGAAGCGGCTGAGCAGGCTGATGATGGTGGTTTTGCCAGCGCCGGTCGGCCCGACGAGGGCGATGGTCTGCCCCGGTTCGACTTGCAGGTTGATGCTTTCCAGCACGGGTTTGTCCCGCTCGTAGGCGAAGTCGACATTATCGAAGCGGACAGCGCCGCGGATATCGCCCAGGGGCAAAGCATGAGGCGCATCGGTGACCGTGGGTGCCGCATCGAGGGCGGCGAAGATACGCTCGGCGCCGGCGAGAGCCGATTGCAGTTGATTGTAGACCATGGCGATGCCGCGCATGGGGCGGAAGAAGTTCATGATATAGATGACAAAGGTGGCGATCACGCCGACCGAGACGATATCTCGCAGCGCCAGCCAACCGCCGAGCAGAGAGGTCGCGGCCACGGTGAGGATCATCATGGTGGTGAACATGGGCCCGAGGGCGGCGGTGATGAAATCGGCGCGGATGCCGACCGCCCGGTAAGCCTGGCTGGCGTCCTGGAATTGAGCGATGGCGGCGTCTTCCTGGGCGTAGGCCTGGACGGCGCGGATGCCGGTGATGTTTTCTTCCATGACGGCGTTAAGCCAGCCGAGGTTCTTCTGCATGCCGCGAAAAGCCTTACGGGTGCGTTCAGTGATCTGGCTTGTGATCCAGAGCATGACAGGCAGGATGATGAGCGTGCCGATGGCGAGCGGGAGATTGAGCAGCAGCATGGCGACCATGATGCCGCCGAGGGAGAGGATATTGGTGGTGAACTGGATCAAGCCGTTGGAGAGGATCTGGTTGATGGTCTCGCTGTCGTTGGCGATGCGGCTCATCAAGTCGCCGGTGCGGTGGCGATCGTGGTAATCCATCGACAGAGCTTGATAATGGCGGAAGAGCGCCATGCGAATATCGGCGACGAAATGCTGGCCGATGCGGGTCATGATGACGCCGTGGATGACGGTGAAGAGGCCCTGCGCCAGGTAGACGCCGAGCATGACAAGCGCGATTTGGAGCAAGCCATCAAGATCGCCAAAGACGACATATTGGTCGATGGCGCGCCCGAGCAGGACGGGGCCGATCAGCCCGAAAAGCGTGGCAGCGACGACGAGAAGGGCGACCAGGATCAGGCGGGCGTGATAGGGCTTGAGGTAATCGGCGAGCCGGCGCAGGGTGCCGCGGCGGTCCTTGGCTTTTTCGCCGGTGGGGCGGGATCCGCCGGAGCCGCCGATGAAGCGCGGGCGGGCTGTCGAGCTGCCTTGCTGGCTCATGGCGCGCTCCTGGTTGAAGCTGCTTGTGACACTCTTGCCACCGAGTACACAGAGTTGATTGAGTACCGAGAGCCCATTTCCTTAGTCATTAATCAGCATTCCACGTTTGGCGAGCTTGATACACTTTTACCACCGAGGACACAGAGTTAAGTGAGGGCACAGAGAAAAGCTTATCTACTGTATCGCCGTATACCGGACTTAAGCCGCGTGACGTTGAAGTTATTCAAGAGCCCTCTCTTGATTCCAGATGCCCGCAGGTAGGCAATCGTCTGCGCCTCGTGCACAGACGATAATTCGCTTACTGACTTTAGTTCGACAAGTACTTGGTTCTCGACTACCAAGTCGGCGACCATTTCGCCTACATCTATCCCTTCATAATTGACGCGAAAGCGTTTCTGTCGCCGGTAGCAAATATCGCGCCGGTCGAATTCAAGGCATAGAGCGTTCTCGTAAATACTCTCGAACAGGCCAGGTCCCAACACACTGTGAACTGTCATCGCCGCACCAATAATACGGTATGTCAAGCCATCTTGTCTGAACGTGCTCGTGGAGAGCTTGCCGCCAGCGCGCAATTCTCTATTTTCCATGAAGAAGTCCTCGGTGTGCTCGTTCAAACTCTGTGTCCTCGGTGGTAAAAGCGTATCAACTTCGCATTACTCAGCGTCCCCGGTTGTAAAACTGTCGCGAGTCCGTCCATTCTCGCGGGCGACTTCGCCAAGCTGGGATTCGTAGATTTCGCGATAGATGGGACCGGTTTCGAGCAGTTCCTGGTGGGTTCCGCGTTCGGCGATGCGGCCTTGATCGAGGACGAGGATTTTGTCCGCGCGCAGGACGCTGGTGATGCGCTGGGCGATGATGAAGGTGGTGGCGTCGGCCGCCAGGGTTTCCAGCGCCGTCTGAATTCTGTGCTCGGTTTCCATATCGACCGCGCTGGTGCTGTCGTCAAAGACGAGGATGCCCGGTCGAATCAGCAGGGCGCGGGCGATGGCGATGCGCTGCTTCTGGCCGCCGGAGAGGTTGGCGCCGCCGGCTTCGATGGGGCTGTCGTAGCCTTTGGGCATGCCGGTGATGAACTTGTGCGCTTGCGCCGCTTGAGCCGCCGCGACGACAGCCTCGAGCGTGGCGTCGGGCGCTCCATAGGCGATATTGTCGCGGACGCTGCCGCTGAACAGAATCGATTCTTGCAGAACCATGCCGACTCGGGAGCGCAGGGCCTTCGCATCCCATTGGCGCACGTCCAGGCCATCGACCAGGACGCTGCCGCCGCTGACATCGTAGAAGCGCGGGATGAGGTTGACGAGGCTGCTCTTGCCGGAGCCGGTCGCGCCGAGCAGGGCGATCTGCTGCCCGGGCGCGGCGCTGAAGCTGATTTCGTGCAGGACATCTTCGCCGCTGACGCCGTTCGCCCGGTTGGTTCGGGTGAAAGCGCTTGGCTTGCCCCCCTTCCACGCTCCCCCCTCCTCTGAGGGGGGATACACCCGCCGGCTGTAATGGAAGGAGACATTTTCGAAGCGGACTTCGCCACGGATGCGCTGGGCGCGATGCGGCTGGGAAGCGATCTTGAGCGCCGGGGCGGTATCGAAGACTTCAAAGATGCGCTCGGCGGAGGCTTCGGCGCGGGCCGCCATCATAAGAAGGTTGCCCAGGAAGAGCAACGGTCCCATGCCGATCATCAAGTAGTTATTGAAGGCGATGAGTTCGCCGATGGTTAGCCGGTCGCCCAGGACGGAGACGCCGCCGAACCAAAGCACGGCCACCGTGCCCACGTTCGTCAGGATCTGCAGGATGGGCATAGCGATCGCCATCAGCACGCCGACTTCAATGTTGCGCTCGCGGTAATCGTCATTGCTCTCGCTGAATTGATCGATTTCGAAGCGGGCGCGGACGAAGGCTTTGACGACTTGCATGCCGGCCAGGTTCTCTTGCACCAGCGTATTCAGGGCGCCGAGTTGCCGCTGGACGACGGTGAAGAGGCGGGTGGCTTGCAGCATGAGATAACGGATGAAGAAACCCGAGATGGCGGCGATGGCGACCATGATCAGGGAAAGCTGCCAATCGGTGAGCAAGAGCATAACCATGCTGCCGATGATCATCAGCAGAACGCGCAGCAGCAGGGCCAGGCCGGCGCTGGAAAACATGCGCACGACATCGACATCGCTGGAGACGCGGGTCATCAAGCGGCCGGTCTGCATCTGGTCGAGATTGGCGAAGGACAGCGATTGAATGTGGCGGAAGAGGGCGTGGCGGATATCAAAAGCCAAGCCCTGCGAGACAATCGCGCGGCAATAGCCCTGCCCCAGCGTGCTGACCGCGCCGATCATGGCGGCGACGAACATCCAGAATGCGCCGAGCAAGATCATGTCCAGGTCGCGCGGGTAGATGCCGCGGTCAATCATGAACTGGAGGAGGCGCGGCACGCTCAATTCCATGGCGACCGGCAGGACAGTGGTCACGAAGCCGAAGAAGAGATACCAGCCGTAGGGTTTCATGAAGCTGAAGGCGCGCCAGAGGGACTTCATCGGATTAGTTTAGCCGCGCGAGGGCGCGCTTTCAAGCGAGGGCGGCAACAGTTGGCGGGAAAATGCGGGAAAACGGGCTTAAATGCGAAAGGATTTCATCACAATATTGATACAGTATAGATATATGAGTGTGGGGGGGCGGGGGTATGGGGGTGCGCCGGTTTTATTTGAGGTTAGACCGGGCATGTTTCGGGCTTGAATGCTTGGCAGGCGTTAGGGCGTTCATGACGTTAAGTGTAACAGAAATTGGATGGGAAATGGAGACCAAATGTTCGTATTTGGGCGCGAAAGCAGAGAGAGGATGAGCCGCCGGGGTGGGCGGGGCGGTTAGTCACGGGGTGCGCCTACGGAGTGGATGGTTGGATGGGTTGGGTAGCAAGGCATAACAATTTGCATCTGCCGCGCGAATGCGCTAAGTTTATTTGCATCCGCGACGGTCTGAGACGCGTCGGCGATTTTCGTTTGAAGAGAAGGAGACTTGCTGTGAAGAGATTACTGATATTGACGACAGTACTGTTGATCGCGCTTAGCCTCGTCCCCGGGGCGATCGCGCAAGACGATGGCTATACCATCGCGTTTGTGCCGGGCGTCAACCCGGATCCATTTTACATCACGATGAGCACCGGCGTCTATCAGGCGGCTACAGACCTCGGTATGAATATCATCCAGCAAGATCCGGAGCGCTTTGACGTCACGGTCTCGGAACCGATCCTGCGCGCTTTGATCGCCCGCGGCGATATTGATGCAATCGTCACCGCGCCCAACGACAAAGAGCAGTCGATACCCGTGCTGCAAGACGCCCACGACGCCGGCATTGTCGTCCTCACGGTCGATACTTTCATCGGCGATGGCAACTATGCGGATGGCGAGGTCACCTTCCCCATCTCATACATCGGCTCCGACAATACGCAGGGCGGTCATATCGCTTGCTCCGCCTTGGCCGACAAATTGGGCGAGGGCGCGAAGATTTACGTCTCGAACACGCGTCCGGGCATCAGCACCACCGATCAACGCGAGCAGGGCTGCCTGCAGGCGGCTGAAGAACGTGGTTTGGTCGTCGCCCGCGTCGATTACAACGAGAACAGCGCCGATACCGCGCAGGCGCAGACCGCCGCCGTTCTGCAAGCCAATCCTGATATCGTCGGTATGTTCGCCACCAATACCTTCGGCGCATTGGGCGCCGGCACGGCGATCCAGAACGCCGGCCTGCAAGGCGCAGTTGAAGTTGCGCTCTTTGACGCCAGCGAAGAAAACATCGGCTTCCTGAATGATGGCATCGTTTCACTGGTTATCGCCCAGAAACCGGCTGACATGGGTTATTTGGGTGTGGCCATGGTTGTCGCGCAGCTTGATGGCGTGGCCAGCGTTCCAGCACGGATTGGAACCGGTTATGCCGTCATCACCGCCGACAACGTGGACGACCCGGATGTGGCGCGCTTCATCTACACCAGCAATACCAGCGATCCGGCGCCCGCCCTTGATGACAGCTACAACCTGGCTTTCGTGCCCGGCGTCAATCCCGATCCCTTCTACATCACCATGTCGCGCGGCGTGAACGCGGCGGCCGGCCGTTTGGGCCTTAACGTCATCCAACAGGATCCGGAACGATTCGATGTGGCCGTCTCCGAACCGATCATCCGCGCGTTGATCGCCCGCGGCGACATTCATTCACTGGTAACGGCGCCCAACGACAAAGAACAGTCGATACCGGTGCTGCAAGACGCTCATGATTCCGGCATTCCGGTTCTGACGGTGGACACCTTCATCGGCGATGGCGATTACGCCAATGGCGAAGTCACCTTCCCGCTGAGCTACATCGGCTCGGACAACGTCCAGGGCGGTTACATCGCCTGTTCGTCGCTGGCTGACAAGCTGGGCGAAGGCGCCAAGATTTACGTCACCAATACGCGCCCGGGCATCAGCACCACCGACCAGCGCGAAGAAGGCTGTCTGGCGGCGGCTGAGGCCGGCGGGCTGGTCGTGGCGCGCGTGGATTACAACGAGAACAGCGCGGATATGGCGCAGCAGCAGACGGCTGCCGTACTGCAAGCCAACCCGGATATCGTTGGCATGTTCGCCACCAATACCTTCGGCGCGCTGGGCGCTGGCGCGGCCATCCAGAACGCCGGTTTGCAAGGGGCGGTGGAAGTCGCGCTCTTTGACGCCAGCGAAGAGAATATCGGTTACCTGCGAGATGGCATCGTCTCACTCGTCATCGCGCAGAAGCCGGCCGACATGGGTTACCTCGGCGTTGTCGCGCAGGTCGCCAACCATCGCGGCGTCACGTCCATGCCGGCGCGCGTCGGCACTGGGTACGCCGTGATCACCATCGACAACGTCGATGATCCGGATGTCGCGCGCTTCATCTATACGGCGGGTTAGTTAGTCCCCGCTGATCGAATGCCAAGTAAGATCGTATACGGGCGGCCCACCGGGTCGCCCCTACAACCTTTGCAGCAGTTGGCTGGGGATTCGTAATGGCAGCAAATAATCCGCTGGTGAGGGCGCAGCGTCTTCCCTTTATCAGTCCGCGTTCCATAGAGATCCTGACCAAGAGCTGGTCTTATCTGTTTTTGCTGGGTTTGGTGGTCTATTTCTCGCTGGTGGGGACGGGGTTTTTCTCGGTCCGCAATTTCTCATCGATCCTCACCACCAGCACCTTGATCATGCTGATGTCCATCGGGCAGACCTATGTGGTCATCACCGCTGGCATCGACTTGTCCATCGGCTGGACGGTGGGCTTGTCGTCCGTCACCACCGCGCGCGTCATGCGCGATCTGGCTGCAAGCGGCAATGACATCGCCTTCGCCATGCTAGCGGGCATGTTCGCCGGATTGTTCGTGGCGCTGATACCGGGATTGGTCAACGGCGTGCTGGTGGCCCGTATCAAAGTTCCGCCTTTTATCGCGACGCTGGGTATGTTCGGCATTGTGCGCGGCGCCGCTTTCCTGCTCACCGACGGGCAGCAAGTGGTGCGCGGCTTATCGGCGGAATTGCGCGAGGCGCTGCGCGGCATCGGCAACGGCAGTTTGCTCTATTACATCCCCGATGATGGCTTTCACTGGTTCTCGCTGCCGCCGGATTTGGCGCCGCAGCAGTTGCGCGTCGTGTCGCAGTTGATGCCGTATCCCGTCATCATTACGGCGCTGGTCGTCATCATCTTCGCCTTCATTTTGGCGCGCACCAAATTCGGCCGCCACACCTACGTCATCGGCGGCAGTGAAGAAGCGGCGCGGCGTTCCGGCATTAATGTCGACCGCCACTTACTCATCATCTATATCATCTGCGGCTTCACCGCTGGCATCGCCGGCGTGCTGCATCTCTTCCGCTTCACGGCGGGCGCGCCCCAGGCGGGCGAGGCGGCGCTGCTCTCGTCGGTGGCGGCGGTGGTCATCGGCGGGACGAACCTCTTCGGCGGCGAAGGCGATATCATGGGCGCGGTTGTGGGCTCGCTGATTATCGCTGTCTTGCAGACCGGTCTCGTGATTTTGAATATCGATTCTATCTGGCAATTCATCGTGGTCGGCGTGGTCATCATAATCGCCGTGCTGGTCAATCAGCTCCAGGCGGCGCTGGAGAGTTTGCAAAGTCATGACTAGGCCTACCCCTCCTCCCAGCCCCCTCCCCGATGCATCAGGGAGGGAGAGCGCGCCTTCAGCGCCCTTCGCTTCAATGGCGCATCACAGTTTTGATAGCGCTCAGCCATTCTCGCCGGCGCAGCATCATGTCGATGAAGTCTCCCTCCATTGATATGGCTGGGGGCAGGATAAGTATTCAGCGAGTGTAATATTGTTGTGTAGCTTGTACTTTCTTGGGCTTTTTCGGGCGACCTGATAGGTCGCCCCTACAAGGCTCGTTCGGTAGTGTGGCGCAGCGCCGAGCAAGTCTTCCTCCATTCCGATTGGGAGATATAGAAAAGGTTAGCAGCCAATGTCAAAAGAGATGAAGCCGATTCTGACAGCGAGAGGCGTCAGCAAGCACTTCGGCGGTTTGACGGCGGTGGATGAGGTCGATTTCGAGATATATCCGGGCGAAGTGGTAGCCTTGTTAGGCGATAACGGCGCCGGCAAGTCGACGCTGATCAAGTGCATCTCCGGCGTTTACCGTCCGGAGCAGGGCCGCGTCGTCTTTAACGATGTCGATATCACGCACCAGCCGCCGGCCGATGTGCGCAGCCGCGGCATCGAGACGATTTACCAGGACCTGGCGCTGGCGGAGAACCTTGATGTGGGCGCCAACGTCTTCCTGGGCAAGGAGAAGACGCGGCGTCTCTTGGGCTTGATCCCGGTCACTGACGACAACTATATGCGCGAAGAAGCCTCCGGCGCGCTGGACGAGTTGGACATCCACATCCCGTCGCTGAAGCAGAAGCTGGTCAACCTCTCCGGCGGGCAGAGGCAGGCGGTCGCGATTGCGCGGGCGATGTACTGGAACGCGCAGCTTGTCATCATGGATGAGCCGACGGCGGCGCTGGGCGTGCCGGAGCAGCGCAAGGTGCTGGCGCTGATACGGTCATTGCGCGAGGGGAATATCCCGGTCATCCTCATCAGCCATACGATGCACGATGTGATGGCGGTGGCGGACCGCATGGTGGTCATGCGGCGCGGTCGGGTGGTGGCCAATATCACGCGGGCCGAGGCGACCGAGGAACTCATCGTGCGCCATATCGTCGGCAGCGCGGAGAATGGCGAGAGCGCGGTGATGATTTGAGTGTCAAGCGAGCGCGCCGAAGCAGCAGGTATAATTGCGGGCGATCCAATGAGGGTCGCCCCTACATTTTCTTGTGTCGGGATAAAAAATGATTTTAATCCATGCGCCAAGTAGAAGCTGATTCGCCAGTCGAGATGCAAGAAAGGACAATCATGCCCAAGACGCTGACGCCGGGACGCTATCGCGGATTGAAGACGACCAGCCTCGGAGACGCCGATGTCTTCGGCATCATCGCTTTTGACCAGCGCGGCAGTTACCGGAAAATGATGCCGGCCGCCGCCAGCTATGAGCAACTCGTTCAGGTCAAATCCGAAATCATCGGCGCGCTCTCGATTGACGCCAGCGCCATCCTAACCGACCCGATTTATGGCTTGGGGCCGGCCATGCGGATGAGCCCGCGAGCGGGTTTGCTGCTCGCCCTGGAGAAGAGCGGCTACAGCGGCGATTCGAGCTATCGCAAGACCGAACTGATCCCTGGCTGGACGCCGGAGAAGATCCGCAAAGCCGGCGCCAGCGCGGTCAAGTTCATGGTCTATTATCATCCCGACAGCGGCGACCTGGCTGAGGAACTCGAGGCGCTGATCTGCCAGGTCAGGCGCGACTGCCACGCCTGGGATTTGCCGGTATTCCTCGAGCCGATGTCCTACAGTCTCGATCCGGCCGCGCCCAAGGATAGCGCTGACTTCGCCGAGGGGCGGGCTGAGGTCGTGATCGAAACGGCGCGCCGCTTATCGCGGACCGGTGTTGATGTCTTAAAGATGGAATTCCCGCTTGATATCCAGTTCAATCGCGATCATGAGGCCTGGCGCAGCGCCTGCCAGCGGCTCAGCGATGCGTCAGCCGTGCCCTGGGTGCTGCTGAGCGCCGGCGTTGACTTCGAGCAATTCAAGCCGCAGGCGCGGGTCGCTTGCGAGAGCGGCGCCAGCGGTTTCCTGGCCGGGCGCGCAATCTGGAAAGAAGCGGTCAGCATGTCCAGAACCGACCGCGCCGACTTCTTGCGCGATGTGGCGCGGGACCGCCTGCGACAACTGCTCGCGATTGCGGCGGCGAATGCCCGCCCCTGGACCGACTTCTACAGCGCGCCGGAATCGAGCGAGAACTGGTACGAGAGCTACGCTTGATTCGCAGCGGGTTTCGGGCGACTTGACAAGCCGCCCCTACGAGATTTCCTGTTGCCCGGTTTCGCAAGACTAACTTGGCAGTGCGGTGACTTATGGAACAGCGTCGATTTGGAAATACCGAGCTACTCTCATCCGCCATCGGCTTCGGCACCTGGGAGATGAGCGTCCGTCAGTATGGTCATATCGATGCCGCCGATGCCGGGCGGGCCGTGCAGAGCGCCATCGATCATGGCGTCACCCTCTTCGACACCTCGGAGACCTATGGTCCTTTCACATCGGAAGCGCTCTTGGGGCGCGCGCTGGGGACGCGGCGCAAAGATGTCGTCATCGTGACCAAAGTCGGCTTCACCTTCCGCGACGACCCCGACTACCCGGGCTTCATGAAAACCCACGAGCGCGATTCCTCCGCCCGCAACATCATCGAGCGCGCCGAAGGCTGTCTGCGGCGGCTCCGGACGGATTATATCGACCTGCTGCTGATTCATTTCCATGACCACCGGACCCCGCAGGAAGAGACCATCGCCGGCTTGCGGACGCTGCAAGAGGCGGGAAAGATCCGCCATTACGGCGTCTCGAATTACACTGCGCCGATGCTGGCCGCCTGTCAGCAGCACGGGCAGCTCGCGACCAACCAAGTCGGCTATCATCTCTTCGACCGGCGCGCCGAGAAAGCGGTCCTGCCTTATTGCCGGGCGGAGGGCATCGGCTTCATGGCCTATGGCACGCTGGCCTTCGGCTTGCTCAGCGGCGCTTTCACAACTGAAACCTGCTTTGTCGATTGGGATTGGCGCAGCCGCGGCGATGCCTTCGGTTTGCCGCTCTTCCAACGCGAGCATTTTCTCAAAGCGCTGCGCGTGGTGGACAAGCTGAAGGAACTGGCGGGCGATCACGGCAAGTCTGCCGCGCAATTGGCGATCGCCTGGCTGCTGGGACGGCCGGGCGTGACAGTGGCATTGATCGGCATGCGGAATGAAAAGGAACTGCGGGAGAATGTCGCGGCGGCCGATTGGCGCTTGAGCGCGGAGGACTACGCCGCTATTGACCGCATCTTCGCCGAAGAAGGCGTGCCGACCTATCTTGATGCCGAGCAGTTCATTTGAACGCGCCGCCTTATTCAACTGTTGGGGCGCGAGGTCCGGTCCGCGGCCGACGCCAGCTTGTGGAAGAAGTCACGAAAGATCGCATCCCGGCTAATATCCAGGCCTTCACGCATGAGATGCCGGGGGGACGCAACCCGGCGCCAACGGCGGTCTGCGCTCAAAAGAGGAGCGTCAATCAAGTAAGAGGGCACCCAGCGGGGCTCGATGAGCCAGGCGATATTGATCAGATCCCAGATTATCCAGCTTCGCCCAAAATGCCCTGACAGACCCAGAAAGGGAAAGTGAGGATTATTGGTGTACAGCCAATACAAGTAATCGCCGATGGCGCCCGCTCCCTTGACCCAGGCCGCCATCTCCGGCAAAGACAGGCTTAGCTGCGCGCCAATATGGAAGCCAGGCAGGTATACCAGCGGAATGCCGCAATCGAAGAGCAACTGCGACGCCAACATATCTTGTTCCATATTGAATGATTCTTGCGCGATACCAGTGATCGTGGTCGGGTAACCCGCCGTCCACACCACCACCACACGCTCGCTGATCTCCGGCGCCAGCAGCAGCGCCGAGGCCACATTTGTCGGGGCGCCGATCGCCAGCACATAAAGCGGCGACTCCGCCGATGCCGTCAGCGCCGTCTCGACGAGATGCGTAGCCGCTTCGCTCTTCACAGGCGTATCATAGCTTTCAAGATATCGATCCGACCCCCGAAACACCCTGTTCGTGAAGTCGATCCCCATCTTCTCGCAAACCAGGAGGATCTCTTGATAGCTCAACTCCATGCCGCGCCCGGGCTCCACCAGTGTGAGTGCTTGCGGGTCCATCTGCGCGCGGTCACCGATGTCCGTTGCCGCCCGCTCCAGCCGCGACAACTGTAGATCATAGGTGATCAGCAGCGCCTTGTCCGCGTCCGAAGCCGCGGCGGGATTCGCTTTGACGAGCGCGGCCTTCTGCAAGTCTCGCCAACGCTGCAAGAAAGAATATGGCGCGGCGTATATCGCCTCAATGTCGAGCGCGTCCCGGGAGAGCAAGGCCCAAGCCAGCGCGAACTGATCGTCGATTTCGTTGCGCGCGTCGGTGTCAATGACGCAGCGCGGCCGTCCGCTCGGCGGTTGCAGCATCTCCCGATACTGCGCCTCGGTCAATTGCGGGAATCGCCTCAGGCGCTTCATTCAAGTACACCCTCGGCGCGCAGAGCCGCCACTTCAGCCGCGCTGTAGCCGATTTCCCGCGCGACCTCATCGCTGTGCTCGCCCAAGCGCGGCGGATGCCGATGGTATATCAGAGGCGTTTCGGACAAATGCACGGGGGTCGCCAAGGATTTGACCAGGCCCAAAGCAGGATGCTCCAGTTCGATAATCATGCCGCGCTCGAGCAGGTGCGGATCGCCCAAAGCCTCGGCGGTTGTGTTGATGCGTCCGCAGGGCACGCCGGCCGCCCGCAACTCGCGCAGCCAAACGTCGCAAGGTTTGGCGCGGATGATCTCGCGCACAACTGGCAGCAGAGCGGCGTAGTTGGCGATGCGCTCGGCATTGGTTGCGAAGCGCGGGTCAGCCGCCAGTTCGTCGCGGTCGACATGTCGGCAGAATGCGCGCCAGACATTATCCGATGCCACCCCGAGGATGAACCAATCGCCGTCGCTGGCTTGCACCGCCTCGTAGGGCACAACTTGCGGATGCCGATTGCCGCGCCGGGGCGGATCGACGCCCAGGGCGAAATGCTCGGCGGCGATATTGGCCAGCCAGGTCATCTGGCCTTCTTGCAGGGACATATCGATAAATTGGCCGACGCCGCTGCGTCCCCGCGCTTGCAGCGCCGCCAGGATGCCGATGACCGTGAACAAGCCGCAGGTCATATCGGCGATCGGCGTCGGGAAGCGCATAGGCGCGCCATCGACCTCGCCGGTCAGCGCCATCGTGCCGGATTCGGCTTGCGAGACGAGGTCGTAGCCCGGCTGCCCCGCCCGCGGCCCGCCGCGCCGCCCGTAACCGCTGATCGAGGCGTATATCAGCCCCGGATTGAGCTGGCGCAGCGTCGTGTAGTCGATGCCGTGGCGCTGCAGAGAGGCGGATGTCATGAGATTGCTGAGGAAGATATCGGCATCGGCGACCAGCCGGCGCATGAACTCGCGTCCGCCTTCGGCGCGAATATCCAGGGCAATGCCGCGCTTGTTGCGGTTTATTGCCAGGTAGTAGCAGCTTTGGTCGCCGATATACGGAGGCGCCCATTGCCGGGAGTTATCGCCGATGCCGGGCTTTTCGATCTTGATGACATCGGCGCCGAGGTCGCCGAGGATCATGGTAGCGTAAGGACCGGCGAGGGCCTGCGTCTGGTCGATGACTTTGATGCCGCTTAGGGGCGGGTTACTAGAATTCATACTTCTCCCTGTTCGTAACACAGTTTACAGCGTGGTGCATGGTTCTGCACTGCCTTAACAAGCTCTCACCGCCCCTCTACCCAGCGGGTTTCCTCAGCCCGCCGGCGCCAGATCACGATGGCCGCCAGCAACAGACAGGCGCCCCAGACGCCGAAAACAGGCTCCCAGCCATTTCGCTCGACCAGGGCGCCAACGCTGAAGCCGGCCATCCCGCCGAAGAAATTCGACATCATATTGATGCTGCCGGTTATCGAGGAGGCCCGGCCCGGCGGCGCCAGCAGCAGCGGCATTGAACTCACAGTCAAGCCAAAGGCGCCATTAAGCAGTATCAATGCGGCCGTCATGACAAGCAGCGCAAATGATTCATTGGCGGTCATCAACAGCAGCAGCGCGATGCCGGCGCCGGCAAGCATGGTCGCGGCGGTCGCAAAGACCTGGTTGCTGCGCCGCACTTGAAAACGCGCCAGAAAGAGTCCGCCGATGGCGGCGACCTGCATCAGCGCCGCTACCGGACCCACCAACTGCTCGGCGATCAAACCCGTATCGAGGATATAGGCAGGCAGCCAGATAAGGGCGCCGTTGAAGACGAAGCCGCCCAGCGCCGCCGCCAGAAGCGCGAAGGCGATACCGCGAGATTCGCGGACGATGAGCGAAAGGCGCGGGCCGCTGGCCTTTGCTTTGGGCGCATCTATGCCGGCGCGCCGCCAAAAAGCCAGCACAAGCAGGAGCAGAAGGCCTGGCAGCCAGAAGGCGACCCGCCAGTCTCCGCCGCCGGCGACCAGGCCGATCAGCGCCCAGGTCATCACGGTGCCGAAGACGTAGCTGAAAGGCATGATGGTGGACACGCGTTTGATCTGTCCCCGCTCGAGCCGTTCCGCCAGGATGCGAAACATCGGCGACCAGCCGCCGGACTGGGCGATGCCGTTGAGGCCCCAGAGCAGGAGCATGAAGACGAGCGATGTCTGAAAGGCGAAGACGATATTGACGATGGCGATGACCAGCAAGCCGAGGCTGACGAGGCGGAAGGGGCTGACGTGGCTGCCGATCTGGCCGCTGACGAAATGGCTGATGCCGTAGACCCAGAAGAAGACGGTGCCCAAAGCGCCGACTTCAGCGCGGCTGACGTCCAGATCGAGAGCGAGCAAGGGCAGGACGATGCTGAGATTCACACGCCCCAAATAAAAGCAGGCGTAAGTGATCCAGATAGCGCTCACCATTATGTTTTGCGGCTGCTTGAAAGCGCTGAGCATTGAGCGCATCTTCGCGTCCTGTAAAGGCGTTCGAGACTGTTGGCGATTATCAACTTGAATTGAGCGGTTGCGTAGCCGCGCCCGACTATGGCTTTTCCTCCGCCCGCTTCCACCACACGACCAGCGCGGCCAGCAGCAGGGCCGCTCCCCACAAAGCAAATACCGCGCTCCAATCGCTGATCTCAAGCAATCGGCCGATGGCGAAACCGGCCGTCCCGCCAAAGAATGTCGCCATCATATTCACCGTTCCGGCTATTGACGAAGCGCGTCCCGGCGGCGCCATCAGCAAGGGGATAGAGGTAATCACCAGATTAAAGGCGCCATTGAGCATCATCAAGGCGAAGCCAACCAAGAGCATCGATACGGGTCCGGCGGCGCCCGTGACCAGCAGGAAACCGACGCCGGCGGCGGCAAACATGAGGACGGCGGTCATAAACACTTGATTGCTGCTGGCCACACGAAAATGCGCCACCAGCAAACCCGGGATCGCGATAATCTGCATCAGCGCCGCGACCGTACCGACCATGCCATCGGCGATCAAGCCGGTATCGAGGATATAGGTGGGCAGCCAGATAAGCGAACCATTGCGGACGAAACCGGCCAGGCCGGCCACTAAGAGCAGAAAGACAATTCCTCGCGCGCCGGAAACGATGACCGCCAAGCGGACGCCGCTGGACTTTGTCTTCGGCGCGTCGATCCCCGCCTTCCGCCAGGCCGCCAAGACCAACAACAGCAGCAGACCGGGCAGCCAAAAGGCGATGCGCCAATCCCCGCCGGCCACCAGCGCCCCGACCAGCGTCCAGGTCAATGCCGTGCCGATGACATAACCAAAGGGCATCAAAGTCGATGCGCGCTTGATTTCGCGGGGATGGAGACGCTCCGCCAGGATGCGCACCATCGGCGACCAGCCGCCGGATTGGGCGATGCCGTTCATCCCCCACAGCAGGAGCATAATGACCAGCGATGATTGAAATGAGAAAAGCACATTGATGAGAGCGGTCGCCAGGAGGCCGAGACTGACGATGCGAAAGGGGCTGACGTGACTGCCGACTTCGCCGCTGACAAATTGGAAAAGGCCGTAGAACCAAAAGAAGACCGTGCCCAAAGCGCCCACCTCGGCAAGGCCCAGGCCGAGATCCTGCGCCAGCATAGGCAGAACGACGCTGACGTTGACGCGTCCCAAATAGAGCAGGCCGTAGGTAGCGCACAAGGCGCCCACCAAAAGGGTCGGTCGCTTCGTCAGAGCTTGGCGCAAAAGACTCCTCCGTTTGGAACCTGAAGCGTCATACGATTATGAACGCGAACCGCCCCAAGTTGCCAGTGTCATATCAGCGACGGCTTTCACTCCGGCGCTGACAGTGATCAGTTGCCGCTTTCATTTACGGGAGTGGCGAGAGTCGTGGATATGCCAACAGCGCAAGGCAATGTAGGGGCAGTCGCCCGAAAACTGCATCTGGAAACGCGGGCGACCTGATAGCTCGCCCCTACAATCGTCGCGTGTGAAGGGCGGGCGGGCCAAGGCTCGCCCCTACACGGATCTTGGTTCGCGGCCGCTCTTTTGATTCCGCGCGTTCCAGCGTTAGAATAGCGGCCTATTAGATTATCCAATCGAAAGGTCGTCAGATGGACTACCAAGCCAAGGAAGCCCTGCCAAAGACCATGCCCGCCATCGTCTGCCACGGACCGGAAGATTATCGCCTGGAAGAATGGCGCGTGCCCGAGCCGGCGGCCGGCGAGGTTGTCATCCGCGTGCAATCGGTCGGCATCTGCGCCAGCGACCTCAAATGCTACCAGGGCGCGCCGCTTTTCTGGGGTGATGAAGCGCGCGAGGGCTATTGCCAGGCGCCGGTGATCCCGGGTCATGAATTTGTCGGCGAGGTGGTGGCCCTGGGCGAAGGCGCGGGCGAGCAATACGGCCTGGCGCTGGGCGATATCGCCGTCTCCGAGCAGATCGTGCCTTGCTGGAAGTGCCGCTTTTGCAAGCGCGGCCAGTATTGGATGTGCCAGGACAAACACGATGTCTACGGCTTCCGCCAAGCGACGATCGGCGCGATGGCCGAGTATATGCTCTTCCCGGTCGGAGCGTTGAATTACAAGGTGCCGGAGTCCCTGCCCGCTCATCATGCCGCCTTCATCGAGCCGCTGGGCTGTTCCATCCACGCGGTGCAGCGCGGCGAGATTGAGTTGGATGATGTGGTCGTCATAGCAGGCTGCGGTCCGCTGGGTTTGGGCATGTTCGCGGCGGCGCGCTTGAAGAATCCGCGTTTGCTGATCGCCATTGACCTCAACGATGAGCGGTTGGAGATCGCCGAGTTGTGCGGCGCGGATATGAGCCTGAACCCGCGGAAGACCGATGTGGTCGACGAGGTGCTGAAGCTGACCGATGGCTATGGCTGCGATGTCTATATCGAGGCGACCGGTTATCCGGCCGCGGTGACGCAGGGCTTACAGATGATCCGCAAGCTGGGCACCTTCGTCGAATTCAGCGTCATGCGCGAGCCGGTCACGGCCGATTGGACCATCATCGGCGATACCAAGGAACTCAATATCCACGGCTCGCACCTCAGTCCCTACACCTACCCCATCGCCATTGATATGCTGAGCAAGGGTTTGTTGCCGATGGATCGCATCATGACGCATCAGTTGCCGCTGAGCGAGTTTCAGGCCGGCATGGATATGGTCGCGGCCGGCACCGAATCGGTAAAAGTGACGCTGACGCCATAGTGAATCTCCAAAGCATCAAAGTAGTTATGTAGGGGCGATCTGGCAGGTCGCCCGCAAGCGCAAGGATTGCCAAATGAACGTAGACCTCGCTGGCAAAGTCGCGATTATCACCGGCGCCAGCTCCGGCATCGGCGCCGCTTGCGCGCGGCTGCTGGCTGAGAACGGCTGCAAGCTGACCCTGGCCGCCCGCAGCGCCGACAAGATGCGGGCCCTCGCCGCCGAACTGGAAACGGAATGCCTGGTGGTCCGCGCCGATATGACCGCGCCAGCCGACATCAGCGCGATGGTCGAGCGGACGCTGGAGCGCTTCGGGGGGATCGACATCATGCTGGCGAACGCCGGCGTCTATATCCCGGGGCAATTCGCCGAGGGCGGCATCGATGCCTATTCGATGATGCTGAGCCTCAATGTCGAAGCCGTCATGCGCTGCGCCCAGGCTGTCATCCCGACCATGCAGGCGGCCGGCAGCGGCGATATCATCGTCACCAGTTCGATCTCGGGGCATGTTGATGTGGCGGGCGAGCCGGTGTATAGCGCCAGCAAACACGCCGTGCAAACTTTCGTCCATACCTTGCGGCGACAGGTGGCGGGGGATGGGCTTCGCGTGATGTCGCTGGCGCCCGGTCCGGTCGCCAATCCGATGCAGCGGCTCTACGAAGCGGAGGAGATCCAACACGCTGTTGAGGTAGCCGGCTCTCATCTGGCCTCGGAAGATTGCGCCGAAGCCATTCTCTTCATGCTGACGCGTCCGGCGCATGTTACCATACGCGATCTGGTCTTGCTGCCGCAGATTGACAGGATTTGACGGGACAACCAGGTGAATGAGGTTCCAAAACCGCCAAAGGATAAGATATGAGCAATTCACTGTCAGACAAAGTTGTGATCGTCACCGGTGCCAGCTCCGGCATCGGTGAAGCCTGCGCGCGAATGCTGGCGCAGAATGGCTGCAAGCTGACGCTGGCGGCCCGCTCGGTCGACAAACTGGAGGCACTGGCCAGCGAGTTGGCGACCGACAGTCTGGTGGCCCGCGCTGATATGACGGCGGCGGCTGATATCAGCAACATGGTCGAGCGGACGCTGGAGCGTTTCGGGCGCATTGATGTCATGTTCGCCAACGCCGGCATCTATATCCCAGGAGAATTTGCTGATGGCGATATTGACGAATTCACGCGGCTGCTCACGATCAATATTGATGCCGTGCTGCGCTGCGCCCACGCGGTGATCCCGACGATGAAAGCGCAAGGCAGCGGCGATATCGTCGTGACGAGTTCGATTTCGGGCTTCATTGATGTGCATTGGGAGCCGATCTACAGTTGCACGAAGCACGCTGTGCAGACTTTCGTGCATACCGTGCGCCGGCAGTTGGCGGGGGATGGCATCCGCGTGATGTCATTGGCGCCGGGCGCGGTGGCGAATCCGCTCTGGGGCTTTCACGAGGCCGCTGAGATCGAGCGGGTATCGCAGGGCGAGCGCGAATTCATCACTTCAGACGATTGCGCGGAGGCGCTGCGCTTCATGCTGACGATGCCGCGGCATGTGACGATTCGCGACCTGGTGATTTTGCCGCAGAACCAGGTGAATATTTGATTGGCGGGAGATGAATATTTGAGTGGCGGGAGATGCTTGAAGGGCTGTCGCTAAATTCTTTCCTTCTTTAAGTACAGGCGACAGATAGAAAGAGGAGAAACCCGAAACTTAGTACCGTGATTCCGTAGACCGTCACTACCAGGTTTTGCCTCTCGACAATCAAAATCTATGGCCACTGATCCACGCAACACTTCATAGACAAAGTCAGCAATATGGAAGGTCTCGTACGCGTCGGCCTGTAAGAACCGGATTTCTTGCTTTCTCTTATGTCCTTTGACCAGAATAAGGCGTCGAAGTTTAGAACCTGCCGCCGCCATTAGTTCTTCATGAGACCAATAGGGCACAGGCCCATTGCCTTTAAGTGGTCGAACTACGACTTGTCCGTTACTATCTTCGATTTTGAATAGCTGTGATTTGGCCTTGATCGTGTGGCGGAAACTCATGCGCCCTCGGCTATCTTCCCATCCATATTTGCGTACCATATAACGCATAATCGCAGGAGGACCATCAGCCTCCTTGTGAAACAAAGTGATCAGATGTGTTCGATCTGTGTACCATTTTAATTCCCAACCTACCGCATCTGGAGTTTCTATGGAACCAGAACGTAATCCAAGAAGATCTTCCAGAAAACGACCGGGCGCACCAGTGCCTCCATATGGAGAGCCGGTAGGCATTTCATACGGTCCATGCCGTATTGCATCTCTGATCCGCTGAAACAACTGAGCTTTACTACGCGGAGGATCTGACGGAAATTCTATCATCGAATCTTTCCACTAACGTCGGCGATGCGCTCTCTTGCAAAATCGCAATATTCTTCGCTAATGTCAATCCCAATCCACTTTCGGCGCGAAAGTTCAGCGGCAACTGCTGTGGTGCCTGAACCGAGAAAGGGATCTAGCACCACTTTCGCCGTTGTCGACTCAATACATCGCTGCGCAAGCTCTACAGGGAATGGTGCCGGATGAGGGTTATTAGATTCCTGAGGTATTCGCCAAACGTCACCTTGGGCATTGGCTTTTGGCGCCAGTTTGAACTTCGGCTTGGCGATCAAATAGATCACTTCATAGGTCGGCAAGAAATAACCCGGGTTGAAATTGATGCCGCCATTACGCTGCCAAATAATAATTTGCCGAACCGGAAACTCGCCAACGATGTCCGCGCGATCTTGCAGCAAGCCGCCTTGTACTCGCCACTTGTGGTTGTAGAATATGGCTCCGTCCTCACGCAAGACTCGCATCATTGCGGACAGACAGTGGCGCTGCCACGCCACATATTCTTCATGCGGCATGGCATCATTATAGTTGGCGTACCCTTTGATAAGTTCCGCTTGGGGCCACTTGCCGCCGCTGCCATTCTTGAGACCATTTCCCGTGCTGTTCTTGATATTGTAAGGAGGACTGGTTACGATGAGGTCAACAGACTTTTCGGGTATTTGATCCATCAGTTCAATGCAATCACCTTGATGGACCTTACCCAACCAATATGCCAGACCTAGTTGAGAGGTGTCTACAAAGGTCTCTTTGATATTCATTCCGAACTCTCCTAAACTGTAGTTTAATACAATCTCTTAGACATAGCTAGTTTTTTTCTGCATCAGCGGTTGCGAAATGACAAAATCACTCTCTGACAAAGTTGTCATCATCACCGGCGCCAGCTCGGGCATCGGCGCGGCGGCCGCTCGTATGCTGGCGCAGCAGGGCTGCAAGCTGATCTTGGCGGCCCGGTCGGTCGGCAAGATGGAGGCGCTGGCGGCAGAGTTAGCCACAGAATGCCTTGTCGTCCGCGCTGATATGACCGTGCCGGCCGATATCGCGAACATGGTCGAGAGCACGCGGAAACATTTCGGCCGCATTGATGTCATGTTCGCCAACGCGGGCTTGTTCATTCAGGGCGACTTTGTCGATTATGACATGGACGCGGTTAGCAAGATGCTCAAGGTGAATATCGACGGGGTGATGCGCTGCGCTCATGCCGTGATCCCGCTCATGCGGGCGCAGGGCGGCGGCGATATTTTAGTGACGAGTTCCATCGCCGGTCATGCCGAGTTGCATCGCGGGCCTGCTTATGGCGCGACCAAACACGCGGTCGAGACCTTTGTGAACACCTTGCGGCGACAGGTGGCGGCCGATGGGATTCGAGTGATGTCGCTGGCGCCGGGCAAGGTGGCGAATGAGATCTGGGGCATCACTGATGCGGAGGAGATTGCGCGCTTGTCGGCTGATGAGCAGACCTATCTGCGGAGCGATGATGTGGTGGCGGCGGCGATCTTTATGCTGTCGCGTCCGCGGCATGTGACGGTGCGGAATCTGGTGCTGGTGCCGCGATATCAGGAGGCTTGAGTTAATCATTTATTGCGGGCGCCGATACTGTTCACTTCATGTCAGGCGGAGGATGCCAGCCTGCCTCAGCCCAAACTGCGCGCGCATCTACTGCATCTTTACGGTTTAATCGCAAGCGACTAATGGTGGCGCGGCCGATTGCCGTCAAGCCGAGCATTCGGGTTCCTTCACTCGACCACCGAAAATGGTCGTCCCAGAAATCCGTTCGTGGATGAAATAAACTTGTCTCTTCTCCGGTTTCAGGATCAGTACCGGTGACGAAAGCAAACTTGAAGCCATTGCAACTTTTGCAGGCAAGGCAAAGATTATCGCTCTTCGAGTCTACGCCAGCTGATAATGGAATAACGTGGTCGATTTCCAACGACATGACAATGGACTTTTGAGCCTGGCAATACTCACAGCGTTCGTTTGCACGTTCTTCAACGAACTTTCGCAGCCAATTTGGCAAGTACGTCATGTGGAGACTTTAGAGGCCTAGGAAGCTATCAACATCCAGCCCACGCTTCTTCATTTCTAATAGCGCTCTTGAACGCAACAGTATCTGTCTGTCTAAAGCCGCCAGAAGATCTTCCAGTTCTCTGCTTTCGCGCTCCGTCAAAGTCGCCCGCTTACCTCGCGCACTGAGTTCACGCAGTCGCGAGTCTTGCTCCCAAGGCATTCGCCGATTCACAATCTCCCAAAGCTGTTCATCGCCAAAGTCCTGAAGGATTTCAGCGGACGCTTCACAGTCCTCAGTCTTGCCAAATACCATGAACAGGCCGTCTTGCAGGACAGATTCAACTGAACGGTTTCTCCCGCGAGCGATGCCTTGAGCTTCTTCAATTATTTCTTCTGGAATCTCAAGTTTCACCGTTGAAATGTTCATCCCGATGTTGCCCCGCTTCTCTCCACATATTGTAACGCAAAGCGAATCGCCAGGACATGTCCGCTTCCAATCGGCCGTGCCTCATCCCAGCAAGGCCCGCGCAGCTGCCAGGCTCCGCGGCACCCCGACTGTGAGCGGCTCCTCCGCCCCTTCGTATTCCAGCGACAGCCAGCCAGCGTAACCGGCCTCTCGCAGCACATCCAGGACCGCCGGCAGATTGACCAGCCCGTCGCCGACCGCCGAACCGGTAAGCACGGTCCCATCAGGAATCTCGAAGCGATGCCCGGTTTCATCGGCGCCGGCGACACGCATATCTTTCAGATGCGCGAGCACAACATACTCCGCCAACTCACGCGCCGCCGCGACCGGATCCTGGCCGACCAGCAGAAAATTGCCCGTGTCCAGGTTGGCGCGCAGCGCGGGCGAGCCGACCTGCTCGATAATGTCCCGCACCTGATCGCTGCGCCCGGCGAAGCGTCCGTGATTCTCCAGCGCCAGCGTCAGTCCGCGGGATTCCGCATAAGCCGCGCTGGCTGACAAGCCCTCCAGTATCCAAGCCATGCCCGCCTCTTCCGATACGCCAGCGCGGGCATCGCCGCTGAATACGCGCATGGTATCAACGCCGAGCTCGAGCGCGATATCCACATTCCGTTTCAGATCGGCAATCTCTTGTCGGCGGGCGCTGGCATCGGGCTGCACGAAGTTGTTGCTGGCCGCGTATACGGCGATCTCCAGACCAGCGGCGGCCACCTGCTCTTTCGTCTTTGGGATTTCGCGCTCGGCACCGCTCCAGAAAAATCCAGCAATTCCACACCGGCAACGCCTTGCTCGGCCGCGAACTCGATGAAGCCGGTTAAATCCATCCGCCCTTCTTGGACCGCCGCGCTCACACTCCACATACTCATGCTTAGTTTCATGGCTGTTCCTCCGCCGATTGATATGCCGATTCGATTACTCGCATGACCGCCAAACCGTCCTCGGGACGGACCAATGGCGCTGAGCCGTTTTCGATGCAGCGCAGAAAATGATCGGCCTGCGCCACAAAGCGGTCGGGCTCGTCAAAATTTTGCTCGGTCCAGTCGGCGTCGTCCGCCAGCTTGTAGCGCAAGCCCGCCGCCGCGTCGTAGTCGATGATCGCCTGCCCTTCCGTCCCATAGACGCGAACCACCGCTTCAGAGACCGGCGTGACCCAACTGCAGTTCAAAGTCCCGATCACGCCGTTGCTGCTGCGAACCAGCAGGGAGGCGCTGTCCTCCACATCTATCGGCAGTTTAGCGGACGTCACCGCGTGCGTGGTCGTGATCTCTTGGCCGGTTAAGGCGCGGAAGATATCGATGCTGTGCACCAGCGTATCGATCAAGATGCCGCCGCCGGAGATTTCGGCTTCGGTGAACCAGGATGTGCCCGCTCGTGAAAAGCGGAAAGCGAAGCGGTTTTCAATCTGCGCCAACTCCCCCAGTTGACCGCTTTGGATCAGCGCCTGCGCCGCTTTTAATGGCGGGTGAAAGCGATGGCAGAAGGCGAATTGCAGCAGCACGCCCCGCATCGCCGCGACGATGGCTTCGGTCTCGGCCAGGTTGCGGGCGGGCGGCTTCTCGCACAAAACGGCGATTCCACGCGCCGCCGCCGCTTCGACCACCGGCAAGTGATACTTCGGCGGAGTGCAGATGCTGACGGCATCGGGCCGCAAGGCGTCGAGCATGGTCTCAGCATCGGTGAAGGCGCGCCCGCCGTATTCCGCGACTCTGGCTTCCGCTGCTGCCGGAATGACATCGGCGATGCCAGCGATCTCACAGCGGTCAGAATGGGCGGCATAAGCGCGCAAATGCGCCCCGGCAATCCCGCCAGCGCCGATCACCCCGATTCTGATTTTGTCCATTGGGCTAGCCTTTAAGCCCCGTCAACGCGATGCCGCGCACGAAGGTTTTCTGCGTGAAAAAGAAGAGCACGATCGTCGGCAGCATCATTGGGATCATGACAGGCCAATCAAACTTTACCTGGCCCCACCTGGGCGGGGATTATGACCCGCCTTCCAATCTTTGTCAAAAGGGCGTGACTCGTGTGACAATAGCGGCAACACAGTCCGCAAACTAGCGGCGAGGTACGGAGCATGAACAACGCGCCCGGCAGCCACGAAAGCGCCATCCGCAACGAATTCTTGAACATCACGTTGCTGCTGCTCAGCATCGGCATGTGGTGCCTTATCCTGGCCGGCGATATCTTGCCCGGCAGCTTGCCCGATATCCTGATGTTCGACGCGGTCATCATGATCGCCATCTGCGGATTGGTCTATTTCATCAAATCGCGCAGCTTCAATTTCGCCTGCTTCTTTCTGCTCTTTTGCATCGCCTTGTTCGCGGCGCAGATCTCCATCGCCAGCGAAACCACCTTCGCGCTCTATCTCGTTCCCGCCAGCCTCATCATCGCCGTCATCGCCCTGCCGCCGCCCTGGCTGCTGCTTGTTCTGCTCGTCGACATTCTTTTGCTCCTGGCCTTCGCGCCGCCGGCCGAATTCCTGCTGATGCTCGCGATTGCCGGCGGACAATCAATCATCGTCGGCTTGCTGCGGCGCTACTTCGTCAACCAGCTAAAGATCAGCCAGAGCTACCAGGATTACGCCGCCGAGCAAATGAACGAAGCGCGCGAAAGCCGGGCCGAGCTCGTCCTGATGTCCAAGCAGCTGCAAGAATATCAGGAGCGGCTGCGCGATATAAACAGGAAGCTGGAAATCGCTTTTGAGCAAGCGGAAGAATCCCGCCAGGCCAAGGCGCGCTTCGCCGCCAACGTCAGTCACGAGTTGCGCACGCCCATCAACCTCATCGTCGGCTTCAGCGAAGTGATGATCCTGGCCCCAGAAATTTATGACGAGCCCTTGCCCGCCAGCTATCAAGCCGATATCCACACCGTCTACCGCAATGCCAAGCACCTGCAGAATCTCATCAACGATGTGCTGGATATCTCCCAGCTGGAAGCGCGGCATCTCGCCATCGTCAAGGAGAAAGGCAATCTGTGCCAGTGCGTTGAGGAGACGGCCAATATGGTGGCCGATCTCATCGCCAAAAAGGGCTTGAGCTTCCAACTGGATATCCCGCCCGATCTGCCTGAGTTATGGTTCGACCCCGTTCGCATCCGCCAGATTCTGCTGAACCTGCTGGTGAATGCCGCGCGCTTCACCAGCGAGGGCGGCATCAGCATCCGGATCCGGGCTGCTGAGGATGAGGTGGTCACCAGCGTCATCGACACCGGCATCGGCTTGAAGAAAGAAGAAATCCCGCAGGTCTTTGATGAGTTCTTTCAAGTCGGCGAGGAAGATGCCTACGGCGAACGCGGCTCGGGGCTGGGCCTGACGCTCAGTCGTGAACTGATCCGCCTGCACGGCGGCGTGATGAATGTTAGCAGCGACGGCGTGCCGGGTTTGGGAAGTTGCTTCTCCTTCTCCCTGCCCACCACCAGACAACTCGTGGCGCGGATGTCGACCAGCGGCGCGCTGACCAAACCGGCCCCGGCGGAAAAACGCATCCTCATCGTCGACCCCGATGAAGCGGTCACCGCTTTCTTCTCCCGCTACCTCAAGGCCCACGATGTCACGGCTTGCAACGATGAGACGGAGGCCCTGCGCCGCCTCGCGCAGTCGGAGCCGGATATCCTTCTGCTCGCGGGGAATCATGACTACCGGCGCCTGCTCGGCCAGGTCCGGGACAAGCACGGAGACCTCAATCTGATTACGATGCCCATGCCGAGCGGACGCGCCGCCATTCGCCAGCGCGGCGCCTACGATTATCTCGTCAAGCCGGTCTCGCTGGAAAACTTGAAGAAAGTGCTGTCCCAGTTCGGCCCGGCGCTGGAATCAATCATGATCATTGATGACAACCGCGATATCGTCCGCCTGTTCGGCCAGACGCTGCGCAGCATCAATCCCGAGTTTCAGATCCGCTACGCCTACGATGGCCGGGACGGGATCGCCCTAATGCATGAAGAGCCGCCCGACCTGCTGATGCTCGATGTGCTTATGCCGGAGATGGACGGCTTTGAAGTCATCGATGCTATGCAGCGCAGCGCCAGGCTGGCGGATATCCCGATCGTCCTGATTTCCGCCAAGGGCGCCAGCGAGCTAATCACGCCAGCCATTCACGGCGAGATCACAGTCGCGCGGGCGGCAGGCTACTCGCCGTTGGAGTTGGTCGCCTGCGTCCAAGCGCTTATCGACAGCATCCGCCCGCCGGCCAACCGGAAACTGGCGAGCGCCCGGGGCAGCCTGGCCGTTCCCGGGCAAGAACGCAGAGCCCCCGCAAGCCCTCAACTGGCGCGAGTCGACGGCCGGTGAAGGCTCAAGGCGATTGCTCCAAATTACTTTTCACCACAAAGACACAAAGGACACAAAGTTTAAGTTTGAAATGGCTCTTCGCATCCTCAAAGAGCAAGAAATTAGTCTCTGTAGCTGAACCCCGTTTTGGAATAATAAATTGGGCGATATCTTTCGAAGGCTTTTCCTCTGCGCTGAAGGTCAGTGTCTACGCGACCCTCTGTGTCTTCCGTAGTTAAATTTTGTTTGTTTTTCTCATGGCTGTGGATTTTAATCTTGAAGCGACCTCGTGGACTTGCGCGTGTATAACTGCGCGTTTTGATTCAAGACATCTGAGCGGACGCTGCGGCGGCACTTCCATAAGACAGCGGGCTGGACTACAATGACGGGTCAATCGAAGGGAAATATCGCCCGTGCCGGATCTTAAGCCCTGCGTTCGCTGTGAACAGGAATTGCCGCCGGCGGCCTTTTCCGATGCGGAAAATGTCTTTTGCAAGGACTGCACCGAAGAGATCGTGGGCATTATTCGCAGCAAATACAGCGCGATAGAAGCGGCTCATTTTCGCGCCAAGCTGCGCCGGCGTTCCCGCGATGCCATGGATGAACTGCGCCGGAAGTTGAGTTGAGGATTAGCCGGGGCACAACTCGCTGGCGTACTCGACACAGCATGATTCACCACCGAGGCACAGAAGTAAATCCAAGTAAGTAATGAGAATATTGGAGAACGCTCAGAGAGCAGGTTTCGGGCGACCTGACAGGTCGCCCCTACAACCGACTTGATTTCCGGTTTCTCATAACTTAGTTGGTACTACTGAGAGCACAGAGAAAGTCGTTCACTGGATGGCCGGCTGGCGTAGCGGTTGAAGCCCATGACATCTTTGCCTTTGGCGAGGATGGCGGTGTGGCCCGGGTGCAGGGGCGAGCTGTCTTGGAAGACGTGCACGATTGGTAGGGTGACGCGCAGGGAGATGCCGAGGCGGCGCTTGCCTGATGTGTTCTTGCTGGACCGGTGCAGAGTTCGCTCGCTGAAGATGAAGAACTCGCCCGGCTTCAACTCCATGTCAACAGCGCCTGAGGCCTCAAAAGAATCGGGGGCGGCCATTTTGGGGAACGCCATATCGTCCTCGGCGCGGGTGTGCGGCAGGGATTCTCGATGCGAGCCGGGGATGATTTGCACACAGGAGTTCTCCACCGTGACTTCGTCGATGGCCATCCAAGCCGAGGTATTGAGCGGCGGCTCGAGAGGCCAGAAGTTAATGTCCTGATGCCAAGGGATTTCGGCGCCGCCCGGCGCTTTATTCCAAAAGTTGGTCGCCCAGACGATGAGGTCGGGCCCGAGCAAACAGGCGATGCGGTCGATGATAGCCGGATGGGTGGCCAGGTCATACACAACTGGCTGGTCCATGTGGCGCGATTGGCCGCGGGAGCGCGGGTTGGGACCATCGGTGGTGAGGACCCTGGATTCGATTTCGGCGCGGATGGGCGCCATTTCGGCCGGGGTCATGGCGGCGTAGGGACCGAGGTAGCCGTTTTCGACGAAGAAGTCGATATCGGCGCGGCTGAGTTGGTATTCGGGGCTGGCAGATGACATTGGGACTCCTCTTTCGTGTTTACGATTTCGCCCGGCAATTGTTCTCGCCAGCACACGATTCCGCAATCGTCAATCTCTGGACAAGCAAGGTCTTCTCTTAAGAGTTTAACGAATCGTCACCTGGCTGCCAGCGGCGTTTTTTTCCACCAGCAGGTGGACGGGGAAGGCATCGCGCAATTCATCGATATGGGTGATGACGAGGATGAGCTCGAAGTCCGACTTGATCTTGTTGATGGCATCGACCAGTTTGTCGCGTCCGTCCTCGTCTTGGGAGCCGAAACCTTCGTCGATAAACAAGGCGCGCAGTTGAGCGCCAGCGCGCCTGGCCAGCAGCTTGGACAGGGCGATACGAATGGCGAAGTTGATGCGGAAAGCTTCGCCGCCGCTATAGAGTTCGTAGGCGCGTGTGCCCAGCTCATCGGCGATCTCGAGCTCGAGGGTCTCCACCAGGCCGCCGCTAAGGCGTTCGCGCTGCGTCGCGATGCGCAGGCTCATGCGCCCGTCGGTCAGGCGCGCGAGCAAGTCGTTGGCTTCGGCTTCCAATTCGGGCACGGCAGTTTCGATGATCATGGCCGGTACGCCGTTTCTTCCGAAGGCGACCCGCAACTCATCAAAGAGGCTCTGCCGGCTCCGCGCGGCAACGAGGCGGGAGGTCAAACGCTGTTTGTTATCGCGGCCGGCGGCGATGGCATGCAACTCTTGCTCACAGATGGCTTTGCGCTCCCGCTGTTCCTGGACTTCGGCGCGGATACGCTCGACTTCGGCGCGGTATTCTCGTTCCTTCTCCACCTTGTCGGCGAGGGTGGCGATCTCTTCTCGGATCTGTTCGAGCTTGGCCTGGTCGGCGATCAGCGCCGCTTCGAGCTTGGCCAGGCGTTCCGCCGTCTGCGCGCGTCTGTGTTGGGCTTCGGGCAGGTTGAGCTTGGCGAATTCCAGTTGGGTATACTGGCGATCGAAGGCGGCCAGATCAGCCAGCTTCGATTGTGTTTTGGCATGAGTATCGGGGTCGATCGCGAGCCGGTCCCTCTGCTCATTCAGCGCGGCGAGTTGCCGCCGCAATTCATGACCGAAGTCCTTTTCGTTCAGGCGCTTTTCAAGTTGCGCCAGTTGCAGAATCTCCAGTTGCAAGGCGGCTTCGGCGGCTTCGGCATTACGGCGCAGTTCGGCGGCGGCGCCCAGCTTTTGTTGCAGCGCGGGCAAGTCCTTCAGCGTCTGCGCCCAGCTTTCAAGCTCCTGTTCAAGCTCGGCGCGCTTCCTGTCATAGTCGTGAATCGCCGATGTGTATTCGCGATATTGCGCGCGCATGGCATCGCGCTCGGCGGTCAATTGCGCCAGCATGTCATCGCGATGTTTCTCGGTCAGCTTTTGACCGCAGAGGGGGCAGGCCGCGCCGTCAGCCAATTGCAGGCGCTCCATCCGCTCGTTGAGGGCGGTGCCGTCAGTTTTGAGGCGGCCGAGGCGAGTCGTGAATTCCGAGCGTCGAACCCGCAATTGCTGCATGTCTTTGGTAGCTTTGTTCCGTTCGGCGTCGAGCTTTTCCAGGGCGCGCAGATCCGACTGAATCGTCTCGATCTCGGCCGCGGCGCCGGCTTTGAGCGTTTCTTCCAGACCCTTGACGCGTTCACGAAGCACCTCGGCTTCGCGCATCAACTCAGCGCGCTGTTCCGTTAGCTCGCCTTCAAGGCGATGAATTTCTCCGTTGATTTCCCCCCGCTGCGACAAGAGTTTGGCGATGGCGCTCTGGCTCTCGCGGGCGGCGAGCAATTGCTGATAACCGGCTTCAATCGTTTCGCCGGCGGCGATGGCCCGCTCATATTCGGCGATTTTTTCGTCCTGGCGCTCGATTTCTCTTTGCGCGCTGGCGATATCCCCCCGCAGGCCCTCGATAGCGCGCGCCTTTTCCAGCGCGTTTTCTTGCTCGCGGCGGCGGGCGGCGGCCGAATTGGCAACTTGGGTATAGCGCTCGGTCGCTTCGTCCAATGCCCCTTGCGCGGCATCCAGCGCCTGGCTCAGTCGGTCATGTTCCGCTTGCAGTTTTGGTTCGTCGGCGATTTCTTCGTCGAGGCGGCGGATATCGTGGTTGAGGATATCGATCTGCGAAACGAGCCGGGTCAGGTGTTCCTTGGCGGCCTCTTCATACACTTTCCATTGGTCCAGGCCGAGGATATCGGACAGTAGGCGCTTGCGTTCAGCCGCTGTCTTTAAGGTAAAGGCGTCGGCCTTGCCTTGCTGCAGGAAGGCCGAGTGGACGAAGATATCGTAGTCGAGCCGCAGAATCTGGCAGATTTTGTCCTGGGTGCGGCGCAGGCCATCTTCGTTGATGAGCCGGGGCGTATCGCCAGCGCCCCAAACCATCAGGTCAAGCGCGCCGCGACTGCCGCGTCCAGCGCGAGCGCGTCGGCGAATCACGCGGTAGCGGAGGCCTTCCTGCTCAAAGTCGATACTGACGGACATGTCGTTCTGGCCCAGGTGGATGAGGTCTTCGTCCCGCTTGGCGCGCGCCTTGCCCCATAGCGCCCAGGTGATCGCGTCCAGAATGGACGATTTGCCGACGCCGTTCTGCCCGGTCAAACAAGCCAGCTCGATACCGGCGAAGACGATGGGTTCGGGCGCGCGATAGGCCAGGAAGTTGTGGATTTCCAATCGGGTCGGGAGCATGCCTAGGTCTCGATGGCAACGGACGATACATCCAATTTAACCACAGAGGACACAGAGGACACAGAGGTATCACATGTATTGCGTGGTGGCATATAAAGCTGAGGACTAAGTCGCGCTCAGTTGCAGTTGTTATAATGAGGGCGGAACTGAGTTGAGGCGGCCGAGATGCTGACGGCGCTGTATGATGGCAACTGTGTGATCTGCCAGTCGACTTGCGCGTCCATGCGCGCGCTGGATTGGCGGCGGAGGATTGAATTTGTGGATTTGCATGAAAGCGAGCGCTGGCGCGGACGTTACCCGGAATTGCGCGTTGATGACCTCATGGGGGAAATTCACGTCCTCGATGAAAATGGCGAGTTATACTCTGGCTTCCGCGCGGGGCGGCGCCTAATAAGAGAAGTCCCGCTGCTCTTGCCGTTGTGGCTGCTGCTGCGGATTCCGGGCATGAATATCATTGGACCGCGATTCTATCGCTTTGTGGCGAGGCGGCGCTACCGCATCAACAAGCTATTTGGCCGGACGCTGCCAGACTGCGTCGATGAAAGCTGCGCCGCGCCGGAGTGAAGTGCGGCGGCGACGCGGTTATGGCGCGGCGTAGATCCAGTAACGGCGAGTTAATACCCCGCGGCCATTATCGATCTTGTCGCGCAAGACGCCCCCATTGGCCTCGATGATTCTGCAGGAACCGATGTTATCGTCATCGCAGGTGATCAAGATGTCACCGATTTGGCGCTTCCGCGCTTGCTCTATGCCGAGCCGGCAGATCAGCGTTCCGTAACCTTTGCGGCGCTCCGAGGGGCGGATCTTGTAACCGATATGCCCGCCGTAGCGGCGCAGCGATTCATTGAGATGGTGGCGGATATCGACATCACCGAGGTAATGCTGATCGGCGCTGATCAGCCAGAAGCAGGAAGCCGGAACCATGCCCGCCAATGGTTCAATCTCCGCCTGACGCATGACGGTCAGGTACTCGTCAAAGCGCGTCGACAAGATTTCGGGATGCCAGTTCACGGATCCCTCTTCGCGGATGTACTCCTTAACGGCTTCAATGAAGCTCTCTTTGTAGCGCTGATGCGGGCGCGCAAGGGTGGCATTTAACTGTGACATTGAGGATAGTCCTCGGCCGAAACGGCGGCGCGGGGCGGGGATAGATCGAACGCGCTAAGGAAGGCGCAAAAGACGGCTTATGTTTAGCGGGTATGGGGCTGGCGGCTTAGGAGGCGGTCTTGGAATCAGCCGCCGCTTCATCAGCGACGCTGTCTTCCACCTCGGCATCGGGGTCGTCTTTGTCTTCCCAGCTGATGATCCAGATGCAAGCGCCGGCGACCAGAACAGTGGCGACAATCAAGGCGAGCCATTGTGACGGCAGCAGACCGACATTGCGCGCTTCGTAGACCAGCAAGCCAACCATACCGACCGCCAGAACGACCCAAGCGCTAATCCGCGGATGCTGTATCACCCATTTTACGACGGCAATGTTTTCCATAGTGATACGGTTCCTCGCATTCGGTTAGTGACCCCAGTATAGCCCGATCGGTTCTCTTGCGACAAGCCGAAATCCCAATGACCCAGCGCGATCGCATCAAGATCAATATGCGTCGTTCGCCAGATAAAATAAGCAAAATGCAGGGGCGATACTGTGAATCGCCCGTACAAGGCTTGTCCGGCACTCAGTCGAAACCATCGTCCGCGTCATTCCCCAGCTCCCGGCGGGCAGTCTGACACTGCCTCTACTTCGTCAATCATGGCGGAAACAGCCCGCAGTCATCCAGCCTAAAGCGCCGCTAAAACCCGTGAAAATGCCGAAAACTTCGTCGTTGTATAGATACAGTATGTATATAGCATCGGGGGGGGTAGGGGGTAGCGCTTGACCTTGAGCGACATGGCAGGCTCGGGGAATAGAGGCTCTATTGGCGAAATGGCGTTCATGACAGTCAGCAGGCAGCCAGTCCCGGAGAGTATTTGTCTTCGGTTTGTTTATTGTCCAAAACGGACAAAGCCGGACATGGAAATATGGTTTTCGGACAATAGGCGCGGTTTTCCGGGCGAATCGGAGAAAGGGCAGGCGTCCGGGGGTATGATTTTGGTATGTCGGCGCGGCGGCGCAAGAGCCGGCATAGAGTCGGGAATCGGCGGAGAGCATGAGTTGAACGCCGCGATTGAGAGCCTGTGATAATAGATTCATAAGGGGAGTGTAGCATGATTTCGAGCAGAGGGCAAGAATGTATGTTCTGATGAAATATCCTTTTCGGTTGAAATATAAAAAGCTTTACCACCGAGTACACCGAGATAAACGCGAGTACACCGAGAATTGCGTGGGAATATGACATGTAGCGGGGTTGTAAGCGGGCGACTCACAGAGTCGCCCCTACATCCAGTATTCCCGAGTCAGGATAATCGGTTGCCATGTCCTCAATTTCACCACTCCCAAAGCGTTCGAGGTTTTGCGATACGCGCCGCTTGAGGCTAAAAAGCTTTACCACCGAGGACACCGAGATAAACGCGAGGACACCGAGAATTGGGTGGGACAAATGAAATGTAGCGGGGTTGCAAGCGGGCGACTCACAGAGTCGCCCCTACGGTATTCCAAGAAATTGGAGTGATTGCCCGGCCCAATAACCGATGAACCATGAACAGACCAATGCGGCGGCGGCCTCATCAAATGTTAATACGATTCTAGCAAACTGCCTGTCATCAGCGCGCGTATACAACAGTGAAGATAGCATAGCAGGGTAAGGTCACAATGAACAAGAAGAAACGCAAGGTGGAATGGTCATTTGATTTTGAAGGCATGGGAGAGCGTTTTAGTCAATTTTTCAGCGATATGATGGGGGACGAAGTCGAGGTGAAAAGCGCCGAACTCTTTGCCCCGCGCGAAGGGGCGACCTCCGCCCGCATCGAAATCGACTTTTCTGTGGGCAAAGCCAGCCTGATCGCGCTCCCCGCTGATAGCGATACCCTTTTCCAGGCGCAGATCAACTACATCGGCGAATACGAATTTGAAGTCAGTGGCGCTGAGGAGCGGTTCATTGCTCTGCGGCAGAAGGGACGCTTCCCGCGTGGCGTCGGGCATATCATCGGCAATAAGAAAGATCTAAGTTGGGATATCGCCCTGGCGCCGAACATCCCCTATCACTTGAGCGTGAAAGGCGGCATCGGGGAGACCGATATCGACCTGAGCAATTTGCTGGCGGATGTTGTCAAGTTGGAAACCGGCGTCGGCAAGGTCGCCTTGACCCTGCCCGCGCAGGGCAAAGCCTTCGCAGCCAGCATTAATGGCGGGGTTGGCAAAACTGATGTGGTCATTCCAGCCGGCAGTGGCGGCAAGCTTGATATCAGTGGCGGCGTCGGCGAAGTCACCATCACCGTGGCAGCGGATGCAGCGGTGCGCCTCAGCACAAACGCAGGAATAGGCAAAGTCAACCTGCCGAACTCCTTCATCCGCATCAAGGGCGAAGATCACTTCGCCGGTATCTCAGGCGTGTGGGAGAGCGCGAATTTCGCAGAAGCGGAGAAGCAGATCATCATTGACTTTGATAGCGGCGTCGGCAGTTTCAGCCTGCGGTATCCACCAGAGATCTGAAGCAAGCGCAATCGGTAAACTCTCGACTATGTCGATGCCGATTCGTCCGGCGCCGGATCAACATCATCGCTTTGCACCATGCGGTGCAGCATCTGCATGAGTTGGCTGTTGGCCTTTTCGACGGTCGTTTCGGCGCAGATCACGGCGATCTCGTGGCTAAGCATCTTGATGAGATTGCTCTTCATTTTGAGTTCGACCGAGGTGAGCTTGTCGGTCTGTTCACGCCAGTACAGATCGCGCAGCGCCATCGCCATATCTTCCGGATCGCGGGTCTGGATTTGCTTTTGAATGCTGGCTTGCCGCGAGCGATAGTCATCGGACAATTCTGACGGCGGCTTGGCGAAGACTTCTTCGATGATAGTCAGATCTTCGATTGCCGGGCGGATATTCATTTCCGTGGCTGCTTCGACCGGGATCATCACCTCGCCGCGATTGCCCACCAACTCAACAATGTGATAGGAGCGGGTTTTGCCTTGAAAGGTCAACTTCTTCTTGCCGGTAATAGTACCGGCGCCATAGCGCGGGTGAATAATCTGGTCGCCTCTTGAATACATGAAAGATCTCCGGATTCTAGTTGTTTATATTACGCAGCAGCCTGTGTCCTTGTTTCTATATACAGCGCAAGAGGCCCATTTGCGTTCCTGGCGCCTGGGAGCCTTGCTCGGGGAGTTTGGCACGGCGAGACAACTGCGTGCGGCGAAGGCAGCGTGCATGAGCGCGAGTTGAATTTCGATGAACCGTAGGGGAATGGCCTTAGATGGAAACGATGCGCTGCTTGTGACTGCCTGTAATATATTCACACGGCGAGTGTACCACAGGCCGCGGGCGGATTCAAGGTTTGGGCGGGCATAACGTTAACCGGTCAAGTAGGCATCCGGCCGGCGGTCTTCAAAGATCGGAATCTGCTGCCGAACGCGGTCGACTTCGTCCAGGTCGATTTCCGCCGTGAGCAGCGCTTCGTCTTCAGCCGCTTCCAGCAGCACTTTACCCCAGGGATCAATGACCATGGAGTGGCCGGCGAAGACCGTCCCGCCGGTATCGCCGCAGGAGTTAGCGGCGACGACGAAACATTGATTTTCGATAGCGCGCGCGATGAGCAGGGCGCGCCAATGCTGGACGCGGACGAGGGGCCATTCAGCGCAGATGAGCATGAGCTTCGCGCCATCGGCGACAGCGTAGCGCCGGAAAAGCTCGGGGAAGCGCAGATCGTAACAGATGCTGAGACCGGCACGGCCCCAGGGCAAGTCCATGACCGTCGGCCGCAATCCCTCGCCCAGCCACTTGTGTTCGTCGAAGAGGCGGAAGAGATGGATTTTGCGGTAAACGCCGCGGAGTTCGCCGGCGGCGTCATGGTAGGTGGCGCAGTTCATGACCTGGTCGCCATGCCCTTCGAGGATGGAGCCGAAGACCGCGATGCTGTTGGCGCGAGCGGACTCCGCCAATTGTTCAAACATGCCCGTGCCCAGTTCGGCGGCGTAATCTGCCGCGTTTGCCAGGTCGTAGCCGGTGGACCAAAGCTCGGGCAGCAGGACAAGATCCGAGTCGCGCGAGGCGGCTTGGCTGATCATCTGTTCGGCCGTGGCCAGATTGTCTTCAACGCGGGCGAGCTTGATGCGCATCTGCGCCAGGCTGATGGAGATTTTTGTCATCGGCAATCTTCCTTTACCAGTGCGCCCGAGTATAGCGAAAGCCGTGCCCGGCGGCAATCGAGCTTGTTGCGGGCGAGTGAAACCTGCCCTTCCCTCATTTTGGGGATGGGGCTAAGAATGCGGCCTGCCCACCATATTCACCACTCCTGCATCTGAACAGCCGCCGTCAGATGTTGCCAAATGTCCACGCTGAAGAATGAAATCAGTTACACTTTTAGCGCGATGCGTCGGCTTGGATCTGTCTTCCGCTTTGAAGATTTGCGATATTGCCAGAAGCGAATGTCCGCCTATGGAGCGCGGCGAGGCCTGGCGCGCTTGCCGGGATGTGGCGGCGGGATCAGCGCGACCTCGAGGAACCGGGCGGCGCGCGCTTTGGCAGTGTGCCGGAGAACTCTGCCATGACAGCGACGGCGCGGACGCCGGGCTGGTCCCAGGTAGAATACGACAGCGCGACTGGCTGGATCAGCGCCGATTATGTGGAAACTGAAGGCGACTGCGCTTAGCTGTGCCCTGTTGAATCAAGCTGGGAGCCAAGATGACAATACGATCTGTGAGCCTATCGGTTTTCATTCTATCAATTTTATTCTTGGCAAGCTCTGCCGCGCCGGGTCTGCAAGCCACCGCTGCCGGTGATGACGCCAGCCTGCGCGCCTATATCCAGGCTGCCAACAACGGGGCAGCCAGCAGCATCACGCTCACAGGCGACCTCACGCTCAGCGCGGCGCTGCCACAAATCCGCGGCAACATCATCATCAACGGCGGCGGACACAGCATCAGCGGCGCGGGCGAATACCGCATCTTTGACGTGAACGGAGGTACGCTTACGCTGACGAATGTAACGCTGACCGAGGGCAATGGCGGCGCGGCATACGGCGGCGCGATCAGGCTGCTGAATGGCGCGGAGGTCACTATCGACGGGTCCACCCTCAGCGACAACAAAGCGACGCATGGCGGCGCGATCGCGGCTTCAGGCAGCAGCGTCAGGCTGAGCGTCAAGGACAGCAGTTTCATAGGCAACATCGCCGAAAAAAGCGCGGGCGCCATCTACGCCAATGGCGGAACCGTCAGCGTCACGAACAGCAACTTCGTGAAGAATTGCGCGTTGTTCGCTTTTTACGCCCTTATGGAAGGCGTCAATTCGGAGCGTTTTTGGGTCGACGACGCGGGCTGTCACCGTGTCAGATATGTCCGATCCGAGATCGATGCCGAGCTGCAGACGCATGTAGACGGTGGCGCCATCCGGCTGATGAACGGCGCACAAGTTAGTATCGAGCACTCCAGCTTCAGCGAAAACTCGGCGACATACGGCGGCGGCGTCTCAACTGCCAGCAAAAATGTCCGGCTGAGCGTCACTGGCAGCAGCTTTGTCGGCAATCGCGCCAGCTGGAGCGGCGGCGCCATAGGGGCCAGCTGGACGGGCGGGGGCCGCATCTCGGTCAGCAACAGCAGCTTCGTGGAGAACAGCTCCCAGGAAGGCGATGGCGGGGCGATCGAGACCACTTACAGCAAGCTGGACATCGTCAACAGCACGTTCAGCGAAAATGAGGCCGGCGGCGACGGCGGCGCTGTGAAGATCAACGAGAGCGCGGAAGTTACGATTGCGCACGCGACTTTTGTCGATAATTGGTCGGACGAGCATCAGGCAAATGCGATTAGCAAGACAGGCGGCAAAGCTTATCTGCGCAACAGCATCGTTATCGGCAATTTGTCGGATGAGATCTGCGGCAATTTGAAGCAGAACATCGGCAATTTGATCAAAGACGGCTCCTGTTCGCCGATGCTAAGCGGCGACCCCATGCTGGAGGAAGCGACCGATACGTCGGTGTATCTTGAGTTGCTGCCGGGCAGCCCAGCCATCAATGCGGCTGACGCGCGCTTCTGCCCCGACACCGATCAGTTGGGCCGGGCGCGCTCAATAGTCGGTCGCTGCGATATCGGCGCGATCGAAGCCATCCCGATCAGCCAGGCTTTGTCCGATTGCAGGGTGACCACCACCCACCTGCTCAACTTGCGTGATGGACCCGGCGGCAAAATCATCGGCGGCGTTCTACAAAATGCGACGCTGAGGGTTATGGCGAGGACGCCACGCTGGTTCGAGGTGGAACATGAAGGCAGGTCCGGCTGGATCAGCGCCGATTATGTGGTGGCGGAGGGAGACTGTGGGTAGCGCATAAACCACGCTGTTATGGGCAAGAGGGGATCCTGTCACGTAGCGCAATCGGAATAAGATTCTCGTCCAACTGCTTGAGCGTGCTCACTAGCGAACCCTCGCGAGTGTTCAGTTGAAGTTGCGCCCGTAACCGATAAGCCCAATCATGGATAAACGAAACCGACGCTTCGCCGCCGCTATGCGTTGATTCGCTTGTCAACCAGTTCGCGCTGGCTTAACGTGCGAGAAAGCTATGCGGCGATAATGAGACCGAGAGGCGCACTCATGCATCGGTTTTCGATAAGTAACTACTCATTTCTGTTCATACTGGTTGCCGTGCTGGCTGCTTTTGGACTGCCGGCGCAAAGGGTCTCCGCAACCGACATGCAAGTGGATGACAGCTGTACCTTGCACGATGCGATCGTCGCTGCCAACACGGATGCGGCGAGGGGTGGCTGTCCCGCTGGGGACGCCGCGGATACCATTCACTTGACTGGAGACGTCACGCTAAGTGAGGCGTTGCCGGTCATCAAGTCAATAATAACTATTGACGGGGACGGCCACACAATCAGCGGCGATGGCGAGTACCGCATCTTTGAAGTGACCGAGAGCGGAAAGCTCCAGATCCATGACCTGAAGCTTACAGAAGGTTATGCAGAGATTGGCGGCTCCGTGCTTAACCATGGCGATGTTTCCATTAGAATGAGCACGCTCAACAAGAACGAAGCCGTCGTGGAAGGCGGGGCAATTTATAGCGCGGGATCACTAAGCATTGAAGGCAGTTTCATAAGCGAAAACGTTGCCGAAGACTATGGCGCGATAGCCATGTCCGGCACTGCTGAAATTCGCGACAGTATCATCGACGCTAACAGCGATGGCGCAATTGGCGGGACTGGAAGACTTTCCATAATCAACAGCCAGATTAGCAACAACGACCGCGTAAACTTGAGCGAAGGGGTTTTTTACAAAGACGGCGGCGCCATCAAACTCAAAAACTCGATATTGACCATCATCGCCAGCCGTTTCGTTGGAAATCGAGCAAACGGGTCAGGGGGCGCGATCTTCACACTTGACAGTCGAGCCACGATAGAGTCCAGCGCGTTCACATATAACCGCGCGCGTTCGGGCGGCGTCTTCGAAAGTTACGGCAATTTTGGAGGCAGCTCCTGGAAAGTCAGCAACAGCACATTCAGTCATAATGAAGCGGCCTACCAAGGCGGCGCAATCTGGATGCAACATCACGTAGAGGTCATGCTGAATCATGTGACCATCGCAAACAACTCAGCCAAGGCAGGCGGCGCGATCTTCAACCGTCATGGAAAACTCAGTATCCTCAATAGCATCATCGCTGGCAACAGCCCAAACGACTGCGCCCATGTAATCAAGCGCAACGAAGGCAGCCTCATACAGCGCGGCAATTGCGATCAAGCCCTGCGTGCCGATCCTCTGCTGCTGCCGCTGACGGGCTCTCCAGCATATCATCCTCTGCGAGACTATAGCCCGGCCATCAATGCCGCGTCTGATAAACATTGCCTCGAGACCGACCAAGCCGGTAATCCGAGACCGATTCCCGCTGGCAAGGCATGTGATATCGGCGCAGTCGAATCCGTCAGCGGCATCAAGGCGCTACCAATCGCAGCGCCGTCGATCTGCACACTGGAGGATCAAATCATCGCTGCCAATTCTGATGCTCCCTCCGGCGCTTGCCCGGCCGGCAACGGGCACGACACCATTGAACTGACCGAGGATGTCATCCTGCCAGCGGCGCTGCCGCCTGTCACTTCCCAGATCACCATTGAAGGACAAGGCCATACGCTAAGCGGCGACAATCACTATCAGGTCTTCCAGGTCAATGGCGGCGACCTGACCATCAATGAACTAACGATAAAGCATGGCTACGGTATTGAAGGCGGCGCCATCGGCGTGACTAATGGCGGCGCGCTGACAATCAACAACAGTGTCATCTGTGAAAACGCCGCCGAGATTTACGCAGGCGCCATTTTCGTCGAACTTGCATCACGCGTCGATATCAATGGCAGCGTCATCTGCGACAATACCAATCATGGCTATAACGGCGGAGCAATTCAGTTGACCGGTGAATCAGCGCTTTCCATCAAGGACAGCAGAATCACGGGAAATACGGTACGCGATTATGGTGGTGGTGTTTATCTGCGGGGTTCTGATGCGTCGATCTCGGAAAGCATAATCAGCGGAAACCGGGCGGGACTCGGGGGAGCCATCTACAGCCGTGGACCAGCCCAAGTCACGATTGATCGAAGCAGCGTTTACGACAATACATCATATCACGATGGTGGCGCAATAAGCGTCTGGAAGTCCGATTTGGCCATCCAAAACAGCACAATCAGCGACAATCGAGCGACACGCTTAAGCTGGGAGGAGGGATACAGCAGCGGCGGCGGGATACGTAGTTCCGACTCGGCGGTATCGCTTCATCACGTAACGCTGGCGTATAACCGAGCCGGTGATGGCGGCGGGCTAGGTATTTACAGTGGCTCGCTTGACATGCGTAACAGCATTATCGCCCACAACGAAGGCGGTGACTGCTTCATACGCGCTGAGGTTGATATGATAGAGGATTCAGGCAACTTCTTTGGCGATGGCACATGTGACTACGATTCGTCCAGTGATGCCTATCTGCTGCCACTGACCGAATCCATGCCATACCATTCGCTCAAACCCGAAAGTCCGGCTATCAACGCCGCCGACCCCGGCAATTGTCTGCCGGTCGACCAGTTGGGCCATGCCAGACCTGCAGGCGACAGCTGCGATATCGGCGCCATCGAATCTCCCTATGAAAGCGCCATCGAGCCGACTCCGGCGCCTCACTGCACTTTGGCGGATCAGATCCTCGCCGCCAATCGCGACGCGCCCGTGGGCGCCTGCCCGGCCGGCGATGGCGCGGATACTATCCACATCTCTTCTGACGTGACGCTGGAAAGCGCGCTGCCGCCAATAACGTCCGAGGTCGCCCTGGAGGGCAATGGCTTCACCATCAGCGGCTACAAACGCTTTCAGATTTTCTACGTGATTGGCGGCAAACTGACTGTCAACAACTTGACACTCATTGACGGCGTCAGTTATGCCGGCGGCGCCATCCGCGTACGCAACGGCGGTGAGCTGACGATCAACAACAGCGATCTGCGCGGCAATTCGGCAGTGGCGGGCGGCGCCATCTTGATCAATCGCGGCAAGCTGACGATCGATGGCAGCAGTATCCAAGACAATCATGCTGAGTATCAGGGCGGCGCGCTACACGCTTCTGAGACAAATGTACGTATTTCTCGAAGCGCTATTAATGAGAATGGCTCCGAACGGTCTGGCGGCGCTATCTATTTTGAAGTCGCCGAAGCGGAGCTGATCAACTCCACCGTGAGTGGCAATACAGCTGGCATGTGGGGTGGCGCATTTGATGCATTAGGTGGCCATACCGATCTCGTGCATGTCACTATCGCGGGCAATTCTGCACCGAATTTCGGCGGCATCAGCGGAAACAGTGTCGATGTCGATCTTTACAATAGCATCCTGGCAAACAACAGCGGCGGCGATTGTGACGGGACATCCCAATACGGACCTTGGGTATCATCCTGGTCGAGTCTAATCGGGGATGCCAGCTGCGATGCTGCTTTGAGCGGCAAACCAATGCTGCATGAACTGGATCAAGCGTCAGGTGTCCAGCCCCTGCGCGATGAAAGCCCAGCCATCGACATTGGCGACCCCGAGTACTGTCCTGAACAAGACCAACTTGGCAATCCACGTCCGCGCGGCGCCAGCTGTGACATCGGCGCGGTTGAATATGTGGGAGAGTAGCGACTGATCTGGTAGCGTCTGCTCAGCCTTTAATCGCAATCGATACAAACTTCTGATCCATGTACTCGTACAACCCTTCTTGCGAGCCCTCCCGCCCGAAGCCGCTGGTCTTCGTCCCGCCGAAGGGGGCTTCCGCCGTCGCCGGCACCATGTCATTCACGCCGATGATGCCAAATTCCAAGCCTTCGTAGACGCGCGTCGCCGTCGACAGATCATTGGTCATGACATAGCCCGCCAAGCCATAAGGCGTGTCATTGGCCAGCTGCAGCGCTTCTTCAATCGTCGAGAAAGCGCTGACCGCCATCACGGGGCCGAAGACTTCGTCGCAGCCGATCTGCATATCGGAGGTGATATCGGTCAGGACGGTCGGCTGGTAGAAATAGCCCTTAGCGATATCGGAGCGGCCGCCGCCGGCCACAAGCGCCGCTTGCTTGGCCAAGGCATCTTCGACGAATTGCTCGACCTTGTCACGACCGACGCGGCTGACCATCGGCCCGTTGGTGACGCCTGCGCGCATGCCATCGCCGACCACCAGTTTGTCCGTCTCGGTCTTGACCGCATCGAGAAATTCTTCCAGCGCCGGCTGTTCGACGTAGAAGCGCGTCGGCGAGATGCAGACTTGTCCGTTGTTGCGAAACTTCGCCATAGCGCCCTGCTCCGCCGCCCAGCCCATATCAGCATCGGCAAAGACCAGCACCGGCGCACTGCCACCCAGTTCCATACCCAGCTTCTTGATGCCGTCGGCGGCTTGCCGCATCAGAATTTGGCCGACTCGCTGCGAGCCGGTGAAGCTGACCTTGCGGACTCGCGGATCGCGCATGATGGTCTCGCCCATGATCTGCGGATCGCCATTGATGAGATTGATGACGCCCGGCGGTATGCCCGCTTCCACCATCACATTGACCAACGCCATCGCGCTCATCGGCGTCAGTTCGCTTGGCCGGCCGACAATGGTGCAGCCGGCCGCCAGCGCGCCCGCCCACTTCCTCGCCAGCAGGTAGGCCGGGAAGTTCCAGGCGGTGATCGTGGCGACGACGCCCAGCGGCTGCGGCAGAGAGAGCAGGCGCTTTCCCGCCTTGCGCGCCGGGATCGTCCGCCCGTAAGCGCGTTTGCCCTCTTCGGCGAACCAGTCGAATAAATCGGCGCAGGCGCCCCATTCGCCGAGCGCTTCTCCCAGGGGCTTGCCACATTCCGCCGTCATGATCGGCGCCAATTCTTCCGCGCGCCCTCGCAAGGCGTCAGCAATATCGCGCAGGAAGCCGCAACGTTCATAAGCCGTCAGCGCTTTCCAACGCGGCAGCGCCGCATCCGCCGCGGCGATGGCCCGACTCGCTTCGTCCGCGCCCCCGTATGGCACATCGGCGACCGGCAACTCGGTGGCCGGGTTGATCACTTGCCACGTCCCGCCATCGGCCGCCTCAATCCACTGTCCGTCAATCAGCATCTTATATTCCATGAGTGCCGCGCTTTCCACTTCCTAGGCATCCGCTATGATGCGTCGATTTGGCGCAAGGGTCGCGCCTTCAACTGCAGCCGGTCGGGTATCGCGAAATTCAATGAAAGTTGCAGGTAATGCAACTTCGTTGGGATATCTCAATTGGACCCTCCCTTGGCGCTGATTCTACTCTGATCAGCACAGGCGCATGACTTGAAACGAGCCCGCGCCGGCTATTCGCCCTGGCTGGAGGACGACCGCAATTTGGCATCGAAGCCGAGACGGGCGGAAAGGGCTTGGGCGGTGTCTTTCACGACAGTGCCGAATTCGTCAATGCGCTCCAGGGTGACGCGACCGGCCGGTCCGCTGATGCCGATAGCGCCGACCAAGGCGCCGCGATGATCATAAACCGGCGCCGCCACGCAGCGCACGCCGTAGTTGTATTCTTCATCGTCGATGGCGTAACCGCGCAACTCCGTCTGCGCCAGTTGCGCCTCCAGCGTCGAGCGGTCGGTGACCGTACGGTGGGTGAAGGTCTTGAACTCATCGGGAAGGCGGCAATCGCCAAAGGCGAGCATGACCTTGCCCAGAGCGGTGCAATGCAGCGGGGAGAGCGTGCCAATTTCTGATTCCACCCGCAGGGCCGCGGTCGATTCCACCTGGTCAATGTAAAGCGTTTGCTTTTGCGCCTGGATCGCCAGATGCGCGCACTCGCCGGTTTTGTCAACCAGTTCATGCAAATACGGGCGGGCATGGTCGCGCAGGGTAATCCGATTCAGCAAGTGCTGCCCCAGCGTTACCAATTGCGGACCCAGCGAATAACGCGAGGTATCCTCATCTTGTTCGACGAAGCCATAGTTCGCCAGGGTATGCAGGAGGCGCGAGGCGCTGCTCTTATCGATCGAGAGTTGATTGGCGACTTCCGTCGTTCCCATCCCGTTGCGCGCATGCTCGAGCAAGTTCAAGATTTTCAGGCCGCGCGCCAAAGATTGTATCTCTGCCATAGGAATCTTCTCACAGAGAACAACAAACATTGCATTATATGCAACATGAGTTGCGATCTGCCAATACACATACCATTTGGTTGACAATTATAAAACACTGTTGTATGTTTGGCAACATAGAGAAGCAATTACTTGTCAACGAAGTTAATTTGCTATAATTTGTAAATGTAGGCAGGAGGCGCCGATGAGAAATACCCCATACATCCGCGATAGTTTAGTCCAAGTTACGGAGAAATGAAGATGATGAACAGACGCTTGATCTTGGCAATACTTGTTCTTCTGGTAGCAGCCTTCACTGTTACACCCGCCTTTACGCAAGACGACCTGATGGGTGATTTCACGGTCTCCCATTATTTCGGCGGATTTGGCGGTGAATTCATTGACGGCATCGTTGATGACTTCATCGAAGCCAACCCCGGCCTGATGCACGCGGCGAGCCCCGTTGATCACGAACAATTCAAGACCTCTATCCTGGTGCAGCTGGCCGGCGGCAACCCGCCCGATACCTTCAGTTATTGGGCCGGCGCGCGCATTCAATTCATCGTCGATGATGGCTTGCTGCAGCCGATTGATGACGTCTGGGAAGCGAACGACATGGATTCGCAATTCCCGGGCGCGGTCATCGATACCGCGGCTACCTATGACATGCACAGATACGCCGTGCCTTTGACCCTTCACTGGGTTGGCATGTTCTACAATACCGCGCTGTTTGAACAGGTCGGCGCTATGGTTCCGACGACCTGGGACGAGCTGGTGGATGTCGCCGAGAAGTTCAAGATGGCGGACATTCCCGCTTTCGCTCTCGGTTCGATCAACCGCTGGCCCGGTCAATTCTGGTTCGATATGATCCTGCTGCGCACGGCCGGCAACGATTATCGCAATCAACTGATGAGCGGCGAAGCCTCATACACCGATCCCGAGGTGGTGCGCGCCTTCGGCCTGTGGAAAGAACTGGTGGACGCCGGTTACTTCTACCCCGACGCCAACGCCTATGATTGGGACGAGGCCGCCAACCAGGTCGCCAATGGCGAAGCGGCCATGACCCTGATGGGCACCTGGATCGGCGGGCTCTACGCCGGTAATGACATGGCGCCGGGCGAAGACTTCGATTACTTCTCCTTCCCCACCATTGACGAAGACACGCCGCGCGCATCGCTGGGGCCCATCGATACCTTTGTCGTTTCGGCCGATGCCGCCAATCCTGACGCCGCCAAAGCCTTCCTGGTCTACTTGACCAATCCCGATGTGCAGTGGGCCTTCGCCGAGGGCGCCGGCAACCTGGCGCCGAGCCTGCTGGTGGATACCAGCAACTATAACAATGTCGTGGCGCGTATCGCTGCCGAAATCGCCGCCGACCCGGTCTTCGCCTTCAACTACGACCTGGCGACCCCACCGCCTGTCGCCGAAGTCGGCTTGAACTCCTTCTCGGAATTTATGGCCAACCCGGGCGACTACGAAGCGATGTTGGAACGCGTCCAGGCTGATGCCGCCGCCGAGTTCGCCGGCATGGAATAGGGATTTTCACCAATCACGATTCATCGGCGTATTTGTAGGGGCGATTGACGGTCAGTGTCTACGCGACCCTGCAAATCGCCCACCGATTCACTTTCAGGACGGGCGGCACACAGTGTCGCCCCTACAATTCCTAGCTAAGCGGAATGGGGGCGCGGACACGACTCATGTTACGTCGTCACCCCTGGATAATACCGGCCAGTTTTCTCATTCTGCCGCTGCTGGTGTATTTCACCTTCGTCATCGTGCCGACGCTGAATTCGCTCTATTATTCCTTCACGGATTGGGTCGGCTATGGCGCCGACTTTGACTTTGTAGGAACGGCGAATTTCGAAAAGATCTTCACCGACCGCCTCTTCAGCAACGCGATCAAGAACACCGCGATATGGCTGGCGCTGGCCATGACCGCGCCGACGCTCCTCGGCCTGGCGCTGGCGCTGGCGCTGCAAGGCAAGCGCGCAATCAACACGATCTACAAATCGCTCTTTTATCTGCCAATTTGCTTGTCGCCTATCATCATCGGCATCATCTGGGTCTGGCTATACAGCCCGAAGCTGGGCATCGTCAACATTTTCCTGCGCGGGATCGGGCTGGATCAGCTGGCCACCGCCTGGCTGGCAAACCCGAATACCGCGCTATTCGCCGTCTTCGTCGCCTGGGCCTGGCAGCAGACCGGCCTGAACATGGTCATCTTCCTCGCCGGGTTGACCTCTGTGCCGACGCCGCTGGTGGAAGCGGCCAAGGTCGATGGCGCCAATTATTGGCAGACGCTGTTCAAAGTCATCATCCCGATGCTGCGCCCCGCTACCGTGGTGGTCCTGGCGCTGACGGCGATCAGCGCGCTCAAGAGTTTCGAGATCATCTGGGTCATGACGATGGGCGGCCCCTTCAACAAGTCCGATACGCTGGCCGTGTTCATGTACAGCGAATCCTTCCGCAAGTTCAAGATGGGCTACGGCAGTTCCGCCGCCGTCGTGCTATTCGTTCTGACCTTGGTGATCATCGTTCTGTATTTCCGTTTCGCCGCTGCCGCCGAGGAGCTTTATGATTAAGAGGCCTCCGCGCGCGCTGAACTGGGAAAGGCTGCTGGGACGAGCGGCCCTCTACTTCGTGCTGACGATCCTGCTCATCCTGTTCATGGTACCGGTCTATGGCGCCATCGTGACCGCCTTCAAGTCACAGGCGGAGGTGGCCGCCGGCGGTTACTGGACACCGCCAGCCAGCCTGGCCGCGGAAAACTTCGAGCGGGTCATGGACCCTGAAGACGGCAACCTCGGCTTGTATTTACAGAACTCGCTGCTGCTGACCATCCCGGCGTCGATCTTGTCGATTGCGCTGGGCACATTGGCCGGTTACGCCTTGGGCAAGTATCGCTTCAAGGGCGATGGCCTCCTCTTCATCTTCATCGTCGCCGGCATGTTCCTGCCGCCGCAGATCGCGCTCATCCCGGTCTTTCGCTTGATGAACGACATCGGCCTCTACGATACGCTCTATGCCGTCATCATCATCCACACCGCCTTCGGCATCCCCATCTGCACCCTGGTCATGCGCAACTTCTTCCAGGTCGTGCCCAACGCCTTGCGCGAGGCGGCGCTGATCGATGGCGCGAACGAATACGGCATCTTCTTCCGCATCATGCTGCCGCTGACCCTGCCCGCGCTGGCGGTGCTGGCGACGCTGCAATTCACCTGGATCTGGAACGACTTCCTCTGGCCCTTCATCCTGACGCAGCGAGCCGACAGCCGCACGATCATGGTCGGCATCCTCAATTTGACCGGGCAATACACGGTCGATTGGGGCGGGCAGGCGGCGGCGAGTTTGATTGGGTCGCTGCCGACGCTCTTCATCTTCATCTTCTTCCAGCGCTACTTCATCACCGGTCTGACGCTGGGCGCGGTGAAGGGGTGAGAATTTCAACTCAGCCGATATGAGACGACTTTTCTGGCACTGACGTGACATGTATGGTAGCGTTGTAGGCTAGAGAACGTAGTAAACGGCGGCAGAAATCCTGTGGTAATCACCATATCTCCGATTCCAGCCGTGAACGTGGCCGCAGTGCCGCAGCGTAGCCCACTGCGTTACCCGGGCGGAAAGACTTGGCTCATACCTCATATACGTTTCTGGCTCCGATCCACGAAACGGCCTCGGTTGCTTGTTGAGCCTTTCGCAGGCGGCGGCATCGTCTCACTCACAGCGGTCATGGAGAACCTTGTCGACGAATCACTAATGGTAGAACTCGACAAAGACGTAGCGGCCCTATGGAAGGCTGCCCTGAATTACGGTCCCGAACTTGTTGCTCGCATCAGTTCGTTTACCCTGACGCGCGAATCGGTTGTACAACTCTCTTGCAAGCGCCCGGCAGATGTCGTGGAACACGGGTTCCGGACCTTGGTTCTGAATCGCACGCGGCGTGGAGGCGTCCTCGCGCAGGGCGCGTCTTTCACGCGCAAAGGGGAGAACGGGGCGGGAATCGCGTCCCGCTGGTATCCCAACACCCTCATCCGTCGACTACGCGCAATTGCCGAGTGCGCGCCCCGCATCAGCTTCTGCGAGACAGACGGTATGCAGATCTTGGTCTCGCTGCTTGCAAAGCCCCATGACGATGTTGCGTTGTTCGTTGACCCGCCGTACACGGGAAAGGGTGGAAAACGCGCAGGGAAACGCCTCTATGCGCATAACGATATTGACCATGCCCGACTCTTTTCGATACTCGCGGAAAGCAATGCAAACTTCCTAATGACGTATGATCGCTCGCTCGAAATCGAGTCTTTGATTGAGTCGCACAAGTTTCATGCCGTCCAGGTCTTGATGAAGAGTGGGCACCACGCCCGGCTGCCGGAGCTTGTGATTACTCGATATCCATGCTTCTCGAAGGGGATTGCTGTTGCCTGAGCGCTATGGCATCGGGGAGTGGTACGGGCAGCCGCTTCTGAGTCTCTCGCCATCCCAGCGCCGTCATTTGGCGCTAGTGGCTACGGGCGAGCGGAACGAGATTCCTCGGTGTCCTTTCCAACAGAACCAGCCGACATGCAATAAGCGGGGAGGGGTCTGCTCCCTTCAGCGCTACGCGCAGAGTGAAGACGGCCGGCTTGGCGACCCGGTCAGCGCGCAAGTCATTACTTGTCCCGCAAGATTCGACGAGGCCCACTTGCTTGTTCTGTGGCTGGCCGAGATTGTAGGATTCTCACCTGCTGATGCACTAATCGCCCGTGAGGTTCCATTCATGCAAGGAACCAATACAAACAAACCGGCCGGAAAAATAGACTTGGTCGTTGCCAAGACCTCCAATGAAGGCGTCGTATGGCATGGACTGGAGATTCAGGCCGTGTACTTTTCTGGGAAAGGAATGCAGTCCGAGTTTGAATCCCTGCGGGACGATAGCTATGAAAGGCCTCCGTTTCCGACCGCTATCCGCCGCCCAGACTGGCGTTCATCCAGTGCCAAGCGACTGATGCCACAGTTGCAGATCAAAGCGCCGACGCTACGTCGGTGGGGTTCCAAGGTAGCCGTTGCAGTAGACCGCCCGTTCTTTGAATCGGTCGGAGGTCCCAGTCCGAACCCAAGCCATGATCTCAATGACGGAGACATCATCTGGCTGGTGCCTGAACTCATCGTAGATGGAGAATACGTCCGCCTGTCGCGATGGCATTGGGAAGTGCTAACATTGGAGGCCTCGACTGAGAAACTCCTCGCGGCGACAACCATCCGACGCGAGGCATTTGAACAAACTCTCTTATCGAAACTGAAGCCAATCTAGGCGGGTCCTTAGACCCACTGCCATCCGCTCTTTCTGTCATTGCCCAATACTGCTTATCTTGGAAGAAAGGCAACATCCAATATGCTGAACCCCGACTCCCTCCCCTTCTCCCAACCCGGACGCTTCTACCGCGGCAACCTGCACGGGCACTCCACCAACTCCGATGGCGACTGGAACCCGGCCGAATACTGCCGGATGTATCGCCAGAACGGCTACGACTTCGTCGCGCTGACCGACCACTGCATGGAACGCTACGGTTACGCCATCAGCGATACGCGCCACTTCCGCAGCGACAACTTCACCACGCTGATCGGCGCTGAACTGCATCCGGGTCGGATTCAGTCAGGCACCTTTTGGCATCTGCTTGCGGTCGGCTTGCCGCTGGATTTCGAGACCTACCGAGAGGGCGATACGGGCGCCAGCGTGGCGCGGCGGGCTATGGAAGCGGGCGCCTTTGTGGCCGTGCCGCATCCCAACTGGTTCGCTCTGGCCGTGGAAGATTTCGAGACGCTTGAAGCTGTGCACGCGGTTGAATGCTACAATGGCGTCTCCGATGGCGACAGCGACCGCGCCTTCAGCTGGCACTTCATCGACATGCTGCTCTATCGCGGGCATCGCGTGGGCGCAATCGCGACGGATGACACACATTCGCTACCGGACGTGAACGACTTCATGCGTGGCTGGGTTCATGTCAAGGCGGCAGAACTTAGTCCCGCCGCACTGCTAAAGGCGCTCAAGGCGGGGCGCTATTATTCGAGCACCGGCGCGCAACTGCACAATGTCGAATTTGTCGGGCGCGGCAAACTGGTGGTTGAGTGCTCGCCTGCAACCTACATTTACCTAGGTGGCGAGCGGGCCGGCGTCATTGGGCGGGCCAGCGGCGTCGGGCTGACGCAGGCGGAATTCGACCTGACGGATGTGGATTCGCGCTGGCTGCGGGTGACCGTGCGGGGCGAAGCCGGCGGCCGAGCCTGGACAAACCCGCTGTGGTTGGAGTGAGAAGCGCTTTTCGCCAGATGCGTCGCTGCCGACGTTGTTCATCTTCGTCTTCTTCCAGCGCTGCTTCATCACCGGTCTGACGCTGGGCGCGGCGAAGGGATAGTTTTCGCCACCGAGGACTCGGAGAGCGCAATCGATTGTGACCGGCTTTCTCCTCATGATATACTTCACCTCATCGTTGCTCTAAATTCAGGACTGCGCAGCCGACCGAAGCCCGCCAGCCCGCGATTTCGCGCGTTGCTCGATGTCGCAGGCGTTTACCTGACGTCTTTCGTACGCTGCGCGCCATAGATTTGAAATCGTCCTTGGTTAAGGACTAGAATTGAGATGATGCACAACCGGATTCACGGAGTCCACCATGAATCATCTGAAAGTAGCGCTCGCCCTCATTTTCATCATCTGCGTCTGGAGCCTCGTTTCGCCTTTTTCTGGTTTGATCAACATGGTTTCCGCCCCATCAACTACCGAAGCCGAGCCGGACGAGGGCAGCGAGTTATCGCCGGAGATGCAGGAGGCTAGTCCGACGAGCGGGCCTGAGCCGCTGCCGCCATGCACCCTCGCCGATCAAATTCGGGCGGCAAACAAGGATCGTCCTGTCGGCGGCTGCCCGGCAGGCCTCGGCACTGACACGGTATGGATAACCGACAATATAACGCTCAGCGAATCCTTGCCTATGATCATGTCCAACATCACCATTGAAGGCAATGGATTCACGCTCGATGGCGCGGGGAAAAGGCGGATATTTACCGTTCACCGGGGAAAACTGACAATTAAAAACTTGAATATTAGAGGCGGCTACGGGCAATCCGGCGGCGCCATCAAAGTCAACAAGAATGGCGCCCTGGTGCTTGAGGCGAGCGCAATCGACGAAAGCGAGTCAAATTTGGGCGGCGCCATTTATGTCACAGGCGGCAACCTGCAAGTGCGGGGCAGCAAGTTGACCAACAATCAAGCCACGGATCAAGGCGGCGCAATCTACCTTGACGATGCAACTGCGCGAATCGCAGACAGCGACATAAAGGGCAACTCCGCAAGTCACGGCGGCGCTATCAGCGCATTCTATGGCTCGCTCCGAATTGCTGCCAGCGCCTTCTCGGAAAACATCAGCCAAATTAACGGCGGCGCAATTTCCGCGGTAGATGTCGACGTCACCCTTAGCGCCAGCCGGTTTGAAGACAACACAGCTGGATATGGCGGCGCCTTCGCCGCATTTGAAAGCAATTTGCTCATTCTCAAGACCTCTTTCACAAAAAATTCCGCCGAGAAATATGGCGGGGGCATCCTGTCAAGGGAAGGCAACTTGACCCTGACAAACAGCCAGATGGACGCGAACAGCGCTGAATTCGGCGGCGGTCTCTTTGCGAGAATCGGCACGGTGAAGATCGTGCGAAGTCAACTTCGAGACAATACCGTGGAGGAGTCCGGCGGCGCCCTTTACGCTGTCGATGCCAATGTCGCATTCGATTCCAGCAAAGCCAGCGAAAATGAAGCGCAGTGGGGCGCTGGCTTCCACATCGCAACCGGGGAGATGGAACTCGTCAATTCTGTTTTGAGCAACAACAACGCATCTTATGGCGGCGGCCTCTACCTCGAAGATGGCGACTATGACATCACCGAAACTCAGATTCGCAGCAATCGCGTATCCTGGTATGGTGGCGGAGTATTCAGCAGCGGCTCCAATGTCCAGATACGAAACAGCAAAATCAACGATAATAGGTCAGATCGCGGCGGCGGCATCTACAGCGAAAATGGCGCTTTGACCATCAACGCCAGCAGCGTTCGCGGAAACGACTCCGGCAATGGCGGCGGCCTCTTGGCTACCGACGGGGACGTAGACATCACCGACTCGACATTTCAGCGCAATTCAGCCCGTTCCAACGGCGGGGCAATCAGCACAACCAATACCAACATGAGCATCGCCGGCAGCGCGCTGGGCTACAATTCCGCGAAGTTTTTTGGCAGCGCCATTTATACGGAACCAGCGAGCCAAGTGGTTGTTACAAATAGCACGATCTACAAGAATATCGCGGAACTGCAAGCCGGCGCCATTTATGGCCGACAGAGTGAAATCACCTTGCGCCACATCACCCTGGTCAACAATTCATCATCGCGGGAAACGGCCGGAATCCATACGCGCAGTGGCGACGTTCACCTCATTAACAGCATCGTCGCTGGCAATGACGGTGGCGATTGCGCCGCCTACCAGGGTCTGAAGACAAATATCAACAATCTCATAGCCGATAACAGTTGCGACCCGCAGATAAGCGGCGATCCAATGTTGGCGTCTTTGCGCGGGATGCCGCCACATTATGCCTTGAAAACCGGCAGTCCGGCGGTTGGCGCCGCGGACGCTGAACACTGCCTGTCAACCGATCAGCGCGGTCAGCCGCGATCGGCGGACGAACCTTGTGATATCGGCGCGTATGAGGTCATCGCTGGTCGATGATCGCGCCTGCAATCTGAATTTTGCAAATACGAATCGCTAATAATGGGCGCCAATCTGGAATTGCGCGTTGTGTCTTAGGGCCGGCCGAGAGTGAATGCTCGCAGTGATGCCGGCTCTCGGTGGTTCTCGATTCCGTTGCGGCTGGAGTGGTAACGGATGATTGGTGCAGAAAAAGGTTTTCACGATTCCTACGCCTCGACTACGCTGATTCTTCGCAGATTGCGCTGCCCGCGTAATCTCGCTAAAGTACGCTTATGAAGAAAAAAGCGCTTCCGAAGAAACATCGTACGCGTGTCGCCATTGTGTTTATCATGTTTGCGCTCATATCGAGCTTCGCCCTTCCCTACTCGGGACTCCTTGACATGGCCTTACAACGCCTGCGGCCTTGCACAATTTACGAGCAAATCCAGGCAGCCAACCTCGACGAAGCGGTTGGCAATTGCCCCGCCGGCTATCGCGCTGATGTCATCGAACTAAATGAAGACATAACCCTGTGGGCCCGCTTGCCCAGCATCAAGTCCGACATTACTATCCAGAGCAACGGGCATGCTATAACTGGAGACGGAAAAGTTGGGATGTTTTCTGTTCTCGCTGGCGGCAAGCTGAAAATCGAGAACGCTCGCCTGATTAAAGGCGCAGGCAGCCAATTCGAGGGCGCCATTCAGATCGATGGCGGCGAAGTTCATCTGGTCGACGTGACGGTGAGCGACAGCGCAGACGACAGAGGCTCAGCCATTATGGTGCAAACAGGACGCCTCTATATTCGCGACAGCAAGCTGGAAGGCCGCCCGGACATCCGCAGCCACGCGATCACCAACGAAGATGGCACGGTATCGATTGTCAACTCCACTATCGAGGGCTTCCATTTTGATTTCCCCGGCGGCGCCATCATCAATCACGGGAACATGACCATTGCGCAAAGCGCTATTCTCAATAACTCAGCAATGAGCGGCGCTGCAATTTACAGCCTAGGTACGCTGGAAATTAGTGATTCGACGTTCGCCCATAACTCGGCGGGACTAGGCGGTGCTATCCATAGCTTGCGGACAGAATTGAGAATTGTTGATAGCGAATTCACCGCTAACCGCGCCGACAGGCAAGGTGGAGCGATCTTCAGCAGAGATACCGTGACCAGGATCAGCCACAGTGACTTCAACTCCAATTCAGCTGCCAAAGGGGGCGCTATCGGCGGGATGGACAGCTGGCTTACCGTGAGCAACAGCACAATAAAAAACAATTCTGCTGTCGAAAAAGGTGGAGGGCTTAACATTCAGAACGGCTCTCTTCGTATGGAGAGCGGTATTATACTGGACAACGCCGCAGAGGATGGCGGCGGAATTAATAGCGATAATGCCACGCTAACTTTCAGCGAAAGCGAAATCAAGCGAAATAGGGCAGATATTGGTGGAGGCTTCTACATAACGGGAGGCACCCTCACGCTGCATGATAGCGTCATACAGTCCAACTGCGCCAGTAATAGTTTCGCTGCCATCTACCACGATGATAAAGCCAAACTTACGGAGGCCGGAAGTATCTTCGCGGATAACAACAAAGGAGATTGCAGCGACTGATCAATATCAGACGCTGCCGTCTTGGGATGCAGCCTCGCAGGCGCCATTTCGCGCCGAGCGCGCCTAGAATCTCTGTTCACCCCTCCCGCATCTGACGCGACATCAGCCCGCTGACCAGCCGAATCAAGCCGTAGGGCAGCGCCACCGGCAAGACCAGTTCCACCAGCACCGTCAGCCCCAGCGCCAGCAGCGCCCGCATCCGCGCCGCCTCCGCCGCCAACTCCGATGCCTCCCGCGCCGCGTCCAGCGCCGCCGTCAACGCCTCCAGGTTCAACTGCTGCAACATGTTGATCAGCAGAAAATAGAAAGCCACCCAAGCCACCGACGAGGTAATCGCGATGCTGCGAAAAGGCAGGACGGCGCCGATCCCGACCCCCACCATGCCGAACATCAGCGGTTCCAGAATCAAGCGCAGCAGCGCCGTCACCGTCATGGCGATGATCAGTATGTAGGTGGCCGGTCCCGACTCGCGCAGGGGCAGCAAGCCGGCGTAGTGCATGATAATCAGCGGCGGCCCGAATATGGCAGCGCCTTGCACTATCAAGACCAGATCGTCCATCTTGCGCCAGATGGCCGATGCCACCTTGCCCAGGAATATCTGCTCCAGCGACATCGGCGTCGACATCAGCAACTGCATGGTATTGTTGCGAATCTCGTCCGCCATCACCGCCGCGGAATTGGCCGCGATGGAAAACAGCGCGCGCAGATAAAAGATGATGCCTACGGGAATGACCAACACGGACACAACAATCACCGTTGTCGCCAGGTCGGTGACGAAGGGGAAGAAGATACCGAGCAAAAGCGCGGCAACCCAGAAGCCGCAGACGTAGATTATCGGTTCCAATTCCGGCGGCAAGGTCCGCCAGTACAAACCTAGATGGCGCCGGACAATGGGATTGGTCGCGCGCGCCCAATAAGGCAAGCTCTGCATCGGCGAGCGCTCGTCGATCTCGATCAGATCCTGCGGCTTGACGTCTGCGGTCATCAATGCTTTATGCCCGTCGCCGGCTCCATTGTCAATCGTCAGAGAAAACGATGCCGCGATAGATCTCGGAAAGCAGCAAGCTGCAGCCAATGGCGTCAAGCGAAATGACGGCGTCGATATCGCTGAATGTTTGACGCAACCAGCCGTTTTCCTCGCGCGTATGCAACTCTGCCAGGAACTGATGTTGATCGACAATCAGATATGCTTGCAGGCTGGATAGCGCGGGATAATAGTCGAGCTTTGATTGGCGGTCATAATCGAATGAGGCTGGCGATGTCACTTCGACCGCCAAGACTGGATTGAGCAAGGCGGTGTCGTTCTCTTCCAGTTGCGGCTGGCCGTGGACAACCCTCACATCGGGGTAGACATAGCGGCTTTCGCCAACCTTGACGCTCATGTCGCTGTTGCAAACAGCGTAATCGCTATTGCGCAGTTGAATCCCGAACTCTACCGTGATGTTGACCTTGATTCTGCTGTGATGAAATGTTCCTCCGGTCATATCGTAGATAACCCCATCGATGAACTCGTGCTTGAACTCGCTCTCCGCTTCAAACGCGAGATACTCTTCAACGGTGAACAGATGCGGCATGGGATAGCCCGGCACATAGTCGGGATGAGCAGGCGCATCAGGATCAGGATCGCCCCAGTCATATATCACGCCATCAATGAATTCGTGCTTGAACTCGCTTTTCTCCTCAAAAGCAAGATACTCTTCAACAGTGAATAGATGCGGACGGGGAAAGCTATCCACCCGTTCGATCGCCATTTTCGTCCCTCAGCGTCACTTCCCTTCGCGCCATTATAGCATGACAGCGATGCAATCTCACCAAGACCTTGCCTGGCGCCGGCCAGGGCGAATCTCGTTCAGTCCCTTGCTTGGGCTTGTCTTGCAGCGGTCAAATATGTTAATAACGGACATAGCTTCGTCTGTCGGAGCCAATTATGCGCGTAGCGATCATAACCGAGACATTCCTGCCCAAGGTCGATGGCATCGTCAAGGTGCTGTGTCTGCTGCTCGATCACTTGTCGCAGCGAGGCATCGAGGCCTTGGTCATCGCGCCGCGTTATGGCGCCGGGACCCGCTACAATGATGTGCCGGTCCACAGCCTGCCCAGCTTGCCGCTGCCGCTTTATCCGGAAGCGCGGCTCGGCTTCGCCACATTCTCGCTCTATCGCGATCTTGCCGCCTTCCAGCCTGATGTCGCGCAGCTCTTCCACCCGGTCATGACCGGCATACCCGCTATGGCCATGCTCAAGTGGATGGACGTCCCGACTGTGACATCCTTTCACCTGGATTATGCTCAACTAGCCAAGCAGTTCCGCCTTGGCGCCATCGACCTCGGCTTCACGCGTCCGCTCATTGACGAGCTGACGAAAAATGTCTTCAACTGGGCCGATTACAGTTTGGCGCCGTCCCGGCCCGTGCAGCGGCGGATGCAGCGCCTCGGCATCAACAATGTGGGATTATGGCGGCGCGGCGTCGACGCCAAAGCCTTCAACCCCGCCTTTCGCTCGCGGGCCATGCGCGACGAGATGACGCGGGGCAATCCTGATGAGTCCATCTTGCTTTACGTGGGCCGCCTGTCGGCGGAGAAGCAAATCGAGCACGTCCGCCTGACACTCGAACACTTGCCAAATACGCGCCTCGTTATCGTTGGCGATGGTCCGGCGCGCCCCTGGCTCGAGCGGGAATTTGCCGGCTTGCCCGCCACGTTTATGGGCTACTTGCGCGGCGAGCGGCTCTCCCGCGCCTACGCCAGCGCCGATATCTTCGTCTTCCCCTCGCGCCTCGAGACTTTCGGCCTGGTGGTGGTAGAGGCAATGGCAGCCGGATTGCCGGTAGTGGCGGCGCGCGTCGGCGGCGTGGACGATATCGTCGAGCACGGTGTCAACGGCTATATCTTCGAAAGCGGTGACAAAGCCATGCTGCTGGAGGGCGTGCGCAAAATCGCCAGCAATCGCGATAGGATGCGCTGGATGGGGCAACAGGCGCGAGCCCATGCCGAGAGCCAGTCTTGGGAGACGGTCATGGACGAGGTGATCGAGGTATACGCGTCGCTTATCGCCGAGAGGCGTCCGCGGGCGGTTGCAGTCTAGCGATCCGGCAACCCCTTTTTTACTTATGCTGTGCATCCATTGCGCTGCGGAACAGCCAACATACTACTCCGCCATGACGCGCTGGACGGCCTCGACGACCCGCTGATGATGCGCGCCGTTGCTGGCGATCAGGCCGGCGTTGGGCAGGGTCTCGCCCTGGGAGAAATCGAGTGGGCCGCCGTCGAGGTCGGTCACCGTGCCGCCCGCGTTTTGCACCAGAGCGACGCCGGCCACATGATCCCAGATTTTGTGCGCGTACGCGCTGCCCTCGCGCGGCAGGCGCATGTAGAGATCGGCAGCGCCGCAAGCCACCAGCGCGTATTTCTCCATGCTGTCCAATTCGAGCAGCCGCGAATCGCCCAGCCCAGCGTAGTCGCGGGCGCGTCCCATGCGCGATTTACTGGCGTGGTAGCGTTCGTAACTTTGCACGGCGACGTAATCGTCCACTTTATGGCGCTGCGAGACGACTACTTTCTCTCCCTCGCCGGCGGCCAGGGGCGCGCGAAAAGTCGCGCCGTCCCGCGTGTAGAAGAGGGCGCCTTCGCCAGCGCTGTAGCCGGGCGCCGCCACCATGCCTTCACTCACCTGCCCTTCCCGCAGCAGGCCGACGGCGACGACGTAATGCCGCCGCGCCAGGAAACCCTTGGTGCCGTCAATCGGGTCAATCACCCAGGTGCGGCGCGCTGATACCCCCGCGCCGAAATCGAGCCAACCGACAAGTTCCGCCTCGCTGACCGGCTCCGCCAGCACCTGCGCCAGAAGCTGACGCACCTGCGCGCGCTGTTCGGCGTTGACCAACTGCAAAAACTGCCCGCCCGATTCTTCCGCCACGACTGCGTCATCGGGATAGTGCCGCTGCAAGGCGCGGCAGATGATCGCTTGCGAGCCATAATCGGCAATGGTGACCGGCTCGCTGTGGTCCCCCGCCGTTTTGGTGCTGGCGCTGAGATAGTAGATCTGCACCAGCCGGCAAAGTTCAGCCGCCTGGCGGACAGCATCACGAATTCTTTCCATGGATTATCCTCATTCCAAATGTCAAGCGCCGTCGATGATAGACCGATCGACGCAATTATCCAAGCGACTTTCCTGCGACCGCCTAGATGCGATTGCAACTGCTAGACATGGTCGTTCAAGTCGAATGTTTGATAATGCCACTTCAATCTCAAGACATCACCACGATACTTTTGTTGCCCGCCACTCGCGCCGATCTCCCACTCGCGGGACCAAGGCAATCGCTCCGCGCCCCAAGCCGAGGCGCCGACCATGCTCGACCAGGGGTGATCGTCATTCCAGCGCCATAGCAAGCCGCCCGGGCCCATACCGCTGTGAACCGCCACTTGGATTGACAGGAGTTGATCCGCCGGCAAGGGCGGACCCAGCCAGCGGTGCGGGCTGTGATTCGCTTCCGGGCTGAGCAGGGCTGTGATTCGCCGGTCAACGCCGCTGATGCCAAACCAGAGATACGGCATCGCCCCGCCTTCAGCCGCCGCGCACAGTATGGTTTGCGGCCGCTTCTCATCTTCCCGCCTCAGCCTCAAGCTTATCTCCCAAACGACCAAATACGATTGCGCCGTCCCTTGCAGGCAATCTCTCGGCAAGGCTTGCGCTGAAGACGGCTCGAACGGCGGCCACGCGTCCGCTGGCGGAAGTGTCCAATGCCAGCGCAGCCATTCACGAGTATGCCCATTGCGATCCACGACTTGAAAGCGCAAGCCCTCATCATCAAGCGCCGCCTGCAAAAAATGCAGGTACTCTTCGCCAGCCGGCATCCGATGCGCCGTGCCAGCCCCGCCCGTACATATCTGCAAGATGCCGTCCTGCACTTGGACATCAAAAGCGAGAATGTGGCTGCAGAAGTAGGCCAAAACCCCATGCCGTCGCAAAACATCCCAGAAGCGCCGTCCGTTCTCGCGCTCAATCAGGCGCTGATAATCGCCGAAGTAGCCGTTTACTCCCCATACCGGATGATGACCAAATACCAGCTTGTATTTGACATCGCGCCGCTTGCTGAGGACATCTTCCAGCCACTCTGTTTCGACAGTGCCTTCACCGCCGCAGCGCTCGTCCATCGTGTTCACGAAGATCATCAACAGGTCGCCGCGCCGGACAAAATACGACAATCCCCGCGGTCCGTTTTGCGGCAAGTGCGCCATTGCCTCGCGGAAGACCGCTTCGCTGGCCGAGTCGTAGAGGGTATGATTGCCCGTCGTGTGATAGAGCGGGATAGCGGCGCGATCCAGCCACAACAGTTCCTGCTCGAAGAAATGTTGCCACTGCCGGCGCAGTTCAGCCTCATCCGCGCTCAGCCCCATGATTTCGTCGCCGAGAAAACAGATGAATTGCGGTGGCGCCGCCAGCGCGCGTATCGCCGCGTTGACCTGGCTGAAGTTCTTTTCGTGCATGCCATCGGCGACGCCGGAGCAACTGTCGCCATAAACCACGAATTGCTGCCCGCCCGCGCGCGGTTTCAACACCGGAATCGGATTCCCTTCGAGCATTCCGTCTCTCCTGTATCCAGCCCTCGCCCGGAAAATCAAAGACGCCCACTGAGTTTAGCGCAGTTCGCAGCAGTCGCGATTTCCGGAGCAATCAGCCTCGCCGCCTATCGACCTCGCGGGATTCCAATCTCACCCTTATCACGCTGATAGAACTTGTGTACAATGCAAAGTTCCTAAAACACCGCTGTACGAGTATTGCTGAGGAACGCATCTTGGCTCACAAAAGCGAATTCTCGATTGAAGGCATGCGAGAATACAACCGCAGGAGTCCGGTCCGCTGGATTATCTCGCATTGCTGGGAACACAAACTGTACTTCATCATCGGCCTGTTCGGTTTCCTGTCGGCCTATTTCTCCTTTTCGACGGCGCGCCTGCTTTTCGGCCGGGGCGCGGAATTGATTATTGAAGGCGGCGACGCGCGGGCGGTCATCTCCGTCAGTCTCGTCATCTTGTTCTTCTCAGTCTGGGACGGCATCGGCTCTTTGTTCGGCAACCTGGCGATGACGATTCTATCCACGCGGGTGGAGCGGGATTCGCGCCACGAACTCTATGCCAGCCTGCTGGGCAAAAGCCAGACTTTCCACAATCAGCAGCGCGTTGGCGATATCATGGCCCGCGCCACTGACGACGTGCGCCAACTCAATTTTGTGATACACCCCGGCATCATGTTCATATTTGACATGGTGCTGGGCTTCGCTGTGCCCATGCTCTACATCGCTATCGTCAGTTTGGAATTGCTGCTGGTGCCGGCGCTCTTTGTCATTTGTTATATCGTCGTGGTGCGCCGCTACATCCGCCGGCTGGAACCGGTGATGATGCAACAGCGCATGCAATACGGCGTGCTGAGCGCTCGTTTGGAAGAGACGATAAGCGGCATCGAGATCGTCAAAGTGGCGGCGCAGGAAATTGAAGAACGCAAGCGCTTCCGGCGCAACGCGGCCAAGTTTCGCGATTTCTTTGTCAAACAGGGGCAGATCGAAGCGGCCTACTTGCCGATGCTGATGTACGGCGTCGCCTTCGGCCTGATGTTCCTGCACTGCCTGATCATGTTCGGGCGCGGCGCGCTGAGCATCGGTGATATTATCGCCGTGACCAGCCTGATGAGCGTATTGCAGTTTCCTGTATTCATCTCGCTCTTCTCCATCAGCATGATTCAGCTCGGCATCGCCGGCGCGCGCCGGATCCTGGAGCTGCTCGACCAGCAGTCGGATATCGATGAAAACCTCTCAGGATACAGCGCTCCCGTAGACGGCGCCATCGAATTCGAGAACGTCACTTTCAAATTCCATGGCAACACCGTGCTGGAAGACATTTCCTTCCGGGTGGAGCCGGGCCAAACTGTCGCCATCGTCGGGCAGACCGGCTCTGGCAAGTCGACGCTGACTCAACTCGTCAGCCGCACCTACGATGTAGACGAAGGGCGGGTATTGATCGACGGGATTGACGTCCGCGATTGGAACCTTGACCGGCTGCGCTCGCAGATGGGCAAGATTGAGCAGGATGTCTTTCTCTTCTCGCGCTCCATCGCGGAAAACATTGCCTTCGGCGTGCAAAACGCCACGCAAGAAGAGATTGAAGAAGCCGCCAAAGAGGCGCAGGCCCATGATTTCATTTTGTCCTTCAATGATGGCTACCAGAGCGAGATCGGCGAACGCGGCGTCATGCTCTCCGGCGGGCAGCGCCAGCGGCTGGCTTTGGCGCGGGCCTTCTTGCGGCAGCCGCGCATCTTGATCCTGGACGATTCCACCAGCGCTATCGACAGCGCCACCGAAGACGAGATCCAGCAGGCGATGCGCCGGGCGCAGGAAGGGCGCAGCACCATCCTCATCACGCATCGGCTATCGCAGATTCGCTGGGCTGATCGCATCATCGTGCTGGAGAATGGCCGCATCGCCGCCAATGGCTCCCACGAAGACTTGTTGATCCGCTCCGAGCATTATCGACGCATATTCGCACGGTACGGCACAGCCGAATCGCCGGTCGGGCAACTCACCGGCCAAGGAGGCGCGCAATGGGCTTCATAATGGATGGCCTGGACGCCGAAGATTACGACCGCACATATACTGATTGGGCGCTGGTCAAACGCATCCTGGGTTACTTCAAGCCGCATCTATGGAAGATGACTGCCGTGGCCGCGGTGGTCTTCTTCAGTTCGCTGATGGACCTGCTGCTGCCGGTTGTCATATCCCGCAGCCTCGACGAGTTGCAGTTCTCACCCGAGACTTTTGATCCCATCGCGACGACGATCTTGTTGACGGCCGCGGCCAGCATGGGCTGGGTGGCCAACCTCGTTCGCCAGTGGCTTTCGGCGGCGGCCGTCGGCGATGTCACCCTGGATATGCGCGAAGACGCCTTCAACGCAGTCACCGAGCGTGATATGTCCTTCTATGATCAATACCCGACCGGCAAGGTCGTCAGCCGCGTCCTGTCCGATACGCAGGCCTTTTCCGAGACGGTGCGCCTGACGATCAACCTGATGAGCCGCCTCTTGCTCGTCGTGCTGCTGATCATTTACCTGTTCACGGTCAACCTGAACATGACCTTGATCCTGATCGCGATTATGCCCTTCATCATCTACACCGCGCTGAGATTTCGCACAGTGGCGCGGCGCACCGTCACCAACTCGCGCCGGCAACTGGCCACGGTCAACGCCCACATCCAGGAATCCATCAGCGGCATCGGCGTCGCCAAGGCCTTCCGCCGCGAACAAATGATTTACGATGAGTTCAAGACGGTAAATGAGCAGTCGTATCAGGTGGAGAAGATCAACGGTTTCGTCTTCAGCAGCATCTTCCCGATTTTGATCACCATCGCCGGCGTCGGTGTCGCGGCGGTCGTCTGGATCGGGATCAATCTGGCCCAAGGCGGCCTATTGACCGCGGGCGAATGGTTCCTCTTCATTCAGGGCATGGGCATGATCTGGTTCCCGCTGACCAGCATCGCCTCATTCTGGAGCCAGTTCCAGTTGGGTTTGGCGGCGGGCGAGCGCGTCTTCGCGCTGCTGGACGCCGAGGCGCTGGTCAAGCAGAAGGCCGACGAAAAGGTTGCCACATTGCGCGGCGAGATTGAGTTCGTCAACATGGACTTCCATTACATTGAAGGCGAGACGGTCTTGCAGGGCTTCAACCTGCGCATCCAGCCGGGCGAAACGCTGGCGCTGGTCGGGCATACCGGCTCGGGTAAATCTAGCATCGCCAAGCTGATCAACCGCTTCTACGAGTTTCAAGACGGCGACCTGCTGATCGACAACAGCGATATCCGCTACTTCAACCTGCCGAGTTACCGCTCGCAGTTGGGCGTTGTCACGCAGACGCCTTTCCTCTTCGACGGCACAGTGATGGACAACATTCGTTATGGCAAACCGGAAGCCAGCGACGAAGAGGTTATCGCCATCGCCAACAAGGTCGGGCGCGGCGACTGGCTGGTGAGCTTGCAGGAAGGGCTGCAAACCGAGGTCGGCGAGCGCGGCGGCAGCCTGTCGATGGGCCAGCGCCAGTTGGTGGCGATCGCGCGCGTCCTGCTGCAAGACCCGGCCATCTTCATCCTCGACGAAGCCAGCGCCAGCGTCGATCCCTTGACCGAGACGCTAATCCAGGAGGGCTTGGATACGTTGTTGGGCCACCGCACCTCCATCGTGATCGCGCATCGCCTGTCGACGATTCGGCATGCCGACCGCATCATCGTGCTCGACCATGGCGAAATCATCGAATCCGGCACGCACGATCAACTGATGGCCAGCGGCGGCCACTACGCCACACTTTACGATTCCTACTTCCGCCATCAGAGTCTGGAATACATCGAGCGGCTGGCGGGCTAACAATGGTTGAAATCGGAATTGCCGGTGGCTATACTCAACCCTGAAGAGAGGCAATGGAGCGGAAGGCAATGACAGAGATTCCAGTGCCTGGCATCACCCGGACTGAGGGAGTTTGCGGCGGACGACCCTGCATCGCCGGCACTCGCATCTGCGTCACGGATATCGTAACGGCAGTTCAACTCAAATACAGTCGGGACGAAATCGCGTAGAATATCTCAGAATCGTCTAGTGTATGCCTTACCAAAATTCGATTCGCCAATCACTCTGCAAAATACCCTCCGTCAGGAAAGAAAATGCCGCTAAAGACGTTAAACGATGCCAATGCCTCCAGACAAGTCGGCAAGTCAGCCGCGCTCATCCTCATCTCCAACGGCAACGACAAACTGCGTAGCGATTTCAAAACCGCTTTCACCAAAGCTGCCGATGAGGAAGACGGCATCCTCTTCGCGCAGATCGACCCGGATAGCAACCCGGCCACAGTCCGGCGCTTCGATTATCAGGGCAAGTCGCTGCTGATCGGCATGTACCGTGGCGAGGTTTTGTGGCGGCGCTCCCGCCCTTGGGCCAGCGACCTGCCCGATTACATCAGCCAGTTGAACGACGCTATCGCCCAGGACGCGCCCGCCGCTGCCGAAGAAATGGCCGTCGAAGAAAAGACGGCAACGCCACTGCTAGACAAGCCTCTCGATGTTACCGATACGACCTTTGAGAAAGAAGCCATCCTCGCCTCGCACGAGCTGCCGGTGCTGGTGGATTTCTGGGCCGAGTGGTGTGGCCCCTGCCGCATGGTCGCGCCCATCCTGGAAAAGCTGGCGGCTGAATTCGCCGGGCAGATTCGCGTGGTCAAGGTTGATACGGACGCCAACCCCGGCTTGAGCCAGGCCTTTCAAATTCGCAGCATTCCCACCATCGCCGTCTTCAAGGGTGGCAAGCTGATCTTCATGCAGCCCGGCGCCTTGCCCGAGCCATCCTTCCGCCAGTTGATCCAGCAGGCGATTGAGTTGGAGATTCCGGCGGACGAAGCGGCGGCCAGCGCTTGATTCCCCTTAACCAATCGCTTTGCCCGTCAGCAGCGCCAGGCTCTGCTGGTCATGCGGCGGGCTGAACATATTCGGCGGATGCCGGTCGCGCCCGTCCAGCTCGCCGATATAGGTCTGCGTCGTTTGCAAGCTGTTGTGCCCCAGGTTCTGCCGTATCCGCTCCAGATCCATGCCGAAGTCATAAGCGTTGCGCGCATAGGTCCGCCGCAAATCATGCGGCTTGACGGCACGCAGCGCGCCATCAATCGTGACCGGATAAGCGTTCATGATGTCGTTGACCGTCCAGGTCCCGATGCCTTTACGTCGCACCGTTTTCCCGCCACGCCGTATGCCGCGGAAGACATGCCCCGCCTTGATTTCCGCTTCACGCAGCCAGGCGTCCACGTACATCAGACACCAATCCAGCGGACCGTAGGGGATGAGCCGCTGCTTGCCGCCCTTGCCCTCGCGCACGCGCAGCGATAACTCGCCGCCGAGATGCTGCCGCAGGTCGTCCACCTGCAGGGCGGCCGCCTCCGCCGCGCGAATCCCGGTGCAGACCATCAGCGTCATCAGCGCCGTATCACGCAAGCCGCGCAGCGTCGAGATGCCCGGCGCGCGAACCAAGGATTGCACTTGCCAGGGCTTGAGGCGCAGATGCTCGCTATCGGCGACATCTTGTTTCTCCACCAACTTGACCGGCGCCACTGCCGGATGCATGTCCATTTGCAGTCTCAGGAAAATCCGTTGCGCGCTTTCCTCAGCCGCCTTGCCCCCGTCATCGTCCGGAGACGCCAAGTCACCGAGATCAATTAAATCGTCTAATATCTCACTGCTGTGCAACAGATCATTGTAACGAGAGCGAATTGTCGCTAGGTGAGCTTGCGCCGTTCTTGGAGATAAAGGAGCCGCTTTCTCTCGTCCCCGCTTGTCAATCCGAATGCGGTCGGTAAGCATATAGTCGAGATACAGGGGCAAACCCGGATTCGTCCATTCCCGACCATTTTGCGATAGCCAGTCAATAAAGAACTGGAGCCGCGACCGTACATCTTTATTGGGACTATCTGGCATGAGAACGGCATGGTTTTCCCGCCAAAGCTGTGATTGCCATCCGCCCGCGACCACCTCGTTTGATCGCTGTAAATTTGCCATGCGTTCCATTATACTTTGCTTTGCGGAAGGCGCTGGCTGAGGACGATCTGAGGAAGATCATGCTGTCAAGAAGCTATGTAATAGTGTTGCTACTGCTGATTGTCTCAAGTGCGTTCGCTCAAGACAACTCGGTACCGCAAACGGCGCTCAAGACTATCGAAACAGTTGTGATGGAGATGCGCCAGCTTGACCTCTTGCGAGATCCAGCACGCAGCTTCCTCAGCCGCGAAGCCGCGACCGAAGCCTATGTAAGAGAGGCGCTCGCAGAGTGGTCCGCGGATGATGCCGCCCGTAGCTACCTGCTCTACCGCGCGCTCGACCTCGCCGAGCCGGGGCTGAATTTGCCCGCGCTTTATCTGGATTTCCTCACCAACTGGATCAGCGGATATTATGACCCGGATGACGAAACTATATATGTCATCACGCCGGCGGGACCACCCGACGCTGGACTCTCCTTTGGGCAAGAAGTTACTTATGTTCACGAATTCGTCCATGCCTTGCAAGACCAGCATTTCAACCTGGACGAATTTATGGCAAGCAATAACAGCGAAAACAGTCTCGATGGCTGGCTGGCGCTTTCCGCATTGGTGGAGGGGGACGCTTCTCTTATACAGATGGAATACATGTTTCAGCTTTTTGAGGACGGCGACGAGAGAGTCCCGCGTGAACCGCCCAGCGCAGACGACTTACCGCCAGAGCCGCCGGAAGAATTGCCCCGCGTCATTTTGGGCGAGATCGATTTTCTGTATTGGGAGGGACGGGAATTTGCGCAGGAACTCTTTGCCGAACGTGGCTGGGCGGGTATCAATCGCGCTTTCCGAGAAGCGCCGCCAACGACCACCGAGCAGATTATGCACCCGCAGCGCTATTTGAAGGGCGAAGGCGCGAAGGAAGTCAGCATTCCCGACCATAGCTCGCTCATCGGCGAGGGCTGGCGCCTTGGTTACGATGGTCCAGTCGGCGAGTTTATCTTGCTTGCGCACCTGGAAACACAGCTAAGACCACCTCACAGCGAGCGTTACGCCGCAGGCTGGGGCGGGGACCGCCTGCTGATTTATACCGCTGCGAGCGAAGATGACATGATCTGGGTATGGGCGCAAGCCTGGGATCGCGCCAACGATGCGAAAGAATTTGCAGAAGGTTATACCTATTTTCTCGATAAGCGTTATTTTGGGCGATACCAAAGAGAACGAGTGGATGAGCAATGCTGGGTAAACAGTGACACGACGCATTGCTTCGCCCGCATCAGCGAAACAGAGACCCGCATCAGCATGGCAGCGGACAAAACGACGGCGCTGGCTCTGCTGGCGCCGGGCGCTTGAGGCGCATTCAAGCGCACCCCTCACTCGCCGATATTTTACGACTATAATGGCTGGCGCTTGTTATGCCAGAAGATCAAGGGTGCTAGGTCATGAGCCAAGCAGAGACCGCAGAAATCGGACTGGAACAATTCGGCGAAATTGCGCGGGACATCGAAAACGAGGTTGGCAAGGTCATCGTCGGGCAGCGCGAGGTCCTGCGCAGCGTCATTATCTGTGTCCTGGCCGGCGGCCATGCTCTGCTCGAAGGGGTGCCCGGCTTGGGCAAGACCATGCTTATCCGGACGCTGGGCGATGTGCTGGACCTGAAATTCTCGCGCATCCAATTCACGCCTGACCTGATGCCGGCCGATATCGTCGGCACCGATATCCTGGAAGAGACCGAAGACGGCCGCCGTCAATTCCGCTTTCAAGCCGGTCCGATTTTCGCCAATCTCATCCTGGCTGACGAGATTAATCGCGCCACGCCCAAGACCCAATCGGCCATGCTCGAAGCCATGCAGGAGAAGACTGTCACCGTCGCCGGCCACGGCTACGCGCTTGACCCGCCCTTCTTCGTCCTGGCGACGCAAAACCCGCTCGAGATGGAAGGCACCTACCCCTTGCCCGAGGCGCAGCTCGACCGCTTCTTATTCAAAGTCAATGTCGCCTTCCCCGATGTTGCCGACCTGGTAACGATCCTCGATCGCACGACCGGCGTCGAACAGCCGCGCGCGCAGAAGGTCGCCGATGGCGCCCAAGTCATCGGCATGGGCGCGCTTGCCCTCAGCACACCCATACCCACGCACGTCAGCGAATACGTCGCCCATATCGTGGTCGCCACCCATCCCGAAAGCGATCGCGCCACGCCGATGCTCCGCCAATACGCCCGCTACGGCGCCAGCCCGCGCGGCGCCCAGGCCCTTATCATCGGCGCCAAGATCAACGCCCTGCTTGATGAGCGCAGCAATGTCTCGTATGACGATGTGGCGGCGGTCGCGCCTGCGGCCCTGCGCCACCGGATTCTGTTAAATTTCGAAGGTCAGGCGGAAGGGCTTGACGCCGATGATTTGATTGCCGATGTGCTTAAATCCGTCCCCAAGTTGACCAGCTAATATTCGCGCGCGCTCAGCTACCGACGACCCTGCCCCCGGAATAATAGTCTCTGTTACGGAAAACAAAAAAGCCTGCCGAATGCGATTCGACAGGCCAATTTGAACTTGTTAAGACGTAAGCGGGTTTACATAGTATTCTCCCACCCACGACATCACTGGCGCATCAATTTACCGCGTCGGATAAGCCTGCGCCGGGCTTGAATTTTACGACCTTTTTCGCTGCGATCTGGATCTCCTCGCCCGTGCGGGGATTACGGCCCGTACGAGCGTTGCGCTGGTCGACGGACCAAGAACCGAACCCGACCAGGGAAATACGGTCGCCGTTAGCGAGCGCGTCTGTCACGGAGGATACGAAGGCGTCCAGCGCCTTGCCGGCATCCGCCTTGCTCAGCCCAGACTCGTCAGCGATTGAACCAATCAATTCCGCTTTGTTCATTTCAACTGCTCCTTTACCTCAATTCACGGCTAGTAGTATAACACTTTTTCGCGCTTGCAAAGGTATAAAGTGCTCGTTTGCGCAGTCTATACCACATAGTAACAATACATAAATATCAGCACGCATGTCTAACGCCAGTCGCCTTGGTTCACCTGGCGCAAGCGGGATTAGCCGCCAGGAATGCCTCCACTTCTTCAAGCGTTGGCAAGGCGCTGCGCCCGCCGATAGCGCGGCAGTTCAGCGAGCCAACGGCGGAGGCGAACCTCGCCATGCGCGGCGCATCCCAATCTTGCAGCAAGGCATACATAAAGGCGCCATGATAGGCATCGCCGGCGCCGGTCGTATCCACCACCTCCACCGCAAAAGCCGGTATCTCCACAATGCCCCCTTCCCAGCAAAGCACCGAACCGCGTTCACCCAAGGTCACGACCGCCATTGATGCCCCTTCGTCAAACAGCCTCTCAGCCACCGCGGCCGGCCGTTCCTCCGGCAGCCAGGCTCGCGCCCAGGCTTCCGGCACGATTGGCGCATCGACCAATTCCAGCAGCGGTTTGATTTCCGCATAAGGTCGCGCTGGGTCCAATACCACCGTCATACCCGCCTCCCGCGCCCAGTTCGCCGCCGCCAGCGTCGCTTCGTTGATCGTATCCACGAAGAGCAGCCGCGCGCCTGTGATGCCCTCCCGCCCGATCTCGGCCGGGCTGACGGGGGCGCCGGTCGGCGGTCGCGTGATGATGCTGCGTTCTCCCGTCCCTTCGTCCACCAGGATCACCGACACATGCGATTCGCTGCCCGCCTCCGCCAGCAACTGACTTGCGTCGACGCCTTCAGCCTGCAAGTCGCGGCGAATATAATCGCCATTCTCGTCATCGCCTATCCGCGCGATGATCTTGGTCCGGGCGCCCAGCCGCGCCGCCGCCACCAGCGCGCAAGAGGCCAATCCGCCGGGCTGGCGCGAATAATTCAAGGCGCGCATATTTTCATTGCGATGCGGCATTCGCGGCACGGTCACGATGTGATCAACCGTGCATACGCCGATGCCGATGATATCGGGAGTCGTCGCCATGGGTCAGCTTTCCGCCCAATCCGTTCTGCCGCCACGTTTGTAGCGCATAAGCTGGAATCCTGCAATCGGCCGCCGAACTGGGAGTAGTGAATTTCAAGGATACAGGACATACCCCGAATTCCATGCCGGGGTATTCGCCAGTTGCGCCGGTATTGGCATTGTCGGGGGGCTTTGCGGGCGGCGTAGGGATTTATCGGCGATTGCATGGAGAGCGAGAGTAAGCGTGAGGGTATCATATTGTTGTTGATTGGTTAAGACTTTGTCCCACATTGTCCGTTTGTCGGACAAAGAAAAACTTTTTTCGGACAAAGTCGCGATTTGGCGACGGCGAAGAGTAGGTTGATGGAGCGGTTCCATGGCCTGGCGTTTTTCATGGTCTGAGAAGACTCTGGTTTTGGGCATGGGGATTCTCGGTTGGTTGGGCTTAAAGACATTATAGCACATGCGTTCTGAAATGAAAGGGCTGAGCGCGGCGATTTTAAGTTGTGGCGAAAATCGTGGACATGCCGTTCGTTTCCCCGCCATCTTTCTGGCGAGCCTCCCCATATTGAGAGAAGGGGAGGTTTCATCGTTTTGAAGTCCTTCCCGCTCGGAGATGGATTGAGTAGGGGGGACTCCACGTAATTCGCCACTCTTGCCGAAGCAGGAACAAGATGACATCCTCCGAGTGGGAAAGGGCTAAATGCGTCGCTAAAATAGCGGCAAACCAGCATTGAGGAGACAAGCACAATGGAAAGCCGCGCCGATTACATAAACGCCTACCGCCAACTGCCCGCCCAACTGCGAGAAAAAGTCCGGGGACTTTCGGTGGAGCAACTCACCACCGCCTACAACGCGCCGGAATGGACCATCGCCCAGAACATCCACCACCTCGCCGATACGCACATGGTCTGCATCCGCCGCTTCAAGCTGATTCTGACCAGCCCCAGCTTCCAATTCACCGCCTATGACGTGAACGCCATCGCCAAAATGCCCGATGCCAAAGACGCTGATATTGAGCATTCGCTGAAGATCCTCGAGGGCTTGCACGCGCGCTGGGCCATCCTGCTCGAAAATATGACCGACGAGCAATGGGGCAAAATCGGCCGCGCCGCCAGCCCGGATCGCCCCGACTACAGCCTGGAAGAACTGGCCCGCGTTTATGCCCAGCACGGCCTCAACCACCTGCAACAGATTCAAGACGTGCTGGACAAGATGCCGGCATGACCTGCCCCGGCTTTGTCATCAGGGCAGCGCCGCAATTCGACTTCGGCAAGACCGTCCACAGCCACGGCTGGTTGATGCTGGCGCCCTTCAGCTGGGACGCGGAAAACGAGTCCTTGCAATATATCTTTCAAACGGCCGCTGGCGATATCCAAAGGCTGCAAATGAGCGGCGCGGAAAGCGGCGTCCGCGTCCAATTGCCCGATTGCCGGGAAATCAGCCCGTCCCTGCGAGATGAAGTCAGCGCGGCGGTCCGGCGCATGCTCAATATGGACTGGGATCTGAGCGCCTTCTATGCCGCCATGCGCGCTCATGCCGGCTATGACTGGCTGGAGCGGGAGCGCCGGGGCCGTATCCTCATCTGCCCGAGCTTGTGGGAAGACCTGGCGAAGGTGCTATTGACGACCAACTGCAACTGGGCGCAGACGGTCCAAATGAGCCGGAGGCTTTGCCAGTTGGGCGCAAAGCATCCGACGGTCGACGGCTGCTGCGCCTTTCCCGGGCCGCAACGCATCGCCGAGATGGACTTCGCCGAGATGGCGGAGTTAGCGCGCGCCGGTTATCGCAACGCCTATCTGCGCGAGTTGGCGCTGGCAATATCGAGCGGTCAGATTGATCTTGATGCCTGGCTCGAGCTGGATGGCGAGGCGCTCTACAAAGCGGTCAAGTCGCTGAAAGGCTTCGGCAATTATGCCGCCGGCACGATCGCGCGCATGTACGGCCATTTCGATCGTATCGCCATCGACACCGCTTGCCGCGCCATGTTCGCCGCCGTCCACAACGATGGCGCCAAAGCCGATGACAATGCCATCGCGGCCCGCTATGACACCTTCGGCGAATATCGCGGACTTGTCCTCTGGATGGATATCATGCGCCATAACACCAGCGTGACATGATCTAATCCGCTCCGATAAAAGCGGCCGCGTCAGCCTTTAATTGCGCCAGCGACGGCTCATGCAGGTACATCATGTGCCCGGCTTCGTATTCCACAATGGTCACGTTGTCGCGCAGGCTGGGATCCAAACCCATGTGCGCCAGCGAATAGTAGGCGGCTTGGAAGGGGGTCGCCAAATCGTAATAGCCCTGCGCCACCAGCACCTCCATGTAGGGGTTCTTGGCGAAGGCGGCGCGCAAGCCCTCGCTGGTATCGGGAAACTGCCCGCCCTCATACTTCCAATTCTCGTTGACCTTGAAGCTCAGGATCTCGTAGTTCAGGTCTGTCTCGTAAAGCAAATCCTCGCGCACGTACTGATTGTAAACGGCGGTATATGGCGGGATGATGGCATTCATCGACGGGTCGAAATCGAAGCTTGTGCCCTCGGCCGATGCCATGATGCCGATAAAGCGCGAATCCAGCCGTCCGACCGCCCGCTTGTCATCCCGCAGCAGTTCTTTGCAGAAGCTCATGATGTTGACGCGCAAATCCGCCCCCAGGATGAAGCGCTGCGACAAGCCGGTATAGCGCGAGAGCCGCTCGGCGATAACCTTGCGTTCCACGGTATTGAGGGTATCGCCTTTTACCAGCGCTATCGTGTACACCTCTTCCGACCATTCGCTGACCTCGCGTAAAAGATCGTGCAGCTTCCGCTTTTGCAGATCGTCCTCCAGCATCCCATGATAATGGGCGGTGGCGCAAAAGCTCGGCAGATACAGCGAATAAGGCAGATCATTGGCTTTGGTGAAGCGCAGGGTCTGGAAGTTCATCACGGTGGAAATCAAGATGATGCCGTTGAAGGCGATGCCGCGGTCGATGAGATGACCGGCCAAGCCGGCGGCGCGCGTCGTGCCATAACTCTCTCCCGCCAGATACAAGGGCGAGGTCCAGCGCTGATTGCGCGATAGGTACAAGCGGATGAATTCGCCGACCGCTTCCAGGTCTTCTGCCAAGCCCCAGTATTTCTCGTTATCCGCCGGGTCGGTCGCGCGCGAGTAACCGGTGCCGACCGGGTCGATGAAGACCAGATCGCCCAGATCGAGCCAGGTATAGGCGTTGTCGATCAGACGATATGGCGGAGGCGGCATGAAACCTTCTTCGCCCATGTCCACCCGTTTCGGTCCCAACGCGCCCATGTGCAGCCAGATTGACGCCGCGCCCGGTCCCCCGTTGAAGACGAAGATGAGTGGACGGGCGGCGCTCCCGACCTCCGTTTCGAGGGTGTAAGCGGTATAGAAGATCTGGGCGACGATCTTGTCTTTCTCGTCCTTGAGCGGCAGCTTGCCGACCGTGGCGCTGTAGGCGAGGGTTTGGTCGGCGAGTTTCAGTTCGTGCGATGTGACGATCGGCGCTTCTTCTTTGATGTCCGCCGCCGCCGACTTTTCCTTTTCCGTCTTTTCGCTCATGTCGCGGGTTCCATTCCTCTCAACTGCTGTTTGCGAGGACTATAGCCCTTCCCTGCGACAATCGCCATGACCTGTCCGCGCGGCGCCCGCAATTTTACAGCGTCTTTGAGTTTCATCGCTGCATTTTCGCAATTATTCGCCAAAGCGAGACAACCTTGTTATACTTGCTCCGCTTTGGAGTGAAGGTCGCTTGAGGGTACCGTGCTGGCGTTTCCTAATGTTTGAGTTGACAATTCTGATTCTCGAAACTGAACTTAACCACAGGCTATGAAACCAGCAGTTAGTTGCCTTAAAACCTAAATCGCGTAATTCTTCAACCGTGACTTGAGCTTTGAAATTCTCCTATCACGCTTAAGCCGCCGGACCCGAAGCATCTGGCGGCTTTTATTGCCCAACATTCTCTTCGGACAACGATAACTCAGCACCCTCGGCGACTTATCTCTGTCCAATCCTGCGTAATCTGATTGAACTGACGCGTCTGCTCCCCGGTGCAGGAGTTTACACATGTCTTTTGCCGCAGCTTCCGCTCATACCTTCGAATTGAACATACCGGCCCATCATGCTCGGTTCTTTCCTCATACACCGACCACTCGCCAGACGACCACTGGCATTCTTCGCGCGGCTGGCATGGTATCTCAGTCGCCGGCTCTGGCGGACGCGGCGTGTTGGTCGGTTTCTTTGTCGGTTTCTTTGTCGGCGGCACGGGCGTGTCGGTCGGCGTGGCTGTGGCAGTCGGCGTATTCGTTGGCACTGGGGTATCTGTGGCCAGCGTCACAGTTATCGAAGCCCGCTCCCCTTCCCATTCGTAAGCCGTGCCATCGCCTAAGGCCCAAACCTCGATCTCATAACTCCCGCCGCTGCCAGGACTCGCAAACCTGAATTGAGTTTGTGAAACACTCAATATCTCATATTCCCAACGACCGCCCGCCAATCGCCAGGCAACACGATAGGCGTTCGCCCCTTCGACCGAATCCCAGGCGACATCTACTTCTGAAATCGTCCGCAGATTGCTGGGCGCCGGCAACTCCTTCGGCGCTTCAGTCGCGGTCGGGCTGGGTGTATCGGTTGCTGTGGCGGTCGGCGTGTCAGTTGGCGGGATTGGCGTGGCGGTCGGTGTGTCAGTTGCTGTCGCCGTTGGCGTGTCTGTCGCGGTTGCAGTTGGCGTATCCGTCGCGGTTGGCGTGTCGGTTGGCGGGATTGGCGTGTCAGTCGGTGTGTCTGTAGCAGTCGCGGTGGGCGTGTCTGTCGCTGTGGCCGTTGGCGTATCCGTCGCGGTTGGCGTGTCCGTTGGCGGGATTGGCGTGTCAGTCGATGTGTCTGTAGCAGTCGCGGTGGGCGTGTCTGTCGCTGTCGCCGTTGGCGTGTCTGTCGCTGTTGCAGTCGGCGTATCCGTCGCGGTTGGCGTGTCAGTTGACAGCGAACATATCGCCTGGTGCGAAAAATCGACTGTCGCCAGGTACTTAAGCGTCACATCAAAAGCAGTCGCCCGGCCCAAGTAGGTCTTGCCGCATTCTTCGGGAAAGAGGCGGGTACTATACGTCCCATCTTCGGTTTCAATGTAGCCAAAGATCCGATGCTCGGCATCCGCTTGATCGCTCCAGCCCACCGCCTGATAAGCCACCCGGCTATTATGCAGCGTGAACGCGCAACTGAATCTATTTTCGCCAGCGATAACTTCATTCTGGCAACTCACGGAGCCTGATGGCGCGAGTGTGGCGGTGGCCGTTGGCGCGCCTTCCGGTGTTGCGCAACTGGGCGGGGCCGCCACGCCCACCAGCCAGGGCCCGCATGTCTCGCCCCAGCACTGGCCGGGGTCGGCCTCCAGACAGTACCGACTGCAGCGGCGAAACTCCTGGCGATCGGCGCAGCTCTCCTCTTCATAGACCGTACGGTTCTCATAATGGCGACTGAGGTAAGAGCCAGAGGGCGTAGCTGTGGGACTGGGCTCGGGCGTCGGCGTTAGCACAGCCTCATTCCACCACACCCAGGGAGTAAACAAGCTGGTCTGTGAACTCTGACGATGTAAGACTCTCATTCGGATTCGCCAAGCCAAGGAGGTGTCGAAGTCCGGGATCTGGAAACTAAACGTGTTATTGTCGAGTGTTATAGCCGTAGTCGAGCGCGAGTCAGGCTTCACGAAGCCATACTGGACCCTATACCTGTATACGTCGCCCTCGACTTCGTCCCAGGCAATAGCCCCCGTGTCGTTCGTGAAACGCAAATTCTTAGGCGTGGGCAGCCGCTGATCGTCTTGCGCGGCCGCCGGCGCAAGCGCCAAAATAAGGACTATGATTGCGAGAAACAGCTTGATGAATGTTCTAATTAAGTGAGGGTTTATGAAAGTGGATGAGTTCACGATAGATCGCCTCGCCTGCTACAATGGTTTCTGTGGCTAGAATAGCGATCTAAATCGTGACATGCAAGTAAAAAGTAATATCGTTATTAGTAATGATATACAATTCACAAAGTTATTCTATATTAAGGATCTAATTTAAATGATAAGATTTTGATTTCAAAATAGATAATGATATATAATTATAGAGTAAAGATATTAAAATATTTCCGGTCTGGAAGCAGCGACAATGGCAACATGGCGACTGATAATCCTGACTCAGGATAAATGTAGACGCGACCATCGTGGCGACCACGCTGGGCACCTTGGCCGGCTATGGGCTGGCGCGCTTCAAATACGGCATCGGCAATCGCAACCTGGTCTCCTGGTTTTTGTCGCAGCGCTTCTTGCCGCCGGTGGCGACTCTCATTCCCTTTGTACTGATGTTTCGAGACTTGAAACTGCTCGATACCCTGGCTGGCATGGTCATCGTCAACGCCACCTTCACGCTGCCCTTCGCCGTCTTGATCATGCGCGACTACTTCGCCGATCTGCCGCCGGAAATGCGCGAGGCGGCGCTGGTGGATGGCGCCGGCGAATTCACCACCTTCTGGCGCATCGCCCTGCCATTGGCGCGCCCGGCCCTGGTGGCCTCGACCCTGATCTGTTTCGCCTTCGCCTGGAACGAATTCCTCTTCGCCAGCGTGCTCGCCAACCGCGACTGGAAGCCTTATCCCATGCTGGTCGCCGGCTCGGACACGGTGCGCGGCATCGACTTCGGCTTCGTCACCACGCGCATGCTCATCGCGGTCACCGTGCCGGTGATTCTGTCGCTGATGGTGCAGCGCTTCATCGTGCGCGGCTTGACCTTCGGCGCGGTCAAAGGTTAGCTCGTAAAAGAATCCCTGTAGGGGCAACACTTGTGTCGCCCGTTTGAATCATCGCCAAAAATATGTTGGGGCGACCAATTCTGCCGTACCCGCCGCAATACGCGACCATTTAGTCGCCTATTCCCGATTGTTTTCTGCCGCCCTCGACATATAATCGCCTCGTTTTGTCGAACCTTACGCAAGACCAGCGGCGGAGCGCAGGTCGTGTAGGTCGCGTAGACAACCGACACATCCGCGTCAGCGAGGATAATAATGACCCAAAACCAAGTCAGAATCGGCGTTATCGGCATGGGCAATATGGGCGGCAAACACGCCGAGCACATCATCGACCTGCCCAATACTTCTCTGGCCGCCCTCTGCGAGAGCAACCCCGCCCGCCTGGCCGCGCTTGACTTCCCGCCTGCCCTGCCCCGCTTCAGCGATTACCGGGAGATGCTCGACACAACCCCTCTCGACGCCGTCCTCATCGCCACGCCGCATTACGACCATCCCGATATCTGCTTGGCCGCTTTCGAGCGAGGCTTGCATGTCCTGGTGGAAAAGCCTCTCGCCGTGCACGTCCAGGAGGCCGAGCGCGCCATCGCCGGCTACCGGCAAGCCAAGCGGGGGCGGCCCGATCTGGTCTTCGCCGCCATGTTCATGCAGCGCACCTGGGGCCACTGGCGCGCGATCAAGGTGCTCATCGATGACGGCGAACTGGGACGGCTGCAGCGCTGCAGTTGGCTCATCACCGACTGGTTCCGCACCCAGCATTATTACGACAGCGGCGATTGGCGCGCCACTTGGGCCGGCGAAGGCGGCGGCGTGCTGATGAACCAGTGCCCGCACAACCTCGATCTCTACCAGTGGCTGGTCGGCTTGCCGGCGCGCGCGCATGGCTTCGTCCACTTCGGCAAGCACCATAACATCGAAGTCGAGGATGAGGTGACCGCCTACTTCGAGCATGCCGATGGCGCGGTCGGCCACTTCATCACCACCACTGGCGAATCCCCCGGCACCAACCGGCTGGAGATCGTCGGCGAATTGGGCAAGCTGGTCTATGAATCGGGGGCGGCGCCCATGCCCGATGCCGCCGATCCTGACGCCGCGGCCGACGATGCCAACTCCAGCGACTCGGACGCGCCTGTTGCGCCCAAAGATCTGGTCTTTTTCCGCAACGCCCGCTCCTCCAGCGACGAGATCCGCCTCTCAAGCAAAGGCTTCGACAAAGTACCCTACCAGCGCGAAATCGTGCCCTATGCCCGGCGCGAAAGCCACGGCCACGAACTCATCATCGAAAACTTCGCCGATGCGATCCTGCGCGGCGCCGAGCTAATCGCCCCCGCTGAAGAGGGACTCAACTCGGTCATGCTCAACAATGCCATCATCCTGTCGGCGCATAAACGCGCCACGGTCGAGCTGCCGATCGACGGCGTCGAATACGCCGACCTGCTGGCGCAGTACATCAACCAGCCGCCTCGCTAGCAGCCGCTCAGCCCGGCAAGATGAGAATATGCAGCTCGCGCGGACCGTGCGCGCCTTTGACCAGTTGGTGACCGATATCGGCGGTTTTGCTGGGTCCCGTGACGATCACGGTATTGCTCGCTTCGCGGAAGGCGGGGCAGCCGCGCGCTTTCTGCGCCGCTCCCCAGTCTTCCAGGTCCTTGTGGAGTTGGGCGGCGGTCATCAGGGCGATATGCCGGTCGGGCAGCAGCGAGGCGCCCCGCGGACGTCCGGCGCCGCTTTCCAGCACGAGGCTGCCGGTGGCGGCCAGCGCGGCCGTCACGCCGGTGATGCCGACGCGGACGTCTCCGTCGCCGGGCGCGGCGATGGCCACGCCGAGCGAGTCGAAGATCTTGCGCAGGCCGGCGATGGGCAGTTGGTCATCGTCCCAACTGAGTACGCGGCGGTCGCCTTCGAGCAGGTCCATGATCTGCTCGACCGCTTCGTTGGCGTCCAACTGGTAGACGAAGCCGCCAAGTTGCTCGGCTTCGCGGGTGAAGAGAGCGAGGCGCTCCTCGGCATCCATCTCCAGCAGAGGGATCATGTGGCGACGATCTGCGCTGGTAGGGCGGGCGCCCAGATTGGCCGCCCCTACATTGGCGCGGAGGCGGTTTAGAATACGATCACGCGCGGTCATTGTTGCGCTCCTTCCAGAGTCGGCGGAAGGGTTTGGGCGCGAAATCGGGGAAGTCGCGGTGTTTCGTCCAGTTGCCGAGGATGCCGGGCAGGTATTCGCCCATGATGTGCTGGCCGGCGCGGGCCGTTGCCCCGCCTAGGGCGAAGCGCCTTGGCGAGGTCATGCCGATGGCCCAGGCCTTCATCGCCGCGTCCCAGCCGGTCTTCGAGTGCCCGTCGCGCACGAGCTCCCAGCGCAGGTCGAGCAGCATCCGCGGCAGGTCGATATCGACCGGACAGACCTGTTTGCAACTGCCGCAAAGGCTGCTGGCGTGGGGCAGGGGCTGGGCGTTTTCCAAGCCGACGAATAGGGGGGTCAGGACAGCGCCGATGGGACCGCCGTAGACCCAGCCGTAAGCGTGGCCGCCGGTGCTGCGATAGACGGGGCAGGCGTTCTGGCAAGCGCCGCAGCGGATGCAGGTCAGGGCTTCGGCGTAGTCAGTGCCGTAGATTTGGGAGCGGCCGTTGTCGACCAGGATGACGTAGCTGTGTTGGGGCCCATCATCTTCGTCGGCGCGGCGCGGTCCGTTGAGGATGTTGGTGTAGACGGTCAGCTTCTGGCCGGTCGAGCTGCTGGGCAGGACCTGGGTGAGAGTGGCGTAATCTTCGACGGTTTCGACGATTTTCTCGATGCCGACCAGGGCGATATGGACGCGGGGCATGGAAGTGCACATGCGGCCGTTGCCTTCGTTCATGACCAAGCCGACCGAGCCGGTTTCGGCGATGAGGAAATTGCCGCCGGAGATGCCCATATCGGCGTTGAGGAAATCGTGGCGGAGCATCTTGCGGGCGAAAGCGACCATGGCCTCGGCATCATCGGTCGGTTCCATGCCGAGTTCGCGGATGAAGATATCGCGGATTTCGGCTTTGGTTTTGTGCATCACGGGGGCGACGATGTGGGATGGCGTCTCGTCGTTGAGCTGGATGATGTATTCGCCCAGGTCGGTTTCGACCACGCGCAGGTCGGCGGCTTCGAGGGCGTGGTTGAGCCCAAGCTCTTCGGTGAGCATGCTCTTGCTTTTGGCGACTGTCTGGACCTTATGCCGGCGGGCGATATCCAGCACGAGCCGGTTGGCTTCGGCGGCGTCTTCCGCCCATTCGACCTGCCAGCCGTTGGCGCTGAGGTTGCGCTCGGCGGTCTCGAGCAAGTCGGGCAGATTGCGCAGGGCGCGGCGTTTGGCTTCGGCTGCCTGCTGCCGCATGTGTTCGCCGTGTTCTCGGCTATGGGCGAACATGGTTTCGGCGCGCTTCTGATAGCCGCCGCGTGTGCCGGCCGCGACCGCGTGCTGCAAGTCGGGGTTGCGCAGGGCGATATCCGCCAGGGCGATGAAGTCGTTCGATTGGATTTCGACCGTCATGATCGCTCCTCGGGCAGGGCCTTGGCCAGGACATCGGCGAGATGAACGACGCGCTTGGCCGATTTCTGCCGCGAGAGGCCGCCGTTCATCTGCGTGAGGCAACTGACATCGCCGGTGACGATGGTCTCGGCGGGCGATGCGTTGATGTTCTCGACCTTGTTCGTCAGCATGGCGTTGCTGACATCGGGCATCTTGATGCTGAAGAGACCGCCGAAGCCGCAGCAGACCTCGCATTCCTTCAGGTCATGCAGTTCGGCATTGCCCAGCCGCGCCAGCAATTGCCGTGAGGCGCCGCCCAAGCCCAAGCCGCGCAAGCCGTGGCAGGCATCATGAACAGCGAAGCTCTCGGGCGCGGGCAGGCTCAGATCGAGATCCCTGATGCCGAGTCCATCGACGAGATATTCGCTGAATTCCCAGGTGATGGCGGCGATTCGCTGCGCCTGCTCGTAGGGCGTCCCATCGGCCGGCGTGAAGAGAGTCGGGTATTCGTGGCGCAGCATGGTCGCGCAGGAGCCGGAGGGCGTGACGATGAGCTCGGCGTCTTGGAAGGCTTTGAAGAAATGTTTGGCCACCGCGCGCGTTTCATCGCGGTAGCCGGAGTTGAAAGCCGGTTGGCCGCAGCAGGTCTGCGCCGGCGGGAAGTCGACGCTGACGCCGAGGTGCTCCAGGATATCCACCACCGACATGCCAGTGTCGGGATAGATCATGTCGACGATGCAGGTGACGAAGAGGGAGACGGGTTTGCCAATTGGCGATTCGCGTGCGGGTAATGCCATGCAGGTCGCTTTCGTTGGAGATTGCAAGTTACAGCAAGGTAGTGTACCGAAAAGCCGCCTGACAAGCGATAAGCGTTTTTGTTACAATCTGTGCCAAACCTGACCTCAGCAAAGGATGGCGACAATGGCGGATTACACTCCTCAACCGGAACATAAATTCACCTTCGGCTTGTGGACGGTCGGCAATATCGGCCGCGACCCCTTCGGCGAGCCCACCCGCGCGCCCATCTCGCCGGTCGAGATCGTGCGCATGTTGGCGGAGGTCGGCGCTTGGGGCGTCAACCTGCACGACAACGACCTCGTGCCCATCGACGCGACCGCCGCCGAGCGCGACCGGATCGTGACCGATTTCAAGCGGGCGATGAGCGAGACCGGCATCGTCTGCCCGATGGCGACCACCAATCTCTTCGCCGATCCGGCTTTCAAAGATGGCGCTTTCACCAGCAACGATTCGGCGGTCCGCGCTTATGCCCTGCAAAAGACGATGGCGTCGATGGACCTGGGCGCGGAGTTGGGCGCGAAGGTTTATGTCTTCTGGGGCGGGCGGGAAGGCGCCGAATCCGACAGCGCCAAGTGCCCCGCCGATGGCGTCAAGCGGATGCGCGATGCCATCAACTTCCTCTGCGAATACTCGAAGGATCAGGATTATGGCTATCGTTTCGCCCTGGAGCCCAAGCCGAACGAGCCGCGCAGCGATATCTACTTCCCGACTGTGGGCAGCATGCTCGGTTTCATCGCCACGCTCGACGACCCCGATATGGTCGGCGTCAACCCGGAAGTAGCGCATGAGCACATGGCCGGCTTGAACTTCATGCACGCGGTGGCGCAGGCTTGGGACGCCGGCAAGCTCTTCCACATCGATCTCAACGACCAGATGTTTGGAAGATATGATCAAGACTTTCGCTTCGGCAGCATGATGATCAAACAGAATTTCCACCTGGTGCGCTTCCTGGAAGATGTCGGTTACGACGGCAGCCGCCACTTCGACGCTCATGCCTACCGCAGTTCGGGCTACGAGGATGTCAAGGAATTCGCGCGCGGCTGTATGCGCTCTTACTTGGTCTTCAAGGAGAAGGCGGCGCAATTCAACGCCGATGCCGAGGTGCAAGCCCTGCTCGCTGAGATCAACGCCGATGACGGCAGTTACGCCTATCTGGCGGATGGCTACAGCAGCGCGGCCGCCCAACGGCTGAAAGCGACCCAATTCGACCGCGCCGGCATGGGCGCGCGCAACCTGCCCTACGAGCGGCTGGATCAGTTGACCTTTGATGTGCTGATGGGCGTGCGCTAGATGCGTTCGATTGAGGTATTGTAGGGGCGCCTCGGTGGGTCGCCCGAAAAAGTACAAGATATACGACGATACTCTGCTCGCTGAAAAACTGTCCTGTGGTCTTGTGGGAGAAGAGGCCGGGGGGTGAAGGCAGAAAACCGCGCACATTTGTTCTTTCCTTCGACTCAAAATCATGATACACTCCCCCTATGGATCAATGTTTGCAGGCTCTCAATCGCGGCGCGCAACCCATGCCCTCCGCCGAAAACGCGCTCTCTATCCTTGCGCCGTCGCTGGACTCGCGTGATGCAGGCGCTTGCGCCACTGCGCCAACATACCAAAATCATACCGGCAGCCGCCTGCCTTTTGTCCGAAAACCATATTTCCATGTCCGTAACGGACAAAGTTGGACAATAAACAAACTGAAAACAAATACTCTCTGGAGGCGGCTCTATAGCCCTACCCCCCCCCCCCCCTATACTATATACATACTGTATCAATACAGACATGTTTTTTCCCGCATTTTCAGCGTATTTACCGGGGTTTAGCGGCGCTTTAGGGTAGATGACTGCGGGCTGTTTCCGCCATGATTGACGAAGTCGCAGCGGCGTCAAACTGCCCGCCGGGAGCCGACGACTGACGCGAACGATGGCTTTGACCGAGCGCCGGACAAGCCTTACACAGGTTGTAGCTACTGGCGCGCGGACTTTGCGAAAGGACACATCATGACCTACTTGATGGGATTGGATATCAGCACGACCGGCGCCAAAGCGCTGATCATCAATGAGGCGGGCGCGGTCATCGCCGTCGCCAATAGCCCGCAGCCGATCAGCCAGCCCAAGCCGCTATGGAGCGAGCAGAACCCGAGCGACTGGTGGCAGGGCATCAGCGCGAGCATCCGGCGGGCGCTGGCGGAGTCCGGTTTGAGCGGCGAAGACATCAGCGCCATCGGCTTGACCGGGCAGATGCACGGCTTGGTCCTGCTCGATGAAAATGGCGAAGTGCTGCGGCCGTCGATACTGTGGAATGACCAGCGGACGGGGGCGCAATGCGAATACATGACGGCGCGGATCGGCGCTGGGCGCTTGATCGAATTGACCGGCAACCCGGCGGTCACCGGCTTCACCGCGCCCAAGATCCTCTGGGTGCGCGACAACGAGCCGGAGGTTTACGCGCGGGCGAAGCAGGCGCTGCTGCCCAAGGACTACATCCGCTACAAGCTCACTGATGCTTACGCTACTGACCTGGCCGGCGCGGCCGGGACATCGCTGCTGAATGTGGCGGAACGGGCTTGGTCGGCGGAGGTGCTGGACGTGCTGGAGATACCGGCCGAGTGGCTGCCGCCGGTCCATGAAGGCACGCAGGTGACATCGACGGTTAGCGCGGCGGGCGCGGCGGCGACTGGTCTCAAAGCGGGAACACCGGTGGTCGGCGGCGGCGGCGATCAAGCGGCGGGCGCGGTCGGCATGGGCTGCGTCTCGCCGGAGAAGATCGGCGTCACCGTGGGCACATCGGGCGTCGTCTTCGCGCCCCTGGCTAGCTACGCCTACGAACGCGAAGGGCGTTTGCATGCTTTCTGCCACGCCGTGCCGGGGGCCTGGCATTTTATGGGCGTGATGCTCAGCGCGGCCGGCAGCCTTCAATGGTATAAGGACAGCTTCGCGCCCGATATCGACTTCGACAGCTTATTGGCGGAAGCGGCAACTGCCCCGGCCGGCAGCGATGGCCTGTTCTTCTTGCCCTATTTGACGGGCGAGCGGACGCCGCATCCCGATCCGCTGGCGCGGGGCGCATTCATCGGCATGACCACGCGTCACGAGCGCGGGCACATGACGCGCGCTGTGCTGGAAGGCGTGGCCTTCGGCTTGAAGGATTCTTTCACGTTGATCGCCCAAGCCGGCTTGCCGGACGAGTACGAGGCGCGGATAAGCGGCGGCGGGGCGAAGAGCCCGGTCTGGCAGGGGATCATCGCCGATGTGCTGGCGGCGCCATTGGTCAACATCAATACGACCGAGGGCGGCGCTTTTGGCGCGGCGATCCTGGCTTCGGTCGCGGCGGGAGCTTTTGACGATGTGGCCAGCGCCTGCGAGGCGATGATACAGACGGGCGACGAGGTGGCGGTCGGCGCTGACGCTGAGGTTTACGCCGAGCGTTACGAGATCTACCGGTCGCTGTATCCCGCCTTGAAGGCTACATTCGCGCGGCTATAGCATGGAGGCGTTTCGCCATCGGGGCGCAATCAAATGCAGGGGCGATTCGCAGAACCGCCCGTGCTTTTCGGAAGACTTATAACGCATGCGTCAAAACCAGCACCCGCGTCGAGTCAGGCAGATCGTCCCGGCTAAGCTCCACTTCCCAATCCGATTGAAAATCGACCTCGGCTCCGTCGAAGTGGCTGAGGAAGGCGGTTATCCATTGCATATTGCGCGGCTTGTAGCGCAGGGTGCGGAAGTGCATCGGGATGACCAGCTTCGGCTGTACGCGGTCGATGACGCGCTTCAGATCATCGAGGCGGATGGTCGGCACATCGCCGGCCAGGACGAGGAAGACATCGAGGTCGCGGAAGAAGTCATACTCCTCCGGCGTGAAGGGATTGCCGATATCGCCCATGTGCCCGATGCTGATGCCATCCATCTCCCAGCGGTACATGGCGCATTTGTCGGGTTCGTGCTCGGGATGGTCGTACATTTCGGAGGATTCGATTGCTTTGAATTTCACGCCTTTGCATTCGATTTCGCCGCCGCCCCGCGCGACTTCCAGCATGTTTAGCCGCGCCGGGTCGCCGCCGATGAGATCGGAGCGGTCGTGAAAACTGTCGTTCAGCGAGGAGGTGACGACGATATCGGGATGGTCGGGAATGGGTTGGTAGCCCGAAGTCTCCGGCGTGTAGGGGTCGGTGATGACCGAGGCGCCGTCGCTGCCGGTGACGAGAAATGCCGCGTGTCCATACCATTTGATTTTCATGTTGCTATGCTCCGTTCAAGGCGGGTATGACTTCTTCGGTAAACAAGCCGAGGACATCGGGATCGGGCGAGCCGATGATATCAATCATGAAATAATCGCAGCCGTTTTCGACGAAGGCGCTCATCTGCTCGGCGATTTGTGGCGGACTGCCGACGAAGGCGTTTTCCGGCGTCCATTTGTCGACGCGGGAGAGGCCGCGGGCGACGGCTTCGGCTTCGGTGCGCCCGATGGCGACGCGCCCGAACCAACTGCAGCGCAGGGTGGCCGGGTCGCGCCCGATGGCATCCAGGTGACGCCGGAGGACGTTCAGCCGTTCGATGTATGGCGCCAGCGGCTGATCGGGCAAGTTCCAGATATCGGCGTATTTGGCGGCGTGTTTCATGGTGGTATAACCGCCGCCGCCGACCATGATGGGGATGCGCGTCTCCGGCTTGGGCTCGCACCAGGCGTCGGCGATGCGATAATGCTGGCCCTGATAGTTGAGTTTGCCCGGCTCTTCCCACATCTTCTTCAAGATGATCAGCGTCTCTTCCAGTTGCTGCACGCGGATCCTAGGCTCGGGGTAGGGGTAGCCGTAGCCGCGGTATTCGTCCTCTTTCCAGCCGGCGCCGATGCCCATGACGAAGCGTCCGTTCGAGAGATTCTGCAGGGTGGCCGCCATCAACGCCAGCAGGGCCGGGTTGCGGTAGCTTTGCCCGAGGACCATCGGTCCCACTTCGTAGTCGGGGTAGCGCGCCGCCAGGTAGCTCAGCACGGTCCAAGCTTCGTAGGTGGGCTCGCCATCCCAGAAGAAGTGGTCGGTCATCCAGATGCTGCGGAAGCTGCCTTGGAGCTGCGCCAGGGTCGCATCAAGGTCGGTCAGGAAGCGCTCGTTCTGCCCTTTGAGCGGGCCCGCCAGCAGACCCAATCCAAAATCCACCATACGCTCTCTCCTCTTCAATCCATTTTCGCCTTATTCTACTGCGTTTCGCGGGAAATCTCCGCCCGCAATTATCAGCCGCAGCCGCGCGGAAATCGCGAATCGCGGCCGAAAAAGTTACTATCGGTTTGTTAGCGACGATTTCAGGAGCCGGGTCATGCCATCTCGACCGAATATCCTCTGGTACTGCAGTGATCAGCAGCGCTTTGATACCATTGCCGCGCTGGGGAATGAACATATCAATACGCCTAATCTGGATCGCTTTGTCGGCGAGTCGGCGGCTTTCACCCATGCTTATTGCCAATCGCCAATATGCACGCCCAGCCGCGCCAGCTTTTTGACGGGCATGTACCCCAGCGCGGTCGGCGTCAACGGCAACGGCTTCCACAGATTTCCCCGGCATTATGAAGATCGGCTGATCTCCAAGACGCTGCGCGATGCCGGTTACGATTGCGGCTTGATCGGCAAGCTGCATTTAGCCAGCGCCTTCCTGCGGCGGGAAGAGCGCGTGAATGACGGCTACGATTATTTCCAGTACAGCCATGATCACAAAGGCGGCAACGAGCGCGGCAACGAATATGTCGAATGGATCAAGAGGCAGGGCGTTGATCCGGACAGCATCCTGCAGCGGCGCGGCGTGCAATCCACGGAAGATTATCGAAACTCGGGTGACGACCCGACCTTTGGCGGCTTTAGCGAGCCGACGGCGGCTAAGGACAATGTGCCGCCGCATTTGCATCAGACGCATTGGTGTACGGAAAAAGCGGTGGAGTTCATCGGGCGCAACCGTGAGCCGGAGATGCCCTGGTTCTTGAGCATCAATCCTTTCGATCCACATCCTCCCTTTGACGCGCCTTGGGAATACTATCAGCGCTATGAGCCGGACCGCTTGCCCGGCGCGCATTTTGAGGAAAGCGACCTGGCGCATCAGCGTCGCCTGGCGGCGGCCGATATCGACTTCCAGACCGGGGCGGCGCATCCGACCGAGTTTGAACACAAGAAGCTGCAAGCGTCGTATTATGCGATGATCGAATTTCTGGATGAAGAGTTCGGGCGCTTACTGGATTACCTCGATCAAACGGGCCAGCGCGAGAATACGATCATCATCTTCATGAGCGATCATGGCGAGGCGCTGGGCGATCATGGCTTGTTGCTGAAGGGCTGCCGCTTCTACGAGGGCTCGGTGCGCGTGCCGCTGATGATTTCTTGGCCCGGGCGGGTTCAGCCGGCGGTGAGAGACGATCTGATCGAGTTGGTGGACATCGTGCCCACGCTGTATGAATTGCTCGGCATGGAGGTTCCGCCCTATGTGCAGGGGCGCTCGGCGGCAGCGCGGATATGCGGCGACGGGAGCGCGGGGCCGCATCGCGAGTTCCTGCGCTGCGAGCATTACGCCGCCACGAATTTAGCCGACGAGACCCATGCCACCATGTATCGCGATCGGCGCTGGAAACTAACCGTTTATCATCAGAAGGCACTCTGTGAGTTATACGATCTGGGGGCGGATCCCTGGGAGCATCACGATCTGTCCGAGGACCCGGCCTACGCGGATCTGAAGCGGGATCTGCTGCGCCGCAGCTATGACGCCACCGTCTACGCCCGCCCGGCCCAGACCGATCGCTATGGTCCCTTCTAAATGAAGAGATTTGGCACGAGCCTGGAGCTTGCGTTACATTCAGTTTCATCCATTCTCAATCAAAGGAGACTCTACCATGTCCATCATCCCGACCCTCCCCGGCATAAGCGTCGAGACGATCACATCGGCGCGCCTCCGGACGCGCGTCCTCTTTGCCGGCGACGAAAGCGGCACGCCCGTCATCTTCATACACGGCAACCTGACCTCCGCGACCTTCTGGGAAGAGACCATGTTGGCGATGCCGGCCGGTTATCGCTGTATCGCGCTCGATCAACGCGGCTTCGGCGAGGCCGACCCGGCGGCGGTCGTCGATGGCAGCCGCGGTTTGACCGATATGTCCGATGATGCGCTCGCCTTGATGGACACCGTCGGCATTGAGCGGGCGCACATCGTCGGCCACTCGATGGGCGGCGGCGTGACCTGGCATTTGCTGGGCGATGCGCCGGAACGGCTCTTGAGCACCACGCTGGTCGCGCCGGTATCGCCCTTTGGCTTCGGTGGCACGAAAGACGCCGACGGCAATCTCTGCGCGCCCGATGCGGCCGGCGCCGGCGGGGGCGTCGCCAATCCGCAATACACCCAGATGCTCAAGGACGGCGAGCGTGGCGATGGCGAGATGAGTCCACGCATGGTCATGAACAATTTCTACTGGAAGCCGCCCTATACCTCCGAGCGCGAAGAAGACTTGTTGACATCGGTGCTGCAAACGCATACCGGCGAGAGCGATTATCCGGGTGACTCGGTCGCGTCCGAGAACTGGCCCGGCGTCGCGCCCGGCCGTTGGGGTGTGCTGAACGGCATGGCGCCCAACAATCAGCCCGATGTGGCGCGGCTTTACACCATCGAAAATAAACCGCGGCTACTCTGGCTGCGCGGCGACAGCGATCAGGTCATCGCCGACATGTCGATGTTTGACCTGGCGACCTTCGGTAAGCTGGGCGTCGTGCCGGGCTGGCCCGGCGATGAGGTCTGCCCGCCACAGCCGATGATCGCGCAGATCAAGGCTGTGCTGGACCAATACGCGGCGGCTGGCGGCGGCGTGCGGGAGGTTGTCATCGAGGATTGCGGTCATACGCCATTCGTCGAAAAGGCGGAAGAATTCAACCGGGCGCTGCACGATTTTCTGAGCGGAGGCTAGCCTTGATGCCGGATTTGACATCGGCGAATCGAATTCGGTAGACTCGCGCAGGTCTAACAATGTTTACATCAGCAGGTATAGATAGGGAGATAATCATGTTCCGACGATTGTTAGCTGTTTCACTCTTTGCTTTGATCTTCGGCGCGTTTGCGGGCCTGGCGCAAGATGAGATCACCATCTTCGCCACGGTTGGCGCCTACTATCCGGATGAGCCGACGGAGAACAATCCAAATCCGCCGCAGATGATGAACACCCTCGTCGCCGAGTATGAGGCGGCCAACCCGGGCGTCAATATCGAGTTGGTGGATGTGCCCTCCAATATCTCAGGCGATCAATGGCGCAGCACCGTCTTCAACGGTCAGAACGAGCCCCATATCATCGTCAACAATTACATCCGCGTCTGGCAAGAGCAAGGCAACGATTGGTACGTGCCGCTCAATGAATATATTGATGCGGCAAACCCCTACATTCCCGAAGGCACGCCGGGCCACGAACGCTGGGCGGATAGCATCCCCGAGGTCGTCTGGAACACCACCTATCATACCGGCAGCGGCAATCAGTACGTGGTCACGGTCAACGCTGTGGCGGTCGGTTTCTACTACAACATCGATATGCTGACAGAAATGGGCATCGACACCGAGTTTGATATCTCCTATTCGCTCTGGGAAGATTGGGAGACGATGATCGCCGAGATGGGCGCGATCGCCGAGACCGGCATGAAACCGCTGGCGCTCTCAATGTCGACCGCCGCGCCTTACACCTACAACTGGTTTGATGGCACCAGCTTGACCAGCATGTACATTGACCACATCGAAAGCTGGTGGGAGCCGGGCGCCAGTTGGCACGCGCTCAACCAGCGCGAATTCGCCTGCGCGATCCAAAATGGCTTGATCAGCGCCAATGACGATGCCTTCGCCGACTGGATTCAACTCTTGGCCGATTTCGAGCCCATGTGGGTGGAAGGCTACTCCACCTTGACCAACGACGAAACCTATCGTCTCTTCGTGACGGAAGAAGTGCCCTTCCTGCTGCAAAACGCCGCCTCGCAGACCATCAATGTCACCCGCGACGCCGATTTCAACTGGGGCATCAGTTACTTCCCACCTGTCACTGAAACCACCAGCCCGCACGCCGCCAACAACGAGAGCGCGTATTTGGTCGGTGGCTTCACCGCTGGCTTCACCGTGACCGACCGCGCCCGGCGCGAAGGCATCGAAGAGCAAGTTGTCGACTTCCTGATGTTCCTGACCGCCCAGCCGCAATGGGGTCGCGTCGTCACCGACTCGCCACGCAGCATCCCGACGCAGTTCGGCCTGGATGTGCCCGACGCTTTGAAGCCGACAGTCGCCTTCCTCGAGTTGCCTATCCGCGCGCTCAAGGATCCCGATCCGCGCCTCAGCCGGCGTTACGGCGAGGATCATCGCCGCCTGATGCAGGAGTACTTCACCGACCAAATCGACCTCGAAACGCTGATCGCCGAAGAGGACCGCCTGATGTCGCGTGAAGCGCGGGTCGTCATCGCCGAAAACGACTGGTCCTGCGACTTCCAGATGGAGTAAGTCGGGACAACTACGGGACAATTGAGTACACAAACGGCGGGTCAGCCACCGGCTGACCCCTGCAGACGTCTAAGATGAACGTGTAGGGGCGGCTCTGTGAGTCGCCCGCATATATCCTTCGCAAGCAGTTTCGGTTTCTTATGTTCAAACGACTAGCCGCCGATCGCTCAAGCAGCATTACGTTACGCAAGCGCGAAAGCCCATTTCATCTTCGAGTGTGGCGGGCGAAATGGCTTTATCTGGCGCTGCTGGTTCCGGTCGCGCTGCTGCTGATATTTGAGTGGCTGCCGGCTTTCAGCGCGCTTTATAACTCGCTATACATCTGGAACGGCGGCAAGGTTCACTTCTACGTCGGGCTGGAGCATTACGAGCGCATGCTCAGCGATCGCACCTTCCGCGTCGCCATAGCCAATCTGGTCGGCTTCGTATTCTTCCGCGTCATCATGCAGACGGTGCTGCCCTTCTTCGCCGCCGAGATGATCATTAACTTACGCAGCGAACGCTGGGGCTATTGGTGGAAGATTATTTTCGTTTTCCCGATGGTGGTGCCGACCATCCTCAACTATTTGATCTGGCGCTTCATCTATAACCCGCAGGTTGGCTTGCTTAACGAAGGCTTGGAGTTGATCGGCCTGGGCGAATACACCCACGCCTGGCTGGGCGATCCTAATACGGTGATGTGGGCGCTGGCTTTCGTGCGCTTTCCCTGGCTGCCGACCCTGCAATTCCTCATCATCCTGGGCGGCTTGCAGACGATCCCGCAGGAGGTGCATGAGAGCGCGGCTATCGATGGCGCGGGATTCTGGCGGCGGCTCTTCTATATTGATATTCCCATGACGCGGCGGCAGATCACGCTGGCGATGATCCTGACGATGTTATTCATGACACAGCGTTTTGATCTTTTCTTGGTGATGACCGATGGCGGACCCGGGTATAGCAGCATGGTGCCGGCCTTGCAGCTTTATCAATCGGCCTTCCACTTCCTGGAATTCGGCTATGCTTCCGCTATCGGCGTCGTGCTTTTCGTCGCCATGCTCGCCTTGACCGTTATCAACCTGCGCGTTTCCGCCGGCGCGACAAGTGAGTAATGTAGGGGCGGCTCACTGGGTCGCCCTCGGAGAGACTTGCTGATGACCATGTTCAATCGCAAAGGCCTGCGCCTTGGCAATCGCGATCTCCCGTTTCAACTGGTGCTTATCGCCTTTGGAATCGTGACGTTTTTCCCGCTGGTGCTGGTTGTCATCACCTCATTCAAGAGCAATACGCAATTCTACCACAACTTCTGGCTGCCCGAGCTGCCGCTGCACACGGGCAACTACACATCAGCCTTCCGCATCATCTGGCGCTACATCGTCAACAGCGTACTCTACTCCGGCTCGACAATCTGCCTCATCGCCATCATCGCCTCGGTGGCGGGTTATGTCTTCGCCCGTTTCCGCTTCCCTTTTAAGACAGTTCTCTTTCTCGGTTTCATCACCTTGATCATGGTGCCGGGCGTCTTGACGCTGGCGCCGCGATTCGTGCTAGTGCGCGATCTGGGCATGGTCAATACACCCTTCGCGTTGATTTCGGTCTGGGTCAGCGGCGGCCTGGTGCTATCGACCTGGCTGATGCGCAGTTACTTTGAGTCCCTGCCGCAAGAGTTATTCGACGCCGCTTATGTCGATGGCGCGGCCGAATGGCAGGTCTTCGTCTATGTGTCGGCGCCGCTTGCCCGGCCCATGATCGCCACCGTTGCCATGACGACGCTCATCGGCACCTGGAATGACTTGATCTGGCCGCTGGTCACGATCACCGACAAAGATAAGATGCCGCTGGCGATGGGGCTGATGCAATTCTCGTCGGATTTCGAGACCGACTGGGGCACGCTCTTCGCCGGCTACGTCATCTCGTCGATACCGCTGCTCTGCGTATTCGCCGTGGCGATGCGACAATTCATCAGCGGCTTGACCAGCGGATCGATCAAGGCCTAGCCGACTAAGACTCGAAATGATGCTCCATATAATGCAGATCGTAATAACATCCGTCGACTTTCAGTTCGCGCCTCGCTGTACCAACGATCTCAAACCCCAGCTTCTCATATAGGCGAACAGCGGCAATCGACTCCCTGTTGACGGTCAAGCTCGCCTTCTCGATATGTCCCAGTGACCGCAGTTCTTCGAGCAGTCGACGAATGAGCCGCGAGGCGATTCCGCCTCCGCGCATATCGGGGGAAACGTATACACCATAGACTTCCGCCACATGGCGCAGCTTGATTTTCGCCGACCAGCCCGCTCCCGCCATGCCGATCAGCGCCCTATCCGCTTCCGCGAAAAACGTGAGATTCCCGTCACGCTCGTATGCTGATGCCAAACGCGTTTTCCAAACCTCGTCGCTGAAAGCGCGCTCGTCTTCGCAACTCGACGCGAAAGCAGTCGGCTCCGCGCGCAGCGCTTCGAGGCGCAGGTGTTTGGCTTCCCGCCAACGTTCGGGCGGCAGGGTGATGATTTCGACGGTTGTCACGATTGCATGGTTTGTTGCAAATTGGTCTACAAGCATATATTATTGGGCGTGTAGTTCATTATTGCAAAATATCAATAATTGTTCTTTGCCAAGATAGGCGCACGATTTTGCCTAGGAGGTGCGACGCGACATAATCAGAAGAAGCGACTGCGGGGACTTTGACGATTATTGCGCAAGAAAAGGAGACAGACATGTCCGAAAAGAAACTTTCGCGCCGCGATTTTCTTAAAGCGGCGTCGACCGCCGTGGCGGCTTCCGGCGTTGCCGCGCTGCCCGTCGGCATGGTGGGGGCGCAAGACGATGAGGTCACCATCGACCTCTGGGGTTTCGCCAACAATCGGGATGAATGGATGCAGAACCTGGTCGAGGAGATCTGGTCGGATGTTCATCCAAATGTAAACGTCGAACTATCTTTGACGCCTTATTCCGATCTCTGGCCCAAGCTGCAAGCGGCCTTCGTCGCCGGCGCCGGCATCCCCGATATGGTGGATATTGAGATTTCCGCTATGGGGCAGTTCGTGCGCGAAGCGGGCAGCGAACCTTTTGCTCCGCTGAACGACCTGCTGGGCGACCAGTTGGCGGATTTGTCGATCCCGTCGGCGACCAAGCCTTGGACGGTGCGCGGCAATATCTACGGCATCGGCAACGAGGTCAACCCGGTATTGCTCTATTACCGTCACGATATTTTCGATGAACTGGGCCTGGATATTGACGCCCCGGGCACCTGGGAGGAATTCGTCAATATGCTCGGCGGCGGCTCGATGGAAGCGGGTCACGGCCTCTTCGCCATCGCCACGCAAAGCTGGGCGGACTTCTACGTTCAATTCCATCAAGCCGGCGGCGAATTCTTCGATGCCGATGGCAACGTGCAACTGAACTCCGACCTGGCGGTGGAGATCCTGACCTGGCAGAAGGAGCAGCTCGACAGCGGCGTCTATGTCGATCGTGGCACTGGCGATGCGCATTACGCGCTGATGAACGAAGGCGCTTTCATCACCGTCTGGGGCGCGCCCTGGTATCAGGGCTTCATGAAGCAAAACGCGCCCGAGCTGGAAGGCTTGTGGAAGATGCGCTACCTGCCGGTCTGGGACGAGAACAGCTATCTGACAGTTCCGCGCGGCGGCACCGGCATGGGCATCACCGCCGCCTCCGAGAACAAGGAAGAATCCTGGGAGTTCATCCGCATCTGCAATTTGACGGCTGAGGGCTCCCTGCTGGCGTTCCGCCGCATGAACCTCTTCCCGTCTTATATCCCGGTTTGGGATCGCGAAGAATTGCTGCGGACGGACGACTACTTCAGTGGTCAGAAGCCGGGCGAGTTCATCGCGGAAGCCGCCTCGGCTATGGCGGAAGTCAATGTCGATCCTTATTGGACGCTATTTGTCGACGCGGTCAACCGACTGGTCGTGCAGCAGGTCATGCTGGATGGCGCTGATCCGCAGACGGCGATTGACGAAGCGATCGACGAATTCGAGTTCAACAAGTAGGAAAGCCAACCCCACCCCAACGCCCCTCCCCGCAGGTCAGCATCTACGCGACCCACAAAGAGGGAGGGGCTTTAACTACTCATAAGCGCTACAGAAATCTCCCTTTCCCTCCTTGTGGGGGAAGGGGCCGGGGGATGGGGGGACAGGAGCGCAGCGCTTGTCCGCTCACACATTGACCGCTAGCGACAAACCGCAGTCTTTCTCAATCGCCGATTGGTGGTCGCGCAACCAGCGGAAAGTCATCCCCTATATTTTCCTCGCGCCCTTCCTGCTGACATTTCTCATATTCACCGTCTACCCGGCGGGAGCGGCTTTCTTCCTCAGCTTTCAGCGCGTGCGCGGCTTCATAAGCCCGGAAGAAGGCGGCGGGGTCGTTTTGGAATACAAAGGTTTGGATAATTATGAGCGCCTGCTGATCAAAGACAAGCGCTTCCGCACCGCCATCATCAACGGCGCGGAATTCGCCGTCGGCACTGTGCTCATTCAAATGCCGATCGCGCTGGGCATGGCGCTGCTGATGAACGCGCCCCATATCCGCTTCAAAGTTCTGGCGCGATTAGCCTTCTTCGCGCCGTATATCACGTCGGCTATTGTCGTCGGCTGGATATTCACGCTGATCTTTCAGGACCGATACGGCTTGCTCAACGCCGCTCTGAGCACACTCGGGCTGGAGGGAGTCGGCTGGCTGACGGACAAGAGCTTCGTCATGCCGGCGCTGATCATCCTCGGCTTGTGGACCTGGTGCGGCTACAATTCGCTTTTCTTCCTGGCCGGCTTGCAGAACGTGCCCGATGACCTAAAAGAAGCGGCGCGCATCGACGGCGCGAACACGATACGCGTCTTCTGGCATATCACGATTCCCTTCTTGCGTCCCGTATTTGTCTTCGTCGTCATCACCGGTTTGATCGGCTCATTCAGCTTGTTCAGCCAGCCTTACTTGCTCTTCGACAGCGGCGCGGGACCGGGCGATGCCGGTTTATTCCCGGTGATGTATCTCTTCTTCATGGGCTTCGAAAACTTCCGTATGGGCTACGCTTCCGCCATCGGCTATCTGCTGACTGTTATCATCCTGCTCATCACCGGGCTACAGCTTCTCTTATTTCGCCTGTGGCGGGTGTGAGGCGGGCCGTGCAAACCAAGGTCAAGCGCGCGAATATAATGGGACCCGGCCGGGTCAACTTGATGTTTATGAATTCGGTCGTGCTCGTCGGCGTTTTGCTGACCGCGATCCCCTTCATCTACATGATCACCGCCAGTTTCCGCCAACAGGGCGAGCTTTATTCGCTGCCGGTGACCATCATGCCGAGAGAATGGCACGGCCACAATTATGTTAAGCTCTTCGGCGATACAAACTTCGTCATTTGGTACGGCAATACTATTTTCACAGCCGGCCTTCGCACCGTGCTGGGCGTGTATTTCGCGGCATTGGCCGGCGCCGCCTTCGCCAAATACAATTTTCGCTTCAAGCGCTTTTTTTTCTTTCTCGTCTTGGCGACTTTGACGCTGCCCTTTCAAGTGCTGCTCGTCCCGCTCTTTCTGATGATGGTCGATTTCGGCTGGGTGGACACCTATTGGGCGGTCATTGTGCCCGGCATCGTCGGCGCCTTTAATATCTTCCTTATGCGGCAATATATCGAAGCGGTTCCGGACGAACTCATGGATGCCGCCCGCATAGACGGCGCTTCGGAATTCGGCATCTTTCACCGCATCATCATCCCGCTCGTGCGCCCGGCCTTGGGCGTCGTGGCGATTTTGACCTTCGTCAACACCTGGAACGATTTTCTCTGGCCTCTTATCGTTCTGCATGATGACACAAAGTATCTGCTGTCGATCGGCATCGCCACCATGGACGGACCTTATGATGTCGAGATCGGCGCCATCATGGCCGCTTCCTTTCTCAGCACCTTGCCCATCCTTATCGTCTTCGTCCTGATGCAGCGGCAGATCATCGCCGGGCTCACCCAAGGGGCGATCCGCGGTTAATATCCAATTCTCCTGTCTTGATCGCCCGCTTGGACAAGTCGCCGTCATTGGCTACCATTGGGCTATCAGTCAAGTTGCCGCGGAGCGCCGGCATGATCTCATTTCGACTTTGGCGAAGCATAAGCGATGCCGCCAGCGACGACCCGATATTTCGGCGCGCCAGCCAGTTCCAGCGGAGCGCGCCCACGCCAAGTCGCCGCCGGCGCAGGCTGCCGCGTTTGCTGCTTCTCCCCGCGGTTCTCGCGCTGGTCGCCGCAGTCGTCCATTCGCCGGGGCTGCTGGTTCTGCTCTTGCTCGTGCCCATCCTCTTGATCATGCTGATGGTGGCATCGCCGGTCTTGCTGCCGCTGTATGCCTGGGCGGCGGGCGCGCGACTGACGAGCGAAGTCATCAACGGCATCTTCCGCGAGAAGCATCAGTATACCTACGACCTCATCTGCGCCTCGACGCGGGGCGCGCTGGCGGCGAGCTGGTCCTTCGCGACGGGCATCTTGCATTGCTGCGACTGGTTCACCCCGCTGCGCTGGGGCACGCGTCTGACCATGCGCGCGGGCATGGCGCTGCTGGGCGGGCTGAGCGTCTTCGCGCTGCTCGCGGCGATAGCGGGCGGACAAGCCTTCGGCTTCGAGCAAGCGCGGCTATTGCTGATGGCGACGCTCTTGCTGGCGCTCTATTACAGCAACATGACGCAGACCCTGGCACTGAGCCTGGTTGTCGGGCTATATGCCAGCAGCTTCGATCTGTCGCGGCAGGACTCGATGCTGATTGGCCTCTTCTTGTACGCGCTGCTGTCACTGCTGCCGCTATTGGCGGGCGCGCTGGTCCTGGTCGCTTTCGGAATGCTGGCGGTTGAGCCAGGGCCGGCGGCGCGGATGCTGGTCGAGGCGGGGGCGCTACTGCTGGCAGTCGGCGCCCGTGAGGGGGCGATTGGGCTGTTGTGGCGGGGATTGGGGCGACGGTTGGAGTGGGGAGTAGATCGTTCCAGCCAGCGTCAACTGGTGCGAAGGAGCATCTCGTTCAGCGTGGCACCCTGACCCCTCCAAGAGAAGATCCAGCGCTCTAGGCAGATATTTTCGTTAGCATCTTCACTTAGCAGCTCGCCCCAAAGCCCGCTCATACCCCGCCCGCGTATCCACATCCAGCAGCACGCCCTCATCCGCCACATCCACCAAACGCAACCGCGACCCCCGCAGCGCAGCCCGCGGCATCGCCCCCGCCGGCAAGTCCAGCATCGCCCGCCAGTACGCCCGATCCAGCAGCACCGGATGCCCGCGCCGACCCTCGTAACGCGGCGCCAGGTTCCAGCCCGCCTCGTGCCCCGCCGACAACTTCCGTATCACATCAACGGACACCAAGGGCATATCAGCCGGCTGAATGAAGGTCGCCCCCAAATCACTCGGCAGCGCGCTCAAGCCAGCCTTCACCGAAGACAGGATCTCGCCGGTCGCATAGTCGGGATTGTGGACGGTTTTCACGGCGAGGTCAGCGAGGGCGGCGCGCACCTCGGGGGCATCGCGGCCGGTCACAACAAAGACATCGCTCAGCCCGGCTTGCAAAAACTTGGCCGCCACATGCGCGACCAGCGGCTGACCGTCGCGCCAGGGCAGCAGAACCTTGTTCTCCACCATGCGCGAGGACAATCCCGCCGCCAGAATAATCGCGCCAAAGCGTGAAAAATCTGCGGTTTCATCTCCCCCTCCCTCTTTATAGGGGAGGGGGCCGGGGGGTGGGGGCATGATGTCAGTCCGTCTTGCTGCGCGGCATCGGCCGCTCGGCGATATCTTTGAGCAGGCCGCCATGCCCCATCGAAACCAGGTTGGCGCGGGTCAAGCGCTCGCCGCTGAGCAGGCGCGGCAGAATCCAGTCGATGACGTTGGTCTTGGGCGACTTGACGCAGCCGGGCGCGCCCACCACCGGAACATCGCCCAGGTAGCCCAGCATCAGCAGCGTGCCCGGATCGACCGGCACACCGTGCAGCGTGATGCTGCCGCCGGCTCGCCGCAGCGCTGAGGGCACGATGTCTTCGCGGTCGATAATCGCCGAGATGCTCGCCACCAGGATGAGATCGGCCTGGGCAAATGATTGTATCGCTTCGGCGATGGCGCCGGCATCGTGGGCGGTGTAGCGGGCTTCGAGCAGGCAGCTGCCCCAGCCTTCGATCCGCCGCCGCACCGGCTGGTGGAAACTCTTCAGCAGGCGTTCGCGCGCCCCTTCGGCGCCGGAGACGATGAGCGCGACGCGCTTCGCCAGCAGAGGCCGCACTTGCAGCACATCGGCGCCCGCTTCGGCGATGCGTTCTACATCCACCACGCGGGCCGCCGGCACGCCAAAAGGCACCACCTTGACCAGCGCCACCATCTCGCCGGCATCAACCAGGCTGTAGGCGCGCAGGGTCGCGATGGTGATGCCATCGTAGATATTGTTGATCAGCTCCAGCGTCGGCACGTTGACGTGAAGCACGCCGCGTTCCGCCGCCCTGAGGTTGGCCCGGCCAACGCCGGGGGCGCGCACGTTGACATGGTCGCCGGCCACGACTGCGCCGATACGCGCTGCGGCCGCGTCTTCGTGCAGGTCGGCTTCGCCAAGTTGGGTGACGATGATGCGGGTCTTGCCCATGTCGCGCAGTGCCGCGATATCGTCCTCGCTCAGCCAATGCCCTTTGTTGAAGACAAGTTTGCCGGCATCGTTGTAAAGCTTGTGCGCCAGGATGCCGCCGACCGCCTCGTCCAGCCCGACCTCACCGAACTTCATCACGAACGACCTCCTAGTGGGTGTCTACGCGCAGCCCGTTGCGGACGGCGATGATCTCCGCCAGGATGCTGACGGCGATTTCTTCCGGACTGCTTGAGCCGATTTCGATGCCGATCGGCGTGCGGATTCGCTTGATGAGCTCGTCGCTCAAGCCCGCTTCTTTCAAGCGCGCCACTCGTTGCCGATGCGTGCGCCCGCTGCTCAAGACGCCGATATAGGGGATATCGGCCGGCAGCGCCGTGATCAGCGCCTTGTCATCGATTTTGGGGTCGTGCGTCAAGACTGCGAGATAAGTGCTGCGATCCAGGCCCAGCGCGGGCAAGGCTTTGTCGGGATAGGCATGGCTGATATTCGCCACATCGGGAAAGCGCTCGCGCGAGGCGAAAGCCGCCCGCGGATCGACAATCGAGACGCGGAAGCCGACCTGAGTCGCCATTCTATGCAGCGGTATCGCGACGTGCACGCCGCCGATGAGAATCAGATGCGGGCGCTCCACCTGCATATCGACCATGACGCGCGTCTCGCCCAGCGTGACGATGCCGCTCTTGCGGCTGCTTGCCGCGATCGCCTTCATCTCGGCCAATATATTTTCGTCAAGGGAGTCGGTCCGATACAAAACTTCGCCGGCCGCGTCAAGCAATACTTTCTCGCCAATCAGCGCGCCATCCATAAACGTGACGGTCACGCCAAAGTTGTCGTTATACGCCAGCTCGGCCAGCGCATCCCACCAGAGGGAATCCAAGGGCTCGACGAAGACTTCGATGCTGCCGCCGCAGGTCAAGCCCACTTCCCAGGCCATGTCATCGGCGACGCCGAATTTCAGCAGGCGCGCTTTGCCCCTTTTCATGCCCGCCAGCGCTTCTTCCACGACCGCGCCTTCGACGCAGCCGCCGCTGACGGAGCCGATCATCGCCGGCGCTCCTTGTCTGCCAACCCCATCACTTTGAGAGGCTACACCCATCTTCGAGCCTTCGCGGCGCGGCGCCGAACCCCAGGTCTTGACCACCGTCGCCAGCGCCACCGAGCGCTCTTCCGCCAGCCAGCGATTCATCGTATTGAGGATGTCTAACATCATGCCTCCTCTATGCCAAATACCGCTTGCGATAGGCATCGGCGCTGGGCCGCCCGTTGAGGTTCTGCAGCGCTTTGACAATCACTTCGAGATTGGCCAGATTGGTGATTGGCAGAAAGTCATGCACGTAGGGCAGCAGGGCCTGCGCGCCGCGCGTCAGCGGCTCATATTCCGGGACATCCAGGAGCGGGTTCAGCCAGATAAGCCGCTTGCAGGCCAGCCGCAGTCGCGCCATTTCCCGGTGCAGCAAGGGGATATCGCCGCGATCCCAGCCGTCCGTGATCATGATGACGATGGCGCCGCGTCCAAGCACCCGCCGCGCCCAGACCCAATTGAAGCGATGCAGGCACTCCCCCGTCATCGTGCCGCCGCCCCATTGCAAAACCGTCTGACCGATGTCCTCCAGGGCGTCATCGACATTCTTCTGTCGTATCTGCCGCGTTATCCGCGTGATATCGGTGCTGTAGACGAAGGACTCCACTTGGTAAAGCGAGCCGGCCAAAGTGTGCATGAAGTGCAGCAGAATACGGGTGTAGCGCTCCATGCTGCCGCTGATATCGCATAGCAGCACGACCGGCCGCGGTTTCTCTTTGCGGCGGTGTGTCGGCAAGCGTGTCACATCACCCCGTTTGCGGATTATATCTTTCATCAGCCGGCGCATATTGATCTGCCGCCCTTTGCCATTTTGAAAGCGGCGCGTTCGGCGCAAGCCCAGCGAGTCCGGCATTTTGGCGATCATGCGCTTCGCCATCTCCAGTTCTTCGGCAGTCATATCGGCAAAGTCTTTGTTGCGCAGGCGCTCCTGCCGGCTGTAGGTCGGCACCAGCGCGATCATGCTCGAATCCAGTTCGTCAGCGGAGGCGCCGTTTTCGCTGGGGCTGGCGTCCAAAGGCGGCAGGAATTGCGTCTTTTTCTTGCGCCGCTCCTCGCCCAGCGATTGCAGATTCAAGGTGGTGAAACCATCCGAGGGTCGCCGCCAAAAGAGATCGAAGGCTTCATCGAAATAATCAAGTTCCTTTGGGTGGGATACCAGGTGCGCGCGCAAGGTGTAGTAGAAATCCTGCTTGCGCCCGAGTTGGATATGCGCCAGCGCCCGCCCGACCTCCATCATGCGGTTGGGCGTCACATTCATGCCCAGTGCGCGGCAGACCCGCCCAAACAAAATCAGGTTGTGCGTCAGCTTGCCGCCATGATACGCATAAGGCGCATCGGCCGGCCCAAGGAAGAGACTTTTAATCGGTGGATCGTTGGACATCTTAAGTCTTACGGTTGTCGATACGGAAGACCCAGTGGCTCGCCCCTACAATTCGATTGCGATTGAGTTAGCTCGCCCGCTGCGCCTCGACTTTGGCGCGTTCGATCATGTTCTGGATGGTCGTCGCATCCAGCATTTCGACATCATCTTGATACTTGAGGATCACGCCAAGCGTATCCTGCACCGTCTCCAGGGACAATTCGTTCTGGTCCAACGCGATTAGGGCGGCGGTCCAATCCAGCGTCTCGGCGATGCCCGGGCGCTTGAACAACTCCATCGAGCGCATATCTTGTATGAAGGCCGTGATCTGCCGCGCCAGCATCGGCGATACATCCGGCGCTTTGCGCTCGACAATCTGCAGCTCCTTGCGGAATTGCGGATAGTCGATCCAATAATAGAGGCAGCGCCGCTTCAAGGCATCGTGAATCTCGCGGGTGCGGTTGGATGTCACCACTACGACCGGCGGCGCGCTTGCCGAGATCGTGCCCAACTCCGGTATCGTGATTTGAAAGTCGGAAAGCAGCTCGAGCAAGAAAGCTTCAAATTCTTCGTCAGAGCGGTCCAACTCGTCAATCAGCAAGACCGGCGCGCTGCCATTGCTGCTCTGTTCGATCGCTTGCAGCAGCGGCCGCTTCAGCAAGAAGCGCGGGGAGAAAAGCTCGTCTTCCATCGCCGCGCGCGTCATGCCTTCGCTTTCCATCAGGCGCAGGTGCAAGATCTGCCCGGCGTAATTCCACTCGTAGACCGCCGTGTTGATATCCAGCCCCTCGTAGCATTGCATGCGAATAAGCTCTGTGCCCAGCAGGCCTGAGAGCACCTTTGCGATTTCTGTCTTGCCGACGCCGGCATCGCCCTCCAGGAAGAGCGGTTTGCCCGTCTTCAGCGCCAGATAAATCGCCACCGCCAAGCCGCGCTCGGCGATATAGTCTTGCTCGCCCAAAGCGGCTTGCAACTCGTCAACGGAAGTAAATTGTGAAGTCATCGCATCCCAAATGTTTCGCCAATACGGCCGCTTATTCTAACGCATGGCGGGCAAGAATCGCAGGGCGGCTTGGGCCGGCGCGCCGTGCTCAGGCGATCCAGTCTCGCCACATCTGCGTCAAGGGCTTGTCCATCGTCTTGGCATAGACGCTGACCTTGCCATAGAAGATCAGGAGCGCTTCCCGCAGGATATCCAGGCTGATGTGTACCGGCACTTCATAACCGCCGCGGTCCATCTGCTTCTCCGCGACATCTTCATCGGTGACAGATTCGACAGCCGCTTCAAGCTCGGCGTCAAGCTGCTTGTACCAAGTCTTCAGGGCGGCGACGCTTTTGCTGTAGCGGTCATCGTTCGCGCGGTAACTGAAGTCAATCTTGAAGGTCTTGAATGATTGCGCGTAGGCGTATTGCGCCTCGCCAAGCTCGCGGCAGAGTTCGCCCAGGGTCGGGTTGCCGCCGCCCGGCGAGAACGCCAGATCTTCGTCCGTGATCGCCTCCAGCAACTCATCGCGCAACTGCGTGTACATGCGGTTCAAATCCCAAAATTCTTTGATCTGCGCGTTCATTTTCTCCTCCGATAAACATCGCGTATTGGCGAGCAATTATAGGCGGAGGCGGGGCGTCGCATAAAGGGGCGTCTCTGTGACCTCAAAATACTCGGTGTACTCGGTGGCTAATGTTGTACTGCCGATTCCGCGATTTGTGGCGCGATGCCTACCGCCTGAATTACAATCAAGTTGTCCATAGTACGCGAACCGACGGAGATCAAGACAAGGGGAAACCGCATGAAGATGAAAGCCGCTGTTCTCACTGAAACCAACACACCCTTCCGCATCGAAACTGTGGACTTGCAGCCGCCGCAAGCCGGCGAAGTGCTGGTCAAGATGGCGGCGAGCGGTGTCTGCCACAGCGACTGGCATATCGTGGAAGGCTTGTCATATTATCCCCTGCCGATCATCTGCGGCCATGAAGGCGCAGGCATCGTGGAAGCGGTTGGCGAAGGCGTCACAAGCGTGAAGCCGGGCGACCACGCGACCTTGAATTTCCGCGCCAATTGCGGCGACTGCTTTTATTGCCAGCGCGGCAAGCCCAATTTGTGCGAAGTCTATACGCCGGTGCTGCGCTCGGGCTTGCAGATCGACGGCACCAGCCGCGTTTCCCTGAATGGCGAGCCGATATTCGTCATGACCGGCTTGGGCTGTTTCGCCGAATACGTCGTCATACCGCAAGAAGCTTGTGTGCCGATCCGCCCTGATGTGCCGCTGGAGGTGGCGGCCTTGGTCGGCTGCGCCGTCTCGACCGGCGTCGGCGCGGCGATTTATACCGCCGATGTGCGCCCGGGGGAAAGCGTCGCGGTCTATGGCGCCGGCGGCGTCGGTTTGAATATCATCATGGGCGCCGCTATGTGTGGCGCAGACCCGATCATCGCCGTCGATACCAATAGCAGCAAAATGGAAATCGCCCGCGAATTCGGCGCGACGCACAGCCTGTACTCTGACGATACAACCATTGACGAAATCCAGAAGCTGACGGCTGGGCGCGGCGCTGATCATGTCTTTGAATCGGTGGGATTGGTGGCGCTGCAGGAGACCGCCTTCGCCGCCACGCGCCCGGGCGGCACACTCACGCTCGTCGGCTTGACGCCCTTGGGCAGCGGCACGAACCTGCCCGGCTCCGTCATCACCCGCACGGAAAAGGTCATCCGCGGCAGCTTTTATGGGTCGGTGCTGCCCCAGCGGGATTTCCCCATATTCCTGGATCTATACCGCAACGGCAAGCTCAAGCTGGATGAACTGGTGACGCGCCGCTATCGCCTGGATGAGATCAACGAAGCGTACCAAGATATGCTGACCGGCGAAGTCGCCCGTGGCATCATCGTTTTCTAACCACCCACCCCAAACCCCTTTGCCATCTCTATGGGAAAGCATCCCAAAATGAGGGAGGGGCTTTTGCTGTGAGATATCGGTTGCGCATTGCTCCCCTTCCCTCTTTATGGGGGAAGGGGCGGGGGATGGGGGGCGATCATACGATTTAGACTAGATAAGGCAAACTCCCATGCAAATGCAAGCGGCAATCCTGACGGAGGCGCATACGCCCTTCAAAATCGAAACGGTAGACATCGATCCGCCCAAGGCGGGCGAGGTACTCGTGAAAATGGCGGCGGCCGGCATCTGCCACAGCGACTGGCACATCGTAGCGGGCAAGGCGCCATTTCACGCGCCGATTATCCTGGGCCACGAAGGTTCCGGCATCATCGAGGCGGTCGGCGCCGGCGTGACGCGCGTGCAGCCGGGCGACCACGTCACGCTAAGCTGGAAGGCTTGCTGCGGCGAATGCTTCTATTGCCGGAACGATCAGCCCGCCATCTGCGATACCCACGCCGTCGACATCACTGCCGGCCTCATGACAGACGGCACAAGCCGCATGCGTTGGCGCGGCGAGACCTTGCACCAATGGGGCGGTCTCAGCACTTTTGCCGAGTACGCGGTCCTGCGCGAAGCGAGCGTCGTGCCCATCCGCAAAGATGTGCCGCTGGAAGTGGCGGCCTTGGTCGGCTGCGCCGTCTCCACCGGCGTCGGCGCGGCGATGTATACCGCTGAGGTGCGCTCGGGACAAAGCGTCGCCGTCTTCGGCGCAGGCGGCGTCGGCCTCAATATCATTCAAGGCGCGGCTTTATGCGGCGCGGATCCTATCATCGCGGTCGATACCAACAGCAGCAAAATGGAGATCGCCCGCGACTTCGGCGCCACCCACTGCTTGCTGTCTGACGAAACGGTCGTCGGCGAGATTCAGAAGCTGACCGAAGGGCGCGGCGCGGATCACTGCTTCGAATCGGTGGGCATCCCGGCATTGCAGGAAACCGCCATCGCCGCAGTGCGTCCCGGCGGCATCGTCACCCTCGTCGGCATCACGCCGCAAGACAGCCGGACAACGATCCTCGGGCAGGTCATCACCTGCACCGAGCGGAAGATTCGTGGCAGCTTCTATGGCTCGATCAATCCGGCGCGGGATTTTCACATGTTTCTGGATCTGTATCAGGCGGGCAGGCTCAAGCTGGAGGAGTTGGTGACGCGACGCTATCGGCTGGACGAGATCAACGAGGCTTATGCGTCCATGCTGACGGGTGGTGTGGCGCGGGGCGTGATTGTGTTTTAGTCTCTACATCTGATTCCCATAAGCCTGACCGACCGCGCTGGCCTGCGAGCTGACCACGCGAATCAACTCCTCATCGCTGTCCCGCACGAACTCGCGCAGCTCGGCCATATCAGTCACGCCGACATCGGCCAGCGCCCGCGCCGCATAATGCTTGAAGGTGTTGATGTAGAAGACCATCGAATTGGCTTTCTCCTCGAAGAAGCGGTAGCCAGCTTTGCCTTCGACATTGCGCGTCCGCCCGCCGGGGCGCAAACGCTTCCGCGCCAAAGCCGGGTTGGCGCTCTCGATGATCATGGTCGGCGCCGAGGCGCTGCCGTGATAAGGCATGCAGACCTTGCCGCTCTTGTGCTCGAAGTAGATATCGCCTTGCTCAATGACGCAGCGCGCCAACTGCTGATTATAAGAGATCAAGTCAACGCCCATGAGCAGCAGATGCCCCATAGAAGTGCCAATGCCGCCTTCGACGGCGATGGTCACATGGTTGAAGCGCTCGTCGGTCGTGATGCTGTAGACCTCTTCCAGCGTGGTCACCGCCATGCCGTTGCTGGCCGAGGTGCATTGCCGGCCGCCGCCATGCCCGAAGAAGAGACCATCGGCGCGGACCTCTGGCGCGATCAGCTTGAGGCATTGCGCCTTGTCGCTGACCTGCCCGACGAAAAGCTCGATGTCATCGCCGAATTCGGCGCGGATGGCCGCCGCTGCGTCGATCACGCGCGGATCGGAATTGATGGTGTAGATGCGGAAGAGGCGAACGCCAGCCTGCTCATAGAGATAAGTCGCGGCTTCCACTTCTTCCGCGACATCGCTGCAGCCGATGGCGGCGCCGATGTTGCGGGCGGCGCGCTGATAATCGGCCTCGCTCAGCCCCAGCCGCTTGAGCACATCCTTGGCTGCTTTGATGACGGCCGCCTGCCGCTCGATATAACCGGCGAAGATGCTGTTGCGATGGGTGAAGATGGCGTGGTGCCCGATGGCGGCGGTGACCAGCACATCGCGCCAGCCGGAGATCGCGGGCATGGAACCGAAGCCGAGCACGCTGCGCGGATGCTTGCCGATCCGGTTGAACAAGCCGCATTCGGCGCTGAGCGTGCGCGAGACATGCCGCGAAGACGACATCTTGCGATAGCCCAAGTCTTTCCAGGAATAGGTGCTGGTGATATAAGGCGCTTCCTTGAGCCCCAGCACGGTCTCCACCGTGCTTGAGCGGCGGTTGCTGCGCGGTGGAATCGTGTCGCCGTTGTTGATGCGATCAAGCGTAGAGCGTACCTCGGGGCTTTGGTTGCTGCGGAAGAAATCGGCGCGCTGCGCCAGGCTGAGCGTACGGCGCTCCGGCCCGAACTGCCAGATGATCGGACTGCCGTTCCTGTTCATGTGCAGTGTGCCCCGATCGACATCCGTGAGTATCAAGCCGATGCTGCGGCTATCAGCTTTGGGCAGGTAACGACTGTAATAGATGTTCTCTTCATATTGGATCGGCTGATAATTTGGCGCGGCGAAATCGCTATTGGGCGGGTTGTCATCTTCGAGCGCTTCCAATGCGAAGGCGAATTTGAGCGCCGCTTCGTCGTTCAGGGCGGCGTAATCCACCCGCTCGACCTCCTGACGATAAGGTTCGGGGATCATGAAAACAGCCTGGCCTAATTCGAAAGGCTGCCGGTAAAGCGCTTCCAGGGCCTTGCGCCGCATGTTAAGTTGGTCCTTTTCGCCAGTGCTCATCTCGGCGAATGTGCGTGTCTCGCCCTCTGGGATGAACATATCATCAAAGCCAAACCCATTGGCGCCGCGCAGCGTCTTCGCGATTGTCCCAGCCGTATTCCCTTCCCGAATTTGCACTTCGGCGCCATCGTAAACAGCGATCAAGACCTTCGCCAAAGCGGTGCGGTCACGTCCTTTCAGCCAGCCCTCGGCGATCATACGGCGCATTTCCGCTTCTTCGCAGAAGTCCTTGATGTAGGCGCCGGGCCGCCCGCCCAAGCCCCGTATGGCCAACGAGGTCTCCTCGATGAGGATAGGGTTGTAGTCATTCGCCTTGTAGGCTTCTATCGCTTTATGCGCGGCGACCTTGTAGGGATCCAGGCTTTGTATCTCTTCGATATTGAGCTTCACCCCCAGGATTTCATACCCGGGCAGCAGGCGGCGGAATTCCGCCAGTTTATTGCGATTGGTCGTGGCGACTTCGAGGTAGGGCAGGGCGGCGCGGCGCGTTTGCAGCGTGTTGATGACCTTGGGCTCGGTCGTGTACAGAGGTCTGGGCATGTGTTGATCGTTCCGGGGTTGGGGCGGACGCTAGATTGAATTATCGCAGACCTCGGCGAGTAAGGGTAGTCGAGACAGACGCAAGCGCGCGTTTCTCCTCAGACAAGTCTAACGCTATTCGCTTCATGCGAGCCAAGTGCGCTTATCGAGACGTGAATGCATTACGTCAATTGACATACACTGTTCAGAGTTGCTAAGAAATGCTTGAGTTCTCGCAAGTGTTCGAGTACAATTATCGTACTGTAGAAGAAATCAGCGTTGGGCGTATCAAAGACGGCTGGGAGATTGTGAGTTAACATCCGTGTCTGAAAGAAAGTCTTCAATGCCGGACAAGCGCGGATTCCTCTACCTGATTGCTATAATCGCAGCGCTGACGGTTCTCTTGGCCGCAAATGCTGGGCGTTCTCCACTCGATATTTTAGCATACCTCGGATTCACAACGGGCATCACCTACATCTTCTTCGGCTGATGCATGAGGCTAGTTTTATATATCCTGTGCATTTTCATTATCCTGCTTGCATCCGCTTTGTTTGTCTTAGGATATGAAGGGACACAGATACGCGAGTTTCTGCTCGGTGTTGCGGCGATAATAGTGGTGGCGTCGCGAGTGATTCGACCTCAAACCCAGAACCCGGAGCCCAAAGACTTGGACGATCAAACCGAAGACCAGCGGGAACAACGTTTGAGGTTGAGGGATGAAAACCAGCAGGAAGAATCAGAATTCCATGACTCATCAAAGTCCAGCCGGCAATCAGGCTGATACCGGATTTGATTTTGCTGCCAGTTAGTTCGTCCGCGCGACGAAGTCCAGGCGCAATTCGACATCGTCCGTCACATTCGCCACGCTCGGCACTTCGGGAATCACCAGACCGAAATCCGCATAAAGCAAGTTCGCTGCCGCGCTGCCACTGATCTGCGTCTCGCTGTCCAATGTGACCGCGGCGCTGAAGATGACGCTGCGTGTGACCCCGACTACCGTTAAGTCGCCGGCGATATCAAAGCCGATGGACTCGCCCACAGCCACAGAATTGGCCGAGAAGTTGCTAAGCGTGCGTGGTTCGAAGACGATGAATTCAAATTCGTTCCGCGCCGATTTCAAAATCTGGCTGCGCAAAGCGCGATTGCGGAAGCTGTTGTCCGTCTCCAGCGTGCGCGCGTTAATCACGATGGCGCCGATGGTCGAATTGGTCGGATTCGCCAGATCCACCATGATGCTGCCCCCGACCTCGTTGGTGGACCCGATCACGGTCGTCCGTACGCCGCGCAAGTCTTCTTGCAGGGTAAAGCTGGCGAGACTTTCATCGTCGACTATGCTGAACTCGATCGGCTCGCTGGCTGGCGCGGCCGCTTCCATAGCCGCGGCGACGCTCGAATCCACCGCTTCAGCCACGGCGACGGCCACGGCATCGGCAATCACGGTATTCGCCACATCAACAATCGCCGTGCCGACGGCATCAGCCATTGTGTCCTCGCTCGCCTCGAGCGTTGCCAGCGCGTCTTCCACCGACAGGCTTGCTTCGCCGGATCCGCCGGTGATCCAGATATAACCGAGGATGCCGGCGGCCGCCCCGCCGCCCACTGCTATCAGCAGAAGCAGCAATACCAGCAGATAGGAAATCCCGCGCCTGCTCTCATTCGACATAGGTCTGTTCTCCCGATTCACGACTTACGCCGTGCGGACCAAAATATCTCGAGGCCATTCTAGCGGGTATAGCGGCGAATTTGCAGTTCGTATTGTCAGCCGCGCCGAACGTTTACCATACGCTTACATATTTCGCATTGTGCGGGCGCGGGTGTTACAATCGTGCTCGACAATCAGGTGTGATTGCTGGAGGGTGATATGTCTGTTTCAGTACGATGGTTGGGGCACTCAGCTTGTTCGCTGGATATCGACGGCCGCAAGGTCCTCATCGATCCCTTCGTGAGCGGCAATCCCATAGCCAAAGCCGCGGCGAAGGACCTCGATGCTGAAATCATTCTATTGACACACGCCCACGGGGACCACGTTGGCGATTCGGTCGAGATCGCCAAACGAACCGGCGCCTTGGTGGTCTGCAATTTTGAAATGGGTGATTGGTTTATGGCGCACGGCGTGCAGAATGTTTATCAAGGCAACCCCGGCGGCACCTATCGCAATGACTGGATGAGCGCCAAATGGACCATCGCTTTTCATAGTTCGTCTTTCCCCGATGGCACCTATGGCGGGCAACCCAACGGCTTTGTCATCCGCGGCGGCGGCGCGACCATTTATCACGCCGGCGATACCAGCCTCTTCAGTGACATGCAACTCATAGGCGAAGAAGGTCTCGATCTCGCGCTTATACCCATCGGCGACTGCTTCACGATGGGCATTGATGACTCGATCAGAGCCATTAAGCTGTTGCAGCCCAAAGTCGTCGTGCCTATGCACTACAATACCTTTCCGCCTATTGAGCAAGATCCCCAAGCCTGGGCGGAGCGGGTCGCCAGCGAGACCGACGCGCAGCCAATCGTGCCGGAGCCGGATGGTTCAGTGAGTGTCAAGTGAGCTTCTAAGGCCTGTGTTGATCTTCTTCGTATAAGCGGCGGATATACCGCTCGATCTTTTGATGTGTCGCATCGTTGTAGTTAATCCCGAGCGCGGCGGAAAGTTCCAGCGACAGGCGGCGAAATAGCGCTAGTTGAGTCAGCAGCCCCCGCCATAGATCTCGCGCATCCCAACCTGCCCATAGTTCCCCGATGGCGCGGATGGTCTCATCATCGGCCCACCGAGCGACGCGCTTGCCCAGCAGCCAGGTGTTGATATTCTCCTCATGCGTCGCGCGGGCATGCCATTCCAGCAGGCGGAGCAAGTTTTCCTTCATAGTCCAGTCGCGGTATTTAACCACCCAGAATTCACGCCGGCGGATAAACTGCGCCACATGAATCGCTTCGAACCAAAACTCGTTGATCGTCGCCAGGACCTCGTCGGCCTCCGGCGCGGGCGGCGCGGGAAATATACGCGGCGAAGGCGGCAAGCCGCGATAGAGCCCGTCCTTGTCGAGCGCGACGATATAACCTCTCTGGTACTCGTCGCTGAGGGCGCCGCTGTCGATTTCCGCTCGCAGACTGTCCACGCTCATGAATTGAAAATCGACCTTGTAGCCACCGGCAAACCAGACCAAGCGATAGGGGGCGTCTTCAAACAGCGGAAAGCGAATCCAGACCTCGCCCAGCGCGTCAAGCCAACTGTCGTCGATGGCGTAGGCTTCGATGTCGACGGTGATGACCTGGATGTCCAGATCAGAGTATTCGTCGACTGAGTCGTCGGCGCGGGCCAGCGAGCCGGTTACCACAAGGGCGCGGATGGCGTCCTCGCCGCGCGCCCATCCCACCAGCTTGTCAATATATGGATGCTCGATTGTCACAGTTGCCACGTCGCGCTAGTCATGTCGCGTCGGCTCATTCGGGCAAAGCGGGCACCGCGTCCTCGTAGAGCCAGGCATTGAAGAGCACGTCGAGATTTTCTTCGCTGACGCTCTCCGCTACCGCGATGAAGTCTTCCGTGGTCGCGACACTGTGGGCGAATTGTTGGTTGAACGTTCGCAATATATCGAAGAAGACCTCATCGCCCAATTCAGCGCGCAAGGCATCCAGGGTCAAGGCGCCTCTCCAGAAAGTGGCTGTTCCGTAGAGTTGCTCGATTTCGATTTTGGTCGGCGCGCCCATCCCGCTGCCTGCCCATGCGACAAGTTCTTCTTTGGAGCTCTGCTGCCAAATACCATCCGGATAGGTAAACTCCAGGTAGGAGGCGAAGCCTTCCTTTAACCACATGTCTTCCCAGCGGGCTTGAGTGACACTGTTGCCAAACCACTGATGCGCCAGTTGATGGAGGATGTATTTGCGCGTCGCATAGGCCGGGGTGAAGACCGATATCGTCTGGTTGTCCGACAAGCTATCCGTTTCCGGCAACACTACGACGCCATATTCGGCGAAGGGGTAGGGCCCAAGTATGTCGACAAGCCATGACATCATGGCCTGAGTTTCGGCGAATGTATCCGCCAGCGCCTCGGCAGAAGCGCGAGGGAAGAAGTTGCGTATCGGCACCGGGCCAGTATCATCGCGGACGGTTACGAAGTCTCCCACAGCGACGAAAGCATTGTGGCTGGACATCGGATCGTCCATAGTCCATACAAAACTTTCGGTCTGGTCTCCATTTTCGATTTGGTCCGTCAACACGCCGTTGGAAGCCACCGTGAGGCCGGCCGGCACAGTGACGCGAATCGTGTAGGTTGCCTTATCTGATGGATGGTTGTTGCATGGGAACCAATTCATTGATCCGGTCGGTTCCCCGTCGGTAACGTAGTAATCACCCGTGACATACTTCCAGCCAAGCGACTCCCAGTAAGCGCCCGGATCATCGACTGGCGCCGGTCTGCCGCCATATTCAATCGCGACGGTGAATGCGTCGCCATCGGCCAGTGGCGCTACAGGTGAAATGATTAGCTTATGATCCACATGTTCGAACGTGGAGTCAGCGCCGTTCACGCTCACCGAATCGACAGACAGGCCAAACAGGTCTAAACTAAAGCGCGAAAGATCCTGCGTGGCGATTGCATCGACAACTGTGGTGGCGTGGATGCGATACTCTTGCGGCCAGAACTGGAGATCTATGCTGTAATGCTCGACGTCATAGCCGCCGTTGCCCAGCTTGGGATACAAGCGATCGCCTAATCCTTCGCTGCCGGGTTGCTGCGCTAGAATGACGGATGCGACGGGCAGGAGAAAGAGGAGCAGAAGCAATTTGAAAGCGGACGCTGAAATCTTGCGCCAGAGTAGATTACCTGGGTCGGAAGCGCGCATATGGTTTTCTAGTCTCCATAGATTGTGAATGAGTTATTGATACACTAAGAACAATTTTATCACGGATTCGTTCACGTGCGACATTATTATAACGAAATTCCAATGAAATTGAAGCATACCTATTTACTTGCGCGCAGTTGAATTTCCTGACACGGATTGATGTGTTAGAATAAGCGCATTGTCCATCCCAGACCTGTTGAGGAGACCCTGTATTTGCAATCATTAGACTTGGCTCGTCATATCGTTGACCTTGTGGAGGATCGTAAAGCGGAGGATATCCTGCTGCTAGACCTCCGACCGGATAATATCATCGCCGACTTTTTCATCATCTGCAGCGGCGATAACGAGCGTCACCTGCGCGCCTTGACCGACACCGTCCGACAGGATGTCAAAGAGCGATACCAAAAATTGCCCTTCACAAACGAAGGCAAAGCGGAGCACGGCTGGATCGTGATGGATTACGGCGATGTGGTCCTGCATTTCTTTTCGCCGGACCGCCGCGATTACTATCGGCTGGAAGAGCTTTGGGATGCCGCTTCCCGAGTGATGCTGCGTATCCAGTAGGCGCGCCGGATGCAACAGAGGGGACCGTGATGGAACCGATTTTCGCTGCCGCGCTGGAACATCTGGAATGGCTGCATGCGGAATACTTGGGGTATCTGGACGGCTTGACGACCGAAGCATTGGATTGGTCGCCGGGGCCGCAGATGAACTCGCTCTGCGTCCTGGTGGTGCATGTGACCGCAGCCGAGCGCTTCTGGTTCGGCGCTGTTGTCGATGACATGATCACGCGGGATCGCCCGGCCGAGTTCAGCGCTTCGGGTCATGAGCTGGGCCAACTCATCAAGCGCTTTGAGGCGAATGTGGCTTTCTGTAAGGAAACCTTCCCGGCGCAATCGGCGAGCCAGCTAAGCGAAATCGTCGATGTGAGCCGGCACCGCCATTGGCCGCCGCAGCGGTTCACGCGCGGATGGTCCCTGATGCGCGGGCTGACCCACACAGCGGAACACCTGGGCCACGCCGGGATGACGCGCCAATTGCTGGACCGACGCTAGTTCAGGCGCTCTCGGCAAATTTCTTGAAGGCTTCCATGGTCTGTCGCGTCTGCTTTTTGAACATGCTGCCGGGCATAAAAAGCGACATGATGCGCATCATGCCGTGGAATTGAAAGTCGGAATCGAGCACCCAGCGCGTAGTATCGCCTTCGTCATAGAAGTAATTTCGCACAATATTGTGAACGCCCTTGGCATCGTAAGTGCCCGAAAACTCATCGGGCAGGTTCCGCGTGATTATGGTCTCGATCATCTCCGTGCGCCGGCTGCCCATCTGATATAGCAGCTTGGTTCTGGCGCCTGGCTGGCCCGGTTCGCCACTGAGGTGCTCATGGCTGAGCAAGCCTTCTTGCCACTTTTCTAGATTCTCGAAGCTATCGAAGAGTTCAATCACTCGCTCTCGCGGCAGATCGATGATCATTTCAGTTTCGTAACGCATAATTCTGTCTTCTGCTCCCCAATAAATTGTTTGCGCCTGGTATTGTAAAGGAAAAGGAGCGGATTGCAGCGAGCCACTTCTGGCGGATGATACGCCAGGTAGAGCGAGGTTCAGTTGGAGTTCGCTGGAGTAAATTCAATAGCGGTGGACTCGGCGCGGCGCAAGACACTGATAAGCCGGTAAGCGAGGTACTTCCAGCCGTACTTGGCGCGCAGACGCCTGAGTTGCGCCTTTAGCGCCGCCGGCGAATCAAGTATCCGCCCTTGCGCCTCCACCCAGTCGCCTTCGAGGTTCCCGCTGGCGTCGCATTTCGCCAGACGGACTTTTGAGTTATTGCGAATCCGCTTGAGTTTGCCGGCGTCGGCGGTGATCCAGACCGGCGTTCTTACCGCAGCGTCATCGCGCCGATAGCTTTCTATCGATACATAGGCTGCTGCTGCCAGATCTTGAAGTTCAGTCATGGAAGTTTCGCTGCTGGAGTGCAGCTTGCGCGCGGTCCGGCATCCGTCACTCCCCGTCGCGCAGGCGCGCCCAAGTGGATTGACCCAGGATGGCCACGCCAAAGATGGCGCTGAGCGTCAGCACGATGCAAGCGCCCGACGGTATATCCAGATAATAGGAGGCGTAAAAGCCGACCACGCCGCTGAATACACCGATCAGGCTGGCAATGACGATCATGTGATGCAGCCGCTTGACCAGCAGCCGGGCGGTCGCCGCTGGCGTGATCAGCAGCGCCAGCATCAGCGCGATACCCACCGCCTGCAAGCTGGCGACGATCGTGACGGCGATGAGCAGCAGCAGCAAAATGCGCAGCCGCTCCACCGGCAGGCGCAAGCTGTGCGCCAGCGTGAGGTCGAAGCTTACGATCAGCAGTTCTTTGTACAGCAGCAGAATCACCAGCAGAACGGCAGCGCCCATGGCCGCGACCATCAGCAGATCGCTCTCGCTGATGCCGAGTATGCTGCCGAAGAGGATATGCGTCAGGTCGGCGGAATAGCTGGCCTGCGTACTGACGATGGCGATGCCTAGCGCGAACATGGTCACAAATACGATGGCGATGGCGCTGTCTTCTTTGAGTTCCTCATTGCGCGTCAGCCAGGCGATGACCAGAGCCGAAACAATCCCCGCCCCCAAGCCGCCCAGGAAGAGATTGCTGGCGACATAGCCGCCGCTGGCCGTATAGGAAAGGGCGACGCCGGGCAGTATGGCGTGTGACAGGGCATCGCCGAAAAATGACATGCCGCGCACGACGACAAAGCAGCCCACCACCGCGCTGATGCCACCGACCAAAATCAGCGCCTGCATGCCGCGCTGAATGAAGGCGTAACTGAGCGGCTCTGAGAGCAAGCTGATGATATCCACCTCAGGAATCCCTATGCTGATCCACGCCGAAGGTCAACTGATCGGCGCCATGATGCAGCACCGGCGTGGACGTGCCATAGGCAGCGCGTAGATTTTGCGCGGTCAGCACCTCATTCGGGGCGCCATAAGCCAAGATTGTCCGCCGCAATATCAATACCTTGTCGAATTGCAGCGCGTCATTATGCATGTGGTGGGTCGATAGCAAAATCGTGATGCCCTGATTCGTCAATGTAACGAGCGTATCGATGATTTCTTTCTCGGCTGTCTGGTCGACGCCAGCGAAGGGTTCATCCAGCAGCAGCACACGGGCGTCTTGCGCCAGCGCGCGCGCGATGAACACACGCCGGCGCTGTCCGCCGCTTAACTCGCTGATTTGTCGATTCGCCAAATCGCCCAGACTAAGATGGTCCAGAGTGCCATTAACGATGGCGCGGTCCCTTTTGCTGGGCCAGCGAAACCAGCCGATATGCCGGCTGCGGCCCATCATCACCACATCAAATACAGAAGCCGGAAACTTCCAGTCGATCTCGCTTTGCTGCGGCACATAGCCGACATAGATGTGGCTGCTGTAGCAATCGACGCCGTGAATCGAAATATGACCATGCGTGAATTGCAGCAAGCCGACGATCGCTTTGAAGAGCGTGCTCTTGCCAGCCCCGTTCGGACCGATGACCGCCACGCGCTCGCCCCCGCTGATGTTGAGGCTGATATCCGACAAGGCATAGCGATTGCCCGGGTAGCCGGCCGAAAGCTGCTCCGCCAAGAGTGCCGGCTGGCTGGCGTCAAAGCTGTTTCGCTTGAATATTGACATCGCCAGCCAACCTCACTTTGGGGCACAGAGTCAGCATCAGCCGCCAGCGCCCAGCGCTTCCACGATCGTGCTCAAATTGTAGCGCATGTAATCCAGATATGTGGACGCCGGGCCGTCAGCGCTTAGCGTACCGGAGTAGATGACCGCCAGCTCGGCGCCGGTCTCGGCCGAAATGGTCTCCACGATCGATGTGCTCACCGTGGTCTCGCCGAAGATGGCCGCCACACCCGCCTCGCTGACCAGGTCGACCAAGGCGGACACGTCGCTGGCGCTTGGCTCGACTTGTGTGCTGCCGCCGGGAATCACTGTGCTGACGATAACAAAGTCGAAACTTGTCGCCAGATAACCCAGTGAATCGTGGCTGGTGATCAAGATGCGCTTCTCGACCGGCAGCGTTTCCAGCAGCGGCAAGATGAATTCCGCTTCCAGCGCGACCAGTTGCCCAATGTAGCCCTCAGCGGCGGCAGCGTATTCATCCGCATAATCGGGATCCAGCTCGCTCAAGACATCGCGAACCATCAGCGCCCAATAGATCACGTTGTGCGGATCCATCCAAACATGCGGGTCACAGCCGCCTTCCGCGTGCGCGTGCGCTCCATGATCATGCCCATGCCCGCCGCACTCGATATCTTCCAACCGACCGAGGACGGGTCCATGTTCATGCGCGTCTTCGTCATCGCCAATGATTTGAGCGAATTCAGCATCGTGGTCATCGCAATGGCTGTGCATGTCGTCGTGCATGTGCTCATCGTCGTGTTCGTCGGCGTGATCATCGTCATCATGCACGTGCTCATCTTCGTCTTCGTGGGCGTGGTCGTCGTCATCGTGGTCGTGGCCGTGCTCATCATCGTCTTCATGGGCATGATCATCGTCGTCATCATGACCGTGCTCATCATCATGGTCGTCGGCGTGGTCATCGTCGTGATCGTGGCCGTGCTCATCATCGTGATCGTCGGCGTGGTCATCATCATCATGCGCATGTTCATCATCGTCATGCATGTGCCCGGAAGCGCCGATGGGAATAATCCCGACGCAGGCCGATATTTCCACGATCGGCGTATCAGCCGCCGCGCCTTCTATCACCTCAAGCAAGCTTTCTTCAAAGCCGCCGCCGTTGACGAAGACCACATCCGCCTCCGACAGCGGCGTCAGATCGCGCGGGCTCGGTTGAAAGCTGTGCGGGTCGGCCCCGGTCGGAATCAGCGTCGTGAGTTCAATGCGATCTCCCGCAATGTTGTGGACGACATCCGCAAGAATACTGTAGGAAGCGATCACTTCGAGCTTGTGTTCTTGCGTGATCGCGTTGATATTCGGCAGCAAAAGAGCCGTAAGAATGACGAATATCAGGGTGATTCTTTGTCGCATTTTGAGTCTCTCCTTCACATCTTATTGATACGAAGTCTCATTATAGTCTCCTTTGACCGGCTCGTAAACCCTTTTTAGGGTGAATCAATCGGATATAATCGTGTAACGCTTGCGTTTGTAATAGTTTACTACAAAGGTAATCGGCAGGCGTATACGCGGGACTCATACAGGTGATGAGCAGGAATCGCCGGACAGATGCGGAAACGCAAGCACTTGCGCCGGGCAGGGGCGCCGCGGCGTCCCGTGCCATCGGAGGCCGCAATTGGCTGCTGCAACGCGGCCGTTGGTTGCCGAGCCTGGTCATCGTCTTTACCTCCTGCACGCTATTCATTACGCTCGCGTTATTCATCCGCGCCATCCCAAGGACATCCGGCATCGAGTCGGGCGGCTATCGGCAAGTCGCTATCCATTATGCCGGCGCCACCCGTCAGGTGAGGTCCTCCGCTGACACGGTGGGCGAGCTGCTCGCTGAACAGGGAATACAATTGTCCGCGGCGGAGGGGCTGTCACCGGCCGAGAGCGAAAGATTGACCGAAGGCATGGTGGTCACCATCCTGCGGAAGCGGCAGGTCACTATAGAGGAGAATGGCAACGAGCGTGAGTTGAAGACGACGCTGGAGAAACCGCTGGCTATCTTGATGGAGGCTGACATCGCGGTCAGCGACGCCGACAGAATCTGGGTCAACGGCGCCTTGGCGCGTTACGACGCCTTGCCCGATTGGACTGTGCCGGCGCTGCGCATCAAAATCCGGCGCGCGTCCCGCCTGACCATCATCGACGACGGCGACGAGTTCAGGATCGAATCAACCGCCGAGACGGTCGGCGACGCGCTGTACGAAGCGGGATTTGTCCTATACATGACGGATGACGTGGCGCCGTCGCTGGATAGCCTCATCGCCGGACCTTTGACGATTCGCATCAGTCGCGCGATCCCGCTGATATTAAGCGTGGATGGCGTCGACATTGATGCGCGGACCAATGCCGAGACGGTGGCGGATGTCTTGAACGAGCTCAACGCGCCGCTCTTCGGCTTGGATTATGTGCGGCCGCCGGGCGATACCGCGGTCGAGGAAGATATGCGGATCGAGATCGTTCGCGTCACGGAAGCGGTGGTGGCGGAGAGCGAGGTCATCAAACACAGCCTACAGTATCGGCCCGATTCCAACCTGAATCTTGATGCCCGCGCGCTGGTGCAAGAGGGGCGCGATGGCCTGCGCGAGATTCGTTACCGCGTTCGTTATGAGAACGGGATCGAAGTGCGCCGGGAGCATACCGAGACGGTCGAAGTCGAGGCGGCGGTCAATCGAATTGTCGCTTACGGGACCAAAGCCGTCCCGCTCGGCACGGTGCAGACTCCTGACGGTCCCCGGCAGTATTGGCGGCGCCTCTGCGTTTACGTCACCAGTTATAACCCGACTTCAAATGGCGGCAACCTCAATACATCGACCGGCGCCGATCTGGCGAAGGGAATCATCGCCGCCAAGCCGAACATCATTCCCTATTACTCGCAGCTCTACGTGCCGGAATACGGCATTGGGACAGTCCGCGATACCGGCGGCGGACCAAGCGGCACGGATTATTGGATCGACCTCGGCTATAGCGATCACGATTATGTGCGCTGGCGCAAGTACACTTATGTCTACCTGTTGGGATCCCCGCCTGCCAAGACGCCCTACCGTTTGCCCGCCTGGACGCCGAACAGCAATTGGCCGGGCAACTGCGCTTAGTTCTCGGCAGCTGCCAACTCCGCCAGCGCCTGCCGCTGCGTCTGGACCGGGATATAGGGAGCTTGCCACCACTCGGGGAAGTCTTTGCGCGGCTCGCCGAGATAATCGTCCAGGATGCGCCGGATCATCGGCGCGACCACTTCCGAGCCTTCACGCGAATGCGCCATCACGCCGGCGAAGGCGATCTGCGGGTTTTCTCGCGGCCAGTAGGCCACAAACCAGGCGTGTGGATTGCCGGCTGTTTCGGCCGTGCCCGTCTTGCCGCAGATGGTGAAAGGCGCATCGTCAAAGACGAACCAGGCCGTGCCCAGATCTTCGACGGTCGTGACCTTGCACATGCCCTCGCGCACGATGTCCAGGGCTTCGGCATCCAGGTCCAGTTCCGCAACCAGCGACGGCTCATTCTCCAACTGAAAGTCCGCCTCCCCTTCCCTGCCGATGTGGCTCACGACGTAAGGCTGCCAGAGCGCGCCGCCGTTGGCGATGGCCGCGGTCAATTGCGCCATCTGTATGACGGTGACGGCGACATCGCCTTGCCCGATGGCGTTGTTGATGGCGGTCGTGATTTCAAGAGGAGGAGCGACGTTGCCAGCCGCTTCCAAGCCCAGCGCGCGTATCCCGGTCTGCCGGCCAATGCCGAGCAGTTTGGCGTAGTCGCTCTGCATATCCGACCGCGCTTCATACATCCGCGCCCCCATTTCATAGAAGAAGGGATTGCAGGAGGCCGCCAGCGCGTCCGCCATTGTCACTGATCCGGCGGGGTCCTTCGGCGGGGATTCCAGCAAGCGCCAGTCGGTCCGCACCGCCTGCGAATCGCCATAGCTCTCGCCGTACCAGTAATAATCGCAATCGAATAATTGCTCGCGCGCCCAGATACCTTCCGAAGCCGCCGCCAGCGCCGTAACAATCTTGTAGACCGAACCCGGCGTATATTGCTCGGCGAGGGCTTTGTTGATAAAGGGATTGCGCGGATCGCCGTTGAGACGCGTGATCGCGCCAAGCACGTCGTATTCCGTGTCCCGGCTAAATATACGCGGATCGAAACTGGGATAACTCGCCAGCGCCAGGATCTTCCCGCTGTCAGCCTCCATGGCGACGAGAGCGCCGCCAGTGGTGATGCCGCCCCAATTGGGGCTGGCGTAGTTCACCGCGTCGGATATGCTCTGCGCCATCATCGCTTGCAGGTCTCGCTTGATGGTCAGGGTCACCGAACGCGGCGCCTGGCCGACCGCTCCCGCAAGCTCGCGAATGACGGTGCTGCCGCCTTCCAAAATGCGCAGATAGCGCTGTGGCTTGCCGGCCAGGGTCTCTTCGTAGGCCAGCTCAATACCGGCGCGGCCGACCAAATCGCCGGCGGAGTAACCACGCGCCTCCCAACGATCCAACTCATCAGCCGGCACCGCGCCGATATAGCCGACAACATGGGTGGCCATGCCGTGCCCGTAATAACTGCGCGATCGATACGCGCGCACTTTGTTGAGAGGACCATCGGTGACGCGGATGTCACAATCCGCCGCTAATGCTTGCTGATGCGTCTCGTATTGGTCGCTGTCAATCTCGGCGATATGGAACAGCGTCTCGTCCAGGTAATCCACAAAGATGCGCCGCAGCGTGTTTAGGTGCTGCCGCGTCACGAGCGCGAGCGTATTGAGACAGTCATCAACATTGGGCATGTCTTGCTGGATGACGTACAGGCTGTATATCAACGCGTCCTGCTGCGCCAGCGGACGGCCGTCATCGGCGTAGATATTGGCGCGCTGCGGGAATTCCGCTCGCTCGTTCAAGCGGGCTCGGCTCGACATGCCGCTGATGATATCCATCGGCGACCAGGCGATCTTCCAGCCGCCTTCGTTAACCATGCGCATCACGCGATCCTCATCAACCACGACGCCAAAGGTCGGCGATTCAATCGCGATATCGTATTTTAGGACCGCTGTCGTACCCTGATGCTCAACGCCGCGCGCCATGTATTGGACGCCGCCAAAACGCAGGACGCTATGGGCGACCGTATACTTGTCGATGAAGTTCGCCTGCGGGTAGAGTTCACGGCTGCGCTCGGCGAGCAAGCCGTGCATCGCCTCGAGGTCACTATTATTCCAGGCCGTCATGTATTCCCGCAGGACCTCGGCCGGGTCGGAACTGGTGGTCTGCGCAGCCGGGACCGGCGTCGCCGCGGCCGGAACACGCGGTTCTTGCAGCAGCGCGGATTCGCAGGCGCTGAGAGTCAGTAAAACCAGAAGCAGGTATGACAAAAGCGGTCGGACTGTCATGTAGCGGATTGGAAATGATATTGGAAGTCTCGGAAACGGGAAACAATTTTTCTCCAATGGATTCCAATAACCGCAGCGCCTTTGCCGACACAAAAGTTTTTTTTGGCAATCTGGCAATCTGGCCATCTGACCGGAAAGCGAGGCGAATGAAGGGTGGGCGGTCGCGATATGGACGCAGGTTTTCATAGGCTAATTATAACAGGAATTGGTGCGAAATTATAGAGCAAATGTTCTCATTCAGTGATTTGGGGGCGAGAAGGTCTTGAGATGTTTCGGGGGCTGAGGACGCGACAGGTTGTAAAAAAGGCGCAGGCTCATGAGGCTTGCGGTGGAGAAAGAAATGCAATCAGTAAGCGCCGCTGCGCAAAAAGACGCGCGGAATGGTGAGCATGAGGATCTCGATGTCCATCGAGATTGACCAATTGTCGATGTAATACATGTCCATTTCGCACATCTCGTCGAAGGGCACATTGCTGCGGCCGCGCACCTGCCACCAGCCGGTGATGCCCGGCGTAATCTGCAAGCGCCGTGTGTGCCGCGGCTCGTAATGCGTGACTTCGCGCGGTGTGGGCGGGCGTGGACCGACCCAACTCATCTCGCCGCGGACCACATTGATGAGATTCGGCAATTCGTCCAGGCTGGTGCGCCGCAGGAATCTGCCCACGCGGGTGATGCGCGGGTCGTCGATGAATTTGGCGTGGCGCGGATCTTCGCCCGATTCGCGCAGCATATCTTCGTGCAGGTCTTCCGCGCCCTCGACCATGCTGCGGAATTTCACCATCCGGAATTGCCGGCCGTCTTTCCCGACGCGAATCTGCCGGAACAAGATCGGCCCTTCGCCTTCCAGCATCAGGGCGAGCGCGACGAGCAGGCTGACGGGCGCCCAAACCGGAAAGCTGATGATGACCAGCAGCAGGTCCAGCCCGCGTTTTATCAACTGATTGCCGCGGCTGAACGAGCGATGCGGGCCGATGCCCAAAAGCGGCACGCCATCCAGATTCTCGACCTGCACTTGCCGGATATTGAGCTGCATGATCTCCGGCACGATCCGCAAATCAGTATCGGCATCGCGGCAGACCTCGGTGAGCTCCTGAATGCGATCGTAATGCTTCCAGCGAAAGGTGATAATGACCGTATCGACCATGTGTGACCGGATGGCTGACAACAACTGCGCGGTCCCGCCCAATGCCTCCACCCGTCCCATGCCGGCCGAACTCTTCTCGGCATCGTCATCCAGAAAGCCGATCGGCCGATAACCGAACTCGGGGCGGGATAGCATGATGCCGAGCAAGGAACGCCCCACATCGCCCATACCCACGATCAAGACGCGGCGAATGCCAATCCCCTGATGCCGCAGGTAAGCCAACATCCAGCGCCTTATCAACCGTGACGCGGCGCCAACACCCAGCGTCAGCGCGGCCACATAGATCAGCATCAAGCGGCTTGTCACCAGCGGCTGCAAGATATAATACATCGCCAGCACGATGACGATGGAGACGGCCACGCTGCTCGCGATCAGATAAACTTCTTCCAGCCAGGCTCGGCCGGCGATATTGCGGTATAGATTGTTGCGTTGGTAATTGACCAGAATCAGCAGCGCATAAATGATGGCAAAAGGGATATAAGGCCCGAAGTCGCGCTGCCCGGGGTCCAAAAGCGGGCGTATGATCTGCAAGTCGTAACGCAGGATATAAGCGATGCCAAAGACCGCGAATGCGAGCAAAGCGTCCGCCAGCGGGAAAAGCCAGCGCGGCTCAATGGTAGGCCGTTCAGATAGAGATCGCGGCGCGTTCACGATTTGCTCGGGCGAGCAAAGGCCGCTGTCTTATCCGCCGTCCGCGGGTATCGGGCATTATTTGGCTTCAACGCCGGTCGCCTTTTCACTTTCTCCGAGGGGCTGCTCGTTGCTTGTCATAGCTAGCCGATAACTGCCGAGCGTGAGTTCAACTGTGCGCGCCCAACTGAAGAGCGCCGCCCGTTCCAGTCCTTTCCTCCGCGCCATATCGCGCCATTCGTCATTCGCCTTCAGCGCCTTGAGCTCGGCTGCCCAGCGCTCTTCGTCCGCCGATGGGAGGCATTTGCCCGCTGCGCCGGCCACTTCCGGCAAGGACGAGACATCGGATGTGAGTACGGGCGCGCCGCAGGCCATGGCTTCCAAAACGGGCAAGCCGAAACCTTCAAAGACGGACGGGTACAAGAATGCTTCGGCGCAATTGTACCAAAATGGCAGGTCTGCGGCAGGTATGAATCCGACATGCTTGACGCTGCCGCTCAGCCCGAGGCCCTCGATGGCGGCCAGCACTTGCTTTCCCTGCCAGCCAAGGCCGCCGCCCAATATCAGCGGCAAGCGCTCGTCGGACTTCAAGCGCGCGTATGCCCGCAGCAGCATCTCCAGATTCTTGCGCGGCTCAAGCGTGCCGACATAAAGCCAGAAGCGCGCGGGCAGCCTCTCCTTTTGCCGAAAGCGCTCGCGCTCCGCCGGCAAGATCGGATGAAACAGCGTCTTATCGTAACCCAGCGGCGTGACATCAATCTTGCTCGCGGGGATCCCCAGCAGGGCGGTCAGGTCGTCGGCAGTGCTCCGGCTGATCGCCAGGATGCGCCTCGCGCGCGCGCAAGTCAAGGCCGTCATGGTCTGCAAATAAAGGCGGCGCGCCTTGCTCAGCCGCTCCGGGAAACGCAGGAAACTCAGGTCGTAGATAGTAACCACCATCGGCGCGGCAAGCGCTAGCGGGGCGACAAATGCCAGCGCATGGTAGAGGTCGAATTGCCTGATGGCCCAAGGTTGCAGCGTCTGCTCCCACAAAATGCGGCGCAGCGGCCCTTCTGTGTCGAAGCGCGCCCGTTTCACGCTGATGCCGGAAAAGCTCGCCTGGCAGGCGGCGCCGACCAAGGCTTGAAACTGCCAGTTGGCTGGCGCTTGCCCCGGCAAGTGACGCAGCAAATTCACGATATAACCGTGAATGCCGGCCGAACGATATCCGGCTTGCCTGGAAAGCAGATGCGCGTTGAGACCGACCCTCATACGCCGAAGTATAGCATAGGCGCGCTCGCATCCGGGCAATCGCTGCTGATATGTCCCCGCTATGGCTGCCAAACTCTGTCGAATGCTGTAGCGGCGATTCGGTCGCCCGCCGATTCCAACTCCAAATATGCCGCGCCTCGAATTAGAATCGAGCGGAGAAATAGTGGGCTGATCGTACATGCAAGAGACCATACTCATCGCTGCCTTCTACAAGTTTATCCCCTTGCCGGATTACCGGGAGCTGCGGGACCCACTGCTGGCGCGCTGCCGGGCGGCGGGCTTGCGCGGTACGATTCTGCTGGCGGAAGAAGGCATTAACGCGACCATCGCCGGCCAGCGCCGGTCTGTGGAAGACCTGCTCCGCTACTTGCGCAGCGACCGGCGTTTCGACGATCTGGACATTAAGGAGTCTTATCACACGCGCATGCCGTTTCAGCGGATGAAGGTCCGCTTGAAGCGCGAGATCGTCGCCATGAAAGTCCCGGGCATCGACCCCAATCAGCGGGTGGGAACCTATGTAGAACCTCGGGATTGGAACCGCCTGATCGCGCAGGATGATGTCCTGCTCATTGACGCGCGCAACGACTATGAAGTCCAAATTGGCGCTTTTGAAAACGCGATAAACCCGGGCGCCGATTCCTTTCACGAGTTGCCCGGCTACCTCTCCGCGCATCTCGACCCGGCGACGCACAGGCGGGTCGCGATGTATTGCACCGGCGGCATCCGCTGCGAGAAGGCGAGCGCCTACCTGCTGCAGTTGGGTTTTGAGGAAGTCTACCACTTGCGCGGTGGCATCTTGCGCTATCTGGAAGAGGTGGAGCCATCGGCGTCGCTCTGGCGGGGCGAGTGCTTCGTATTTGATGAGCGAGTTTCGCTTGACCATGGCCTGCAAAAGGGCGAGATTGTGATTTGCGATGACTGCAAGGCCATGGTCAAACAAGCCGGAGAGAAATGTCCGCGCTGCGGGTCAAGCAATATCCTCTGATTCGCTCGGCATGTCTTCTCGGCGCAAGAGCCGCGCTGAGCAAGCCTCCCGATTAGGACGCGCGGCTAGGCGGCGTAGGCAGATCGTACCTCTACATGAGTAATTTACGATTGTATAATGGTTGGTGTAGTGAACGGTTAGGGTCTAGTGTGGATGCAAATTGGAATCATATCAGACGTGCATGCCGATTATGACACGCTAGAGGATGTGCTCGCTCGCTTCGAAAAACATCATCAGGTGGATCAAATCCTGTGCGCCGGAGACTTGGTGGGGCGCGGCCCGGAGCCGGATCGGGTGGTGGACCTGATCCGCGCGCATGGCATCCCGGTCGCTCGCGGGAATCATGACGAGTGGGTCTACGGCATTCGGCAAGACAACCTCCAATACCTGCAAGAATTGCCGCTGGATTGGCAAGGCGAGTTGGCGGGCACTACCATCTACATGTGTCACGGCAAGCCCGGCAACAATATGTGGGGCATGTACAAAGATCATCTGTCGACCACCTATCTCAAGATGGTGCTCAGCTCGCTGAGAGCCGATGTTTTGGTCACCGGCCATACTCATTTGCCGCTGCATATCAAGACTCAGCACGGCTGCCTGGTTAATCCCGGCTCGCTGTATACTTTTTCTTGCGCGCGCTCCACATCGCATACCTATGGCGTGCTGTCCTTGCCCGACCAGACCTTTCGCGTTTACGACGCCAATGCCAGTTGCGGCGAGCCGCCTATCGAAATCGTCTAGGCGACGGCGCCGAGCCCCGGGCTAGTCATGCGCGTCTTGATGCTCTCAAAAGCCTGTATCGTCGGGATCTATCAGCCCAAGCTGGAAGCCATCGCTCGCCGCGGCATTGACCTGACAGTGCTCGTCCCGCCGGCCTGGCGCGATGAACGCGGTTCGCAGCAACTGGAGCGCAGCCACAGCACCGGCTATCGGCTGCGCGCGATTCCCATTCGCTTCAACGGCAATTTCCACCTGCATCACTATCCGACGCTGGCGCGGGAGATCGCCGCCGCTCAACCGCAGATCGCGCATATCGACGAAGAACCCTACAACCTGGCGACCTGGCAGGCGCTGCGCCTGGCACGGCGGGCCGGCGCCAAATCGCTGTTCTTCACCTGGCAGAACATCCTGCGCCGCTATCCGCCGCCATTCAGTTGGGGCGAGCGCTGGGTCATGCGCCGGGCCGATTACGCCTTGGCGGGCACGGACGATGCCGCGGCGGTCTTGCGGCAGAAGGGCTTTGGCGGGCCGCTGCGGACGATCCCGCAGTTCGGCGCGTCCGGGGCGCTCTTTCGTCCGGTGGAGGCAAGACCATCGCGGCCCTTCACCATCGGTTTCATCGGTCGCGTCGTGCCGGAGAAAGGCGTTCACATCCTGCTCCAGGCAGCGGCGCAACTCGACGGCGAGTGGCGCTTGCGCCTGGTCGGCGGCGGCTCCTCAGTGGACGAGATGAAGGCGCTGGCGGCAACGCTGGAGATCGGCGGCCGGGCGGACTTCGCGGGCCAATTGCCATCAGAGGAATTGCCCGCCGAATACGGCAAGATCGATGTGCTCGTCCTGCCTTCCCTGACGCGGCGAAATTGGAAGGAGCAGTTCGGGCGCGTATTGGTGGAGGCGATGGCGAGCGGCGTCGCGGTCATCGGCAGCGACAGCGGCGCGATACCGGCGGTTGTCGGCGGAGCCGGGAGCATCGTGCCCGAAGGAGATGTGCCGGCGCTGGCGCGAGCGCTGCGAGAAGTGCGCGATGACGCGGCTCTGCGAAGCGACTTGATCAAAAGGGGGCGGGCTCGTTTCCTGGCGCATTTCACCCACGACAGCATCGCCGAGGCGACAGTCGAGGTGTATCGGGAACTCATGGACCGTTCATCTGTTGGCGCAAGCGGCGGATGAAATCAATACTTTCTAATTTCCGTTCCAGCAAGTGGGTGATGTAAGCGAGCATGATACGCTCGGCGCTGTCGTGCTGTGGCGGCGCGAGGCGCAGGCTGCTGACCGCGGAGTAAGATTGGCTGCTGCGCTGCAAGTGTCGCAATAGTTTCAGCGCGTCGAAGTCGATCTCAAGCAGGCGCGACGGCACTTGGGGCGCGGCGGCGCGGCTGACGACCCCGCCTTCTTCGCAACTGAAGAATTGCCGCTCCGGCAGCAGGTCGGCGCGGGTGACGACGCATTCGAGCAGTTCGGGCCGGAAGCCGACCAAATCAAGCAGTTGCAGTTCGAAGAAGCGCGTGGCGAGGCGTGGATCTTCGGCATCGGCGATGCGCGACAGGGTCTCATGCAGCAGGAGAAAAAGCGCCGCGCCATCCTCCTCTTCATCGGCGGTGAAGCGATCAAGCAACTCGGCGACATAATTGGCGTAGGCGCCGCGCCCGAGGTGGTCGCGCAAGCCGAGATAGGGATCGATCAATTCGGCTTGCGTCAGGATATCGAGGTTGCGTCCGCGGTGGATGACGCAGTCGCTGCGGGCGAAGAGTTCGACGTGGCCGCTGAGCTTGGCGCTGGGTTTGCGCGCGCCCTTGGCGATGGCGCGGATTTTCCCCTGCTGCGGCGTGAAGAGGATGAGCAAGCGGTCGGACTCGCCGAAGTCGCGGCGGCTGAGGATGATGGCTTGGCTGCGGAACTGACGCTGTGCTTTGGGCATGGGCGGCTCGTTTGCTTTGGTCAGGTTGATTATAGCGGCTAGACTGACGCTGGGCGTTTCTTTTGCGACCGAGGGGCGCGTAGACAGCCACAAGATCCTCTACGTCGAGCGAGTAGAGGGCGTCGAGGCTCCGGCACTGCCGGCGATTGAACTGGTCTGATATTTTGTATGAGCGTGTTAGTCATTATCGCCGGTTACGCGCCGAGCGGCTGTGAAATCGCGACAATCGATGACCAGCTTGCCTTTGAGGCGGTTGCATTCGGCGCAGAGCAGTTGCAAGTTATCGAGCGCCGAGGGCCCGCCTTTGGCGATAGGGACAATGTGATCGAGCACGAGCGAATCGGTCGCGCCGCAATTGGCGCAGCCTTCGCCGAAGTCCTCCGCCAATTGTCGATGCCAGCGCTCATGCCGCGCGCGCAGGGTCGCCCGTTCCCGCCGCTTGATTTGTGGCGGCACGGCGCGTTTGTAAGGCTGGGCCCGCGGCCACGGTCCCGCCCCGCGGCCGCCGCGCGCCATGAATCGCGCCAGGTCGCTGCCCGGCTCATGACAGTTGCAACGTCGAATCAAACACCCGCAATAGCCGCAGTACATCGCATATTCCGACCAAGCAATCGAGACAGCAAGCCATAGCATAACAGACGCGGAGAAGCGGTGCTTGAGAGCGGGCAGTCATGACGGTCGTCGCAAGCTACGGGCTTTGCAGGGAGCCGGCTTTGGGCTAGATTCTTGGAGTACTGATGTGAAAGCAGGATTTGAATATGGCAGCCAAAGTCTTGATCGCCTCCTACCTTGAGCCGGAGCATATCGCGCGCATCCGCGCTGAGGCGCCGGCGTTTGATGTCATCTACCGGCCGGATCTTATCGGCGCGCCGCGCTTCCAGGCTGATCACACCTCGCCGCATGAGCGCAGTAAGGAAGAAGAAGCGGAATGGCGCGCGCTGCTGGCGCAAGCCGAGATCCTCTTCGACTTCGATCATACGCACCGCGAAGACCTGCCCGAACTCGCGCCCCGGCTCAAGTGGATACAAGCCACCAGCGCCGGCATCGGCCAATTCGTCAAGCGCTACGGCTACGATCGCCCGGGCTGGATTTTCACCACCGCCAGCGGCGTACACGCTCGTCCGCTGGCCGAGTTCTGCTTGATGGCGATGCTGATGTTCGTCAAGAACTACCCGCTGATGGAAGCGCAGAAACGCGACCGTCACTGGCAGCGCTTCAACAACACGGAGCTGCGCGGCAAAACCGTCGGCATCATCGGCTTGGGTCGCATCGGCCGCGACCTGGCGCAAGTCTGCCGCTTCTTCGGCATGCGCGTCCTCGCTTGTCGCCGCAGCAATATCGATAGACCACCCTCCGTCGACGAGCAATATCCGCCTCAGAGGCTGGACGAACTCCTGCCCCTGGCCGACTTTCTTGTACTCTCTACGCCCCACACGCCGGAGACCGAAGGGCTTTTGAATGCCGGACGCATCGGCTTGATGAAGCCGGGCGCCGTGCTGATCAACATCGCTCGCGGCGCCATCGTCGATCAGGCGGCGCTGACGCGAGCGCTGCGTGAAGGTCGCCTTGGCGGCGCCGCGCTTGATGTCACCGACCCGGAACCGCTGCCGCCCGACGATCCGCTTTGGGCGCTGCCCAACGTCATCATCAGCCATCACTCCGCCAGCACAGCCGATACCGAAAACGGCAAGCTGACAGCGCTGTTCATCCGCAACCTGCGGCGCTACCTGAAGGGCGAGCCGCTGGAGAATCAGCTTGATCTTGATTTGATGTACTAGAGGCCCGGGACTGCTTTTTCTTCGGCGACATACACCGGCTCGCCGCCGATGAGCGTAGCGCGCAGGCCACCGTCGACGTCCCAGAGGACCAGATCCGCATCCGTGCCCGGTTGAAGCGAGCCTTTCCGCGGGTACATGCCGATGGCGCGCGCCGGCACGCGCGTGAGCATGGGCAGGGCCTTCGCCAGCGAGAGATCGCAGAATGCCATCATGTTGCGCAAAGCCTGCGCCATGGTGAGCGTGCTGCCCGCCAGGCTGCCGCGGCGATCGCGGGCGATGCCGTCCTTGACGACAACCGCGACATCGCCCATGCCGAACTCGCCATCGGCCAAGCCGGCGGCGCGCATGGCGTCGGTGACCACGATGACGCGCTCACTGCCGACCAGCCGCAGCAGCATGCGCAACACCGCCGGATGAACATGCACGCCATCGGGGATGATCTCGAAGTTCACCGCCGGATCTTCACTGGCGGCGACGAAGCTGCCCGGCCGCCGATGGTGGATGCCGGCCATGCCGTTGAAGGTGTGCGTGATCTGCCGCAGGCCGGCGGCGATATACTCGCGCGTGGCCTCATAACTCGCGCCGCTATGCCCCTGCGACAGGATAATGCCGCGCGCATGGGCGGCCCGCATCAATTCAGCCGCGCCATCAAGCTCCGGCGCTAATGTTATCTGCTTGATCGTCCCCAAATCGAGCCAGGGCAAATACTCCTCGGCCGTCGGCGCGCGCAAATGCGCTTCCGGCTGAGAGCCGCGGTAATCCGGATTGAGATAGGGTCCCTCGAGGTGCGCGCCCAGCAAGGGGCTATGCGGCCGCCCGGCGCAAGCGCTTATCGTCGCCAGCGCCGCGTCAATCCGCTCGCGCGTATCCGCCATCGTCGTGCCGAGGAAGCTGGTCACGCCCTGCCGCGCCAAAAATTCGCAAAGGCCTTGCAGCGAGGACGGAGACGCGTCCATCACATCGTAGCCGTCCCCGCCATGCACGTGGAGATCGACGAAGCCGGGCAGAGCGTAGACGCCGCCGCCGTCGATGCGCCGATCGTCCGGCATTGGCTGGACGCCGGCAGCGGGACAAACATCCTTAATAAGACCATCCTCGAGGACCAGCGTGTGCCCGCTGAGGAAGCGATCCTCCTGCCAGATTTGACTGTTCTCGATCAGTAATCGCGGCACGCTCGGCTGACCTGCCCTCTCCACCCATTCCGCAATGTGAAAAGAGTATAGCAGCAACCGCCGCCGCCGCTATGAGGGAATTCTGCCCGCGCCAAAACGTCAATCTGTCAACTGTTCGTGTGTCTGCTAAAATGACTGACCAAAGGACTTTGAGCGAGGTTGCCTGGATGGCCCGGGGCGAACACACACTGCGAGAAATCATGAGCCAGCCGGAAGTATGGGAGGAGGCGCTGGCGGCTTTCAGCGCGTCGCAAGAGCGCCTGGAATCGCTGCTTGCCTCGGCGAGCTTCGACCAGGTCATCGTCACGGGCTGCGGCTCAACCTACTATCTCGCCCTCTGCGCCGCCCGCCTCTTGCGCAAGAGCGGGCTCGACGCCACCGCCTTGCCCGCCTCGGAGCTGCTCCTGCATCCAGAATCAATCACCCTGCCGCAGCGCCGTTACCTGCTGCTGACCGTCTCGCGCTCCGGCACGACCAGCGAAACCGCGCGCGCGCAGCAAATCTTCCGCGCCCGAATCGGCGGCCCTGTGCTCACCGTCACCTGTGACAGCGCCAGCCCGCTTGCTCGCACTGCCGACCTCGCCATCGCCATTGATGCCGCGCAGGAAGTCAGCGTCGCCCAGACGCGCTCCTTCAGCAGCATGTTGGTCGTCGCGCAGCAGCTAGCCGCCATGATCGCCGGCCACGATCTCAACACCGGCCGACAGTTGCCCGCCATCTGCCGCCGCCTGCTGGCAAGCTACGGCGAACTGGCGCAGTCGCTGGGCGAGGATGGCGCTATAGAGAAGTTCTTCTTCCTCGGGTCGGACGCGCTCTACGGCATCGCCTGTGAAGCCATGCTCAAGATGAAAGAGATGTCCCTGTCTTACAGTGAGGCTTATCACACGCTGGAATTTCGTCACGGTCCGATGTCCATGGTCGGCGAAGACAGCCTGGTCATCGGCTTGGTCTCCCCCGAAGCCGCTAAACATGAACTCCGCGTGCTGGGCGAAATGGCTGACATGGGCGCCGAAGTATTGGCAATCGGACAGACTCATACCGAAAATCATCAGTGTGTCAGGCTGCCGGCAGACCTGCCGCCTTGGTCCACGCCCGTCCTGCACCTGCCCGTATTACAATTGCTCGCTTACCATCGCGCCATCTTCAACGGCTGCGATCCCGATAATCCGCAGCAGCTCACTGCAGTTGTCTCGCTGGACGACATATAACCGAAGCAACGCAAACGAGGTTCAATCGCCTATGACTGAAATCACGCTCTTTCCCCAACCGCAAAACATCGAAGTCAAACCGGGCGCATTCACTATCAATGCGCACACCCGGATATTCTCCGCCGATAACGCGATAGGCGAGATGCTCGCCGACTACCTGCGACCGGCTATTGGCTTCGGCCTTCCAGCGCACCCGCTGGACGACGATATAGCTTCCGCCGTCCAGAACGCGATCTTGCTCATTCCCGGCGATGCTGACGCGACCGCGGAAGCCTACACTCTGGAGGCGTCGCCCGAGCGCGTCGAGCTATCCGCGGCGGCCCTGCCCGGCTTCCTGCATGGCATGCAGACGCTGCGTCAGTTGCTGCCGCCACAGATTATGGCGAGCGAGACGCAAGACGGCGTCGAATGGACGATTCCCTGCGTCTCCATCAGCGACGCGCCCGCGTTCGGCTGGCGCGGCATCCACCTCGATGTCGGCCGTCACATGTTCCCGCTCGCCTTCATCAAGAAGCTCATTGACGTGATGGCTTTCTACAAGTTCAACAAGTTCCACTGGCACCTGACGGAAGATCAAGGCTGGCGCCTCGAGATCAAGAAGTATCCGCGGCTGACCGAGGCGGGCGGCTACCGCGCCGAAACAGTCGTCTCCGGCACCTGGGATCAATACGACGGCGTCCCCTACGGCGGCTTCTACACGCAAGACGAAGCGCGCGAGCTGGTCGCTTATGCCGCCGAGCGCGGCATCACCGTCCTGCCGGAGATCGAATTGCCCGGTCACGCCGTCGCCGCCCTCGCGGCCTACCCGGAATTGGGCTGCGTCGGCGAAAGCTACCAAGTGCGCCGAACCTGGGGCATCGCCGATGATATCTTTTGCGCCGGCAAGGACGAAGTCTTCGGCTTCTTGAAGGATGTCCTGACGGAAGTCCTCGACATATTCCCGTCAGCCTACATCCATATCGGCGGCGACGAAGCGCCCAAGCCGCGCTGGGAAAACTGCCCCGCCTGTCAGGCGCGCATCAAAGCCGAGGGGCTGGCCGATGAGCACGAGTTGCAAAGCTGGTTCATCCGCCAGATCGAAACCTGGCTGAACGAGGGCGGACGCAACCTGATCGGCTGGGACGAGATCCTGGAAGGCGGCCTGGCGCCCAAAGCCACCGTCATGAGCTGGCGCGGCAGCGCCGGGGGCATCGCCGCCGCCAACGCCGGCCACGATGTCATCATGACGCCCAATACCTACTGCTATCTCGATTACTATCAGTCCGAAGACACCGACAGCGAACCCTGGGCGATTCCCGCCATCCTGCCTCTGCGGCAGGTCTGGCAATATGTCGTCGTCCCCGAAGAGATCGCCGACGACAAACGGCATCATATCCTCGGCGGCCAGGGCAATCTCTGGACCGAATATATGCCGAACTCGGATCATGTCGAATACATGGCATTCCCGCGCGCCATCGCCATCGCCGATGTCCTGTGGAATCATCCAGCCGAGCGCGACTATGACAGCCTGGTCGCGCGGCTGCGACGGCATCTGCCCCGCCTCGATTGGCTAGGCGTCAACTACCGCCCGCTGGACGATTGAGCCACCTAGGCGAGGAAACCTATGCATCTGCGAAAGGAAATCGCGCAGCAGCCGGCCGTCATCAAGCGCCTGCTGCATCAAAGCCGCGAGGGTACCGAGACGGTCGCCGCCGCCATCCGCGAGCGGGACCCGATCTTCGCCTGCATCGCCGCCCGCGGCACCTCCGACCACGCGGCGCTGTACGCGCAATACCTCATCGGCCACCGCCTCCGCCTGCCGGTCATGCTGGCCACGCCGTCGCTGCACACGGTGTATGGAAGGCCGCCCGATCTGTCGCAGGCGCTGGTCATCGGCATCTCCCAATCGGGCAAGGCGGAGGATGTGCGGGCGGTGCTGGCCGATGCGCGGACGCAGGGCGCCTTGACGCTGGCGATCACCAACTTCGATGATTCGCCGCTGGCGCAAACGGCCGAGTTTCACCTGCCCCTGCGCGCCGAGCGGGAATACAGCGTCGCCGCCACGAAGACTTACACCGCTCAACTAACCGTCATCGCGATGCTGGCGAGCGCCCTGACGGAGGGCGACCAAGCCATGTGGGACGAGCTGGCCCGCCTGCCGGAGTTGGCCTCCCGCACGCTCGAAAGCTGCGCCAGCATCGCCGGCTGGGCCGAGCGCTATCGCTACAGCGACCGGCTGGTCGCCCTCGGGCGCGGCTTCAATTACGCCACCGCCTGCGAGATCAGCCTCAAGGTTAAAGAGCTGACGTATATCGGCAGCCAAGGCTACAGCGAAGCCGACTTTCGTCACGGTCCCATCGCCGTCATCGATCGCGGCTACCCGGTCATCCTGGTCGCGCCGATCGGGCAGACGCTGCCCGGCATGAAGCTGATGGCGGCCGACCTGGCGGAGCGCGGCGCCGAGACGCTGATCATCAGCAACGATGCCGCCCTGCTCGATAACGCGACGCGGGGGATGCCCATCCCCGGCGCGCCGGAGTGGCTCAGCCCGATTCTGGCGGTCATGCCCGGCCAGGTCTACGCCATGGAGCAGGCGCTGGCGCGCGGCTACGAGGTCGACAAACCGCGCGGCCTATCGAAGGTGACGATTACGGAGTGAGGCCCGGTATCAGCGCCGGAATCAGTTCCGCCAAGCGAGCAATTCGGAATGACACATCCGGCAAATCGTCCGAGGCAGTCGGCTCAGGACAATAATAGCAGAATTCAATTCCCGCGCGCCGGCAGCCTTCGCGATCATGGCCGATGGAATCGCCGACATACAGCACCGCTTCCGGCGGCAAGTCCAGCCGCGCCAAAGCCATCTGGAAGATGCGCGCGTCCGGTTTGGCCAGGCCGACCTCTTCCGAGATCAGAAGCGGATCAAAGACATCGAGCAGCCCGGCCGCCTTCAACCGGCCCCGCTGCGAATCGCTGTAGCCGTTGGTGATCATGCCCAGCCGATACGATTCGGACAGGCGCCCCAAGACCGCTTCCGCGCCGGGATTGAGGGCGGTCGCGCGGCAGAACTCGCGCCAGAATTGCCTCGCCAGCTCGATGGCGCGGCTCGCGTCCAGGTCATGTAGGGACAGGAAATCGCGCCAGCTATAAGTGATGACGTCTTCGCGGCTGTATTGGGTGACGCCATCCGCCGAGCGCGCCGCCCAATAACCCGAACTGATTGTCGCGTAGGCTTCGGCGAAGTCGGCGGGCAGGGCGGGTAGCAGCCCGGCATCGACCAGCGTCCGCAGTAGTGCTTGCGCTTCGCAGGCGCGCAGGCTGAACAAGGTGTCGTCGAGGTCGAAGAGGATGGCTTGGTACATTTCACCTTAGGGATTTCGTCCAGTGTCGGCTGCAGCAACTAGATGCCCAGTCTATCGATGATCTCAGCGAGCTTTTGGGCAGCTTTGGACGCGCCGTAGGCTTGCGGCGTCTCGCCCGGATCCGCGCCCGCCGAGGACAAGGCGAGCATAGTGGCGATATCGCCAGACATTTCGTTGAGCGCGAAACCCAATGCGACCCCGTCGGCGCAGGGCGGCATGTCAGATAGACCCTCCGCGCGCCAACTGAGAAAAGCATCATTGTAGGCCAGGACTTGTTCAAAGGGCGCGGGAAATTCGTCTTCTCCCATTCTATCCAGGTAAGTCCTAATCACGTCCGAGAGCCGATCAATTTGGCTTTGGCTGCAAGCCGGCAAGTCAAATTCGGAGGCGGCATCCGCGCGATCTTCGGTCAACATCGACAGCCCCACCGCCTCCAGGCGTTCACCATCACCAGGCAAACGCAAGTAGGGATTATCGGCTTCGGCGACGCCGGCGAGATCGAGCGCGCTGCGCGCCACAAAATCACCCGTCAACTGCGTCATTAGCAGGCGCGCCTTGATGACATCGGCGCAGGGCGGCAATCCCGCCAGGCTGCTTTCGCGCCAGTCAATGACCTCCGCGCTGTAAGCGAGCAGATCGTCAAGCGTATTTGAGTCGCCGCCTCCTAGTTTATCTTGATAGACGAGCATGGCGTCAAACAAGGCTTTCATCGCCGTGCCGTCGCATGGTAGCAATCCCGCTGCCTGCTCGGCGACCGGTTCTTCAGTCCGGCCGCCTTGCAATATCCCAAGCGTCAAGGCTTGCAGCGCCGCTCGGTCGGCTTGAATCTGCGGGTAGAATGGATTTTGCTCCGGCGTTGCGCCGGCGTAATGCAGCGCCAGGAAGGAGGCGTAACCGCTGTGTATTTGCTGCATCAGCAAGCCCAGCTCAATCACCTCGGCGCAAGGATTCAGCTCGCGCCAGAGCGCGTCGCGCCAGGCAATCTGATCTTCCAGGTAGGAGATGAAGTTTTCTATCACCGATGCCGAGCGGATCGCATTGAGCAGGTAAGTATATTCAGCGGTATCTTCGCTGATCGCCGCGCGTTTTTCTTCGTCTGTACAGGCGCGGGCCTGGGTATGTTCTGTTCCGGGTGTTTCGCTTGAATATGCAAGGGCATCCACGCGCTCTTGGTCGCCGGGCAAGCGCAGGTACGGATTTTCCTCAGCCGGCACAGCCGCCAACTGCAGGCCCGCCCGCGCCACAAAGTCGGCATTTAGCTGAATGAGCAGCGTCTGAATCTCGAGCAGTTCGGCACAGTGCGGCGCTCCGGCGATGTTCTCGGCGCGCCAGGTCATCTGCTGCTGGCTGAAGCTGAGCAGTTGTTCCAGCGATTTGATCTCGGTCGCGCCAACTTCGATATAATTGCGCAGGCGCTCCAATTCGCTTTCCACCAGGTCGGCCGGGCATCTAGGCAGCCCGGGAAAGGCTTGCGCGCCCGTGCCCGCTTGCGTTCGTCTGCGTTCCAGCCTACCGTGGAAGTAGTCTTCGAGACTCACCAGATAACCGCGGTATAGACTGACGGTATCGGCGTAGGGATTTTCGCTTTCCGATAGCCCGTCGAGTTCCAGCCACTTGTAGACAAAGATATCCTCGGTCAGGCGGCTCAAATCAAAGCGGTAATGCCAGACCAATTCACACGGCGCCAATTCTCGCCAAGTGATCTCACGCCAGGCGATTTGCGCTTCGGCATAAGCAACCAATTCATCGATATCGGTGACCGCATCAGCCATTGCCAGTAGGTCATGGTAGCTTGCGATCGCTTCGAGATGCGCCTCCATTTCATTCAAGTTGCAATAGGGATAGCGAGACTCGTCCGCCAAGTATTCGGCTTGGCGTTCACCGCTTGCCAGCGTCGCCTCGATTTCTTCTATCAGTTGGTCGCGGCGGCGATAGCTCTGCATCAACGGCTGCGACTGCGGAAGGTCATCATCCCAGCCGTTGAGGAAGTACACATCCTGCGCGGCCGCATCGTTGCTGATTTGTTCCATCAAGCGCGCCATTTCCAGCGATTCCGCGCAGGCAGGGTAGTCTTGCAACTTGCCTGACTCTGTCTCGCGCCAAGCGAGCAAATCGTCAATATACTCGAAGGCGCCTTCCCGCGTCGGCAAGTCGCGCACATGATCCATCAAGTCTTGGTAGGCGGCTTGGTGCGCCAGCACCATTTCCAATTCGGCGAGGCTGCAGAGCGTCGAGTCGCTAGCCTGCGTATAAACGAAAGATGCAAGACATACCAGAACCAACACACACAATAGAATTCGCGGTCGCATATTCGTCTCCTCTTGCGCTAACCAAGAGCAAATCGTTGCCAATATGGTCGGCCACTGCCAGAACACTGACAAGACACGATAATAACGTCAAGTTTACCAAACCGGAACGAGCGACGCACGTCCAGCCACCACCTTCAGCGAAGGCCAGCTTTCCTGTCTGATCGCGTTATCTAGGCTTGCCTTCCCTGCGGCGTTCTACCGACAGCGTCCATTTCAGCCGGCGCCGCTTACTGCAATTCCCGCTGCAGCCAGGCATCCAGCCGGTCGCGATAGGTCCATATCGTCTCGGCGTAGGGGATGTCTTCGACATCGGCGCCGGCAATCAGCAGGGCATAGGCGGCAGTGAAATCCGCCAGGATCGTATACATCATGTAGCCAGCCTCCACCGCCTGCTTGCAGCCGGGCAAGCGGTCGATATTGTTCTCAGCCCAATCGATCTGCGCCTGACGAAAAGCCATGACATCGCCCACGGTCTCCAGGCTTTCAGCGAAGTCCAGCAGATCGCTGTATTCCACGAAGAGGTTGTAGAAGTCCAAGCCGATATCGCCGTCCTCACAATCGGGCAAGTTGCTGCCGGCCGCTTCCATCAACTCATCGGGCTGCCGGCCGCTCGCTTCGATAGACGCGCTGATGTCGTCGGCGATCACGCTGATGGTAAGTATCCCGAATAGATGCGGCTTAATCGGAATCTCGGCGTCCGGCTCCGGCATGACGCCGGCGATATCAAGAGCGAGCGAGGCGACATAATTGCCGGTAACCCGCAGCATCAAGCCGGCTGTTATCATCGATTCGATGCAGTCGGGCGGATTCGCCTCGAGCGTTTCCCGCCAGGCCAGGTGCAAGTCCGCCGCCGTCAGGAGATCAGGCACAGTTTCCGCCGCCTCAAGCGCGTCGACAAGATCAGGAAAGTTCCGATTAACCGCGCCAAATCTCAACATCCCATCGTCGCCGCATTCGGGCAGTGTCACGGTCTGCGCCCGCCCCTTTTCTACGGCGTCTATCGGCGCGGATGTCTCTGCCAGGCGCGCCTGGTCCGCCGCGATCTGTTGGGAGAATGGCGCTTCCCCGCCCGCTATTTCCCCGATTTCCAAGGCGAGTTCAATCGCGAGATCGCTAGTGATATGGCTCATGAGCAAGCCGACCTGAAGCGACAGTTGGCATGGCGGCAGGCGCGTCCAAAGCTTGTCGCGCCAGGCGAGCTGCGCCACGCCGTACTTCGCCAATCCAACCAGGCTGTAGGTGCGCGGCGGCACCTCAAGCAAGGCGCGATATACCGCAAGTTCCTGTGACAGGATGCCGAGATCGTCATCGGTACAAACCGGGAGGTCGACTTGCGCCGCGTCAGCAGCGTCCGCCGCCTGGTCCGACAATTCCCCGAGGAGAAAGGCGAGAAGACCGATGCCCATTCTCATGCTCTCGACATAAGGGTTGTCTTCGTCGGCGATGCCAGCCAGTTTGTATGCGAGGAAAGCCGCCATGTCAGAGGCCGACTCATCCATCGCCGTACCGATATCGAAGACCTCGTCGCAGATGGGATGGGCCTCCCAGAAGGACTCACGCCAGTCGAAGAGGACCGGGCCGTATTCGCTGAGGGTTTCGCTGCTTGCCTCGTTCTGGATCAAGTCGCCGAGGTCCTCAAGGACCACCGGCGATAGCGTCGCGACCATCTCTCGGGTCATCACATGGCCCATCAACTCAAAATGATCGGTCATGTACGAGTCCGTGACAGCGAGCTGCGCCGCGCTGCAGGACGCCAGGTTGGCTTCTTGGCCCTGCGCAACACCGGTGAGACCGACCAGCATCGCCATGAGAATCAGCAATTTTCGCATGAGAATTCCTTTAACAAATCACAGAAATTGGCTTCCAGTATAGACTCTTTTGACGCCTGATATGTGGAAGGGCTGGCATAGCGTAGGGAAATCGACGGCTTATATGCGGATTCCAGCGGCAGACAGGTTATAATCCAGCCATATCACAAGCGTCAGAAGGAGCGACCCATGTCCAGCGACCGCCTGCAGCAATTTCAGCAACTCCTGGGAGACAAGGCCGATCTCGCCTTCATCCCCATCTCGTCCGACTTGCAGTATTTGACCGGCGTCCCGCGGGACTTCCCCAATTACGGGCATACGATCCACCCGGGCGATTGGCTCGAGGGCGCCTGGATAAGCCCGCATCACGCGCCCGTCCTGCCCTTGCCGCGGATGACGGCCGAGTTCGGCGGCTTGAGCCGGCTGGAAGGCATCGACATCCGCGTCCTCGGCGATTGGGATCTGCCCTCTGAGATGGTCAAGCGCATCCTCGACGGCTTCGACCTGCCCGAAAATCCGCGGGTGGCGATCAGCGATTTCGCCCGCGCCGAGACGGTATCGCATTTGCAGCCGCTGCTGCCGGGGGCGACCTGGCTCTCCGCCACCGCTCTGCTGCGCCCCATGCGCGTCATCAAATCCCAAGCCGATATCAACTTGATGATCGAAGCGGGCCGCATCACCGAAGCCGCCTTCGCCGATACGCTGAAGGCACTGCGGCATGGCATGACCGAGCTGGAGATCGTGGAAGAGGTCAATTACCAACTGCGGAAGCATGGCTCGCTGGGGCAATCGTTCACGACCTCGCTCTATAACAGCGGCCCGGATCATCCGTTGCTCTTCGGCGCGCGGATGGAAAGCTGGCATCGGAAGCTGGAGCCGCCGGTCTCGATCCTCTTTGACTTCGGCGGCATCTATCAAGGCTGGTGTTACGACTTCGGGCGGACAGTCTTTTTCGGCGAGCCGGACGAAGAGGCGCAACGGGTCTACGATGTGATGATGGCGTCGCAGGCGGCCGGCATCGCGGCGCTCAAGGCGGGCGAAGGCACGACCACCGCTACCGACGCGGCGGCGCGCAAAGTCATCGAGGAGGCCGGCTATGGCGAGGCTTTCCGGCATCGGCTGGGGCATGGCATCGGCATGGATGTGCATGAGCCGCCCTTTTTGACCAAGGGCGATGAGACGCCGCTGGAAGAGGGCATGTGCTTCACGATTGAGCCGAGCATCATGCAGATCAACAGCTATTCATCGCGGGTCGAGGATGTGGTGGTGGCGCGGCCCGGCGGCGGCGAGAAGCTGACGAATGGCTGGCAGGAGTTGATCGTGGTGGATTAGATTGACCACAGAGGCACGGAGGGCACAGAAGCAGTTCCAAGTTAGTCCTGCGAAAAAGGACGATGATTCTGATATTCCGGTATCTGTAGGGGCAATCGAAGGTTAGTGTCTACGCTACCCTTGGATCGCCCATTACAGCGCCATTTTGCATTTGGGCGACTCAAGAGTCGCCCCTACAATTATCCCTCCGGTTTCCGCATTACTTACTTGGCGCTGCTTCCGTATCATAATCCAAACTTGTTCGTCGCCTGCCGGACTTGTTTGCCGTAGTCTGACGCAGCGTGCAGCGCGGTGATGTCGGCGAAATGGACATCGGGGTTGAGCGTGAGGCGCGCGACTTCGTCCAGGAAAGCCCGGTCGTCAGCGGACAGGTCGGCTTCCGGCTTGTCGATCAAGTCGCCCCAATTGTCATCGCCGAGGACTTCGTATTTGTTCAGGGCGTCGAAGTCGTGCAGCAGGGCGTAGCGAATGGCCGGGAAGCCGGTGTCTTCGGGACTGTCGCCGAATGTTTCGGGATTGACATTGCCGGCGCGCGCGGCCAGCCAGATCAGGCTCGGGGACCAGAAGAAGTCGTTCTCCACAATATCCAAGGTATCAATGTCGATGTCTCGCACTGCTTTGAGGGACGGATCGACGAAGGCATCGACGTACAACCACTTGCCCCGCCAGGTATCCCAGACCTGGGCGATACGATGCTCGTAGTAGATATCGCCGCCGAGATAGCCTTCAAAGCCGATGCGTTCGCGGGCGGGGATACCCTTATGGCGGAGCGCGGCGACGAGAAGAGCGGCGAAGTTGCGACAGTTGAGGCCGAGGCGCTGGCGCGGCGGACGCGGCTCGGACAGCGGCGCGTCGGAAATTGTGAGCAGCTTGGCGATGAGGTCCTCCATGCGCCTGATGCCGAAGCCGGAGATTTCGATGTCATCGGGTTCGAGGCCATGGGGCGCGAGGGTGTAGGCGTAGGGCGGGATGATGAGGCCCTGGATGGCGCGGACGATGCCGGGCAGGTCGGCGGGCAGGTCATCGAAGGCGGGGGCGTAGGCGCCCGGATCGGTGAAGGGGCTGTGCTGGGCGTAATAGTTGGGCATGCTGGACCTCGGGTCTAGTGAGCAATATAGACAGTATAGCACATTAGTTCTGAAATGAGCGACTATATGGTCGCGTGTTGGAAAAGTCTAACGAAAAGACGGGGAGACAGAGAGAATTTTGTGATCGAAAGAAAACAGACGGGTGTTCTGATAGGTTGTGTGGGGCGGGCGATTCACAGAATCGCCCCTACGGATTCCGCCGGGCGGTGAAAATCACCCCACAATCGTATGCGACTGCTCGCGCATGTACTGCTGCAAGTAGTAGTAGCTGCCCGAGGCCTTGTTGCTGCCGGTGCTGCCTTTCCAGCCGCCGAAGGATTGGTAGCCGGGCCAGGCGCCGGTGGTCGCCCCGGTCTCGCGATTGACGTAGAGCACGCCCGCCTCGATATTATCGAGGAACCAGTCGACCTCATCGGCGTCTTCGCTGTAGAAGCCGGCGGTCAAGCCCAGCGCGACATCGTTGGCCAAGCGCATCGCCTCATCGGGGCTTTCCACGGCGCGCACGGTCACGATAGGCGCGAACATCTCGTGCCGCCAGAGGCGGTGGTCATCGGGCAGGTCCGCCACGACCGTCGGCGCGACGAAGTAACCCTTGCCGACATCGAGCGTCTCGCCGCCGGTGAGGATCCGGCCCTGATCCAGCTCGCCCGCGTAGCGCTGGTAGGCCTCGTAAGCGGTCTCGTTGATGATGGGGCCCATGTAAGTATCGGCAGCGGTGGGGTCGCCGACCGCGACATCTTCCGCCAGATCAACCAGCTTGGCGAGGAACTCGTCTTTGACGGCTGCATCGACGTAGACGCGGGAGCAGGCGGAGCATTTCTGCCCGGTCAAGCCGAAGGCCGAGCGCATGACGCCCAGGGCGGCTTTATCGAGGTCGGCGTTGGCGCTGACGATGGTCGGGTTCTTGCCGCCCATCTCGGCGACGACCGGGCGGTAATAGCCGGCGGCGGTGCTGAAGGTCTTGATGATGTTCATGCCGACCTCGTAGCTGCCGGTGAAGGTCAGGCCGGCCAGGTCGGGATTGGCGGTCAGCGCCATGCCCGGCTCATCGCCGCCGAGGACCATGTTGAAGACGCCGGCGGGAATTCCCGCGTCCTCGACGCAGCGGGCGATCATGGTTGCGGTGAGCGAGCCTTCGGCGGCCGGTTTGAGCACGACCGTGTTGCCGGCGACAAGCGCGGCGCCGGTGGGACCGCCCGTGAGCGCGGCGGGAAAGTTGAAGGGACCGATGACGCCCCAGACGCCGTAGGGTTTGAGCACGCTGCGGTTGAAGTGCTGGTCGGTTTCGCTGAGCAGTTGACGGTCGAAGCCGCCATTGTCGCGCATGGCGTCGACGCAGTAACGGATGAGATCGGCGCTCTCTTCGACATCGCCGATAGCCTCCAGCCGGTTCTTGCCGATCTCCATGCTGACGATGGCGGAGATCTCAAAGAGGCGCTCGCTGATGAGGTCAGCGAAGCGATTGACCAGATTGCAGCGCTCCTGCCAGGGGGTATCGCGCCAGGCGGGGAAGGCCGCCTTGGCCGCCGCCACGGCTTGATCGACATGCTCGGCGGAGGCGCGGGCGAATTCGCCCAGCAGCCAGTCGGTGTTGATGGGCGAGCGGTTCTCGAAACTGCCGGCGCCATCGACCCAGTCGCCGTTGATGAGCATCCGGTAGCTCGCCCCCAGGTTGCTCTTCAGTTCGGCGACATCTTCCTCGAAGTATTCATGCAGCAGCGGGTCGGGGCTGCCGAGGGTCGAATAGGTGACCTTGATATGCTTGCGTTCTTTGGACATGAGAGCCTCTTTTCCTATGCCACTCCAAGGCCGAGATTTGTCTCTATTCTACCCGAATAGGGGCAATGAGGTGAGGTGCTTGTATGCATTGCCCTGGATGGAAAGCGCGCTGGCGGCTTTGGATCGGCGGCAGCGCTGGTTTCGCGCGGCAGGAGTTTGACGCGCATGTGGCCGTTGGGCCGCAGCGTGAAAGCGACGCTCTTGACGCCGGTGGCCCCGCCCGGCAGCGGCAGCAGGTGATAACGCTGCGCGATGGCAGCGATGATGATGACCGCCTCCATCAAGGCGAAGTGGCTGCCCAGGCAGGTGCGTCCGCCGCCGCCAAAAGGGATATAGGCGTAATGCGGAATGGCGCGGGCATTCTCCGGCAGAAAGCGGTCGGGATCAAAGCGGAGCGGCTGCGGGAACCAGCGTGGATCACGAGCCAGGGTCCAGGGTGAGACGAGCACGGTGCTATGGCGCAACAAGACGCTGCCGGCGATCTCGACCGGTTCCAGCGTCGAGCGGGACAGCCCCCAAGCGCTGGGGTAGAGGCGCAGGGCTTCTTTGACGGCGCGCATCGAATAGTCCAGCGCCTTGACATCGGCCAAGTCCAATCGCCGCCCGCCGATCACGGCATCGACCTCGGCGTACAGCCTGTCCTCGACCGCGGGATTCTGCATCAGCGCGAGCCAGGTGAAGACGAGCGTGTAGGCGGTCGTCTCGAAGCCCGCGCCGATGATGGTGATGGCTTCGTTGATCAGCTGCTCGTCCGACATCTTGGCGCCCTCTTCCGCTCCCAAGACCAGATTCAGCAGGGAGGCTTCGCCGGCTTTGCCCGCGCGCCAATCGGCGATATAACTTCTAAGCAGATCGCGGACGAGGGCGCTCAGGCGTTTGACCTCGCGGTTGCTCTTGGTCGTCAGCCAATTTGGCAGGAGGGCATAGAGCTTCATGCGCCGGTAAGCCAGGTGGAAGAGCCGCGTGAAGACGGCCGTGAGTTCATCGGCGCGGTCGCCCAGCTCGGCGTCAAACATGGTCTTGACGATGATGCGCATCGTGACGCGTGTCATCGCCGCTTCCAGGTCGACTTCCGCCCCAGCCCGCCAGCCCCGCAATTCCCGCTCGATGCAGTCTTGCATGATCTGCGTGTAGCGCTCGACATGGCGCAGGTGGAAAGCTGGCTGCAGCGCCTGCCGGCTGCGCTTCCAGGAGTCGCCATTGCTGGTGAAGATGTTTTCGCCCAGGATGTCGTTCAGCGCGCGCTTGACCACGGCCGGCTTGCGGAAGGCTTTGCTGCGCGCCGCCAAGACTTTGCAGACGTGATCGGGATGATTGACGAACGCGCCGCGCATCGGTCCGAATCGAATCCGCACCAGGTCGCCGCAGCGCGCCGCGCTTTCGATGAAACTCAGGGGGTCCGCGTTGAAGTCCTTGAGGTTGCCCCAGAGCCAGTGCCCTTTGAGGGTTGGGACGCTGTCGCTGGTCATGAGAGGCCTCCAAAAATCGGGATGCGTTAAACACAGCCTATCCAATTTGTGATAAATTTCACAAGCGGGTGAGCGATGATTTAAGCGGGCTGATAGCTTTTGCCAGCAGTTGGATGGCTTTTGATGGATTAGGGCGATAAAACGGGGCGATCAGGTCAGATCGTCGCTGTCCAGTGTGCGTTTGTCCAGCCGTTCGATGCGCATGATAAGGCGCTCGTCGACATCGGGGCAGGCGGCGACGGTATCGCGGGTCATCCAGTCGTTTTCGCTGAGTTCGCGCTGCTTCGCCGCGAGCAGGGGCAGGACGGCGGAGAGGGCATAGATGCAGAAGTGTTTGCCAGCGGGGATGCGCAGCTTGGCGCTCTCGGTCAACTCGAAGTAATCGCCGACTTGGAGGCCGCAGACAGAGCGGCCTTCGATGCGTTCAACAGTGACGCGCAGGTCGTAGAGTTGGAAGGGACGGTTCATAGCGGGCCTGATCCCAGCAGCCTAAGGCAAGCATCGCGGACGACAACCTCCTCGCCCGGATTCAGCGTCATCGGGTTGAGATGGAACTGCGTCTCGTCCAGCGGCGAGACGGCAATGGCGGGCTCATGCGCCAGGAAGGCTGTCACGATATCATCCGCCGACCGGCCGAGGACAGCCGGGACGATGCTGACCAGGCACCAGGGCAGCGGCTGACCGGCTTCGTTGGGGAAGGCGCGCTCGGCGCGGACGCCGGGCAGCGGATTCAGCGCGGCGCAGAACAGGGCGACCACCTCTTCGCAGTATTGGGCGCGAGCGGCGTGGTCGAGCCTGAGATAGCGTTCGACAGCGGCGAGCAAGCCCAGCATCTCTTCCTTGCCCACCTTGAGCGGACGCCCCAAGCCGTGGTTGGGATTGCTGATGGGGCGAATGGAATCGATCAAGTCTTTGCGGCCGAGCATGAGACCGGTGGGTTGGGGACCGCGCAGGTCTTTGCCGCCGCTGAACAGAGCGAGGGCCGCGCCCATCTCGGTGAAGCGCCAAAGGTTCTCGACCGGCGGCAACTGCGCCGCGGCATCGACGATGACGGGGATGTCGCGCTCAGCGGCGATGGCGATGACCTCGGCGAGGCTGATGTCCGCGACCGTGAGATCACCGCGCGGGAACCAGAAGATGCAAGCCGTTCGGTCACTGATCGCCGCGAGCAGACTATTAAGCGAGCCACCGATTTCGATGAAGTTCAAGCCGGTCTGATGGATGCTGTAGTCGTAGGGATTGCGCTGCCCGCGGAAGATGATCGCTTCGTTATCAAAAGCGGCGATGTCCGGGAATTGTTTGAGCGCCTCCGGCTGCTTGTGGAGCACGGCGGCGGCGGAAGCGAGCACGATGCCGGCGGCGGCGCCCGATGTGACATAGGCCGCTTCGTTGCGGGTGAGCGCCGCGATCCGCTCGCCGACCCGGCGCTGAAGCTGCGCCAGATCAACAAAGCTGCCGGCGGCTTGGCTCATCGCCTGGATGACTTCGGGCGGCATGAGCGAGCCGCCGAATTTGGTCACGGTGGCGTAGGCGTTGATGACGGGACGGATGCCGAGCGATTCGTAATCGGTCATGGTTCGATGATGCCCTTCGGATAACGGATTTTCCAGTAAGCTGCCGGCGCCTCTTCCCATAGCGGGGCCGCTCGGCCGTTGATGTCGTAGACGATTTCGCCAGCGCGGATGGTCATTTCGCAGCCGAGCTTCTGCCCGCCATTCATGCGCGCGCCGCCGCAATCGACATAGCCGAACTCGCCCTCGTCAACCCGCAGCACGGCGATATCGGCTTCAGCGCCGATGCTGAGCGTGCCCAGCTCGGGATGGCCGATTTCCCGCGCCGGCGTGACCGTCGAGCGATATATGACCTCGTTCAGGCTCATGCCCATGCAGAGGAGCTTGGACATGGTGTTGAGCATATCGTGTACGACGCCGTTGACATTGCCGATGTGCAGATCGGTGCTGATGGAATCAGGCCCGAAACCACCCTCATAAGCGGGGATGGCGAGGCGGAACCAGAAGCTGCCGGCGCCATGGCCGAGATCGAAGATGATGCCGCGCTCCCGGGCCTCGAACATGAAGTCCGCCGGCTTGTTCTCCGCGTTCAGGATGGGGAATTGCTGGGCGTAGACGTGCGTGTGAATATCGCCCGGCTTCATCTTCCGCAAGAGTTCCTGATAGGTGCGCCCTTCGCGATGCCAGAAATCCATCATCACCGGCTTGCCGCAAATCTCCGATGCTTCCAGCGCCCGGTCGACCGCCGCCCAAGGCGGATGCCTGTCGTCAAATGGCTCGCTGACCCAGTAGTGCGCCGTCTTGATGCCCACGCAAACCTCCGGGTAAGCCAGCACAATCGAAGCTGCCAACTCGGGATCCATCTCGTCAATGTCTTGCTCGAAGGGGCCGATCATGCCCGACTGGACGATGTTGACAAAAGCGAAGATGCGCGTCTTCCAGCGGTCAATGACACTGCGCTTGAAGTGCAAGAAATGCTTGGCGCCGGCGGTGCCGGTATCGACCACAGTGGTGACGCCCGAGCGGAACGTGTGATGATCCGCGATGACGCTGAGCGTCTCCGGCTCGCGCGTGTGGTAAACGTGGACGTGGATGTCGATCAAGCCGGGCGCGACGAGACAGCCGGCGACATCAACCGTCCGCGCCGCCTGCGCTGAGGGGATGTTTTCGGCCACGGCCGCGATCCGATCCGCCTTGACAGCGATATCCATCACTTGGTTGATTTGGTTGGCCGGGTCAATGACCTGGCCGTTTTTGAGCAGGAGATCATATTGGGGCATAGCTGTTTTCTGCGCTCCGATATCCGATTGGCAATTGAAACATTTTCAGAATTGCTGCGGCTCCCAGCCGAGCAGTAATTTCGCCTTGCTCATGTTTAACATAGACCCCTGAAAATCTCCACTGATCATGAAGGTTTGGCAGCGTCCGCGAAAGCTCAAGGCAGCGGAAATGGCGCGGGCGACATCGCTGGCGGCGGTGGCCAGGATACGTTTGTTCGGCTCGATATCCCGCATTTTCTCATCGGGACTGGGGAAGCAGAGGCGCAGGATGTTGATGTGCATGCCCCAATTGCGGACGGCGTTGAGGCAGACTTGCTCGCCCAGCGATTTGGTAAAGCCATAGAGATGCTTCGCATCCGGCGGGGTGATCTCGTCAGCGAATTTGCGCCCGGACAAGTCGGCATAGACGGACATGCTGCTGGTGTAGACCGCTTGCTCTATGCCGGCTTCATGCGCCGCCTTCAACGCGAGATGCAAGCCTTTGACATTGACATCGTAGGCGCTGTGGATGCCGTCAAGCGTCTGCCAATCCAGGCTGCCCATCGCCATATAAACAAGCGCGCTTTGCCCGGTCATAGCCGCGGCCAGCGCATCGTAGCAGGTGAGATCACCCAGAACGCAGGCGAGCTCGGGGTCGGATGGCGGCTTCAAGTCAAAGATAGTCAAGTCCTGATCTTTCCGCAGGTAAGGTGTGATCATGCTGCCGACGACGCCGCTGCCGCCGATGACAAGAACGCGCATATCAGCCCCGGACATATCTCCGTTCAGACGTGGGCGGGATGATAACAGGTCCTGAGCGGGAACGCATCTTTTTGCGTGGGATAGCGGGGCGAGCGCGCCTGACTTGACCCCGGTCCGGGCAAGATGCGGCTGAAAATGTGATATTCTTGATTAAGGGTGGCGCGTGAGGGGAGACTGCAATGACGGCATTCAGCGGACAAGTGGCGATAATCACGGGCGCGTCGGGCTTGCTGGCTTCGGGCGTGATACCGGAGTTCCGCGCGGGCGGGGCGCGCCTGGCATTGACTTGCGGCGATGACCGCCTCTATCAGCGCTTCCCGGAATTGGAGAACGATCCCTATCATATTTGTATGCAGCGGCTTGATCTATCCGCGCCGGATGCGGCCGACGAACTGGCGCGGCAAACGCTAGCGGCCTTTGGGCGCATCGATGTCCTGGTCAATATCGTCGGCGGCTGGGACGCGGGCGCACCGGTGCATGAAATGTCGGTCGAAACCTGGGAAAAGATGCACCGGCTGAATGCGACCACGCCATTTTTGACGAGCCGCGCCGTCTTGCCGACTATGCTGAAGCAAGGCAGCGGCGTCATCGTCAACATCGGGGCGCGCCCAGGACTACGATCGAGCGGTCATGACGCCGCCTATGCCGCCTCGAAAGCGGCGGTGCTGCGTTTGACCGAAAGCATGTCGGAAGAATACAAACGGCGCGGCATTCGCGTGAATGCCGTTTTGCCATCGGCGATCAACACGGGCGACCAGGTTGCCGCCGACCCACATGCGGGCGTGACGCCGACGCAGGTTGGGCGCGTCATCGCCTTTCTCGCTTCGGAGGCGGGGGCGATTATCCACGGCGCCAGCCTGCCCGCCTACGGCACGAGATTCTAAACAGGCCGGCGCGTTGGACCAGGACGCCCATGCAGGCGCCCTCAGCGCGTCAGCATAATCTCGTCGAGCGATTTCTTGCTGATAGCGGGCACGCGGGCCTCCGCGGCCGGGTAGCCGACCGGTATCAGCACGTAAGGACGCTCGTTGGCGGGGCGGTCGAGAATCCGCGCCAGGAACTTCATCGGGCTGGGCGTATGCGTCAAGGTGGCGAGGCCGGCGATGTGCAGGGCCGCCAGCAAGAACCCGACCGCGATGCCGACTGATTCCTCGCTGTAATAGTGCATGACGCGCTTCTTCTTGCCCGCCTCGTCCTGACCGATTCCGTAGGCCTGGCGGAAGACAACAATCACGTAGGGCGCGTCTTCGATGTGCGGCTTGCGCCAGTCTGTGCCCAGCGGCGCCAGGGCCTCCAGCCACTCCTGACTCATGCGGCGCTCGTAGCTCTCTTTCTCCTCGGCTTCGGCGGCGCGGCGGATCTGCCGCTTGAGATCAGGGTCGCCGATGACGACGAAGGTCCAGGGCTGCTGATTGGCGCCGGAAGGGGCGGAGCCGGCGGCGCGAATGGCGTTGGCGATCAGCTCGAAGGGGACGGGCTGGGACGAGAAATGGCGCACGCTGCGGCGCTTGAGCATGCGTCCCAGAAATTCGTCGGAGCGCCGGATTTGCTCGGTCGGGCTAAGCCTGTCGAAGTCGAGTGGCTGGAATAATGGTGCTTTTGTCATGGTCGCGTCATCTCCTGCCTAAGCCTGCAGCGCGAAAACATCCAGATCATTCGCGCTGATGACGGTCCCGTCATAATTGCTGGTGATCTCGGCGACGAGTTCGTCGGCCGTCTGTCCCCAGAAAAGCTGATGATAGAGCAGCAGGCGACCCGGGCGAATCTCCTTTGCCAGCGTCGCCAGTTCGCGCGTAGAGGTATGCACGCGCGAGTGGTAAGCCCGCCATTCGGGCGACCGCTCGGGGAAGCGATTCGACGAGTAGACTTCATGTATCAGCACATCGCAGCCCCGCGCCCAGTCGGCGAATGCCGCTACCGGTTTGCTGTCGCCGGAGATGACAACCATGCCCGCCCCCGTGACGAACTTGTAGCTCCAGGCGGCCAGGTCGCCATGATCGGCGCGTAGCGCGTAAACCGCCACCCTCTCGTCTTGATAGCAACATCCCTCCCCCACCTCGCGCGTCACAACCTGATAGCCGCGCTCCGTGCTCGGATGAGCGGCGCGATGCTCGCGGATATTCTCAGCGTAGGCCAGTTGAATATGATGCAGCATATCCGCCAAGCCCGCCGGACCGTAGGCCTGGACCGGCGTCTCGCGGCCGTGGATCCAAGGCGTGTAGAGCAGATCAGGCAAGCCGACGGTATGATCGGCATGCAAGTGGGTGACGAAGAGGCGGGTAAGCGCGGTGCTGTCCCAGGCGATAAGGCCGGCGTCATGCGCCTGCACCACCCGCTGGACGATGCCGTGGCCGCAATCGACGAGATAGGGCTGGCCATCAACGGCGATGGCTACGCCGGAACTGACGCGGTCGGCTTCGGCGTTAGGACAGCCGCTGCCAAGCATGACGATTTGCGTCCCCTTCATGACAGCCAGAGGGCGCGCAGATAGCGGATTTTCTCGACCGTGTGCTCAGCGCCGCCGCCTTCGTGATTGTTGAAGTAATACTCCTTGATGGCCTTCTCGCCGGGCACATGATTGTAAGCGGCGAAGACGGTCGATGGCGGGCAGACGGTGTCCATGAGGCCGACGGAAAAGAACGCGCGGGCGGATAAACGGGCGGCGAAGTTCATACCGTCGAAGTAGCTGAGGGTGTGGAAGACGGTATCCACTTTGTCGCGATGCGTCTGCAAATAACGCGCGATCTCCAGGTAGGGGTCGCGCGGGGTGATATCGACGGCGCGGCGGAAGTGCGAGAGGAAGGGCACATCGGGCAGGCAAGCTGCAACTTCGGGCAGCAAGCCGGCCGCGGCGATGGACAGGCCGCCGCCCTGGCTGCCGCCGGTGACCGCGATGCGCTCGGCATCGACCTCGGGGCGGCTCCGCAAGGTATCCACCGCGCGAGCGGCATCGGTGTACAAACGCCGATAATAATAGGTTTCGGGTTGGAGAATGCCTTGGGTCATGAAGCCGGGGATGGACGGGTTGGCGCCGTTGGGCAAGTCGGGCGTATCGCCGCGGCGCCAGACCGAGCCCTGCCCGCGCGTGTCCATGACCAGGCAGGCGAAGCCGGCCGCGGGGAAAGCCAGCCACTCATGCGGGAAACCGCGTCCGCCGCCGTAGCCGATGTATTCGACCAGGCCGGGCAGCGCGCCAGCGGCGTCGCGCGGATGAATGAACCAGGCTTTGATGGGATCGCCGTTGAAGCCGGAAAAGGTGACATCGTAAACAGCGAAGGCCTCCAGGCCGGTATCGACTGGCTCGAATACGGCGCCATTGTCGCGCGAGCGCGCGTCGCTGAGCGTCCCTGACCAGAAGGCGTCGAAGTCGGCCGGCTCCTCGCGCGGCGGACGATATTCTCGCAGTTCTTCCAGGGGCATATCAAATAGGGGCATGATATCTTTCCTTTGTCGCTTCAGATCTGCGCCCGATTATAGCGCCTGTCGGCGCGTTGGTCTGTCATCTTCTTCAACCGCAGAGGACACAGAAGTAGAACCAATAAAGTAATGCAAATTTCGCTAAAGCAACGATCTGTAGGGGCGACATACCATGTCGCCCGAAATCACAAGTCGCAGCGGCAGCGGGCGACCAGATTGGTCGCCCCTACAGGGCTCGCTTTTTTTGCATGA